>DATNDR010000132.1:0-135378 GCA_035606945.1 Pseudonocardiaceae bacterium
TGTGACTCCCCTGTCAGTCGAACTCTCCATCTCGAACGGCAGCGGCGAACGCCGTCCACACGCCGGCAGTGAAGATCAATGCTGCCGCTGCGGGATTCTTCGAGTCCCGTACGGCACGGTGACCGCCAGGCATACTGGCGACTTCCACGCAGCTGCCGCCACCGCTGCCGCTGTAGCTGCTCTTGATCCAACTCGCCCCGGCTAGAGCGCTGTCGGTTGCGCGGTGCGTAGTCATGGTCATAGCTCCAATGCTGTGGCGCTGATCATGTTGACCGTCTCGGCAGGGTCTTGCGCTGCGCAGCATATCTGGTCAAACGCCAGTCGGTAGACGCCGACGTCCCTAGTTCGCTCGATGTAGAGCATGGACGTCAGGGTCTCAACGGTGACTATGCGTCCGTCTTCCGGGTCGGGGAACTCAAGCACGTCGAAAGCGCCGTTGATGCCCGCATGCTCAGCGGCCGCAAAGGGCAGTAGACGAACGGTGATATTCGGCCGCTCAGTCATCCTGATCAAGTGCTCTAGCTGGTCTCGCATGACATCCACGCCACCGACGCTCCGACGCAGGACGGTCTCACTGATCACCGCGTCTAGGATCAGCGGGTTGTCACCGCTGATAAGTCGATCTTGCCGAGCACGGCGCAGATCAACCGAGCGCTCTTGCTCTTCCGGCGTAGTGCGCAGCGGGTAGGCACTGAGCACCGCGGTTGCGTACTGCTCTGTCTGCAACAGTCCGGGCACTAGATCGGACTGATAAGTGCTGATCTTGGATGCTTCCGCTTCGAGTCCCAAGTAGCCTTCGAACCACTCGGGAAGTACGTCGTCGTACTTGTGCCACCAGTCCCGCTCTTTGGCCTTCCGGGCTATGGCGACGTACTTCTCGGTCTCGTCTTCGCTCAGCCCGTACAGCGTCACCAACGCCCGAACGTCGTCGGGTGACACGATCTGCTTAGCCGTCTCAATCCTGCTGACCTTGGAACCTGACCAGCCGATGCGGTCGCCAACTTGATCAACACTGAGGTCGGACGCAACGCGCAGCGCGCGCAGAGCAGAGCCCAACCGCTTGAGCCTGGCAGTGGCAGTGAACTTAGGCGGCATGTCGCAAGCGTCCCAGCCCGTGATCCAGCGACCAAACCGGTGCATCCTCGCGCCAGTGATCGTGCAATACTTGCATCAATACATGTGCGTAATCATGCTGCATAAGAGCCGAGGTGCTGACATGCTGACAGGGACGGGGCCAGTGATGAACGCCGGGGACGAGCCCAACCGCCGCGCTATCGAACGCGGCCGCGTGGTGGTCCACGCATCCTGCTCGGTGCACAGTGCCAGCCGTGGCTTCACGAATCTGGTGGTGCGCAAGCTCAACGGCGACATCGAGCTAGACCCGCACGCAACCGGCGCATGCGTGCTCACCCTCAACGAAGGTGGCGCCACCGTGCTTCGCGACGCTCTGACGGAGTGGTTGGGGTGATCACTAACTTCCCGGCAGCCCAACCGTGCGAGACGTACTCGGGACTGTGGTACGTAGGGAGCGGTTGCCGTGAGTGAACCCGTGATGCGGTGGGCTCCCCATCCCGACAACGGATATTGGCATGCGGTCGCACCCGGGGATCTCCAGGCGTCGGACCGGCGCGGCTATGCAGAAGCACTCTGTGGCGTTCAGATACCGCACGACGGTCTAGATCACTCGGTACTGCCGGGCGACATGGCGTGCCTGCCGTGCGTGATTGGCGCAACCGCCGACTTGCGCGTTCTCGAGGGGGTCGACTTGGACTAGCGACCTCCACGGTCGCCGAGAATTTGGTCGGCCACTGCCCGGGCTGCGTCGGCACCCTCGGTCAGCAGGACCCGGAACCCGTCCTCTCTCAGCACCGGCACCTTGAGGGCTATGGCCTTGTCGTACTTGGACCCCGGCTCCTGACCGACGACCACGAACGCGGTCTTCTTCGACACCGACCCGGCCGCCCGGCCGCCTCGCTGGGTGATCGCCTCGGTGGCCTCGTCCCGGGAAAAGCCTTCGAGTGAGCCGGTGACCACGATCGACAACCCTTCGAGATGGCGCACCACCGAGTCGTCGACCGGCTCGGCCAGCCGCACTCCCGCGGCGCGCCACTTGGCCACCACCGCGCGGTGCCAATCGACGCTGAACCATTCGCGCACGGCGGCGGCGATCGTCGGGCCGACGCCGTCGACTGCGGCCAGTGCCTGCTCGTCGGCCTCCTCGATGGCGTCCAAGGCGCGGAATTCCCGGGCCAGCGCCTGCGCCGCGGTCGGCCCGACGTGCCGGATCGACAGCGCCACCAGCACCCGCCACAGCGGACGATCCTTCGCGGATTCCAGGTTGGCCAGCAACTTGCGGCCGTTGGCCGAGAGCTCACCCGCCTTGGTACGGAACAGATCCACCGCCAGCAGCTTCGACTCATCCAGGGTGAACAGGTCACCCTCGTCGTGCACCACACCGGCAGCCAGCAGTGCCACCGCGGCCTCGTACCCGAGCATCTCGATGTCGAGGGCACCGCGCCCGGCCAGGTGGAAGATCCGCTCGCGCAATTGCGCTGGACAGGACCGGGCGTTGGGGCAGCGGATGTCGACGTCGCCCTCGCGCTCATGACGCAGTGGTGTGCCGCACTCCGGGCACGTGGTGGGCATGACGAATTCGCGCTCATCGCCGGTGCGCAGATCCACCACCGGACCGAGGACTTCGGGGATGACGTCGCCGGCCTTGCGGATGGTCACGGTGTCGCCGATCAACACGCCCTTGCGGCGTACCTCGTCGGCGTTGTGCAGTGTCGCCAGCGACACCGTGGACCCCGCAACGGTGACCGGCTCCATGAACGCGAACGGGGTGACCCGCCCCGTGCGCCCGACGTTGACCCGGATGTCGAGCAGCTTGGTGGTGGCCTCCTCCGGGGGATACTTGAAGGCGATCGCCCAGCGCGGCGCCCGGGACGTCGAGCCCAGCCGGCGTTGCGCCGACACCTCGTCTATTTTCACGACCACGCCGTCGATCTCGTGCTCCACATCGTGGCGGTGCTCGCCCCAGTAGGCGATGTGGGCGATCAGCTCGTCGATGGTGGACAGCAGCCTGGTGCGCTCGGAGACCGGTAGTCCCCAGGCAGCCAGCGCCTGGTACGACTCCGATTGACGCACCGGTTCGAACCCCCGCCGGCGACCCAGGCCGTGGCAGAGCATCCGCAGCGGGCGAGTCGCGGTCACCCGCGGATCCTTCTGCCGCAACGAGCCTGCTGCGGAGTTGCGGGGATTGGCGAAGGCCGGTTTGCCGGCCTCGACGAGCGCGGCGTTGAGCTCGGCGAAATCGGCGAGCCGGAAGAACACCTCACCCCGCACCTCGATCAGTTCCGGCACCGGGTACTCGGCGCTGGTGTGCAGCCGGTCGGGGATGTCGCGCAGGGTGCGCAGGTTGAGGGTGACGTCCTCACCGGTGCGCCCGTCACCGCGGGTCAGGCCGCGAACCAGGCGCCCGTTCTCGTAGAGCAGGTTCACCGCCAGACCGTCGATCTTCAACTCAGCCAGGTAGTGCACCTCGGCACCCACCTCGCGGGTGACCCGATCGACCCAGGCTCGCAGCGCGTCGGTATCGAAGGCGTTGTCCAGGCTGAGCATCCGCTCGAGGTGATCGTGCGCGGCGAACTCGGTGCTGAAGCCTCCGCCGACCAGTTGCGTCGGAGAGTCCGGCGTCAGCAGCGCCGGCCAGCGTTGCTCCAGCTCCTGCAGGCGGCGAAACAGCCGGTCGAACTCGGCGTCGGAGACGGTGGGAGCGTCGAGCACGTAGTACCGGAACTGGTGGCCGCGCACGGTGTCGACGAGCTCGCCGTAGTCGGCCCGCACCTCGGCAGGCGGTTCGGTCATGTGCTCGACCCTGCAAGCAGGTCTTCGGCCATCATGCAGGGCAGACTAGCTCCGGCTCTGAGTTGTGTGCTCAACCGACACGAGCGCGGCCCCGCACCGTCGAAGGTGCGGGGCCGCGGTTAGAACGCGCTGCTAGCGGGTCTAGAGGGCGCGAACCGAGTCTGCCTGTGGGCCCTTGGGGCCCTGGCTCGACTCGAACTCCACGCGCTGGTTCTCGTCCAAGGTGCGGTAGCCGTCGCCCTGGATGGCGGAGAAGTGGACGAACACGTCGGGGCCACCCCCGTCGACGGAGATGAAGCCGAAGCCCTTCTCCGCGTTGAACCACTTCACGACGCCCTGTGCCATGTGCTCTCCCTAAAATCTGACGCTGTGGAATCTGCAGCCAGCACCGTGCCGGCCGCGCGGTTGCGCGGACCACGCGCCCCGTTGGGAGGCGTCCCCGAGGGAAGCGCGAAGCCCGTAGTCAGACATTCCACGGACGCTTCACAACGATCGGGGAACCTACACGACCACAACCTGGCGCCACGCTATCACCTTGCGCAGCGCGACCTCGGGCGGGACATTCGTCAGATCGGCTGTAATGCGGGTTTGATGTTGGCGTTGTGATGGAAGACGTTGTCCGGGTCGTACTTGGCCTTGATCCGGGCCAACCGTTCGTACTTGGCCGGACCGTAAGAGGCCCGCACCCGGTCCTCGTCGTCCTCGGCTATCGAGTTGACGTAACTCCCGGAGCCCATGGCGTAGGGCAGCAACGCGTCCCAGAAGGACCTCACCCAGCCCCGGTCGACCGACAGTGATTCCGGGTTATCGGCTATTGCCACTAAGAAGGCACCGAACCGGGCGGCGCGGCTGCCTCCGAACGCGGTCTCCTCCTCGCTAGGTTCGCCGTACGCCCCGGTGAGCGAGTAGATCATCAGCGCCGACAGCGGGGAACTCTTGCACGGCTGGTGCTCGGTGATCACGGCGACTGCCTCGTCGGACAGGCCCTCGAGGTAAAGTCCCTTGTCGTAGGCGTGTAGCCCCCACCGGTAAGTCTCATCGAACATCTGTTGGAGCTGGGCGTAGGGCGTGGGGGTGACGAAGTCGAACAACGGTGGTAGGGACTCGCGGATTTGCGCGACGATCCGGGCGTGCTGGTCTTCCGTTCCGAAGCCGACGACCAACAGCGCGTAGCCGGGCGTGAAGTGGAAGTTCTCAGGCACGAACGGTGCCGGCGGAGCGCTGAGGCCCCCGATCATCACGGTGGCGTCCGCGGGTAGGGTCGCGATGACATCCCGGCCGAGCCCCAGCGCCTCCGTGCCCTGCTCGAGCCCGTAGAAGAACAAGCCAAAGTGGACAATTGGCCCGATCGGGTGCAGCTGGAACTCGAACTCGGTCACAACGCCGAAATTGCCACCGCCGCCGCGCAGCGCCCAGAACAGGTCGGGATTCTCGTCGGTGGCGGCCCGCAGCTGACGCCCGTCGGCAGTGACAACCTGGGCCGAGATGAGGTTGTCCGCGGTCAGGCCGTGCTGTGGGGTCAGCCAGCCCAGCCCGCCGCCCAGCGCGATACCGCCCACGCCGGTGTGGCTGACCAGCCCAAGGGGCACCGCCAAACCATGCGCCTGGGTCGCCGCATCCAGGTCGTGCAGGGTTGCTCCTCCGCCGACCCGCGCGCGGCGGGTGACCGGATCGACCGAAACCTCGCGCAACGGGCTGAGGTCGATCATCAGGCCGCCGTCGCACACGGCCATGCCTGCGAAGTGGTGGAAACCGCCGCGCACTGAGATCTCCAGGCCGCGCTGAAGGGCGAACTCGATGGCCGCTACGACATCGGTGGCGTCGGCGCAGCGGACTATCACCACCGGATAGCGGTCGATCTCAGCATTCCAGGCCGAACGTGCCTCGTCGTAACCGTTATCGCCCCGGGTCAGCACAGTGCCGGATAACTCCGCGCGGAAGCCCTCGATGTCAATGGTCTGCGTCATGGACCGCTCCCATCCGTGCTCAAGCTGTCACGGCCACCTCCGGCCGAGCACTACACAGAGCTGGTCTACCGGCTCCTTGATACATCGCCTCTTCGGCAGCCTGACGATACGCCCGATCGAGACCCCCCGAAAGAATTCATCCGGACACATAAAGTGACTACAGGTCGAGCTGCCAATCGATCGCGCGGCGGTACGGGCGGAATCCCATCGCCTCGTTGATCGCCACCATGTACGGGTTGGAATCAGCATTGCACGTGGCGATGAGACGCAGCTCGGACCGCTCGCGCCGGGCAAGCGCGAGGTTGGCCACCTTGATCAGCGTGCCCAGCCGGTGACCACGGTGTTCCGGCGCGACGATGGTGTCGCCCTGCCAGGCGAACCAGCGCGAGGTGGTGTCAGCACCGATGTGGGTGAAGCCGACCAGCCGCCCGGCGCGGTCCATCGCCGCGGTGGTGACGTTGTGCTGTCCGCGGCCGAGCCAGCAGGCGTCCCTGGCTTGGATCCGGGCCGCGTCGTAGACCTCCTCTTCCCACTGCAGGTCGTCCAACGGGACATCGGTGGACATCCGGGCCGTGAGGTAGGCGACGTCATCCAGCCACTGCGGCGGCGTGGCGCCCACCCATTGGACCAGCGAGTAGTCCCCGGAGCGGGCTCGCGCCTGCGCGCCGAGCCGGGCCAGCACGGCCGGGTCCACCGTGTTGATGTCAAGGCGCCGCAGGGTCTGCACCAGAGCCGGCACCGCGCCAGAGGCCGCGGCGAATCGACCGGTGGGATCGGAGGCCGCTGGATCGAGCGGTTGTGTCGTCCAGAAGATTAGACGGCTCCGGTCGTGCCGGGTGGCCTCGGCGCGCAGATGGGCGAGCAGCGCCCGGCCGACTCCGCGTCGCCGGTGATCGGGCGCCACCAGGATGCCGCCGTAGGCGTTGTGCAGGTTGTCCAGCATCGGGAGACCGAGCACGAAGGCACCCGCCACTGAACCGTTTACCCGGGCCAACCACGTCGTCCGCAACTTGCCGGGCCCGGGGTGCCGGAAGCTGCCCAGCTGGTGGATCCAGCACGGCGGCGGGTCATCGGGATGGTCCGCCGCCACCACTGTGCAGCACAGCTCGTACCACTGCCGGATCGCGTCCTCGTCGGACGGATCGACCGGGGCGAGGGACAGCCGGCTGAGGCTGACGGGGGACATGCCCCTATCCCGCCACGCGCGCGGCATCAATGCCACCGGTTTTCCGGCTCACCCCGCCCAGGAGTCGGGCGGGTCGAGGAACGCCTGTCCCAGTTCCCGAGCCAGGGTCAAGGCGCGCCGGGCCCAGTCCGGGGTGGCGCCGGCCAGGCCGCACGACGGGGTCGGCAGGCAGCGCTGGGCCAGGAGCGCACGGTCGAAACCGAGCCGGTCCACCAGATTCAGCGCCGGTCGGGCCAGTGCCTCGAGGCTGGGTGGCGCTTCGGGTGGCAACGCCGGCACCAGACCGAGCAGCACCGTTGCCCCGGTGTCCCACGCCTCGCCGAGGGCGTCGATGGTGGACCTGGGCGCACCGGCGAGCAGTTCGGCGTCGACGGCCAGCGCGTCGGCTCCGGCGCGCCGGAGCAACGCCAGCGGTGGCCGCGGCGCGCAGCAGTGCACGATCCGCGGCACGGGCAGTGCGTCGAGCACCCTGCGCAGCAGCTCAACGGCGTCATCGTCGGACACGGCGGGCACGGTGCCGTATCCGGATGGAGTGGGCACGCCGCCGGCGAGCACCGCGGGCAGGCCCGGTTCGTCGAGCTGCACCACGGTGGCCACCCCGAGCCTGCGGGATACCTCTGCGGCATGCGCCCGTAGCCCTTCGGCCAGCGACGCGGCGAACTCCCGCAACGCGCCGGTGTCGGTGAGCACCTTGTGCCCGGTGCGCAGCTCGATTTCGGAGGTCAGCGTCCAGGGCCCGGCGGCCTGCACCTTGACCACCGCCGGCCGGGCGCCGGCGGAATCCACCGCCTCCTCCAGCGCATCCAGGTCGGTGCGCAGCAGGTCGACGCCACGGCGGTGGTCACGGCCGGGCCGCGCGGTGACCCGGTACCCGGAGGGCACCAGCTCGACGGCGAGGTCGACGAGCAGCGCCGCGGTGCGGCCGATCAGGTCGGCACCGGCACCTCTACCGGGAAGCTCGGGCAGGTGCGGCAGCTGCGGTAGCTCGCCGACGACGGTGCGCGCGGCTTCCAGAGGGTCGGTACCGGGCATCGAACCGATCGCGGTCGCGGTGCCAGTTGGCCAGAATGGGAGGTCGGTCACCGGGGATGTCTATCAAGGACTCGCCGGCGTTAGGTGGTGAGGTCAACAACTTACGTGCGACTACGAATTGCCTGCACCCTGACCGCTGGGCACGGTTGGCACAGGGCCCGTGCCCCGGGCCGAGATCTTCAAGGAGGCACCCGATGTCTGACGTATCCAGCGATTACGTGGAGCTGTTGCCAGCCCGCACCGTCTTGTCGACCTTCGCCCAAGGCGCCGATGGGGGGAAGGGTGGCGACACGGACCTGATCGGGTCCATCCTCAGCCACGTTCACATCATGGAGAATTCTTACACCAGCAGTGGCACTGCCGGCTCGGCCGGCAGCACCACCAACGGTCTTTAAGGGCCAGCCCTGCCGGATTACCGCGTGCCGGTGATCGTGGCACTGCCCAGGACGATGTCACCGCCGGGGTCTGGACGGTAGAGGGCGACAGCCTGGCCGGGAGCCACTCCACGCAGCGGTTGCCTGAGCTGGACCAGCACGCCGCGGTTGACCGCCTCCGCGACGGCGCCGGCGCAACCGCCGTGCGCTCGGACCTGCGCGACGCATTCGACCGGGCCATCGGGGACACCGTTGGCCCACACCGGGCGCTCGGCCTCGATCACGCTGACGTCCAAGTGCTGCGCGGATCCCACCCGCACAGTGCCCGTCGCCGGCTCCAGAGCCAGCACGAAGCGCGGCCGGCCATCGGGTGCTGGGCGCTGCAAACCGAGCCCGCGGCGCTGGCCGACGGTGAAGCCGTGCACTCCGTGATGGCTGCCCAGCACCTCCCCGGTCTGCCCGTCGACCAGCTCCCCCGGCCGGATCCCCAACCGGCCGGCGAGGAAGGCCCGGGTGTCGCCGGAGGGGATGAAGCAGATGTCATGGCTGTCCGGCTTGCCCGCGACGGCCAGGCCCCGGCGATCCGCCTCGGCGCGGATGCCGGCCTTGACGGTGTCACCGACTGGGAACAGGGCATGGGCCAGCTGGTCTGCGGTGAGCCCGGCCAGCACATAGGACTGGTCCTTGCCGGCGTCCACGGCCCGGCGTAGCACGCCGCCGGCCAGGCGTGCGTAGTGACCGGTGCACACCGCGTCGAAGCCCAGCGCCCGGGCCCGGTCCAGCAGCGCGGTGAACTTGATCCTTTCGTTGCACCGCAGGCATGGGTTGGGGGTGCGCCCGGCGGCGTATTCCGCGACGAAGTCATCCACCACGTCGGCGCTGAACTGCTCGGCGAAGTCCCAGACGTAGAACGGGACGTCGATGATGTCGGCGACCCGGCGAGCGTCGGCGGCATCCTCTTTCGTGCAACAGCCGCGGGCACCGGTGCGCAACGTGCCGGGCTGCGCCGACAGGGCCAGGTGCACGCCCACTACCTCGTGCCCGGCGTCCACCGCGCGGGCGGCTGCTACCGAGGAGTCCACCCCGCCGCTCATCGCTGCCAGGACCTTCACAACACCCTCGCTCGCCTGGTTGCCGCGCTGCGGGACCGGGCGACCACCGGCTCGATCGCGTCGAGCACCTCTGCCACGTCCGCAGCCGTGGTGGTCCGCCCGAGCGAGAAGCGCAGTGAGGCGCGCGCCGCGGCAGGCGCGGCACCCATCGCCAGCAGCACGTGCGACGGCTGCGCCACGCCGGCCGTGCAGGCCGCACCGGTGGAGCACTCGATACCGCGGGCGTCGAGCAGCATCAGCAGTGAGTCACCCTCGCAACCGGGGAAGGTGAGGTGCGCGTTGCCCGGCAACCGTGAGGGGCCGTCGTCGATCAGGCCGTCACCGGGGTCCCCGTTGAGCACCGCATCGGGCACCCGGATCATGATCCCGTCCACCAGCTCGTCACGCAGCTTGCCGACTGCCCTCGCGCTGCGCGGCTGCGTCGTCACCGCATGCTGGACCGCAGTGGCCAATCCGACGATGGACGGCACGTCCAAGGTGCCCGAACGCACGTCACGCTCCTGGCCGCCGCCGTGCAGCAGCGGCGTGGCCGCCACATCCCGGCCCAGCAACAGCGCCCCGGCACCGTAGGGGCCGCCCAGCTTGTGCCCGGTCAAGGTGAGCGCCGCAGCCCCGGAAGCGCCGAAATGCACCGGCAGCTGGCCTACTGCCTGGACCGCGTCGGTGTGCAACGGCACCCCGTAGCCGGCCGCGACCTCGGCCAGCTCGCGGATCGGCGCCACGGTGCCCACCTCGTTGTTCGCCCACATCACGGTCACCAGAGCTACCGAGTCGGGGTCGCGGGTCAGCGCGGCGCGCAGGGTCTCGGGATGAACCCGGCCGGTGGCGTCCACCTCGAGCCATTCCACCTGCGCGCCCTCGTGATCAGCCAGCCAGGACACCGCGTCGAGCACCGCATGGTGTTCGACGGTGGAGGCGAGCACTCGGATACGGCGAGGATCGGTGGCGCGCCGCTGCCAGAACAGCCCCTTGACAGCGAGGTTGTCGCCCTCCGTGCCACCCCCCGTGAAGATCACCTCTGATGGGCGGGCACCGAGCGCGTCGGCGATGCCCTCCCGGCACTCTTCGACAGTGCGACGAGCCCGGCGCCCCGACCCATGTAGCGAGGAGGCATTGCCCAACGTGGACAATGCCTCGCTCATCGCCGCCACCGCCTCCGGCAACATAGGCGTGGTAGCCGCATGATCAAGGTAGGTCATCGCGCACCAGCCTATCCGCGCGCGCCGCAACCGCATGCTCGGGACAGGTGCTCGTGGTGAGCTCGACGCCGACCGGCATTTCCGGGTATCGCGGATGTCGGGCGTCGAGTTCACCGAACAGCTCACCGAACGAGTCATGCCGAGACTGGTCGGCACCGGCTAAGTCATCCCTTGCGTCTGGCGACCGCCTCGGTGAGTTGCGGGGCGATGGTGAACAAGTCGCCCACCACACCGAAGTCGGCGATCTCGAAGATCGGTGCCTCCGGGTCCTTGTTGACGGCGATGATGGTCTTGGAGGTCTGCATTCCGGCGCGGTGCTGGATAGCCCCGGAGATGCCCAGCGCCACGTAAAGCTGCGGGGCGACCGTCTTACCGGTCTGCCCGACCTGGAACTGGTGCGGGTAGAAGCCGGAGTCGACCGCCGCCCGGGAGGCGCCGACCGCGGCACCGAGCGAGTCGGCGAGCTTTTCGACGATCGCGAAATTGTCCGCCGAGCCGACGCCGCGACCTCCAGAGACCACCACGCTGGCTTCGGTGAGCTCAGGGCGGTCACCGCCCTCCACCGGCCGACGCTCGACGATCTTCGCGGCGGTGCCGGCGTGCACCACGGGGACCTCGAGGGTCTGCTCGACGGCCGCGCCCGGCGAGCAGACCGGCTCGATGGCCCCGGCGCGGAGAGTGATCACCGCGACCGGCGTGGTGGCTTTGGACTTGGCGAGGTAGGAACCGCCGAACACCGAGTGCGTGGCGGTGCCGTCCGCGGCGAGATCGACGGCGTCGGACAGCAGGCCCGACCCGGTGCGCACCGCGAGCTTGCCGGCGATCTCCTTGCCATCCGGCGAGGCGGCGATGAGGACCGCGACCGGCTGGACCGACGCGACCAGCTCCGCGAGGACTCCGACAGCAGGGGCCGTGAGGAACTGGTTGACCTGGTCGGACTCAGCGACGTAGACCTTCGCCGCGCCGTAGGTCGCCAGCCGGTCGGACAGCTTGCCCGCGGTGCCCGGCGTGCCGACGACCACTGCTGCGGGTTCGCCCAGCCGCGCGGCAGCCGTGAGCAGCTCGTTGGTGATCTTCTTGACCTCGCCACCGGAGTGTTCGACGAGGACCAGGACCTCTGCCATGACGGTTCTCCTCTGGGCCCGGTCAGATCAGCTTCTGCGTGATGAGGTACTGGACCAACTGGGCCGCCCCGTCTCCCTCATCAGTGACGACCTGCCCGGACGAGCGGGGCGGGCGCGGCGCGGAGTCGATCACCGTGGAGGTGGCCGCGGCCAGCCCGACATCGCTGCCCGCTATCCCCGCATCAGCCAGCGACAGGGTGCGCACCGGCTTCTTCTTCGCGGCCATGATCCCTTTGAACGACGGGTAACGCGGCTCGTTGATCTTTTCGTTCACGCTGACCACCGCGGGCAGATCTGCCTGCAGAACGGTGACCCCGTCGTCGGTCTCCCGCTCGACGGTCACGGTGCCGCCGTCGACGGTGACCTTGCGGGCGTGGGTCAGCTCCGGCAGGCCGAGCACGTCGGCCACCATCGCCGGGATGGCGCCCATGGTGCCGTCGGTGGCTTCGTTACCGGCGATGACGAGGTCGACGTCGCCAATGGTGCCGATCACCTTGGCCAGCGCTTTGGCGGTCTGCACCGCGCATGACCCGTGCAGGCCCTCATCGGTCAGATGCACCGCGGAGTCCGCACCCATCGACAACGCCTTGCGGATGGCCTCGGTGGCGCGGGGCGGACCCATCGTGACGACGGTGACCTCGCCGCCGCCCGCTTCCTTGATCTTGAGGGCTTCCTCGACGGCGCGCTCGTTGATCTCGTCCAGGACGACATCCGCCGACGCGCGATCCAGGGTGTTATCAGCATCGGCCAGCCTGCGCTCTGACCAGGTGTCCGGCACCTGCTTGATCAGAACCACGATGTTCATGACCCCAATGTTACCGACCAGTAGCCCCCCATCCCACCGGAAGGTGACCGCACTCACTGGCAAGCTAACCGCAGTCTGGATGCAGACTGCGGTTTTGGGGCCCTGAAATACCGCAGTCTGCATCCAGACTGCGGTAGAAGGGGGCGTGATGTTACGAGTTGTGGGGGCGGTGGTGTGTGCTGTGGTCGCGTTGGTGTTGCCGGGTGACCGGCAGGGCGCTTCAGCGGGCGGCCCGGTGATCGCGCACGGTCCGGCGGCGCTGCCCCGGATCGCGTTGACCTTCGATTCCAACATGACCGACGCGATGCTGCGGTCACTCGACAGCGGTAAGGTCAAGTCCTACGCGAACGTCGCGGTGATCGACGAGCTGCAACGCAGCCGCACGCCCGCGACGTTCTTTCTGGCCGGTAAATGGGTCGAGCGCTATCCCGATCTCACCCGCCGGATCGCGGCCGACCCGAATTTCGAGCTCGCCAGCCACTCCTATGCCCATATCGGGTTCACCGACCATTGCTATCACCTGGGCAAATTGCCCATCGACCAGATGGCCGCGGACGTCGAACACTCATTTCGGGTGCTGGCGCCCTTCGGCGGCCGGCAGACCGGCTACTTCCGCTTCCCCGGCGGTTGCTACGACTCCCCCGCCCTGCGCGCGATCGCCCCGGTGCACTGCACGGTCATTCAATACGACATCGTCGGCGGGGATCCCTTCAACAACGACCCGAACGCCATTACGAACAACGTGCTGCGACGCGCGCACAACGGTGGGATCGTCGTCCTGCACATCACCAAGGCCAACGCCCCGCACACCGCCGACGCGCTTCCGTCCATCATCACCGGACTGCGGGCCCGCGGATACCGCCTGGTGGCACTGTCGGACTTGCTGCTCGGAGCCCACTAGCTCACCTGGTCAGAGAAAGCGCAGTGCCTCCTTGAGCCGGGTCACCGTCTCCGGGTCCAGGAGCAGCTCGAGGGAGACGGGATGGTTGTCGCCGAACAGCCGGCCGTCGATGGCCAGCGTGGTGGTCTTGCGTCCTGCTGCGAGATCGGGGCCGAACACCAGGGTGGTGCTCACCCGGACGTCGGCGTCGACTACGAGACCGTAACCGGCCAGCTCCTCGCCCATCAGGATGCAGCCCTCTGCCAGGTCGGAGCTGGCAGCCTTCAGTCGCTGCCAGGGAACCCACAGCCACGGTTCACCCTGATCGATCCGCCCCTGGTGGGTTACGCACACAGGCGCGGAGCAGGCACCATTGCGGCCATCGATACAAACCTGATGCTTCGGGTCGCGCTGGTGATCAGCGCAGTGGATCACCATGCATGATGGGAGCGGCTCGTCAGGCATGTCTCCCTGACGGTAGCGGGCCGCCGCCGCGCTCGCATCACATCCGGCGCATGATGTCTTCCACCGGATCCGGCCCGTTGGCTCCTGTCGTCTCGAAGAGCCGCTGGTCGGGCGGCGCGCCACCCCAGGACAGGTGGTTGAGCTGTCACCACACTGGCAAGCTCGGTAGACCACCGCGTGCTGGAGGACCGTTGAGCGTCCCGGATCCCACCGATCCCTACCCGCTGCCCGGCTATCCACGGTACTGCGACGAAACGCGTGACACGTTCTACGCGCACGCCGTCAGCAGGGGCGACACGGTGGTGGGCCACGACGTCTGGCTCGGCCGTGACGTGACGGTGATGCCCGGCATCACGATCGGCAATGGCGCGATCATCGCCACCGCCGCCGTCATCACCCGTGATGGGACGCAGCCGTGCGCGTAACC
Source organism: Pseudonocardiaceae bacterium (assembly GCA_035606945.1). GTDB lineage: Bacteria > Actinomycetota > Actinomycetes > Mycobacteriales > Pseudonocardiaceae. The sequence goes on from DATNDR010000132.1 coordinate 14,439, forward strand.
GTGGTGGGCAGCGTCAACCTCGACCTGGTGGCCACGCTGCCGCGGTTACCTCAACCTGGCGAGACGCTGACCGCCACCGGGTTGAGCCGCGTCCCCGGCGGCAAGGGGGCCAACCAGGCGCTGGCCGTCCGGCGGTTGGGATTACCGGTCCGGCTGGTCGCCGCCGTGGGCACCGACCCCGACGCCGACAGCGCGCTGGAGCTGCTGCGCCGCGAGGGCGTCGGGCTCGACCGGCTGCAGCGGGTCACCGAGCCGACCGGGCTGGCGCTGATCGCTGTCGATACCGCAGGCGAGACCACCATCACCGTGGTGCCGGGGGCCAACGCGGTGCTGGAGGTGAGCGCCGCGGACGTCGCGGGCGCCGATGCGGTGCTGACCGTGCTGGAGGTGCCCGACCACGCCGTCACCGCCGCCGCCCGGCACGCCGGCGGCCTGTTCGTGCTCAATGCCGCCCCGGCCCGACCGGTGCCGGCCGAGGTGCTGCGGCGCGCCGATCTGGTGGTGGTCAACCGGGCCGAGTACGCCGCGCTGCCCGACCTGCGAACTGCCCGGGCGCTGGCCGTCACCGACGGGCCGCGCGGCGCGGTGCTGCTGCGCAACGGCCGGCAGATCGCGGCCGCCACTCCCCCATCGGTCGACGCGGTGGACGGCACCGGCGCCGGCGACGCGTTCATCGCTGCCGCGCTGGCAGGCCTGCTGAATGGGCTGCCCGACGCCGAGCTGCTCACCCGGGCCTGCGCTGCCGGCGCCCTGGCGGCGACCCGGTCCGGTGCCCAGCCGTCCCTGCCCACCGCCGCGCAGCTCGACGAGGTGCTGGCCCGGTGACCGTACCGATGATCATCGATACCGATCCGGGAGTGGACGACGCGGTAGCGGTGATGCTGGCGGTGGCCAGCCCTCAGGTGCAGCTGCTGGCGGTGACCACGGTATTCGGTAACGCCGCCGTGGAGGTCACCACCGCCAATGCGCTGCGGCTGCGGGCGCTGGCCGGGCTCGCTGAGCTGCCGGTAGCTGCCGGCGCGGCCCGGCCGCTGGTGTACCCGCGGCGTCCGCGGGATAGCTGCCGGCACGGCGCGGACGGCCTCGCCGAGCGGGCTGATCTGTTACCGGCACCCAGCGGGCCGGTCAATCCGCTCGGCGCCGTGCCGCTGATGGCCACCCTGCTGCGTGCGGCGGTCACCCCGGTGACACTGGTGGCGATCGGTCCGCTGACCAACATCGCGCTACTGCTGGCGGTGCACCCCGACGTGAAGCCCCGCATCGGGCGCATCGTGGCGATGGGAGGCGACCTCAGGGGGCCGCGCGCCGAGTTCAACATCGGCTCCGATCCGGAGGCGGCCCGCCGGCTGCTCGTCGAGGACGTGCCGATCACCCTGGTGCCACTGGATCTGACCCGGCGGTGCGTGCTCGACGACAGCTGGCTGGCCGAGCTGGCGGCAGCCGGTCCGCGCTGCGCCACCTTGGCCGGCGTCGTCGAGGCGTACCGGCAGCGACGCCGGGCGCCGGTGGCGCTGCACGACTCACTGGCAGTGCTGGAGGCTGCCGAACCGGGCGCGGTACACACCGACCAGCAGCACCTGGAAGTGATCTGCGATCACGGATCTACCCGCGGTGCGGTGATCAGCGGCGGGAACGGCCGCCGGGTCCAGGTCGCGCACGACGGCGACCCGGCCACGATCAACGCGGCGACCCTGAGCCTGCTGCGACGCTTGCGGTGATCTCATCGCGTTGGCTAGCCCGCAGCCGCAGCATCGCCACCGCCACCAGGACGCCGATCACCCCGCCCAGTGTGTTGTGCACGATGTCCCGGAGCTGGCATTCGCCGCCGCCGGTGGCGCCCTGGACGTATTCGATGAAGCCGCTGACGAGCACGGTGGATATCGCGACGGGCACCGCGCGACGGGTCGCCAATGTCCCGAAGATCGCGAACGGCACCAGCATCACCACGTTGAGCTCCTCGTACAGATGTACCAGCGAGAAGCTGCCGACCGTGCACACGCGCAGCGTTGCCAGCGGGCTGAGTCCACCTGCGGGGAAATGCCCGAGCGGACGCACTACCGTGAGCGCCAGCGCCAGCGCCAGGCTGCACCCGGCCAGGACCGCGAACTTCCGGTTCCAACCGCGACTCCGCGCCACCCACCAGGCCGCACCGCCCAGCAGCAGCGCTCCGGGCACGAAGCTGGCCGGCACTTCGAGGTGATGCAAGAAAATGTTGATCAAATTATGGTAGTTGAGGTCTACTCCATCCCACACGTTGCGTACCGTATCGCTCACTCAGCGTCCAGTGAATGTCGCCTTGCCGGGACCGTGCTCGAGGAACGAGCGCATCCCGGTCACCCGATCCTCGGTGTGCGCCAGCGCCGCGAAAGCCTCACCCTCCAGTTGCAAACCCTCGCTGAGATCGACGTCGAGCCCGTCGTCGATGGCCGCCTTGGCTGCGGCCAGCGCACGCGCCGGCCCCGCAACGAACTGCTGGGCCCAGCGCCGCGCCGCGGCATACGCCTCGCCCGAGCCGACCACCTCATCGACCAGACCGATCCGCAGAGCCTCGTCAGCGCGGGCGAACCGGCCGGTGTAGATCAGTTCCTTGGCCCGGGACGGGCCGATCAGCCGCGGAAGCCGCTGGGTTCCACCGGCACCGGGGATGATCCCGAGCAGGATCTCCGGCTGGCCGATCTTGGCGTCCTCGGCAGCGATACGCCGGTCACAGCACAGCGCGAGCTCACAGCCACCGCCCAGCGCAAAACCCGTGATCGCGGCCACGGTCGGTTTCGGGATGTCCGCCACCATGGCGAACGACGACGACAGCTCTGCGGCCAACGTCGGCATCTCGTCCGCGGACGCCGTCGCCATCTCCCTGACGTCCGCGCCGGCCGCGAACACCCGGTCGCCGCCGTAGACGATCACCGCCCGGATGTCGTCGCGCTGCGCCGCCTCCTGCGCGGCCTGCCGGATCTCCCCGGCGCACGTGCGGTTCAGGGCGTTCATCGGCGGACGGTCCACCTGGATGGTACCGATACCGCCGTCCACCTCGAGCCTGACGAACTCCATGGCTTCGCACGCTACCTGCGGTAGGCGAAATAGCGCTGCCCAGAACGGCGCAACACCAGATCCACGCCGAAGGTCTTCGACAGGTTGTCCGTGGTCAGCACCGCCTCCAGCAAGCCCTGGGCGACCACAATCCCGTCGCGCATCAGCATGGCGTGCGTGAAGCCCGGCGGGATCTCCTCGACGTGATGGGTCACCAACACCGTCGCCGGGGAATCCGGATCAGCGGCCAGTTCACCCAGCCGGAATAGCAGATCTTCCCGTCCGCCGAGGTCGAGCCCAGCCGCCGGCTCATCGAGTAAGAGCAGCTCCGGATCGGTCATCAGCGACCTTGCGATCAGCGCCCGTTTGCGTTCGCCCTCCGACAGGGTGCCGAAGCGTCGATCGGCCATCGCGCCGACGCCGAAGTCGGCCAGCAACCCGATCGCCCGCGCCCGGTCCAGAGCTTCGTAGCGCTCCCGCCACCTGCCGAGCACTGCATAACCGGCGCTGATCACCAGATCGGACACCAGCTCGTCGGTGGGGATCCGGCTGGCCAGGGACGCCGAGGAGAACCCGATCCGCGGTCTCAGCTCGAACACATCGGTGCGGCCCAACCGTTGCCCGAGCACGTGAACGGTGCCGCAGGTCGGATGCAGCTCAGTCGCGGCCAGCCGCAGCAGGGTGGTCTTCCCGGCGCCGTTGGGTCCCAGGACGACCCACTTCTCGTCCAGCTCCACCTGCCAGTCGACCCGCTCGAGCAGCGTGCCGGCGCCGCGCCGGACGCCCACCCCGTCCATCCGCACCACGAGATCGGTCAGGTCGAGGGTGCTGTTCTCGGCTGCCTGCCGATCCCGCTCGGTCACCCGGTCATTGTGCGCACTGGAGCAGAATGGGCGTCTGTGACCCGCCCGCAGGTCGGCCGACCGTTTCCCCTCGGCGCGCACGCCGAGGGCGGCGGGGTGCGCTTCGCGGTGGCGTCGTCGATCGCCGAGGCCGTCGAGGTGTGCCTGCTGTCCGCCGATGGCCAGGAGCAGCGGGTGCCGCTGGCCGAGCGCACCTTCGGGGTATGGCACGGGCTGCTCAGTGGCATCGGTCCCGGGCAGCGCTACGGCTACCGGGTCCACGGGCCGTGGAACCCCGGGCGCGGCCAGTGGTGTAACCCCGCCAAGTTGCTCGTGGATCCGTACGCGCGCCGGGTCGAAGGTGCCGTGACCGACCCGCGGGCCGCGCTGGGTTACCGCGACGATCCCCGAGGGCCCCGGTGTGACATCGATTCGCGTGGCAGTGTGCCGGTGTCCGTGGTCACCGCACCCGGTGGACCGGACACCGGCCCCCGGCCCGACGTGCCGTGGGAGCAAACCGTGATCTACGAGCTGCACGTACGCGGCTTCACCCGGACCCATCCCCAGGTGCCGCTCGAGCACCGCGGCACCTACCTGGGTCTGACCCATCCAGCAGTGCTCGACTACCTCACCGAGCTGGGCGTCACCACCGTGGAGCTGCTGCCGGTGGCTGCGTTCTGCCCCGAGCCGTCCCTGCTGCGCACTGGCAGGCCCAACTACTGGGGCTACTCACCCCTGGCCATGCTCGCGGTCCATCCGGGGTATGCCGCGGTGCCCGGCGACGAGGTCGCAGAATTCCGGACGATGGTCGCCGCGCTGCACGCCGCGGGGCTCGAAGTGATCGTCGACGTGGTAGCCAACCACACCTGCGAAGGTCCCGTGGATGGCCTCACCCTGTGCTACCGGGGGTTGGATGCGCCTGCCTACTACCTTGGGCGCGACCTCACCGGCTGCGGCAACACCCTGGACGCCGGTTCGCTGACGGTGGTGCGGCTGGTCACCGACGCGTTGCGGTACTGGGCGGGCGAACTGGGCGTCGACGGCTTCCGGCTGGACCTGGCCAGCGTGCTGGGACGGCCCCGGGGCGGGCCGTTCGATCCGGGCGCGCCGGTGCTCACCGCGATTGCCGTCGACCCACTGCTGAACACCCGCAAGCTCATCGCCGAGCCCTGGGACGCCACCTCCGACGGGTACCGGGTTGGCGGGTTTCCCGCTGACTTCAGCGAGTGGAACGGCCGCTACCGCGACGTCGTGCGCGATTTCTGGCGTGGCGTCCCGGGCGTCAGCGAGCTCGCGTCCCGGCTGGCAGGCAGCTCGGACCTCTACGCGGGCAGCGGGCGCCGGCCGTGGGCGTCGATCAACTTCATCACCGCTCACGACGGGTTCACGTTGCGCGATCTGGTCTCCTACAACCGCAAGTACAACGACGCCAACGGTGAGGGCGGCGCCGACGGCACCGATGACAACCGCTCCTGGAACTGCGGTGCCGAAGGGCCGACCGACGATCCGGTGGTGCGCAGTCTGCGGGACCGCCAGGCCCGTAACCTGCTCGCCACCCTGATGCTGTCCACTGGCACGCCGATGCTGCCGGCCGGTGACGAACGCTGGCGCACCCAAGGCGGCAACAACAACCCGTACCCGCTTGACGACGAGACCTCGTGGCTGGACTGGTCGGCTGACCCGGACGCCGAGATTTTCACGGTGTTCACCCGTCGCCTGCTCGAGCTGCGCAACACGACGCCCGCTCTACGCCAACCCGAGTTCTTCGAAGGGCGTATCACTCCCAGCGACGCCCCTGACCTGGTGTGGTTGCATCCAGAGGGCCGCCCGATGGATCTCGGCGACTGGCGCGATGCCGGTCAGCAAACCCTCGGCATGTGGATCAACGGCGCCGACGTGCGGTCCCACCCGCCGATCGCGACGACCGACTCGTGGCTACTGGTGCTGCATGCCGCCGCCCACCCGATCATGTTCACACTGCCCGGGCCCGAGTACGGCGAGCGCTACGAGCCGGTGCTCGACACCGCATCCCTGGACGGCCAGCCCACCCACCCGCGAAGCCGCCGCCCCAGCACCCGGATGGCCGTACCCGCCCGAAGCGTCCTGCTGTTCCGCGCGGTGCGCCACTAGCCAGCGGTGCCACCAGCCCGACACGGAGACATATCGGGGTGGGAAGCGGGCGGTCAGGTGGCTAGGTGCAGGAGGCCGAACTCGGCGGGGGTGGCCATCAGCGGGTGCTGGGGCAGGACGCGGACGGTGTAGCCGAGCAGGCCGGCATGGGGCAGGCGCACGGTGGCCTCGAACCGGTTGCCGTCACGGTCTCCATCACCTTGCGGGTGCATCGTCACCACGAGCGGGTCCGGCAGCTCGTCGCTGCCGTCGACCCGGCCCACGACCGCCTGCACCTGCACGTCGCCCGGCTGCAGGCCACCCAACACGACGGCGGCGCGGACGGTCATCTCCGAGCCCAATGTCGGCGTGTCGGGCAGGCCGGTGATGTCGACCTGGGCGACCCGAACCGCGGGCCATGCAGCGCGGACCCGCGCGCGGTACGCGGCCAGCTCGCGGGCCCCGGCGAAGTCGTCGGCGAGGACCACCGCAGCCGACTCGGCGGCCGGCGCGTAAAGCCGCTCCACGTACTCCTGCACCATGCGCGAGGCCTGCACTTGAGGGCTCAGCGTGGCCAGGGTGTGGCGCACCAGAGACACCCAACTGGTCGGCACCCCGTCGGGGCCCCGGTCGTAGAACTGGGGAGCCACCTGAGTGGCGATCAGCTCGTAGAGCGCGTTGGCCTCCAGGGTGTCGCGCCGGTCGGGGTTCTCCACGCCATCGGCGGTCGGGATCGCCCAGCCGTTCTTGCCGTCGTAGAGCTCGTCCCACCAGCCGTCCCGGATGGACAGGTTCAACCCGCCGTTGAGCGCCGATTTCATCCCCGATGTGCCGCAGGCCTCCAACGGCCGCAGCGGGTTGTTCAGCCACACGTCGCAGCCCCAGTACAGGTACCGAGCCATCGACATGTCATAGTCGGGCAGAAACACCATCCGGTGCCGCACATCCGGCGCGTCGGCGAACTGCACGACCTGCTGGATCAACGCCTTGCCGCCGTCATCCGCGGGATGCGACTTACCAGCGATGATCAGCTGCACCGGGTGGTCGGGGTCCAGCAACAGCGCGCGCAGCCGCTCCCGGTCCCGCAGCATCAGGGTCAGCCGCTTGTAGGTGGGGACCCGGCGAGCGAAACCCAGGGTCAGCACCTGGGGGTCGAAGACCCGCGAGGTCCAGCCCAGCTCCGGCGCCGAGGCGCCGCGCTCCAGCCACGCGGCCCGAACTCGCCTGCGTACCTCCTCCACGAGCTTTTCCCGCAGCGCCCAGCGCAGGTTCCAGAGCACGGTGTCGGGAACCGACAGCGCTGCAGTGCTCCCGTCGGCCCTGTCGCCCCTGTCGCCGCCGTCGCCACTACCGGACTCACCGAGCAGGCCGGCGACCTCCCGTGCCGTCCAGGTCGGCCCGTGCACGCCGTTGGTGACCGACCCGATCGGCACCTCGTCGACGTCGAACTGCGGCCACAGACCGCGGAACATCGCCCGGGACACGGCACCGTGCAGCTGCGAGACACCGTTGGCGCGCTGGGCCAGGCGCAGCCCCATGTGCGCCATGTTGAACATCCCTGGGTTCTCCTCGGCGCCCAGCGCCAGCACCCGCTCGACGTCCACCCCGGGCAGCAGCGCGCACTCGGGCGATGACTCGCCGAAATGGTGCCAGACCAGGCCGCCCGGGAAACGATCGATCCCGGCGGGTACCGGCGTGTGCGTGGTGAAGACGGTCCCGGCGCGGACCGCTGTCAGAGCCTCGTCGAAGGTCAGCCCTTCCGCGCTGATCAGCTCACGGATCCGTTCCAGGCCGAGGAACCCGCAGTGGCCCTCGTTGGTGTGGAACACCTGGGGGTCGGGATGGCCGGTGAGCGTGCAGAACAGTCGCACTGCACGGACCCCGCCGACCCCGGCGAGGATCTCCTGGGTGATCCGGTGGCCCTGGTCGCCGCCGTAGAGCCGGTCGGTGACCCCGCGCAGATCGTCGGGATTCTCCGCGATGTCGGAGTCCAGCAGAAGCAGCGGCACCCGCCCGACGTCAGCCCGCCAGATGCGGGCCCGGAGGACTCGCGCGCCGGGCATGCCGACTCCGACCAGCAGTGGCGCGCCGGTGGCATCGGACAGCAGGCTCAGCGGCAATCCCAGCGGGTCCAGCGCCGGGTAGTGCTCCAACTGCCAGCCGTCCAGCGACAACGACTGCCGGAAATACCCCGAGCCGTAGAGCAGCCCGATTCCGATCAGCGGCACTCCCAGGTCCGAGGCGGCCTTGAGGTGGTCACCCGCCAGCACGCCGAGGCCGCCGGAGTAGAACGGCAACACTTCCGAAACACCGAACTCCATGGAGAAGTACGCGATCGCACCCGGCAGCGCGCCAGGGTGGTGCTGGTACCACCGGGGTTCGTCCAGGTAGCGGCGCAGGTCCTGGGCGAGCGCCGCGGTGCGGGCCACCACGGTTTCGTCAGCGGCCAGCGTGCTCAGCCGCCGGGGGGCGATCTCCCCGAGCAGCCGCACCGGATCACCGTGCACGGCCGTCCAGGTGCGCTCGTCCAACGAAGCGAACAAGTCCTGGGTCGGCTGGTGCCAGGTCCACCGCAGGTTGGTGGCCAGTGTCTCCAGTGCCGCGAGCGGCTCAGGCAGCTGGGCGCGGACGGTGAAGCGGCGCAGTGCTCTCACGGGCGGACTTTATCCCGCGATGGTGCGTTGCGGACGCAGACCGTTCGTTACGAACACCTGATTACCGCGGGCGGCGGTAAAAAACCGGTCACGGGAAGAAGATCCGGCGCGCGACGCAAGTCCGGCCACGGCAGACTGGACCCGGGACCGAGGGAAGGGGCGCCAGCGGTGAGTGGTCGGATCGCCATCGACGAAGTCACGCCCGCGGTCTCGTGCGGCAAGTACCCCAGCAAGGCGGTGGTCGGGGAACAGCTGCCGGTCGGCGCCACGGTGTGGCGCGAGGGCCACGACGCGGTGGGTGCCACGGTGGTCTGGCGCGGTCCCGGCAACACCGCGGCCAGTCACATCCGGATGCAGCCCGGGCCGCCGGGCAGCGACCAGTTCGTCGCGACCGTGGTGGCTGACCAGGTGGGCTGGTGGGCGTTCCGGATTGATGCCTGGGCTGACCCGTGGGATACGTGGCGGCACGCGGTCGAGGTGAAGATCGCGGCCGGCCAGACCGAGGCCGAGCTGGAGAACGATCTGATCACCGGCGCCCGGCTGCTGGAGCGAGCCGCTCGACGCCCCGGCCAGCAGGCCAGCCGGACGGTGCTGAGCGCCGCGGCGGTCGCATTGCGCGACACCGGGCGCCGGCTCGAGGAGCGGGTCGGTCCAGCGCTGTCCGCGCCGGTGATCCGGATTCTGGCCGCCGACCCACTGCGTGATCTGATCACCAAAGGTCCGTCGCACAAGGTGTGGGTGGATCGCCCGAGAGCACTGTTCAGCTCCTGGTATGAGTTCTTCCCACGTTCCACCGGCGGCTGGGACGCCGACGGGCACCCGGTGCACGGCACCTTCGCCACCGCTGCCGGCGAGCTGGACCGGATCGCCGGGATGGGCTTCGACGTGGTGTACCTGCCCCCGATCCACCCCATCGGCGAGGTCAACCGCAAGGGTCCGAACAACACCACCGAGGTTGGGCCCGACGACGTCGGATCACCGTGGGCGATCGGTTCGGCCGATGGCGGCCATGATGCGGTGCATCCCCAGCTGGGCACGCTGGACGACTTCGACGCCTTCGTCACGCGGGTTCGCGAGCTGGGCATGGAGGTCGCACTGGACTTCGCGCTGCAGTGCGCTCCGGATCACCCGTGGGCCAAGGAGCACCAGGAGTGGTTCACCATCCGACCCGACGGCAGCATCGCCTACGCGGAGAATCCGCCCAAGCGCTACCAGGACATCTACCCGCTCAACTTCGACTCCGACCCCAGCGGGATCTACCGGGAGATGCTGCGGGTGCTGCTGTTCTGGGTGGAGCGCGGCGTGCGCATCTTCCGCGTGGACAACCCGCACACCAAACCGCCGGACTTCTGGGAATGGCTGATCTGGCAGGTCAAGGAGCGGTACCCGGATGTGTTGTTTTTAGCTGAGGCATTCACCCGACCGGCCCGGCTCTACGGGCTGGCGCGGTTGGGCTTCACCCAGTCGTACACCTACTTCACCTGGCGTACCGGCAAGCAGGAACTCGCCGACTACGCCATCGAACTGGCCTCCAGAGTCGACGAATGCCGGCCGAATTTCTTCGTCAACACCCCGGACATCCTGCACGCTTCGCTGCAGTACGGTGGACCGGGGATGTTCGCCATCCGCGCTGCCCTGGCGGCCACGCTGTCCCCGTCGTGGGGCGTCTACTCGGGCTTCGAGCTGTTCGAGCACACCCCGGTGGTACCGGGCAGCGAGGAGTACCTCAACAGCGAGAAATACCAGCTGCGTCCCCGAGATTTCGCCGCCGCGCTAGCCGAGGGCCGATCCCTGCAACCGTGGATCACCCAGCTCAATGTGATCCGCCGCGCCCATCCCGCCTTGCAACAGCTTCGCACGCTGCGGTTTCACCAGGTGGACAACGACTTGCTGCTGGCGTATTCCAAGATTGATCCGGCCTCCGGCGACACCGTGATCTGCATAGTGACTCTGGATCCGTTCACCACAGTCAGCGGGATGGTGTCGCTGGACCTGCCGGCACTGGGCCTGGAGCTGTCAGACCACTTCGACGTGCACGATGACGTGTCCGGCGAGACCTATCACTGGGGCCCGACCAACTTCGTGCAGTTGCAGCCGTGGCGCGCGGTGGCGCACATTCTGAGCGTTGCGCCTCGGTAAGGGTCGAACGCCCTGAACGCTGTCGGCAGATCGCATGCGGTCTCTCGTCACCTGAGCGGACCTGACCGCGCGAGAGCCGTCGGTCGCCGAGATAGGAGCCCGCAGGTCGCGGCAAAGGCTTCAGATGATGACGCGCTGACCGGGGTGGTCAAGCCAGGTCCACTGCTCGGTGTCGGTCACGCTCACGCCGAGCCGAGTGTAGGCCGGTCGACCGTGCCGGACCCACCAGGCGTGGGCTTGCTCAATTTCGTCCCAGAGCCGTCGGGGGCCGTGCTGGCGGACGGGGTGGACCGTGCACCCGCGGCGCACATCAACGGTGGCCCAGGATCTCGTGGTCGGGTCGTGGACCCGAACGCGGTGGTGGTGGGCGTCCTCAGGATCGTCCTCCACGATCTTGTGACAGTGCGGGACCAGCACACCGACCGTCAGTGCGCCGGAGAACTCGCCGACCACCTCATACACCCATAGGCTCGTCATGCTGTCCTGCGCATCGCCGACCTCGCCGCCATCGAGCGGGCAGACCGGTTCCTGCTGGTCCCGCAGCCGCATGAAGGCCAGGTTTCCCGACAAAGCACCGGATGCGCTGCCATCGGTGGCCACGACCAGTCGTGCCAGGACACCATTGTGGTAGTCCGGTCCCCACGGGCTCACGATGATCCCGCCAGGGCGGGTCTGGGCGATCCAGGGATAGGGCACCTGACCGGGCCGGACGGAGGCGGTGGCGATGATCCGGTCATAGGGTGCACCCGCCGGATAACCGGCCCCGCCATCTCCGATGATCATGGTCGGGGCGTAGCCGGCCGCGGACAGGTTGGCGTGGGCTCGCTGCGCCACCGTGGTGTCGATCTCCATGGTGGACACCGCGTCGTCGCCGAGCCGCGCGGCCAGCAGCGCGGCGTGGTAGCCGGTGCCGGTACCGATCTCCAGCACCCGGTGCCCCTCGTGCACGTCCAGCGCCGCGAGCATGCTCAGCACCAGGGATGGCCGCGAGGCCGAGCTGGTGGGCCGGTCTCCGGTGGTGTCCGGCCACACCGTGGCGCCGTTGTCGAACTGAGTCATGATCGCCGTATCGGAGGTGACTACCTGCCACCACCACTGCGGGTCGATCTCCCGATCGATTGGCTGCGGCTCATCGCCCGCGTCGTACACCCAGATCCGGGCCGGGATGAACAGCGCCCGCTGCACCGCGCGGATCACCTCGCCCCATCCAGCAGGAATCGTGCCGGCCAGCTCCGCAAGAAGGCGCTCAGCCATTTTCACCGGCCTGGTCATCCGACTCGTCGTCTTCCAGCTGCCCAGCGTGTTTACCCTCGCCGTAGTCGTGGGGCTTTTCCCATTTGGACGGTCGGGGCTACGCACCTCACCATCCCCGCTGGTGTCTCGTTTGCCCACGTCAATTACCCCCCATCCAATCTGGCGACCCACGCGGCGACGCGCGGGTGGCTACGATAATCGAGACCTCCCAGTCGCACACTGCGGCGTGTAGCACGGTTAGCGCGTCCCCGTTCACCCGCTGGGTGACCAGTGGCCCACCCGGCGTGATCAATGACGATTTGCGTGCCCGTGTGGCAGTGCACGCTTGGCCGAATCCGGCAAGGTAGATCGTGTCCCGCCAGTCGAAGCTGTCACGCACGCCCCAGAGCGGCCCGTCCGGGCCCGGGGCAACCCGTAGGAAGCAGAAACCGCTACGCTTGGCGGCATCCAGCAGGCGCTTCGCGGCGGCCAGATCCGGACTCTCCGCGTTCACGACGACGACCACATCGAGCGGGTCGGGCAATGCCAAAGCGTTGACGTGATCGGCAAAGACTCGCCGGGTGTGGGCACTGGTTGGTCATCAAGTGGAGCACGGCGGGACCGGGGGCTATCGAGGGAATGCTCCTCGGCCCCGCCGTGATGGGGTACCGGCCGTCCCGCCTCGCGGAACTTGCGGGGAGGACGCGGAAGTGAGACGGCCGGGGTCTGCGACGGATCAGTGCGCGGATCGTCGGTGATCCCGCGCGCAGGGCACCCGGTGGTCGTCCTCGCGGTCACAACCAGAGCACCTCCTTTGCGATGGCTCGTCAACCAGCGGGTGCGGCATCAGCTGCACGATGGCCGCCGCTGGTGGGTGTAAGAAGACGCCACGGAATAATTTGCTCACAACGATCAGCAAATCAGCGCACGGGTCAGGTGGTGGGCCACGGTGGACGAGCCGATTGGCGACGGGTCGCCTGGAGGTAGAAAGCGGCGACCAGGGCGGCCACCGAAGACCACTGACCCGGGAAGTTCGGCTATTGCGGCGCTAGGTGCGCAGCTGCGGCGGTTACGGATTGATCGTGGTCTGACATTGGCGCAACTTGCCCGACTGGTGGGGTACTCCGGGCAGCACCTAGGCGCGGTGGAGCGGGGTCAAGCGGTGCCCTCGGAGGTCGTGGTATCAGCGTGTGACGCTGCGGTACTAGCGAATGGTCGTTTGGTAGCGATGTTGCCGGCGGTGATTCGGGAGCAGGCCCGGATTCGGCATCAGCATGAGGCGGCCAGGCGTTCGGGCTGGTCGAACGATCCCCTATGGGCAAGGACTTGGCAGCGGTGCGACGAAGACAACCTCGATTGGGCACGGTTGGCCGATGTGGCTCGTCGGCCTTCGCGGTGCAACCGTGCGGTTGTTGACGACCTTGAGCTGATCACTGCTCGGCAGCGGCGACTGTATCACGAACTGTCCTCGGCCGAGATGATGGTGCACGTCCAGGCACACCTCGGCCTACTCGTGTCGCTATTGGACGGTCCCGCGCCCGACTCGCTGCGGTGCCGGGTCGCCTCAGCGGCTGCCGAGGCAGCTGGCTTCACGGCATGGTCGCGGTACGACCTGGGTGACCTCTACACGACGGGTCACTGCTATCGGCAGGCGGCCGCAGCCGCCAAGGAATCGTCCAACATTGGTCTACGGTCCTACATCCTGGGCTATCAGGGTCTCGTCGCGCAGGCACAGAACCGGCCGGCCTCAGCGCTCGGGCTTGTCGACGAGGCACGCCAGACTGCCCAGGGGTCCGTTGCTGACCCTACCCGGTCGTGGCTGACGGCGCTGGCCGCGGACGCGCTGGCGCGAGTCGGCCGCAGTCGCGAAGCGTTGGCCGCGCTGGATACCGCGCGTTCGCTGCTGGCAGGTCAGGACAGCCGGACAGACGAGTGGATGTACGACTTCGACGAAGGCGACCTCGCGATACACGCAGGGACATGCCTGCTCACGGTGGGGCAGCCGGAGAGCGCGGCGGCGGCGTTCACCGACGCGCTGCATTTATTGCCTGCTTCCTGTGAGCGTCGCGGTGCAGAGATCCAGCTTGGGCTAGCGGCCGCACGATTGGCGTCCGGGGAAGTGGAGGAGGCGCAACGATTGACGCTGACCTCGCTGGCGACCTTCGCCGCACGGGGTTCGGTGGCGGGCCTGCAACGGGTCCGGGAGTTGCGCAGGACCTTCCAGGCCAGAGGCTACGTTCGCGCCGCTGCGGTAATCGATGAGAAGGCGCGCGCATTGGGGGCCATACAAGCGTGAGTGCACCCGCCGAGCCGGGCGTTGCGTCGGTTGATGCCGTGCAACTCGCCCGAGAGCACGTGTACTGGATCGAGGGACGCGCCAGTGGTGACGTTCTGGTCCGCTCCCGTGGGTCGGCCGGGGTCGAGGATGTCCTGCCGCCTGGCGTGGCGGTAGCGTCGCGCGTCCATGAGTACGGTGGCGGTGCTTATGTAGCCACGGATGACGCCGTGTGGTTCGTCCGTGCTGATGACCAGCAAATCTGGCGGGCCACCAGGGGTGGGCTGCGCGCGGTCACCGCAGCGCCGCAGGACGGCGAGCACCGTTATGCGGACCTGCGGCTAAGTGCCACTGGGCTGCTCGTCGCCGTGCGGGAACGCCATCACAACGCAGGGGTGACCAACGAGCTAGTGATGGTTCCGGCCGATGGGTTGGCTGCCCCGTGGCCGGTGGCGCAGGGCTGGGATTTCTACTCCTTCCCCCGGCCCAGTCCCGACGGCACAGCGCTCGCGTGGACGACATGGCGGCACCCGCTGATGCCTTGGGACGGTACCTGGTTGTGGGTAGCCGAAATCCGGAAGGATGGGACGCTCGGTACTTTCCGACACATCGCTGGCGGCTCGGATGAATCGGTGTTCCAGCCGGAATGGAGTCCCGGCGGTGTGCTGCACTTCGTGTCTGATCGCACCGGTTGGTGGGATCTGTACGCCTGCCCGCCGGATGGTGGCCCGAATAGTGACATCGTCTCGCTGGTTCATGTGGAGTCGGCGGATCTGGGAACGGCGCAATGGGAGTTCGGGTACTCCACCTACGCCTTTTTGGATAACGACCGGATCGCTGTACTCGCACACCGAGGCGGAGCTACCCGGCTCCACGTCTGGAGCCGTAGCCGCTGCGATATGCGCGCCGTCGAATTGCCCTACACCTCGATAAAGCCGTATCTGGCGGCACACCCCAGACGGGTCACGATGATCGGGTCGGCTCCGGATCGGATGCCCGCCGTCATCGTAGCTGATATCGACAGTGGCGACATCCGCGCGTTGACAGCGGCAATGGGAGGTACGGCCGGATCACGAGCAGCGCCGAGACCCGAGATTGTCGATATCCGCGCTCGGGACGGCGCCCGGGTGCATGCCTCCTTGTACCGTCCCCGACCAGATAGAGGTCCACAGCCGGTGCCTGTGATCGTCCGTGCCCACCCAGGGCCGACGTCGAACGCTCCATTGCGGCTCGACCCGTGGGTCCAGTTCTTCGTCGATCAAGGATTTGCGGTGCTTGACGTCGACTATCGGGGTAGCACCGGCTACGGTCGCGCCTACCGCAACGCGCTACGCGGCCACTGGGGCATCCTGGATGTGTCCGACTGCGTCGATGCCGTACAAGCGATCGGGCAAGATGGCTCCGTCGATCTGACCCGCGCCGTCATCAGCGGCGCCAGCGCGGGTGGCTACACCGCGTTGCGGGCCGCGACGAACACCACGAGGTTCCGGGCCGCCACAGTACGGTCCGCCATCGTTGACCCCGCCGCCTGGCGCAGCGCCGCACCGAAGTTCCAGTCACATCATGCCGACCTTCTCCTGGGACCAAGCAGCACCTGGCCAGACCGGTCCTTGCTTCGTCCCGGTATCACCGCCCACTGCCCCATCCTCGCCTTTCACGGTGACCAGGACACGATCACGCCAGTCCGTCAAGTCCAAGAGTTCGTCACGGCGCTCGGTGACCGGGCATCGCTGGTGGCCTTCCCCAATGAGGGTCACGGATTGAGCCGGCCCGGGAATATCGAGCACGCGATCTACGCTGAGCTAGCACACTATCGCGCAGCACTGACGTGACTGGTGAGCAGCGGCAGCAGGCGAACCGGACGAGGCGGGTAGCCGTAGGCTCCTGTTGTGGCGATCGATGTAACGAGCGAGTTCGACGTGGCAGCGGCCAGTTATGACCGGCTGGTCGCCGCCAGCCCGGGCTACTACCGGAATCTGGCGCGTTCGGCCCGCCGGATGCAGCTGCCGGGCAGCGACGCTGGAGGGGCCGGGCTGCACCTGCTGGATCTGGGTTGCGGCACGGGAGCATCGACGTTGGCGCTGCTGGCCGCGGCACCCAAGGCCCGGATCACCGCGGTGGACGGGTCTGCCGGCATGCTCGCCAAAGCCCGGCAAGCCGACTGGCCCCCACGGGTGTCGTTCGTGCACGCCCAGGCTGAACAACTCGCCGCAGCCGGGGTCCACGGACCCTTCGATGGAATTTTCGCTGCCTACCTGGTGCGTAACCTGCCGGACCCGGACCCCGTGCTGGCGATGCTGTGCGAGCAGCTGGCCCCTGGGGCGTCGCTCGGGGTACACGACTACGCGCTGGACGGCCGGGTGCGCAGCCGGGCGATCTGGACCGCGGTGTGCTGGAGCGTGATCATCCCAGCCGGAAAGGTGGTCACCGGGCGCGCCGGGCTTTACCGGTACCTGTGGCGCAGCGTGCTGCGCTTTGACACCGTCGACGCGCTGGCTGCGCGGCTGCGCAGGCACGGCCTGGTCGACCCCCAGATCGCCACGATGCCGGGCTGGGAACGCGGCATCGTGCACACCGTCGTTGCGAGAAAACCCGCCAGGAAAGCAGCGTGAAGCTGCCGAACCACAACGGACATCGGCCCGGCCGGGACCGGCGGGCCGTGCTGCACCCGCCGCACGGCGGCCGGTCGCGGCCCGAGGGGCCGCCTCCTCGCGTCACCGTTGTCGGCGGTGGGATCGCCGGCATCGCAGCCACCCTGGCGCTGGCCGAGCGCGGTGTGCACGTGCAGCTGCTGGAGCGGGAGCAACAGCTCGGCGGCCGGTTGCGGGGCTGGCCGACCACCCTGTCCGACGGTTCCGCGGTCACCATGAGCCGCGGGTTCCACGCCTTCTTCCGGCAGTACTACAACCTGCGGGCGCTGCTGCGTCGAGCCGATCCGCTGGGCCGGGCGCTGGTCCCCATGACGGATTACCCGCTGGTCGACGCTGACGGCCACCGGGACACCTTCCAGGGGCTACCGCGCACTCCTCCGTGGAACGCGTTGGCTTTCGCGTTGCAGTCCCCCACCTTCCGGTGGCGCGACCTGATCGTGCGGATCGACCCGGTGGCTGCATTACCGCTGGTCGACGTGTCGGTCCCGGATGTCTACCACCGGTTGGATGGCCAGGACGCGATGACCTTCCTGGAGCGCGTGCGGTTCCCGGACGCGGCGCGGCACCTGGCGTTCTCGGTGTTCTCCCGCAGCTTTTTCGCCGATCCGCGGGAGCTGTCGGCGGCCGAGCTGGCCACGATGTTCCACATCTATTTCCTGGGCTCGGCCGAGGGCCTGGTGTTCGACGTCACCGCCGAGCCGTTCCCGCAAGCGCTGTGGGAGCCGATGGGCGACTACCTGGCCGAACTGGGCGTCGAAATCCACACCGGGGTGACCGTGCAGGAGATCCGCCCGGGGCGCGAGCGTCGATTCACCGTCCGGGCCGGCGGCGGCAACGCCGCCGACACCATCGACGTTGACGCCGTGGTACTGGCCACCGACGTCGCTGGGTTGCAAGCCCTACTGTCCGCTTCCCCGCAGGTCGGTGAGACGTCCTGGCGGGCCCGCATCGCGCGGTTACGCACCGCGCCGCCGTTTCTGGTGTCGCGGCTGTGGCTGGATCGGCCGGTGCGCCGCGACCGGCCCGGGTTCCTGGGCACCAGTGGGTTCGGGCCGCTGGACAACGTCAGCGTGCTGGAACGCTTCGAAGGCGAGGCGGCGCGCTGGGCTCGGCGCACCGGTGGTTCGGTGGTCGAGTTGCACGCCTACGCGCTGACGTCGGACCCGGAGGAAAGCAAGCGCCGGCTCGTTGCGGAACTGCATCGCGTCTACCCGGAAACCACTGCTGCCACGATCGTCGACGAGCGTCACGAATTGCGCGCCGACTGCCCGCTGTTCGCGCCGGGCACGTTCGGTGACCGGCCCACTGTCACCACGCCCGATCCGGCTGTGGTGCTCGCCGGGGACCTCACCCGGGTGGATCTTCCGGTGGCGCTGATGGAACGCGCCGCCACCAGCGGTCTGCTCGCCGCCAACGCGTTGCTGGCGGGCTGGAAGTTGCGTGGGCACCCGCTGTGGACGGTGCCGATCCGGGGCCGGCTGGCGCCGCTGCGGGCCGTCGCGGCTCGGTTCGGCTGAGCTTGAGTTACCCCGGGGCCGAGCTACCCGGGCCAGCGGCCGGTGGTCCGCAGTTCGTAGCGACGCGCCGCGTAGGCCAGGTCGTCACGCCACAGCCGGGCGGCTGCCCAGCGCATCGCCGGGCGCATCAACGGCGCCCCGCGGCGGGCTACCGCAAAGCCCGGACGGGGTGAGGTGGCAATACTGGCTTCGACCACCGCGGTCCGCGGATGACCGGCGTCGTCGACGCCCAGCGGGACAGCGTGCGTCTCCACGACGCTTCCCGCGCCCTCGCCTTCCAGGATGTCCATCACCACGGTCCGCGGTTCGGGGCAACTGAATGCGGCGCGCACGGGAACTCCGATCCGGCGGGTGAGCCGGAAGGCGACATCCACCACGAACCGATCCACCTCCTCGGTTGGCTCCTCCACGACCCGCAGCCCGACGAAGGAGTACGGGTGAAACCAGCTGCCGTGCCACGGGTCGAGCCGGTTGGCGACCACGTCTTCCGGCTCGCAGCGCCCGATCCCGGTGAACACGGCATCCATGCTGCTGTTCGGATCGGGCCTGCGCGCCAGCACGGGCGCGGGCAGTGGCGCTTCCCCACCAACTGAATCCAGCCGTATCCAGGCCAGCACCCCGTCGTCATGGGCTGGGAAGGGGTCCCATCCCGGGACACCCCGCGCGCCGATCGCCAGACCGTGCCAGCGGCACACCAGGTTGCCCCCGGTCACCGCCGCGCGGCACAGCGGCGCGCCCATGTGCGGGCACTCGCCGGGGCCGGCGTGCAGCGCGCCGTCGGGAGTGCGCCAGGCCACCACCTCGATACCGGCGATAGTGCGGCCGAATGGCTTGTCATGCGGGATCTCGCGGCTCGCGGCGAGCACGAACCAGTTGCCCGACGGGCGAGCCTGCGCTCGTTTCAGCGCCTCCTCGATCAGACCGGGCCGGGCGTCGCGCCAGGTCGGCTCCTGCCCGGCCCAGGTCCACGCCGGCAACCGCTGCAGCGGAATCCGGTCACTCCCCACCATCACGCACTCCTTTCCCGGTCCACCGACCGGGCCCCATCTGACGTTATCTTCTTTTGCGTTCCCGGCGCTGGACGGGTACGACTAGGCCCTGAGACCTGCTCGCAGGGCGGAGCAGGCTCGAAGCGTTGAGCATCCGGCCACGCCGTAGCCAGTCCACCGTCCCACGAAGGTCGCCTCTTGATGTCGCCTGACGATCTCCGCGCCCAAGTCTTCGAACACGAGTCGAATCCGGATCTAGCCGGTATTCCGCACACCGGTGAGGCGGCGCTGCCCGACGGCTACCTGGTCGAACCACAAGCCGAGGACTTCGAGCACGCCAAAGCCGCTCCACGAGACCCGCATTGGTACAAGCGGGCAGTCTTCTACGAGGTGCTGGTCCGGGCGTTTCACGACCATGACGGCAACGGCACCGGCGACTTGATCGGCTTGACGCAGAAGCTGGATTACCTGGCGTGGCTGGGCATCGACTGCCTGTGGTTGCCGCCGTTCTACGCCTCCCCGCTGCGCGACGGCGGTTACGACATCTCCGATTTCCGGGCGGTGCTGCCCGAGTTCGGCACCGTCGAAGATTTCGTGGTGCTGCTGGACGAGGCGCACAAACGGGGCATCCGGGTGATCACTGACTTGGTCATGAACCATACCTCTGACCAGCACCCCTGGTTCCAGGAGTCCCGGCGGGACCCTAAGGGACCATACGGGGACTACTATGTGTGGAGTGACAAAGACACCGGTTACGCAGACGCGCGGATCATTTTTGTGGATACCGAGGCATCGAACTGGACTTACGACCCGGTGCGCGGGCAGTTCTACTGGCACCGCTTCTTCGCCCACCAGCCCGATCTCAACTACGAGAACCCCGCCGTCGGTGAGGCGATGATCGATGTGCTGCGGTTCTGGCTGGATCTGGGCATCGACGGTTTCCGGCTGGACGCGGTGCCCTACCTGTTCGAGCAGGAAGGCACCAATTGCGAGAACCTGCCACGCACTCATGAATTCCTGAAACGCTGCCGCAAGGTGGTCGACGACGAGTATCCGGACCGGGTGTTACTGGCCGAAGCCAATCAATGGCCCGCGGACGTCGTCGAGTACTTCGGCGACCCGGTGGTAGGCGGCGACGAAGCCCATATGGCATTTCATTTCCCGCTGATGCCGCGTATTTTCATGGCGGTCCGCCGGGAATCCCGGTTCCCGATCTCGGAAATCCTCGCCCAGACCCCGCCCATACCGTCCAATGCCCAGTGGGGGATCTTCCTGCGCAACCACGACGAGCTGACCCTGGAAATGGTCACCGACGAGGAACGCGACTACATGTACAGTGAGTACGTCAAGGATCCCCGCATGCGGGCGAACATCGGGATCCGTCGACGCCTCGCGCCACTGTTGGACAACGACCGCAACCAGCTGGAATTGTTCACCGCGCTGTTATTGTCACTGCCGGGATCCCCGGTGCTCTACTACGGCGACGAGATCGGGATGGGGGACAACATCTGGCTGGGTGACCGGGACGGTGTCCGCACGCCGATGCAGTGGACCCCGGACCGCAACGCCGGATTCTCTACCTGTGACCCCGGCCGGATCTACCTGCCGGTGCTCATGGACCCGGTGTACGGGTACCAGGCGCTCAACGTCGAAGCGCAGCAGGCCTCATCGCAGTCGCTGCTGAACTGGACCCGGCGGATGATCCAGGTACGCCGCGAGCACCCAGCCTTCGGGTTGGGTGATTTCACCGAGCTCGGCTCGTCCAACCCCAGCGTGCTGGCCTACCTCCGCAACTACGCCGACGGCGGGGACGATCTCGTGATTTGCGTCAACAACATGTCCCGCTTCCCGCAGCCGGTGGAGCTCGACCTGTCCGAGCATGCGGGCGGCGTTCCCGTCGAGTTGACCGGCGGCGTGCGTTTTCCGCCGATCGGGGAACTGCCTTACCTGCTCACGCTGCCCGGTCACGGCTTCTACTGGTTCAAGATCGACCTTGCGGCGGAGCGTGACCCGTGATCAGTACCGCTGCGGACCTCCTTGCCGACATCTCCGACTCGCTGGCGGCGGTGCTGCCCGAGCAGCGGTGGTTCGCCGGCAAGCACCGCCCGGTGCGTGCGGTCATCCCGGTGCGCGCCACCGATCTCGCCGGTTCCGATCCCCGGCTTGTGCACGCCGTCGTCGAGGTCGACCAGGGCGAGCCGCATCGCGATCGCTACCAGTTACTGCTCGGCGTGCGCAGTGAACTGCCGGAGTCATTGGGTCACGCTTGGGTGGGCGCCTGCGGCGATCACGCGGTGTATCAGGCGGTACACGACGCCGAGCTCACCGCCGTGCTGCTGGAGCTGATGGCGCGCGGCGCCGAGGTGGACGGGCTGCGCTTCGCCACCGAACCGGGCATCACGCTGGACACCGCGCAGCGCGCCCGCCCGGTCGGGGCGGAGCAGTCCAACACCTCGCTGGTCTACGGGCAGACCTACATCCTCAAGCTGTTTCGCAAGGTGGCCGCCGGTCGCAGCCCGGACGTCGAGCTGCACCGCGCGTTGGCCGCAGTGGGTTGCGAGCACATCGCGGCGCCGCTGGGCAGCATCGAAGGCGTGCTGGGCACCGACCCGGTGACTTACGGGATGCTCAGCGAATTCCTGCGAAGCGCCGCCGACGGCTGGGCGATGGCGACCGCGAGCGTCCGTGACCTGCTGGCCGACAGCCTGCTCGCCGAGGGTGCACCCGGCCCTGCCGAGCCCGCCGATCCGGCGGATGCCGGCGGTGATTTCGCCTCCGAGGCGCACCGGCTGGGCCATGCGGTGGCGGCCGTCCACGCCGACCTGGCCACCGCGCTGGGCAGTTCTGCGGCCCCCTCCGGATACCTCGACGCGCTGGCCGACGGCATGCACCGCAGGCTTGACGGGGTCCTGGCGCGGGTCACCGACCTCCGGCCGCACGCCGACGCGTTGCGGGCGGCCTTCGATGAGCTGCGCGATGTCGTTGGTCCCGTGCCGCTGCAACGAATTCACGGCGACCTGCACCTCGGTCAGGTGCTGCGCAGTGTCACCGGCTGGATTCTGATCGACTTCGAGGGCGAGCCGATGATCCCGCTGCCTGCCCGCGTTGCCCCGGCATCGACATTGCGTGACGTGGCCGGGATGCTGCGTTCGTTCGACTACGCCGCCAACCACCTTCCGTTGGGCGATGCCGACCCCGAGCAGCGCGGCGCGGCGTCGCTGGCCTGGACCATCCGCAACCAGGACGCCTTCTGCGACGGCTACGCCCAAGTCGCGCCGGACCCGCGCAAGCACGCTGTCCTGCTGCGCGCATTCGAGCTGGACAAGGCCGTCTACGAGGTCGGCTACGAACACGCCAACCGCCCCACCTGGCTACCGATCCCGCTGACCGCCATCGCTCGGCTGACCAGTTAGCTCCGCATTTTGCCAGTGCCGGTCAGCCGCCCGGCGTCGCCGAATTGTCGCCGAGTTCGACAGGAGGGTTGTCCTCTGCCGGCTGGGGGAACCCTGCTGTCGAACTCGGCGGCACCAGCGCGATTCGGGCCACCCGGCCGGGTCTTCCAGTGAGCGGATCTGGTGCAGAGCCGACACACTGGGGATGAGACGAAGCCAGGGAGGATGTGACCGTGCAGGCGGCAGACCGCGCCACGTCGGCGCCAGCAGCCGAGGAGCTATACCAGCTGCTGGCCGGCGAACACCATGACCCGCATGCCATGCTTGGCGCACATCCGCACCCTGACGGCACGGCGGTGCGGGTGCTGCGACCGCATGCCGATGAAGTGACAGTGCTCACTGACGACGGCGAATACCCGTTGGAACACCTCAGTGACGGGTTCTTCCACGGGGTGACGCACGGCAGCGGCGATTACCGGCTGCGGGTCCGCTACGGCGACTACACCGAAATCACCGACGATCCGTATCGCTGGCTACCGACGCTGGGTGAGGTCGACCTGCATCTCATCCGGGAAGGCCGCCACGAGCGGCTGTGGGAAGTACTCGGGGCGCATGTGCGGACCTATCCCACGCCGGGGGGCCTGGTCGTGGGCACCTCGTTCGCGGTGTGGGCGCCGCACGCCCGGGGAGTGCGGGTGTGCGGGGACTTCGACGGCTGGTCCGGGGTGGCCACGCCGCTGCGCTCGCTCGGCTCCTCAGGAGTATGGGAAATCTTCCTGCCCGGTGTCGGCGCCGGGACCCGCTACAAATTCCGCCTGCTGGGGCCCGATGGCAGCTGGCACGAGAAGGCCGATCCGATGGCCCGCGCCACCGAAGTCCCGCCGAGTACGGCCTCGGTGGTCACCGGGCCGGCTACTCATGAGTGGAACGACGCCGAGTGGCTCGCCGAGCGGGCCCAGGGCCAGCCGGGCAGCAAACCGATGAGCGTGTACGAGGTCCACCTGGGGTCCTGGCGCCAAGGCCTGAGCTACCGCGACCTTGCTCACCAGCTCGCCGACTACCTCCAGATGACCGGATTCACCCACGTCGAGTTGCTCCCGGTGTCCGAGCATCCCTTCGGCGGTTCCTGGGGCTACCAGGTCACCTCCTACTACGCGCCGACATCGCGGTACGGCTCTCCTGACGATTTCCGCTATTTCGTCGACACTCTGCATGCGGCCGGGATCGGCGTGCTCATGGACTGGGTACCCGCACATTTCCCGCGCGACGAATGGGCCTTGGCCCGCTTCGACGGCGCACCGTGCTACGAACACTCCGATCCTCGGCGCGCCGCGCATCCGGACTGGGGAACGCTGATCTTCGACTACGGGCGCAATGAGGTCCGTAACTTTCTGGTAGCCAACGCGCTGTACTGGCTCGACGAGTTTCACCTCGATGGGCTGCGGGTCGACGCGGTGGCCTCGATGCTGTACCTGGACTACTCACGCCAACCGGGAGAATGGTCACCCAATGCTTACGGCGGCCGCGAGAATCTGGATGCGGTAGCCTTCCTGCAGGAAATGAATGCCACCGTCTATAAGCAACACCCCGGAGTCATCACGGTTGCCGAGGAATCCACCGCATGGCCCGGCGTCACCCGCCCGACCCATGTGGGTGGCCTGGGTTTCGGCTTCAAATGGAATATGGGCTGGATGCACGACACACTCAGTTATGCAGGCCACGATCCAGTCCACCGCACCTACCACCACAACGAAGTGACCTTCTCGCTGATGTACGCCTGGAGCGAGAATTACGTGCTGCCGCTGTCGCACGATGAGGTGGTACACGGCAAGGGGTCGTTATGGGCTCGGATGCCCGGTGACGACTGGAACAAGGCCGCTAATCTGCGGTGTTTACTCGCGTATATGTGGGCTCATCCCGGCAAGCAGCTGCTCTTCATGGGTGGCGAGTTGGGGCAGCCCGCTGAATGGTCGGAGAGCCGGTCGCTGGACTGGAACCTGCGCTACCACCCGCTGCACGGCGGCCTGCTGCAATTGGTCGGCGATCTCAACGCCACCTACCGGTCACAGCGCGCACTCTTCAGCCAGGACACCATCCCTGCCGGCTTCGAGTGGATCGACGCCAACGACGCCTGGGGCAACGTGCTGAGCTTCCTGCGCTGGGGAGATGACCACTCGGTGCTGGCCTGCCTAGCGAACTTCGCCGGGAACCCACATGAGGGTTACCGAGTCGGTCTGCCCAGACCGGGACGATGGCGGGAAGTGCTCAACACCGACGCCGAAAACTACGGTGGCTCGGGCGTGGGAAATCTCGGCGAAGTGGTCGCCGACGAGACGCCCTGGCACGGCCGGCCCTACTCGGCAGTGGTGCGCCTACCGCCTGCTGGGGCCATCTGGCTCGCCCCGGCCGTGGAACCCTGAGTACGAATTCGATTACGGAAAGTAAGCACGGTGGCCTATGCTTCACACCAATGGCGGCGAAATCGGTACGGGCCTCCGACGCTAGGGTGTACGTACCGCAGTACATGCGACTAGCGGTCCGTTGACAGTGAGCGCGACAAGTGAGACAGGACTACTCAGGCTGCCAGGGTGACCGGGACCGCTGGTTCCCGTCACCATCTGGTGTTGCCCGCAAGTGGGCCCGCGCCCTGGCCGCTACCTGCTTGGTACCGATGCCGACCGGCGAAGTCCTGGACTACGTCGAGGATCTCACGCAGCGGCTGCTGGCTGCGCTGTCCGATACCCCGGTCAACACCGGTGCTGCCTACGAGGTGGGCGCGCGGCTGGTCACCGCTGGGTTCACCGGTACTGAGAGCTTGGCGCGGACCTTCGACGTACTGGGTAAAGCGTTGCCGGCCGCCGCAGGCGATACGGCCGCAGACGCCCCCTGTGGGCGGATCATCGAACTGCTCGCCGCATTGGCGTCCGGATACACCTGGGCGCTGCGAAGCCAGGTCGTCGACCAGGAAAGGGAGGTCACGCGAGCACTGTCGTTGGCATGGCAGGACCTCGAGCGCAACCTGCGAACCAGCGAGACTCGGTTCCGGGAGGTGTTCGACGCCTCGCCAGTGGGGATCGCGATCAGTGACGCCGACGGGCGGATCACCCAAACCAACCGGTCGCTGGACGACATTCTCGGCTCCTCACCTGGTGAGCTGGTCGGACGCGATCTGACCGAATTGTTCTCCCCAGGAGACCGGCCCATCGCAGAGGAACATCACCGGGACCTGGTGACGGGCGGGGATCCGCGATTGCGGGTCCGCGTTGCGCTGCGCCGGTTAGACGGCGAGACGGTATGGGTCTACCTGGACGGCGTGGTGCTACGTGATGCCGAACAGGCGCCCCGGCAGGTCGTGACGATGGTCGAGGACATCACCAACATGCAGCTTCTCGAACAGCGGCTGCAGCACCAAACCCTGCATGACCTGTCGACCGATCTGCCGAACCGGCAATACTTCCTCACGCACTTGGAAGAAGTGCTGGCGCGGCTGGCACCCTCGGCGGTGCTCACGCTGCTACACCTTGATCTGGACGGCTTCGCCGCGGTCAACGACGGTCTCGGGCGTCGCGCCGGAGACCTGGCACTGGATGTGGTCGCTCGCCGACTGGCCGGCGTAGTTGCAGAGCGGCCGGCGATGGTAGCTCGGCTGAGCGGCGACGAATTCGCCATCCTCATCGAACCCGGTGATTCACCACCCGACATCAGTGCCCTGATCGAGACCATCAACACCGAGCTGGCCGAACCCTTTTACCTCGACGACACCGGGATAGCCCTCACCGCGACTGTCGGCGTCGTGCAGTGCCGAGCCGATCAGCACTCGCCCGATGAGCTGATGCGCGCCGCCAGCACCACCCTGCGCCGGATCCGCGGACGCAATAAGCGGCAGTGGGCCCTGTCCGACCCCGACCACAATGCCGCCGACCAAGCAAAACTGCACCTCGCCGCGGCGATGCCCGGCGCCCTGGAGACCGGCCAGCTGCGGGCGACCTACCAGCCGGTGGTCACGCTCGACGGTCACCGGCTGGTCAGCATCGAGGCAGCACTGACCTGGCAGCACCCACAGCTCGGTGCGCTGGTCGACGACGAGTGCAGGCAGGCCGCCGAGCGGACCGGTGTCGTGCACGAAGTCGGCCAGTGGCTGCTGCACACGGCTGCTGAACAGGCCATGTCCTGGCGGGAGCGCGTCGGTGACTCGGTGCCCCCGGTGGTGGTCAACCTCATGCCGTCCCAGGCGCAGGACCCCGATCTGGTGGCCAAGATCCGGTCGGTGCTCGCCGAGACCGACCTGCCACCGGCCCGGCTGGAGATCCGCGCGCCGGTGTCCGCGATCCGCAGGGCTGACGGTGAGCTCGCGGACGAGGGCGGCGCACAAGCCGAGGACAGTCTGCGGGTACTCACCGAGCTCGGCGTGCGCGCCGGCCTCTACGATTTCGCCGGCAGCATCGGCGGTATGCGCTGCGTGGCAGAGCTGCCCGTGTGCACGGTGCGCATCGCCGCACCGATATCCGACCAAGTGGCCGACGACCCGTCCCGCATCCTGTCCCAGGCGGCACAAGCGTTGGTGCACATCGTTCGCGCTGCCGGTATCGACGTGGTCGCCTACCCGGTCGATAACGACGAGCAAGCCGCGTGCTGGCCTTGGATCGGTGCGAACTGGGCGGTAGGAGCCCTCTTCGGCGCACCAGGACCCCCACAGGACGTCACCGCCCTACTCGATGGCTCGCACCAGACTGTTTGAGTGGTCAACCGTTTGCGGGCGGCGGCCAGCAGCTCTCGGCGCTATCACGCTATCGTGTATCTCGGAGTGATCCGGAGGCGCGCGAGGTTGTCGGGGGTGCCTGTCACGGTCGCCATCGACTGGGACGCGCTGCGCACCGCGCTTGGCGCCGCCACCCTGGACTACGGGCAGCTGATCAACGCGGCCACGGCCCGCCGCCTCGCATGTGATGGCAAACTGATCCCCGCTGTGCTGGGCGGCGACTCCGAGCCGCTAGACGTTGGGCGCGCGATGCCTGACCCGCCGACCCAGCCACGCCCCTGCGCGCGGCCCTCCGGGCCGTGCTCGGTCGCGCCCGGCCAGCGGGGGCGGCGCTGCTTGCTGGTCGCCGGCCAGTGGCGACACCACGCCTGCCGCGGTAGGACTACGGGGTCCAGACTGCGATCGACTGGCTCATTGTGCTGATTGGCACAATGTCATTAAGATCTTGCCGGCTGCTACTTCGCGCCATGCAACAGCCCTGGTCAGCCCATGTTTTTCAGCTTGGCCACGCTGAATACGACACCTGCATTCGTGCGGCGCTCCTCGTTGAGGTGGAAGTTGTGGGCCAGCGCAGCAGCAGGGATGTGGTCGCCGTTGCCGTCGAACCAGACGAGGTAGACCGGGCCATTGCCAAGCGCATCGCTTAGTCTCGCAATGTCGTGAGGAATATCGGATGCGTGGTGGTGCAGGCTGGGTTCTTCTACCGGCCGGCCATCGCTGAAATAACTGACACGATCCGGCAGATTGCTGAAGACGGTGCTCCTGGCAGGAAGCGCCGCGACGAGCTCGCGGGTCTCTGCGTTGGCGAATTTAGGGGTGTTGAGGCCATGACCGTAGTAAGTGGCACTGACCTTGCCCGGTGGAGAAAACAGCGCGTTGCCGGCGAAAACCAGCCCGGCAACGCAGGCCAGAGTGATCCCGGCCGATCGGCGTAGACGATCCATGGCCAAATCGACGCCAGCGCCCACCGCAGCCAGGGCTGGCGGGAGCAGAGGCGCTAGCAGCCGACCACGCAGTGGATCCAGAGTGATTTGGACCTTTATGAGATAAAGCGCGGTGAACGCCGAGAGCACAGAGATGGCTGCGACGGCGAGCACGATGACACGCCGATCGGAGGGAGTAGACCAAGACCGGACAAATGCCCACACCACGACAACGATTACGCCAGCGGTAAGGACGCTCAACAGACCTTGCACCAGCCACGGCGCCGAATCCGGAACCACCCAGGCGATAACGCCCTTGACCGCCTCCAGCAGGATCTGGACCGGGGACTGTTCGTTAGAGAAACGCCCACCTACCGGGTACCCAGTGATCACGGCATTCCTGACGAACCAGGGCAGCGCAACGCAGGCGAAGGAAATACCGAATACCAACACGTCGCCGACCTTCTTGCGCCACGGAAGGCTTCGACCGACAAGCACCACGGCAGCGACCGGGAGCAGGGAAATCCCGGAGTACCGCGTCAGCGTGGCTGCGCCCGCGAGGACACCGCAGACCACAATCGCGATCCTGCCGGCCCGGGCCGCACCAGCAATCCGTACCAGCACCGCCAGATACACCAGCGACACCGCGATGTAGACCGGCTCGGACCACAACCACAGGTAGACAGTCAGTAACGACGAAGACAGGGCCAGGGCCGCGGCGACTCCGACGGCAAGCCAGAAACGAATACGTGCGGCGAGAAACAGCCCCACGCCAAAGACCGACGTACCGAACAACACGGCGTTGAACCATCGGGCAACCGTCACCGGATCACCCACAGCAGCCGCTCCGGCAAGAACCCAGGGCAGAGCAGGCGGGAAGAGCGACAACGGTGCACCGTTTAAGCCAACAACCCCGTCACCCCGGACAACGCCCCGTGCCGCAGCCAGGTAGTACGTGGAATCAGGGCTGATGTTGATACCGTAACGACGCGTGGCAACTAGCACTAGCGCACCGGCGAGAGCACCAAGAGCGCCAAGAAGACCAATCCGCCAGACCCCCAGCACCCGCACGCCAAGCCTCATCGATTGGCACCAGGACCAGATCCTCCCCAGAGTCCGGTCGCAGATATCTGCCACTTGATCCCCCAGCTCACTACGAAACAAGCTCGCCGATGCGACGGGATACCCACACCCCACCACGCTTGCAAGCCAATACCCGTATAGAATTAGCACGACGGCCTAGCGTATCCCCGCGTGCCCGTTCTGACGGCCACCAGCGGTCAATTACAGTCACTACTGGCCTCTGTCGCCGGGTAGCCGCAGGTCAGCATTCGGTTGGTCAAACACCGTGATCGCGGCCCAATCTTCCAAGCTGGCGATGCGGAATCGATGCCCGTCGCCCGCTCCACCCCGGAAATTTTGCGCTGACATGTACAAGCTCCCTATCGTGATTTGACGAGCAGGTCCACCTTGAGCGATGTCGCGGGCCCCCAACATGGAATCGCACGCGGACGTCATCGCGGGTGCACTGGCGAAAGTTACGACCGTGATGGCTTACCTCACCTGAAGTGGTGATAGATCCGCCAGCTGTAACGAACGCATGGCCTGGTTCGATATGCGCGGCAATCGCAGCCGCTAAATAGGGAATAATGCGGGTTCATGGCATAGCAACCACCGCATCGAGAGGTGATTAAAATGAAGCGGATCGTCATCATGACCGTGGCGGCAGCCGGGCTTATCATTGGCGCGGGCACCCGCGGCAGTGAATCCAGATTTTGGCCCAGGTAATAATCCAAAGGGTCCCCATGATCCGAGTGCATTGTGCCATCCGCCACGCCCAAATCTGAATTTTTCCTGTCTGCAAATGACGGCTGCCCAAAGCCGACTGGCCAAGCCAAGCTTCGGACGATCAGACCTGACTCGTGTGCGAACCCAGAAATGACGGCCTATCTTAGGTCAAGAATTCCCTGCCTTCGGCGACCCTTACTCTTGGCCTCAAGACTGAGCGCGAACGACGAGCGGTCAAGCAACAACAGCAGGTTCACAATCTGGAGGAGGATCAAGTAAAGGACGCGCAATGACACGGCTCACGATCATGCCCTGGCGGCCGAGTACACTGATGCCGAGGTCAAAGGCGCAGGTCGACTTTTGGAACCCCAAAGCCTACTCACGAGTACTCGATGGCTTCTGCCCACCGCCTGCCATATCATGAGCATTATGCCAATAATCCTATCGAGGCTGATCGCAGCGATTGAAGGCTCAGTCGCGACCAATGCGCGGACTGAAAACGCTGCGCTCAACGCGGGTGGTCAGCGCAGGGCACGCCTTCATCCAGAATCTTCGCCGCGGCCATTACGAGCTCGGTGCCGATGTCGACCCTAGGTATCAGCTTCCGGTGGTCTCCACCGAGTTCGCCCTCACCATCTGAATAGGGTGTCTACGCCGTTACATGTGGCTGCCTGCCTTCTAATGCAACAGACCCGGCCTGACACGTCGGCGAGCGGATGGCTACAGGTAGACGGTTGCAATGAAGGTGAGGAGCAGGCAGCCACCCAGCACCTGGAGTACCCGGTCGTTGAGAATGATCTGTTCGGGTTCGCCGCCGTTGCCGCCGTCGACGTCCATGGCGTAGCGCAGTATGGCCAGAGCGAAGGGCACTAGTGAGATCACCGGCCAACGGGAGTGATTGGTCTGGCTAAGCTGAAACGCCCACAAACCATCCGTTATGATCACCCCGGTGGCCGACAGCGTCCAGACGAAACGCAGATAGGAAGCGGTGTAACGCTCCAGCGACCTACGGATGTGCGCCCCGGTGCGCTCCGCGAGCTGGAGTTCTGCATACCGCTTACCCGCCACCATGAACAGTGCCCCGAATGCGGTCGTGAGCAAAAACCACTGCGACAACACAATCCCTGCTGCGGCACCGCCTGCGATCGCCCGCAACAAAAACCCGGACGCGACAATGGAGATGTCAACCACAGGCTGATGTTTTAGCCCCCAGCAATAGGACAGCTGCACCGCGAGATACACCACGGTGACTAACACCAACTCGACCGACGCCAGGAACGACAACCCTGCCGCGCTCACGAACAGCACAACCGCCACCGCCACCGCTATCCGCGGCGACACCAGCCCCGCAGCGATCGGACGGTGACACTTGGTCGGGTGCGCCCGGTCAGCGTCTATATCGTAGACATCGTTGACGAGGTACACCCCGGACGCAGCCAATGAGAACGCGACAAAGGCAATCCCAACTGCGGCCAGCACACGCGGCTCAAACAGGGTTCCACCAGCAAGCGGCGCCGCCAGCACCAAAACATTCTTTACCCACTGCCGGGGCCGCAGGGTACGGACCAACCCAGGCAGCGCACCACCGGCAAGTGGGGTGCCAGTCTCCCTCTGCCTCGGTCGACTGGTCGTCATCGCCGTCCTGCCCAGGGATCGCCGCGGAGCCGTCGCCGCATCCCAACGTGCTCTTCGTCGTAATTGTTGTCGGAATGTGACAGTGCCTTATCGGGCGGCGTCGTGTAGCCGACATTGCAGGCAATCGGGACGGTTCCCCTCATTCCTGTTTCATCGAATCCTGCGGCGATGTGTTACTGGTTTCTAGCCACTGACTGTCCTGATTGGGTGAGGTGCCTACCCTGCGGGCACCTTGAAGATGCGGATGACCGGACTGGTAGGGTCATCGAAGATTGCCACCTGAGGCAACTCTTGGAATAGCCGCTGGTAGGCGGCCGCGTCGGCGGGATAGGTCTTGGGTTGTTCGGTGAAGCGACCGTACATTCCCTCGCTGGCCACCACGTAGCCCCCGCGCGGTAGTGGGCAATCGACGACTCGTCCGCACGGAAGCACCTGGTATCGGGCCGGGTTGAGCCACGGGGCATAGGGCTCGATGAGGACGGTCGTGCCGGACGGCGTGCGCTCATCAAGCCAGTGCTGTGCGGCATTCCAGGTGGACGGTCCTGGATACGGGAGCCGAGCCACGGCTTCGACGACGAGCACCGCGACCGCGGTGCCGGCGGTGGCCAGCCCCACCGCTCGCTGATGATCCGCACACGTTGTCATCAGCGGTTCGATGGCCAGCGCGGCGAGCACCGCCAGCGGCGCCAGGACCAGCATGATCGTGCGGTCGTTGCGCACGGACTGCATGGCGACCACCGCACTGTAAATGACGGGGAAGCTACCGAGCACCACGGCGACGCGCCACCGCTGCCGGTCCCACACCGTGACCGCCACTACCGCAACGAGGGCCAGCGCAACCAGCAGCCCCTCGTGGGTGGCCAGGTAGCCCGCATAAAAACCGGGGGCGTTGCCGTCCATACCGGCGTGGCCGGTGGCGTAGTGCTGCCGCTCGAACTCCAGCCCCTTGAGAAACGCGGGGCGATCCAGCAGCGCATAGGGCGTGGTCGCCAGGAATGCCAAAACCGCGCATGCCCCCGCAAGGGGCAGTCCCGCTGCCGCTCGGCGAAAACCCGCGCGGTCGGTGGACCGCAGCAGCGCGGCGAAAATGACGGGGACGGCGACGAGCACCGCGGTGTACTTCATCGACGTCGCCAGCCCGACCGTCAGGCCGCTGACGGTGTAGGCCAGCCAGCTGCCCGATCGAAGCAGACGGACCGAGGCCAGCACTGCGACCGCGACGAGCAGCGCCGTAGGCATGTCCGGGGTGACGAACCGGCTGTGCGTGATGAGGGTGGGTGACAGGGCCAGCAGCATCGCGGTCACCGCCGCCGGAAGCACGCCAGTGGTGACACGGCGCGCCGTGACCCACCCGACGAGCACGACCAGGATGCCCAACGCGACGGTGACGCCGCGGTGGACCATGACCGCGGCTGGGGTTGGTGCGTAGGAGACACCCATCAGCGCACTGACTGGTGCTAGCTCGGCGAGCCCGGGGATCCAGCCCAGCAGCGGCCCGTCGAGGTGAAACGCGGCGTGCAGGTAGAAAAACAACGACGGGTAGTTGAAGAAATGCGGGTTAGCATCGCCGTTGGAAACCATCGCGTCGATGACCCGCAAGTTGACCGGCTCGTCGGGGTGGTGCATGTAGGGCAGGTCAGCAGTGAGCCCGACCATCCGGGGGACCAACGCGAGCAACAGCAGCCCGATACACACCCGCCGCGCCGGCACGGAGCGCCCGAGGCCGCGCAGGACAGGCGCTTGAGCCCTCCGCCCATTCCGGGCGCTGGCCATAGCCACCAGGGCGGCATTAACCTCGTCGCGTTGAGCCCCGATCACCACCCGTCGAGCCGGCTCACCGCGGCCCAACAACCGCGCCACCCCGGATCGAGTGGCCTGCCATGTATCGGTGGCCATCGACCCGACCACTATGGTCCCCACCGCACCGGCTAACGCTGCCAGCCTTTTCAGCATGGGCCCCCTCCCGCTAGCCGCGATACGGGCCAACCCAAGCCTTGGACCCCGCCGGACCGAAGCCAATGCACCCGCACCGACCTCCACTACATCGACCTCTGCGGCCATTTAGTTTCGCGAAGCACGGGCAGCCATCACAGATGCTCTGGCAATCCCCTGGAACCGTAGAGACTCGGTTATGGTGATCTTGCAGTTCGGGTTGGTGTTCCGCGCCGCGCACCCGGTGGGGCAGGCTTTCGGCCTGCCCGCGGTGTGTGTCTGCCAGGGGCCGAGCCTGGCCGGGCCATAGATTGGGTGATGCCCAACCGGGCACAGGCCGCGCGGAACAGCGTGGCGGTGTACTCGCTGCCGCGGTCGGTGTGCATGATCACCCCGGCGATCTGCCCGCCGCGCACGGCGACCGTCATCGCTAACGAGCCGTAGGCCAGCTCGGCGTCGTGGTGCTCGCTTAAGGCGAACCCGAGGATGCGCCGGGAGCCCACGTCCAGCACGCTGGCCGGCTGCAGCGTGCCCTCGGCGGTGTCAATCTCGGTGCCATCGCCGAACCCGCGCTGATTCACCCGCCGAGCCGTGAAGTCGCGTTTGACCAGGTCCGGGGCGTGCCAGCGGCCCTTGCCAGGGCGGGTGGTGCTCCGGCGGTGCCGCGACGGTGTTCTGGCTGACCAGCCACCCCCTCTCGGTCAGGTCCGCGGTGATCCTCGGCGCGCCATAGGTGCCCCGGTGCTGAGCGAACAACGCCGCGATCAGCGCCGCCAAGGCCCGCCGCCGCGCCCGCCGCGGTGAGCCATCGCCATGACGCCACTTGTAAAACCACGCCTGGGGCAACCCAGCGCTCGGCACGCCACCGCATGCGGCACCCCGAACTCGGCCCTCTGGGCAGCGATGAACCCGGCCACGGCTACCGCCGACCCGTCGCGTCCTTGACCCAGAGGGCGACTGAGCGCTTGAGACCTCCGATGTCGCCAGCTTGTCAAGCGGCGTGCGGGACGGGTCCGGCGTGGCGTGGTTCGGCGTGTGGCAAGGCCTTGACCGGGTCGTAACGCTGGCTGGTGTGCAGGCAGTGGTGCAGCTGGCCGAGCATGCGGTTGAACAGGTGGCGCAGCGCGGCAGGATGCCCGTCACCGTGCTGGCGCCGGTGCAGGTAGTGCTCGCGAGTGGGTGAGGGCCGCGCTGCGGCGGTGAAGGCCCAGGAGTACCCGATCGCGGCGAGTCGGTTGTTTTTGGTCCGTCGGCGGGTCACGGTGCGGGACTTGCCCGAGGCCCGGGTGACCGGTGCCGAGCCGGCGAAGGCCTGGAGGGCGCAGTCATCGACGAAGCGCGTGCGGTCGTCGCCGATCTCGGCCAGCACGATCGCCCCGCTGATATCGGCCAGGCCGGGAAAGCTGGTGATGATCTCGTAATCGGGATGTTGGGTAAATGCCTCGATCACAGCCGCAGTGAGCTGGTCGACTGAGTCGCAGACCGCGTTGAGCGGCCGCTGCGGCGCAGCGCGGTCTCCACCTTGGCCTGGGAGAGCTGTAGGCCCTCTGCCGGGCTGGGGGCGATGGCCAGCACCGCGCGGGCGTCGCTGCTGGCCAGCTGGGTGCTGGACAACCTGCGCCCGGCGGCGAACGCGGCAAGAAAGCCGGGGTGTACTCCCGCAACCGAGCCCGCAGCTCTTGCACAAGCTTGGTGCGCCGCCATACCGCGTCCTGATAGGCACGCGCGAGCACGGTGATTGACCGGGCCAGGCCGCTATCGTCGGGCAGCATCCGGTGCAGGTGCGCAGGATGTTGGCTAGTGCCATCGCATCGACATGATCGCTTTCTTGCCCGAGATCGAGGTCCGCTGTCGATACCGAGCCACCGCCAGTGGATTGATCGGGTAGATTCGGCCGGCCGGTGGCGCGCAGCACCGCGATCAGCAGCCCCCGTGGCGTCTCGATCGCCACCGGGATCGGCTCGGCCTCGCTGTCACCGGCCGCGGCGAGCATCGCGGTCAGCTCCGCAACCCCATCCAGAGTCTCGTTGATCCGCCGCTCGGCGATCAGCTGGCCGTCATCCTCGACCAGCGCAATGTCCTGATGCCCCTCAGCCCAGTCAATCCCGCAATACACCGCCACAGACGATTCCCCCCTTTGCCAGTAACCGGCTTCGTTCCGGTCCGAGGGACCGGTGGCACCGCGCGGCGACCTAATAGCAAGGCTCGAGGCCTGACCTCCGATAGAGCCGTTCGCGATCCCAGCAACCAGCAAGGGGCGTCGATTTCTCAGCGGAGAGCTCGCCGGCTCGGCACATCCGTCGACGTCACCCTGCAGGCGGGCTCGAACCA
Source organism: Pseudonocardiaceae bacterium (assembly GCA_035606945.1). Classification (GTDB taxonomy): domain Bacteria; phylum Actinomycetota; class Actinomycetes; order Mycobacteriales; family Pseudonocardiaceae. The sequence goes on from DATNDR010000132.1 coordinate 50,638, forward strand.
CGACCGACCCTGGGCCACCACAGCGTCGGAGACGGGCCCGACACGCCGAGATGCGCCGGTCTCAAGCAAGAACCTCAATGGGCTAAGACATCACCAGACGTCCGCGACCTATCCAGGCCCGTCCTCCAACGAGACCTATTAGCACATCACGCTCCATGGCCAGCTCAGCGTTCTCCCGCCGCAGCTCACCGCGCTCATCCTCATCCAACCGCCCAGTACCGTCCTTGTCCCGACGATCCAGGGCCACTTCTCGGTGGTCGTGGAATGCGTCCTCCTCGGGCTACCCAAGTGCCGGCGATTCAGGGGGTGTGTGTGACCTCGCATTCGGTGGCCGTGTCGTTGGTGGTCGGGTCGGTGGTGGGGGTGTAGTAGCAGATGTCGTTGTTGCCGCCGCCGCCGTTGATGGTGTCTTTAGCGTTGTCGTTGGCGTTGAATTGGTCGTTGGCGTAGATGGTGTCGTCCCCGGGGTGGCCGAGCAGCGTGTCGGCGCCGGGGCCGCCGTAAATGGTGTCGCCGCTGCCTTCGCCTTCGACGTAGTCGTTTCCCTTACCGGCGTCGATGGTGTCCGCCCCGGGGCCGCCTTCGATACTGTCGGGGCCGTCGAAGCCGCAGATGATGTCATCGCCACCGAGGCCCTCGATGGTGTCCCCTTCGTTGGTACCCCAGATGGTGTCGGGGCCGTTGGTGCCCTTTATGTAATGGGGGCGTTTGTCGTTGTCGTTGGCGCCGCCGTCGACGATGGCGTTGGCGGGCGGGGTGCCCGGGTCCCTGGGGCATGGACTCGCTGCCTGCAATGATAGATTGTTGCCAGTGTTGCCGTGTGCGAGTGCCGGGATGGCGCTGGCAAGGGTTAAAGCTAACGCAGTGCAAACGGCTGCGGAAATTGTTCGTGCTGACATGTTGGGCCTTCCTCGTGTGGTTTAACGGCAGGCCCACCTTGACGGATGCCGCGGTCCCCGACGCGGGCTTTGCATGAGCATCATCGTGGGCGCAGTGGTAAGTGTTACGGTGCGGGCGACGTGGCCTTCAGTGGCTGATTCAGAATGGAAAGGCTGACTGTACGAATTTATTGCGCTATGGGGAGCCATCAATCTATCGATCAAAGGTGATGCGCAGCGGGAGGCGATGGAGAATGACCTAGCGCGGGTTTAGGTAAGTAGTCTTTTGATGGACTGAGCCTGTGGGGCTCGGATATTGGATTCTAGGCTTGACCTGCGGGTTTACGGTGCTCGGTGATCATGCTGTGACCCGGTACTCGCTGGTGAGTCCGCCGAGGATCGGTCTGCGGCGCACCTGGTGGTCGGTGAGGTTGATCACTGGTGGGAGCTGGGCGGCTTGGGTGGTCCAGGCCCCGGTCGGATGCGCGCTCACGCCGACCAGATGTACCCGGCGGGAGCCATGCTCGACCGCGATCAGGACGTAGATCCGCCTGAGCGAGATGGTGTCCACGTGCAGGAAGTCCACGGCGAGGACGGCCGGACCTTCTTGATCGCCGCTGCGGTGGGTGGACGCCCGGGTCGGCGGCGTGCGGTGTAGTCCCATTTCCGCGAGACAAGCTCGCAATGCCAGGTCAACATCATGGCAGGAGTCACCGGGAAGACCTCCACCCAGCGGCGGCGTGGCAGCAGCCGGGATAAGGCGGCCAGCCACGCGCGGTCGCCAGGCGTGTAGTGCACCCGGGCGATCTGGCAGCGCAACACGGTGTTCTCGTGGCGTAAAACCAGCAGTTCGGCATCCTTGCTCAAATCTCGGCGCACTAGTACGACGGCCAGGCCGAGCAGACCCCGCACCAGCTGTACAAGATCGAAAGCGACAGCATCCGACGATGATCCATGGCCAGACAGCCCGCGAGGAGCGCAGGGCAGCACGCTGCATCGCGTTACCGAGCCCCACACGATCAGCCATTCCATATTGCAGTGATGACCGTACCGGTGCACTATCTCCGGCTAGCCGAAATCCCCTTCCGGCACCTCGTTCAGCCGCTCAGTGCTTTGGCCAGCCGGTGGACTCCCTCGCGCAGCTCGCCGACGTCGCCGGCGGCGGCAAACGACAGCCGCAAGTACGCGCCCGGAGGTTCGGCGGAGAAATAGGGCCGCCCGGGACTCACCAGCACCCCGGCAGCCCGGGCCTGCGCCGCGAGCTTGAGGTCGTCGACGTGATCGGGCAGCCGCGCCCACAAGTGCAGACCCCCGGCGGGTAACCGGCTCACCAGGACGTCCGGGAGGTGGTCGGCGAGCGCTGCGAGCAGCGCCGCACGCCGCTCGGCGAGCGCGCCCGCCAGCCGGCTGAGATGCGCTCGCCACGCCGGTGCGCTGACGAACTCGAGCGCGGCCTCCTGGAGTAGCCGAGGGACGAAGAAGTCGTCGACGAGTCGAAGCGCACGCAGCCGCTCGGCGACAGGTCCGCGCGCGATCAGCGCCCCCACGCGCAGGTTGGGCGAAGTCGCTTTCGTCAACGAGGCGATGTGGACCACGCGTCCGTCGGTGTCGTCGGAGACCAGTGACGGCGGTGCGGGACGTTCGTGGGCAAGCCAGCGGGCGAAGTCGTCCTCGATGACGAACGCACCGGCCTGGCGAGCGGCGTCGAGGACCTGCGCGCGCCGGTGGCTGGCGAGCACGGCGCCGGTCGGGTTGTGGAACGTCGGCTGGCAGTAGAACAGCCGGGCCCCGGTGGCCGCGAAGGCGGCCGCGAGCAGGTCGGGCTGCACACCGTGCTCATCGGTGGGCACCGGAACCGTTCGCAGCCGCGCGGCTCGCGCGACCGCGATTGCGCCGATGTAGGTCGGCGATTCGAGCAGCACCGGGGCGCCGCTGGGCACGATCGCGCGAAACGCCGCCGACAACGCCGCCTGCGCGCCGCCGGTGACGAGCACGTCCTCCGGCGAGACCGCGGCGCCGAGCGAGCGGGCAAACCAGGCCCGCAGGGCCGGGAGGCCGGCTGTCGGCGGCCGCTCGGACGCATCCGGGCGCCGGCCGGCACGAGCCAGCGCCGCGCTCAGCGCGCGGTTGGGCAGCAGCGACGGGTGCGGGTACCCACCGGCCAGCGACACCGCACCCGACGGCTCTGTCTGCAACAGAAACGCCACGCTCGTGGTGTCGATCGTGCGATCGCCGAGCGCCAGGGTCTGCCAGGACAGGTCCGGGGGCTCGGCAGCCCGCGCGGCACGCTCGGCAACGTAGGTCCCGCTGCCCGGGCGCGTGACAAGCACGCCCTCGGCTGCCAGCGCCGCCAGCGCCCGGGACAGCGTGACCGGGCTGACGCCATAGCGGGCGGTGAGCTCGCGGGTTGACGGCAGCCGCTCGCCGGGCCGCATGGCACGGGCACATTCGCGCAACGCCGAGCCCACGCGGTCGATACTGCTATCGTTATTCATGACAGCGCAGAGTATCGCTACTGTCGCGAACCGGAAAGCGTTTCCCAGCCTCAGCTGGGCGGCGCTCGGCGTGCTGGCGTTCTCCTTCACGTTTCCCGCCACCGCGCTAGCCGAACGGGGCTTCGATCCGTACCTCGTCGGCGCCGGCCGTTCGGTGATCGCCGCGGTCATCGCCGCCGCCTGCCTGCGCGCCGTCCGCGCGCCGCTGCCTCGGCGAGAGCACTGGCCAGGACTGATCGCGGTGGCCGTGGGCTGCGGTCTCGGCTTCGGGCTGTTGTCGGCGCTCGCGCTGGAGCACACCACGTCGAGCCACGCGGCGGTGGTGGTCGGGCTGCTGCCGGCGGCTACCGCCGCCGTCGCCGCCATCCGCCTGGCCGAACGCCCCGGTCCGCTTTTTTGGGCGGCCAGCTGCGTCGGCACGGTCGCGGTCGTGAGCTATGCGCTGTCGCGCCAGACCGGCGCTCTGCATGCTGCCGATGCGCTACTGCTCGCGGCGCTGGTCATCGGCGCGGTCGGCTACGCCGAAGGCGGACGGCTTGCTCGGGCGATGCCAGGCTGGCAGGTGATCGGCTGGGGCGCGCTGGCAGCGTTGCCTTTCTCACTGCCGATCACCGTGGCCGCACTTGCCTACCACCCCCCGGTGCACCCCAGCGCGTCCGCCGTTGCGGGTTTCGCCTATGTGGGCATCGTCTCGATGTTCCTCGGCCTTGTCGCCTGGTACCGCGGGCTCGCCGAAGCGGGGGTGGCCAGGGCAAGCCAGCTCCAGCTCGGCCAGCCGCTGCTGACGATCGCCTGGTCGGTGCCGCTGCTGGGCGATCACTTGGACATAGCCGGCGTGGCCACCGTCGTTGTCGTCGCCGGCTGCGTGTTCGTCACCCAGCGGGCACGCCCGGGGCGGGTCGCGGCGGTGCCGGTGCGGGCCACGCCGCGCACCCGTATCCGCCGCCACGCCGATCGTGCCCGCCACGGCCGCAACGAGCTCTACGAGATCCTCGATGCCGGACTCGTCGCCCACGTCGCATTCATCACCGACGGGTACCCGGTCGTGCTCCCGATGGGCTACGCCCGTGACGGCGACACACTGCTGCTGCACGGTTCAAGTAAAAACCGCATGCTGCAAGCGCTCGCCGGCGGCGCCGAGCTGTGCGCGACGATCACGCTGCTCGACGGGCTGGTACTCGCCGCCACGGCGTTCACCCACTCGATGAACTACCGCAGCGCGGTCATCTACGGCCGCGCCACCCAGATCACCGATCCTGAGGCCAAAGGTCAGGCGCTGGACCGCTTCATCGAATTCTTGCTTCCCGGACGCACTCGGGAGTTACCGGCGCATACCCGCCAGGAACTCGCCGCCACCCTGGTGCTCACCGTGCCATTGCACGAGGTGTCGGTCAAAGCGCGCAGCGGGCCGCCGGGACCCGCGCCGGCCCAGAGCAACCCCCCGTGGACCGGCGTCATCCCGCTCGCGGTCACGCAGGGACGACCACAGCCGACCGCAGCTAGATCAGAACAGTGCTCTGGCCAGCGCCCGGCGGGCTGAGGTGATCCGCGGGTCGTCGGATGGAAACAGCTCGAACAGCCCGACGAGGTGCGCGCGGGCTCGGTCGCAGTCTTCGCCGGTCAGCCGCCGCACAGCACCGACCAGCCGCTCGAAGGCTCGCTCCGGCGTTCCGGCGGCCACCTCGGCATCGGCGGCGGCGATCTGCGCGTCGACGTCGTCGGGTGCCGCATCGGCCTTGGCCACCGCTGCCGGGTCGACCGCGTCGGTGCGCGCCAGGAAACGGACCTGGGCCAGCGCGATCTTGGCCACCTCGTTGGCCGGCTCGGCGGCCAGGATCTGCTGGTAGGCCGCTTCGGCGGTGGCATAGTCACCAGTCGCCAGCGCGGCTTCGGCGGCGGTGAACCGGGGGTCCTCCGTCTCGGCGCCAGGCTGGCTGCCGGCGGCACCCTGCTCGGCGGCCCGGATGCCAGGCAGTTGATCGCGCAGCGCATCGAGTAGCGACGTGATCCATCGCTTCACTTCCGGCTCGGGCCGGGCGCCGGCGAAGGCGTCGATCGGCTGGCCGGCCGCGATGGCGATGATGGTGGGGATGGACTGGGCTCCGAACAGCTGAGCGATCCGCGGGTTGGCATCGACGTCGATCTTGGCCAGCACCCAGGCGCCGCCGCCCGCCGCGGCGAGCCGTTCGAGCACCGGAGACAGCTGCTTGCAGGGGCCGCACCAGGTCGCCCACAGGTCGACCACCACGAGCACCTGCATCGAGCGGTCGACGACATCGGTTTGGAAGCTCTGCTCGGTGACATCGACGACCCAGGTGGCGACGCCGCCGCCGGAGGTAGGGGCGCTCGGCGCGTCGCGCCGGGGAGCCGAATCGGCCCGCGCCTTGAGGGCAGACAGGTCGACGGCACCGGACAGTGCGCCGGATAGTGCTGCGGTCTGCTGAGGGTTGGGCCTGCTCACGCCTTCTATCCTGGCATGGCCGTCTATCCTGAGACGATCGGGCGGACCGAGGATGCCGGGATGTCAGAACCGGGCCGGCTCCCGGTACTCACCCCACTGAATCTTGAGCGCCCCGCAGATTTCGCCGAGGGTGGCCTCGGCCCGCGCCGCGTCGAGCATCGGCTCGATGAGGTTGCCCTCCCCTGCGGCTTGATCGACCATGGCGGCGATAGCCCGGTCGACGGCGGCCTGGTCGCGCTGGCTGCGGCGCTGGACCAGCGCCCGGTTCTGCTCGCGTTCCACCTCGTGGCTCACCCGCAGGATCTCCAGCTCCTCGGTCACCGACTCGGTCAGCGTGTTCACGCCGACGATCTTCTTGTCGCCTTTTTCCAGCGCGTGCTGGTAGGTGAACGCCGCGTCGGCGATCTCGCCGGTGAACCAGCCGTCCTCGATGCCGCGCAGGATGCCGGAGGTCATCTCTCCGATCGGATGCCGGCCCGAGGGCACTGCCGCCGTGGCCATGTCCTTGATCCGGGCGAAGATCCGCTCGGCGTCGGCCTCGATCCGGTCGGTCAGCGCTTCGACGTACCAGGAGCCACCCAGCGGGTCGATCACATTAGCGACCCCGGACTCCTCCATGATCACCTGCTGGGTGCGCAGGGCGATCTCCGCGGCTCGCTGCGAAGGCAGCGCCAGGGTCTCGTCCAGGGAGTTGGTGTGCATCGAGTTGGTGCCGCCCAACACCCCGGCCAGCGCCTCGATCGTGGTCCGCACGATGTTGTTGTAGGGCTGCTGCGCGGTGAGCGACACGCCCGCTGTCTGGGTGTGAAAGCGCAGCCACTGCGCCTTGTCGCTGGTGGCGCCGTAGACGTCACGCATCCAGCGGGCCCAGATCCGCCGGGCTGCGCGGAACTTCGCGATCTCTTCGAAGAAGTCGATGTGGGCGTCGAAGAAGAACGTCAGGCCCGGGGCGAAGCGGTCGACGTCGTGACCGCGGGAGCGTCCCAATTCCACGTAGCCGAACCCATCGGCGAGGGTGAAGGCCAGTTCCTGCGCGGCCGTCGCGCCGGCTTCCCGGATGTGGTAACCGGAGATCGACAGCGGCTTGTAGGCCGGGATCTGTTCCGTGCAGTAGGCCAGCAGGTCGCCGATCAGGCGCAGATGCGGTTCGGGGGGGAACAGCCACTCCTTCTGAGCGATGTACTCCTTGAAGATGTCGGTCTGCAGGGTGCCGTTGAGCCGGGTGATGTCCGCGCCCTGTCTTTCGGCGGCGACCAGGTACATGCAGAACATCGGCACCGCCGGACCCGAAATCGTCATCGACGTCGTGACCTGCTCCAGCGGGATATCGGCGAACAGGACGTCGAGATCTGCGGCACTGTCGATCGCCACGCCGCAGTGACCCACCTCGCCGAAGCTGCGCGGATCGTCGGAGTCGCGACCCATCAGAGTGGGCATGTCGAAGGCCACTGACAGCCCGCCCCCACCGTTGCGCAGTATCTGCCGGTAGCGCTCATTGGTCTGGCGGGCGTTGCCGAAGCCGGCGAATTGACGGATCGTCCAAGTGCGGCCCCGGTAACCGGTCGAGTGCACACCGCGGGTGAACGGGTACTCCCCCGGCCAGCCGATGCGCTCGAAACCCCGGAAGGGCTCCCCCTCGCGCGGCCCGTACACCGGGTCGACCTCGACTCCGGACAGCGTGGTGAAGTCCGCATCGCGCAACCGTCCCTCCTGCTGCGCTTGGGCGTACCGCCGCCGCCACCGCTCCCCACCGTCGTCACCTGCCATGACATCCAATAGTAGGACATCCAACCAACTCTTTTCCCCGACATGGAGACATATCGGGGTCAAAGGCGCCCCTTTCACCCCGATATGTCTCCATGTCGGGGTGGGGTGGGTGGGGCGGCGGCGAGGTGTTGGTGGACGCGGGCGACTTTGGCTTGTAGTTGGTTGGTGTGCCCGGGGCGGATGTCGGCTTTGAGGACCAGGGACGTGCGTGGTGCGCCGCGGCTGGCCGCCTCGACCGCGCGGCGCACCACGTCCATCACCTCATCCCATTCTCCCTCGATGAGGGTGAACATGGCGTTGAGCTCGTAGGGCAGCCCGGAGTCTGCGACCACCCGAACCGCCTCCGCCACGGCGGCGCTGACGCTGTCGGATTCGCCTCCGGCGGGGGCGACGCTGAATGCCACGATCATCTTTCCAGCCTGCCCTACCCGGCGGGGACGCGGAGCCTTACGGTTTCATCCATGTCCTCGCATCATCCGCTGCCGTTCGACCCGATCGAACGGGCCGCGCGAATCTGGCAAGACCGCATCGGGCCGGCGGGGACGATGGCTGCGGTGACCAACATCATGCGGGTGCAGCAGATCCTGCAGTCGGCGGTGGATGCGGCGCTGCGCCCGCACGGCCTGACCTTCGCCCGGTACGAAGCGCTGGTCCTGCTGGTGTTCTCCCGCCAGGGCACCCTGCCGATGAAGGTGATGGGCCAGCGACTCCAGTTGCACCCGACCAGCGTGACCAACATCGTCGATCGGCTGCAGGCCGACCGTCTCGTCGATCGCAGTGGCCACCCCACCGATCGGCGCACGACCCTGGTCACGATCACCGAAGCCGGCCGGCAGCGTCAGAAAGCCGCCACCGTGGCACTGACCGACATCGACTTCGGCTTCATCGGGCTGGACGAGGAACAGACCGCCCAGCTCACCGCACTGCTGACGCAGGTACGCCGAGCCGCCGGCGATTTCACCGACTAGTCCCGGTGTGTCGTGCCCCCGTGCCCGGTGTGTCGTGCCCACGTGATCAAGCGCCCAGCTCACTGATCAGATCGTCGGCGGCTCGATAGACGTCCAGCTCGCCGACGACGACCCGCTTGGCCAGCCCACGTAACGCGCTGCCCCGCAGCAGGTCGCCGAGCTTGCCGTGTAACTGGGCCAGCGCGATCGCCTCGACCTCGGCCTCCGCGCGGCGCTGCCGGCGAGCATCCAGCTCGCCGTGGTCGAGCATCCACGCCCGGTGCTGCCCGATCGCCCCGACCAGCTCGTCGATGCCATCAGCTCTGGTGGCCACCGTGCAGATCACCGGTGGCCGCCAGCTCGGGCCCGCGCTGCCCCGCCGGCCCAGCGCGATCAGGTGTTTGAGCTCCCGGACGGTCTGATCGGCGCCTTCCCGGTCGGCCTTGTTCACCACGAATACGTCCGCGACCTCGAGGATGCCCGCCTTGGCCGCCTGGATCCCATCACCCATTCCCGGCGCCAGCAGCACCACCGTGGTGTCCGCCAGCGCCATTACCTCCACCTCGGACTGGCCGACCCCGACGGTCTCCACCAGCACCTCGTCGCAGCCCGCGGCGGCCAGCACGCGCAGCGCCTGCGGGGTGGCCCAGGCGATGCCCCCCAGGTGCCCGCGGGTGGCCATGGAGCGGATGAACACACCCGGATCGGTCGCATGTTCCTGCATCCGCACGCGGTCACCGAGCAGCGCCCCGCCGGAGAACGGCGAGGACGGGTCGACGGCAAGCACGCCCACCTGCTTACCGGCCGCTCGCAGTGCCGTGACCAGCGCGCTGACAGAGGTCGACTTGCCCACCCCGGGCGGCCCCGTGACGCCGACAACCTGGGCCCGGCCGGTATCACGGGCCAGCGCCGCGGCCAGCGCGCGCAGCTCCGGCGCACCGTCCTCGATCAGCGAGATGAGCCGGGCGACCGCGCGGGCCTGGCCCTGCCGCGCGTGGACGACCAGGTCGTCGATGTCGCGGCTGCGCGAAGTCACGCCACAGCGTCGTTAGGGTCGCCGGGAACCCGCAGGATCAGCGCGTCACCCTGACCACCGCCGCCGCACAGCGACGCGGCGCCGATGCCGCCACCGCGCCGCCGCAGCTCCATCGCCAGGTGCAGCGCCAGCCGGGCGCCGGACGCGCCGATCGGGTGGCCCAGCGCGATCGCCCCGCCGTTGGGATTGACCCGCGCCGGGTCGATGCCGAGCTTGCGGGTGGACACCACTCCCACCGCGGCGAACGCCTCGTTGATCTCCACGAGGTCCAGGTCGCTGACCTCGATGCCCTGCTTGCGGCAGGCCACCAGCACCGCATTGGCGGGCTGTTCGTGCAGGCTGGAGTCGTCGGGGCCGGCGACCATGCCGTGCGCCCCGATCTCGGCCAGCCAGCTCAGACCCAACTCGGTCGCCTTGGCCTTACTCATGACGACGACCGCGGCGGCTCCATCAGTGATGGGAGACGACGAGCCGGCGGTGATGGTGCCATCGGCGGCGAAGGCCGGACGCAGCTTGCTCAAGCCCTCGGCGGTGGTGTCCGGCCGGATACCCTCGTCGCGGTCGACGACGATCGGGTCACCCTTGCGCTGCGGCACGGTCACCGGGGTGATCTCCTCAGCGAACAACCCGTTCGCCACGGCTCGCCCGGCCCGCTGATGCGACTGCGCAGCGAACTCGTCCTGCTCAGCGCGGGTCAGCTGATGGCGCGCGTTGTGCTTCTCGGTGGAAGCGCCCATCGAGACCTGATCGAACGAGTCGTGCAGGCCGTCGTAGGCCATGTGATCGAGCATGGTGACATCGCCGTATTTGAACCCGGAGCGCGATTTGGGCAGCAGGTGCGGCGCCTGGGTCATCGACTCCTGGCCACCGGCCACGATGATGTCGTACTCGCCGGCCCGGATCAGCTGATCGGCCAGCGCGATCGCGTTCAAACCGGACAGGCACACCTTGTTGACTGTCAAAGCCGGCACGTCCATGCCGATCCCGGCGTTGACCGCTGCCTGCCGCGCGGGAATCTGGCCGGCACCCGCGGTGAGCACCTGACCCATGATCACGTACTGCACCTGCTCGGGTGACACGCCGGCGCGCTCCAGCGCGGCCTTGATGGCGAAGCCACCGAGCTGGGCGGCTGAGAAATCCTTGAGCTGACCGAGCAGCCGCCCCATCGGGGTGCGGGCGCCGGCGACGATCACGGAACCGGTCATAACGCAGACCTCCGGTATGACTTCGGTGAATCAGGCTGTATTTCGACCTTACCGCGCTATCCGCAGCCGCACGCGAGATGACAATAAGCACACTGTGGCCGGCCGTAGGCTGCAGCTCATGACACCACTGCCGGCTTTCGTCACAGCGATTGATCACGTCGGCATCGCGGTGCCCGATTTCGAGGCGGCCGTCGAGTTTTACCGGACGACATTCGGGCTGGAGCTGGCGCACGAGGAGGTCAACGAGGAGCAGGGAGTGCACGAAGGCATGCTGCGCGCCCCCGGCGACCCCGGCACCGGTGCCGCGATACAGCTGCTGGCCCCGCTGAGCCCGACTTCCACCATCGCCAAGTTCCTGGACCGCAGCGGTCCCGGGCTGCAGCAACTGGCTTACCGGGTCACCGATATCGAGGTCGCCATGCGGGCGCTGCGCGCCACCGGCGTCCGGCTGCTCTACGACGCCCCGCGCCGTGGCACCGCCGGATCAAAGATCAACTTCATTCATCCCAAGGACGCCGGCGGCGTGCTGGTCGAACTGGTGCAACCAGCCGACGGCGAACACTAGAACCGGAAGGGCGCCGTCCGCGCGGTCCTGATGATCAGTGAGCCGCCGCTCCGACCCTCGCCGAATCAGCGCCATCGAGCGCCTGAGCGAACAGACCGGTCTCACTCACTTGGGGTCGTGGCGATTGATATACTGATCGACGCTCTCAGCGTAGCCGTGCCATTCCCGCGCGGGAAGCGGACACCAGGGAAGGACGACTGTGCAAAAGATCCTCGATGCGATCCTCAGCGACGACGTCAATTCCATCGGCTCACTGCCGGTGCCGGAAAGCTACCGGGGAATCACCGTCCACGCTGATGAGGCCGACATGTTCGCCGGTATGCCCAGCCATGACAAGGACCCCCGCCGGTCCCTGCATCTGGATGAGGTACCAGTGCCGGAGCTGGGCCCAGGCGAAGCCTTGGTCGCCGTCATGGCCAGCGCGGTCAACTACAACACGGTGTGGACGTCGATTTTCGAGCCGCTGCCGACGTTCGGGTTTCTCAAACGCTATGGCCGTATCTCCCCGTTGGCCGCCCGGCACGACCTGCCCTACCACGTGGTCGGGTCGGATCTAGCCGGCGTGGTGCTGCGAACCGGCGCCGGGGTGAACGCCTGGCGCCCGGGGGACGAGGTAGTAGCCCACTGCCTGTCCGTCGAGCTGGAGCATCCAGACGGGCACAACGACACGATGCTCGACCCGGAGCAACGTATCTGGGGTTTCGAGACCAATTTCGGCGGCCTGGCCGAGGTCGCGCTGGTCAAATCCAACCAACTGATGCCGAAACCGGCACATTTGACCTGGGAAGAGGCCGCGAGCCCGGGTTTGGTCAATTCCACCGCATACCGGCAATTGGTCTCCCGCAACGGCGCGGACATGAAGCAGGGTGACACCGTGCTCATCTGGGGTGCCTCGGGCGGCCTGGGCTCATACGCCACCCAGATGGCCCTGGGTGGCGGCGCCACCCCCGTCTGTGTGGTATCCAGCCCGGAGAAGGCGGAGATCTGTCGGCGGATGGGCGCCGACTTGGTCATCGACCGTAACGCTGAGGGCTACCGATTCTGGAAAGACGAGCACAACCAAGATCCGCGGGAGTGGAAGCGGTTCGGGAGCAAAATCCGCGAGCTCACCGGCGGGGACGATCCCGACATCGTCTTCGAGCACCCCGGTCGCGAGACCTTCGGGGCCAGCGTCTACGTCGCCAAGCGGGGCGGCACGATCGTCACCTGCGCGTCTACCTCGGGTTTCAACCATATCTACGACAACCGCTACCTGTGGATGAACCTCAAGCGGATCATCGGCTCACACTTCGCCAATTACCGCGAGGCGTGGGAAGCCAACCGGCTGATCGCCAAGGGCAAGGTGCACCCGACGCTGTCGCGCGTCTACCCGCTGGACCAGACCGGGCAGGCCGCCCAGGACATGCACCGCAACATCCACCAGGGCAAGGTCGGCGTGCTGTGCCTGGCTCCCGAAGAGGGCCTGGGGGTGCGCAACCCGGAGCTGCGTGAGGTACATCTGGAGGCGATCAACCGTTTCCGCGGGATGTAAGCCTTCTGATAGCCCCTGATAGCCCTGACGGCTGACCCATCAGCCATCCACACCCGAGTAACGTGGCCCGCATGGGCTCCGTCCACGATCGTGATCTGCTGCCGATGAGATCGACGTTCGACATCGTCCGTCGCGGATATGACTGCGCGCAGGTGGACTACCAGCTCGAGCAACTGCGGGCCGACCTGCAAATCGCGGTGACGGATCGGGATGCCGGAGCCGCCCAGGCCGCGGAGCTCACCCGGGCCCTGGAGGCGGCTCGCGGGGAGATCGATGAGTTACGCGCCGACATCCAGCGTCTGGCCGCACCACCCACCTCCGTCGAAGGTATGAGCGAGCGGGTAGTGCGCATGCTGCGCAGCGCGCAGAACGAGGCTGCGGAAATCGCCGCCGCAGCTACCAGGGCTGCCGCGGCGACCAGGGCCGACGCCGAGCGCGAGGCCGACGAACTGCGCACCCGCTACGAGCAGATGATCGCGCAGACACAGCGACGCCGATCAGCGATGGATGCCGAGCACGAGCGGGCCATGGCCGACGCGCATCGCCAGGCTGAACAGATCGTGGCGCAGGCCAAGCAGCGCGCCGCCCAGCTCGATGCCGACTCGGCAGCCCGCAGGCGGCAGGTCGAGGAGGACTTCGACATCACCATGTCCCAGCGGCGCCGCGACGCAACACGGGAGCTTGCCCAGGACGAGGCGAGCAGCAAGGCCGAAGCCAAGCGACGCGTCGACGAGGCCACCGACGTGGCCCGCCGCCTGGTCACCGAAGCCGACCAGACAGCCGTGGCCCGGGTGAAGGAGGCCACCCGGCAGGTCGAGGCACTACGGACGTTGCGCCGCCAGATCACCAGCCAGCTGCAGTCGGTGAGCTCCAAGCTGGAGGACGCGCTGCGGCAGCTCGCGCCCACTCCGGAGGCAGACGATGTGCTCGCCGGAGAGCCGATTCAGCGAAGCTGACGCTTCACCATCGCCGGCGGGTAGGCGCTCGACGGACCCGAGCGGTCCAGCACCCGGTATGCCAATGCCGCCGATCAGCTGACGATCCGTGCGCGCCCGCCGGCCACGCCACCACGTGCGCGACGCCAGGCTTGATCTCGTGGTCGCAACCCGGGCAGCGGTAGCTCTTGACGGCCTGCTCACCGGGCACAGCCCGGACCAGCCACTCCCCATCCGTCCCGCTCTCCGGACGCGCCCAGCCCGAACCACTCACCGGCGGGGGTGGGGTAGCACGGGTTGGGAACTTGCGTCGCGGCATCACCACCCAGCCTACGGGCACTTCGTGATCAGCACTGTGATCGCCGAGTTCGACGGGATGGCTGTTGAATTTCAATTTCTGAGCAAGTTCCACGGACGGCTGGATGCGCTGCGGGACTTAGACAGGGTGGGTTGCTTGTTCACCGTCAGCCCGCAGCTCGACTAACTCGACGAAGAAGTCAATCCCCACCGCCATCGCATAGATCTCGAGTCACCCTAGTTCCCGGCCTGCGCACCCCAAGACGCGCCAGGAATCCCGGGACGTACTTGAGATACCACGAGAAACCTTCCCCGCCGAGACTCTGAGGAGGCTCATAGAGACCCCCTCCGACCAGCCCGTCCCGTCGAGCGAACGCAACGTACCAGCAGAGCCATAGCTGTTGAATGCATCTTCGCAGGGTCACAGTGCAGGCAGAAATCTCCGAAACGCCGTCTAAACGCCTTCAGCGATTACCGTTTCCGCTCCCCCGCAGGCGCTTCCTCTGCCAGCTGGGAGATTGAAGGTATCTCCCGGGGAGCGTACTTCGTCGCGCGGCAAGCTCCGCAGCAACGCCGCGAAGCACCGTCGTATGCACGTCATGCCCGCAGGCGCACGCAAGGCAATCGAAAAGCGGGGTTCCAATCCGGCGAATTTCCAGAAGTCTCGCCGCTACGGCCGGCCTGACCACAATAGCGCTAAGTTAGTGGTCGATCAAGCACGCATGATCAAGGGCTGTTCAGCCCTCCTTAACCAAGTGGCATTGGTCGGACGATACTAGCCTCGTAGATCGTGTATCTCCACAGCGGGCTCCGTAGTACATGATGCATTCGGTGCGCCACAAGAGCCGCCCTTATTATCCATACCCCAGGTGGCGAGTACTTCTTTGGGCATGGATATGGAGCCCGGCTGCCATTCTAAATCGATATACGGCTTTGCGAGACGGATAGTTGATAAAGTGCCGAAGAGCCGCTCAAGGCCAACCTGCAGCCACTGACGTGCCAGTGCCGCGCCCGGACAAAAATGCGGCCCCGCGCCAAAGACAATGTTATGCCGATGCCGGGCTCTATGCGTGTCGAATTCGGCAGGATCAGGTACCGACCCCGGATCGGTAACGGCTGCATGCAGTGACGGCAACAATACTTGGCCGGCACGGATCTTCACGTCACCCAAGGTGACGTCCTCGGTGGCAACCCGCGGCAAAAAGAAGTTGAAATGGGCCTTGTAACGCATGAGTTCTTCAACGGTCCGTTCCCATAGGCGCGGATCCTTCCGGCAAGCGTCCACAACATCAGGACGCCGGAAAAGCTCGACCGCACATACGCTCAAGATCCCGTAGGGGGTATAAAATCCGGCAAGTATCGTGCCGGATGCTGCCACAATCTCATCATCGGTCAAACCAGCATTCTTGAGCTCGACAAAAATCTTAGAAAGTAACCTGTTGTCAGGTTTGCTGAGTTTTCTGGATACGAGGGCGCCGGTGTACTCATACAACTCACGCCAGACCTCACAAATTCTGACGCGATCCCCAGCGGTCTCCACGCGAACTAGAACTCCGTTGGAAAATTGATACAATCGGTCGCTTTCGTCGTCGGAAATTCCTGTAGACACGGCAACGGCCCGAACAATCAGCGGCTCAAAATATCTCTTATTGAGGTCAGCCGGTGGACGGCACTCCGACAGCCTGTTCAGTAAATCATCGGCAACGTCTTCGACTTCTTTTCGCCACGCCGCGACACGTTGCTCGGAGAACAGCGGCATTATACCGTGACGGATATGTCTTATACGTGGCAGATCTTGCCGCAACATACCGCATGGTGACTGATACCCGGTGCCGGTCACAGAATCCGAATCTGGATCCAATCGGGCCAAGCTAAACCTCGGATCGCTCATTACGCGACGCACCGTGTCGGCATCCCTTACAATGCAGACTTCTTTCTTCGAAGCAGGCAACCTTGCCCGATGGAAACCATCGCAACTAAAGTTGAAATAACATTGCGGCGTGCCGTCGGCTCGCGGTTGAAACGATAGTTCTTCGGGTGCGGGTCCGCTTACCATGTCGATCTCCACGGCGCCGAGAGATGCTGCCACTTCTTCCACTTGCATGTTCGGCGGTCTTACGCTGCCTGCAGCGCCCGCGACCAGTCGGTGGCATCTTCCACCGGCCTTGTCTTGGCACTGTCGTTGGCTTGTTGGACGCTGGTTCAGGAATCGTCGTCGCGAACTGGCATCAGTGCGGGCGCGTGCCCCGGAAACCTGTCCACGGCTGACTCATTTCCACGGGCCTCGACGAGTATCGTGCCGACATCGACAGCACAGGGGAACGGAAGACCTGTTTGATGCTCCAGCCGGAGCGCGGTGGAAGGTGATGTCAGGATTGCCGGCAAGCCAGTTGCACACCTCATCGGTGAAATGCGTACGAAGGTCGTCCGCTGCAACGTGAAGCTCCCGGTCGACGTCCTTGGCAACGACCGTCTTCATCAACGCAAAGCTCCTCTGATCATCCGTACTCGACTTCGGCCGAACCGTTAATGCGGCGTGAGCCGGTCGACGAAAGCATCCCAGACTCTAACGTTAGCACATTATGACATTAGAAGGCGGGTACGTCATCAGCGACGACCCCGCGGCGCCAACCAACTCAATCTCACGCCCAGGCGGCTCACTGCTAGCGCCCATCACCGATGAGGCGCGAACGGCAGCCGATCGGCTGCTGAGGATGATCTGCGGACAGATGCGGCAGAGTACGCTGAGAGTCATGCCACGCTACGAGTTCCGGTGCCGGGAGTGCTCGACGACCTTTGAACTCAGCCGGCCGATGACCGCATCGGGAGCACCCGCGCGGTGCCCCGCGGGGCACGACGACACGGTCAAGCTGCTGTCCACGGTGGCACTGTCGAGTTCGTCAGTGCCGAGCGCTTCGCGCAGCGCCGCCCCTGCCCGGGCCAGCGGATGCTGTGGCGGTGGCTGCTGCGGTTAATGATTTGGGCGCGCACCGGAAGTTCGTCGGGGATTGACGAGACGGCAGTCCGGGTGTGGCCGGCCGCTGCCGGTGCTGCCCGCACGCGGACGACTGTCGCTGCGCACGCTCGCCGCTGATGGCTTGCGCTGTTCGCGAGTCGGGCGGGCGCTGCCGTGGCGCCGCTGCGCAACTTCCGGGCGTATCTGCCCGGACACGGCGGCGGATGGAGATCGGCCGACTTCTGAATTCATCGCTACCGCATCGACGCAGCAAAGATTGGTTAATGTAACAAAAGCAATTAACCATCCCGGCGGTGAGTGATTGCTCTCAGTTGTTTCGGGAACGGGCCGGCTGGGCGGTAGGCATCCGCGACCTGCCGGTGGCCGATCACACCGGTCATCGCCACATCGGTGAACGGACCCTGGTCGGTCCAAAACTCGGGTGTGCGGGTCGGCTGACTGTTTCCCGCTCACGAGTAGTCGCGGAAACCCTTGCCGGTCTTGCGGCCCAGGCGACCGGCGGTGACCAGGTGTTCCAGCAAGGGCGCGGGGGCGAAGCCGGGCTCTCGGAACTCCTGGTAAAGGCTGCGCTGGATGGCCAGCGAAACGTCCAGCCCGACCACGTCAAGCAGCGCGAAGGGCCCCATCGGCAGCGCGGCACCGACCTTCATCGCGGTGTCGATGTCGTCCGCCGAGGCGTAGTGCGCCTCCAGCATCCGCACCGCGTCGTTCAGATACGGGAACAGCAATGCGTTGACGATGAAGCCGGCGCGGTCGCCGCAGGTCACCGGCACTTTGCCGAGCGAACGGGCCAGCGCCCGGGCGGTGGCTGCCACCTCGGCTGTGGTGCTGATGGTGGTCACCACCTCGACCAGCTTCATCACCGGCGCGGGATTGAAGAAGTGCATCCCCACCACATCGCCGGGACGGGACGTGGCGGCGGCGCATTCCACCACTGGCAGTGACGACGTGGTGGTGGCCAGGATCGCGCCCGACTTGCACACGTCGTCCAGCGTGGCGAAAATGCCCCGTTTGACCTCCAGGTCCTCGGCGACCGCCTCCACCACCAGATCCACCTGTGAGAAGTCGTCCAGCGAGGTGGTGGTCGTGATCCGCCCTAGGGCGGCGACCCGGTCCGGTTCGGCGAGCTTGCCGCGGTTGACGGCCTTGTCCAGGGAGCGGGTGATCGCCGCAACCGCGGCGTCAGTCCGGCTCGTGCTGCGGCCGCGGACGATCACGTCGTGGCCGCCCTTGGCGAGGACCTCCACGATGCCGGTGGCCATCGTGCCGGTGCCGACCACGCCGACAGCGCCGATCGGACGCGGCTCGGCGCCGACTTCTTCCTTGGGCGGGGTGGCGGCGTCGGGTACCACCGTCGAGGAGTCCTGCTCCGCATAGGTGTAGAAGCCACGACCGGATTTGCGCCCGAGCAATCCTGCAGTGATCATCTGCTTGAGTACCGGCACTGGTGCATGCAACCGGTCCCGGGATCGCCGGTACAGCGCTTCGAGGATCTCGTAGGCGGTGTCCAGACCGATCAGATCCAGCAACGCGAGCGGTCCCATCGGATATCCGGCGCCGTAGCGCATCGCGGCGTCGAGATCTTCTCGGGTGGCGTAGCACGACTCGAACATGCTCGCCGCGTGGTTGAGGTAGCCGAACAGCAGCCCGTTGGCGATGAACCCGGCCCGGTCGGCGACCACCACCGGCGTCTTACCCAGCGTGGTCGCCAGCTCAGTCACGGCGCTGATGACGTCCGCGTCGGTGACCACCGTGCGCACCACTTCCACCAGCTTGAGCACCGGTGCGGGATTGAAGAAATGCATCCCGACGACCCGATCTGGTCGCTTTGTCCGCACCGCCAGCTCCGTGATCGACAAGCTCGAGGTGTTGGACGCCAGCACGACATCGCTGCGCACGATCCCGTCCAGCTCGCTGAAGATCTGGCTCTTGAGGTCCAGCCGCTCCGGCACCGCCTCGATGACGAACTCCACGTCGGCCAGGTCGGTGAGCTTGGTGGTGAAGCTGATCCGGCCGAGCAGCTCGCGGCGAGCCGCCTCGTCGAGCTTGCCGCGTTCCAGGGCACGTCCGGTGGAGTGCTCGAGATGCCCGCGACCCCGGGCTATGCCGTTGTCGTCCACCTCCACTGCCACCACGTCGTGCCCGGTGCGGGCCAGCACCTCGGCGATACCGGCACCCATCGTGCCCACGCCCACCATGCCGACCGTCTTGATCTGAGCCATCTCGTGCCTTCCGCTTTAACGACCTATAAAGGACCCGTAAAAGACCCGGACAATCCGTAGCAGCAACCAGACCGCCCAAGCCGGGCGGTCAAACGTGAGGAACTCGACCACCGGACGGAATCGCCGGTGAGTGATCGCCTTGGACCGGCTGAACTCGCGCAGGCCGTCGGCACCATGGATACGCCCGAATCCGGAGTCACCGACCCCGCCGAAGGGCAGCGACGGCACCGCAGCGTAGGACACCACGCTGTTGACCGCGACCATCCCGCAGCGCAGCCGGGCGGCGATCTCCGCGCCGCGGCGCCGGGAGAAGACCGCGGCGCCCAATCCGTGGCGTCCGGCGTTGACCTGTCGAACCGCGTCCTCGAGGTTTGCCACCCGGTGCACGGTCAGCGTCGGACCGAAGGTCTCCTCGGTCACCGCGGTCGAGGTCTCCGGAACGCCGGTCAACACCACGGGCTCCACGAACGGCGCGCGCACCGACTCCACCCCACCGACCAGCGCTGTACCACCGCAGGCAAGTGCATCTGCGACATGATCGCGAATCACCTCAACGTGGTCTGGTCTGGTGATCGGGCCTAGGTCGGCGGTGGGCTCACCGCCCACTCGCAGCCGCCGCGTCCGGGTGACGATGAGTTCGGTCAGCGACGCAGCAACCTCGTCGACAACGTATACCCGCTCCACCCCGACGCAGGTCTGCCCGGCATTGGCCATGGCACCCCAGACCGCGGCGTCGGCGGCCGCGGCGAGGTCGGCATCGGCGTCGACCAGCAGCGCGTCGGTGCCGCCGCACTCGATCACCACCGGGGTCAGCGTCTCGGCGCAGGTCGCCATCACCTTCCGCGCGGTGGCGGAGGAACCGGTGAACGCCAGCTTGTTCACCCCGGCCCGGCACAGCGCCGCCCCGGTCTCCGCGAAACCCGTGACGACCTGCAGGATCGGTTGTTCGGGCACCACCGCGGCGAGGCTTTCGGCCAGCGCCCGGCCCACTCCGGGGGTCAGCTCGCTGGGCTTGAACACCACCGCGTTGCCGGCGGCGAGTGCATAGCTGATCGAGCCCATCGGGGTGTGCGCCGGGTAGTTCCAGGGTCCGATCACCCCGATCACGCCGCAGGGCTCGTAGGCCACCGAGGACGCCTCGTGGCACATCAACACGCCTGATCTCACCCGGCGGCGGCGCAGCACATGCTCGGCGTGGCGGGCGGCCCAATCCAGGTGCGCGATCACCAGGACGCATTCCAGCCGGGCGTCGTCCCGCGGCTTGCCGGTCTCGGCACAGATCAGCTCGGCCAGCTCGTCGACTTGCCGGGTCAATGCCGAACACCAGGACAGCAACCGGCGGCGGCGTTGCGTGAAGCCCAGCCCGCGCCACCATTCGGCAGCCTGTTGGGCGCGCTCGACGGCCCCGGCCACCGCCGCCTCGTCATCTACCTGGTGATAGGCGACGACCTCGCCGGTGCGCGGGTCGATCGACGCAAAGCGGGTGGCCTGCGCCTGAGCCATCTTCTTCATACCCCCGCAACACCGCGTCGGCTTCTCTCGAAGCCTACGGGTCAGTCAGAACAACCGCAGTTCTACGCTGTCCGCACCGCGCAGCTCGTCATAGTCCACCGTGACACAGCGGATCCCGCGATCGGTGGCGAGCGTGTGCGCCTGCGGTTTGATCTGCTGGGCGGCGAACACACCGCGGACCGGCGCCAGCTGCGGATCGCGGTTGAGCAGGTCGAGGTACCGGGTGAGTTGCTCGACCCCGTCGATCTCGCCCCGGCGCTTGATCTCCACCGCCACCGTCACGCCATCGCCGTCCCGGCACAGCAGATCCACCGGGCCGATCGCGGTGGGGTACTCGCGACGGATCAGGGTGAAGCCGGGACCCAGCGCCGTGGTGTGCTCGGCGAGCAATACCTGCAGGTGCGCTTCCACGCCGTCTTTGACCAGCCCGGGATCCACCCCGAGATCGTGCTGCGAATCGTGCACCACCTCGTCGATCTCGATGATCAGCTGCTCACCGGCGCGGTTGGTGACCGTCCAGCATCCCGGTCGCTCGACCAGGGTGCACGGCGGGCTCATCCAGTTCAACGGTTTGTAGGCCCGGTCGTCGGCGTGCACGCTCACCGATCCATCGGCCTTGACCAGCAACAACCGCAACGCCATCGGCAGGTGCGCGGTCAGCCGACCCACGTAGTCCACCTGGCACTTCGCGATCACAAGCCGCACGGCCCATCAGCCTAGCCATCCCCCACCCCCGACATGGAGACATATCGGGGTAAAAGGGGCCTCTGAGACCCCGATATGTCTCCATGTCGGGGTCTATGTCGGCCAGACTGGGGGGCGTTTGGTAAGGAAGGCGGCCATGGCTTCCTTGGCGGCAGCGGTCTGGGAGGCGGTGGCCATCACCTCCAGGGCGATGGCGTAGGCGTCGGCTTCGGGGCGGTCCAGCTGGGCGTAGAGGGTCTGCTTGCCCAGTGCCTTACTGGTCCGGCTACCGCGCGTCGCGCGGGAGAGCAGATCGTCCACCGCAGTGTCGAGCTCGGCGTCGGGAACTGCCCGGTTGACCAGGCCCCAGTCCGCGGCGGTGCGGGCATCCACGACGTCGCCGGTCAGCGCCATCTCCATCAGCCGCTTGCGCCCGATCGATCGGGCCACCGGCACCGCCGGTGTGTGGCAGAACCAGCCACCCTTGCCGCCGGGGAGCGCGAAGCCCGCCGACTCGGCCGCCACCGCCAGGTCGCAGGACGCCACCAGCTGGCAGCCCGCCGCGGTGGCCAGCGCGTGCACGCGCGCCACGACCACCTGCGGAACAGCCTGGATGGTCCGCATCATCTCGGTACACAGCGCGAGCAACTCCCGGACCCCGGCGAGGTCGCGTACCGCCACGTCGGCGAAGTCGTGGCCGGCCGAGAACACCGGGCCCTCGGCGCCCAGCACGATCCCGGTGGCGTCTGTCCGCCCCGCGTCGGCGAACGCGTCGCGCAACTCCACAAGGTGCTCAGCAGACAGCGCATTGCGCCGCTGCGGCCGGGTCATCGTGATCCGGACCGTGTCCCCGTCCCGCTCAACTCGCATACCCCGACGGTAGGGGTCTCATGGATGCTTAAGCACCTCCTGCCCATCGCGTTTGGACGAGATCGACGATCTGGCCCATGATCTCGGTGAGTTCGAAGTCCTTCGGGGTGAACACCGCGGCGACACCCTGAGCGCGCAGCGCCTCGGCGTCGTCCGGCGGGATGATCCCGCCGACCAGCACCGGCACGTCCCCGGCACCCGCGGCGCGCAACCCGTCGACCACCGCAGGCACCACCTCCAGATGCGAACCGGACAGCACCGACAGGCCCACCACGTGCACGTCCTCGGCCACCGCAGCCGCGACGATCTCGGCCGGAGTCAGCCGGATGCCCTGGTAGATCACCTCGAAGCCGAGGTCGCGGGCGCGGACCGCCACCTGTTCAGCTCCGTTGGAGTGCCCGTCCAGGCCAGGCTTGCCCACCAGCATCCGCACCCGCCCACCGAGCTGCTCGCCGACGGCACGCACCCGGTCCCGGATCCGCGCGATCGCCTCCCCGCCCGCACCCACTGCTGATGCGCCGGCGATCCCGGTCGGCGCCCGGTACTCGCCGAACACCCCGCGCAGCGCCTCGGCCCACTCCCCGGTGGTGACGCCCACCCGGGCGCAGGCCATGGAAGGCTCGACCAGGTTGGCATCGGTCTTGGCGGTCTCCACCAACCGCTGCAGGGCCTCCGCGACAGCGCCGGAGTCCCGGTCAGCACGCCAAGCCCGGATCGCCTCGACCAGCTGCACCTCCGCCGCGGGATCGATGGTCTCGATCGCCACCGCGCCCTCGGCTTGCAACGGGCTGGGGTCGGTTTCGGTGAACCGGTTGACCCCGACGATCACATCCTCGCCGTCCTCGATCCGCCGGCGCCGCGCCGCCAGCGACGACACCAGCTGCGATTTCATGTAACCGGATTCGACGGCGGCGGTGGCTCCGCCCATGGCCTGCACCCGGTCGATCTCCGCCCGGGCCCCTGCTGCGATCTCGGCGACCCGCGCCTCGACCACCCGGGAACCATCGAAGAGGTCCTCGTATTCCAACAGGTCGGTCTCGTAAGCCAGCACCTGCTGCATCCGCAGCGCCCACTGCTGGTCCCAGGGCCGGGGCAGACCCAGCGCCTCATTCCACGCCGGCAGCTGCACCGCGCGGGCCCGAGCGTCCCGGGACAGCGTCACCGCGAGCATCTCCAGCACGATGCGCTGGACGTTGTTCTCCGGCTGCGGCTCGGTGAGCCCCAGCGAGTTGACTTGCACGCCGTATCGAAACCGACGCAGCCTGGCGTCAGTGACGCCGTAGCGATTCCGGCAGGTCTCGTCCCACAGCCGGCTGAAAGCACGCAGCTTGCACATCTCCTCGACGAAGCGCACCCCGGCGTTGACGAAAAACGACATCCGCCCGACGACGTTGGCGAACTCGTCGGCGGCGACCTGGCCGCAATCGCGCACCGAGTCCAGCACGGCGATCGCGGTGCACATCGCGTAGGCGACTTCCTGCACCGGGGTCGCCCCAGCCTCCTGCAGGTGGTAGCTGCAGACGTTGATCGGGTTCCATTTCGGGATGTGCTTGACCGCGTAGACCACCATGTCGGTGATCAACCGCAGGCTCGGCCCGGGCGGGAAGACGTAGGTGCCGCGGGACAGGTACTCCTTGATGATGTCGTTCTGCGTGGTGCCCGACAGCTGCGCAAAGTCCGCGCCCTGTTCTTCGGCCACCGATGCGTACAGCGCCAGCAGCCACATCGCGGTGGCGTTGATCGTCATCGAGGTGTTGGCCTGGGCCAGCGGGATGCCGTCGAACAACGTGCGCATGTCACCGAGGTGACTGATCGGCACACCGACCTTGCCGACCTCGCCGCGCGCGAGTTCATGATCGGGGTCGTAGCCGGTCTGGGTGGGCAGGTCGAAGGCCACCGACAGGCCGGTCTGCCCCTTAGCGAGATTGCGCCGGTACAACGCGTTGGATGTGTGCGCCGACGAGTGCCCGGCATAGGTCCGCATCACCCACGGCCGGTCCCGCTCGCGATCGCTGGGATAGGGCATCAGGGCACCTCCAGCCTCTAGTGCGGAGAATACTGGGGCGTTGGTGTGGCCAGCGCCACAATCGGGATAGGGAAAGGCCACCGCGGTGGACAGCACGATGATGGATGTACCCCTCACCGTCGGCATGATCATGCGCCATGGCGTGACCGTGCACGGTGACGGTGAGGTCGTCACCTGGACCGGCGACGGTGCCCGTCGGGCGACGTATGCGCAGGTGGGGCGGTGCGCGGCGCAGCTCGCTGGGGCTCTGCGCGAGCTCGGTGTCACCGGCGACCAGCGGGTGGCCACCTTCCAGTGGAACAACCAGGAGCACCTCGAGGCTTATCTCGCGGTTCCCACGATGGGCGCCGTGGTGCACACCCTGAACCTGCGGCTGGCGCCCGACCAGGTGGCCTGGATCGCCAACCACGCCGAGGACGACGTGGTGATCGTGGACGGTTCCCTGGTGCCGGTATTGGCCCGCGCCCTACCGGAGATGAAAACCGTCCGCCACGTGGTGGTCGTGGGTCAAGCCGAGACCTCACCGCTGGATCGTGCGGGTAAACAGCTGCACTCCTACCACGAGCTGCTCGCCGCCCAGCCCGAGGAGTTCGACTGGCCGGCTCACATCGACGAGCGCTCCGCGGCTGCGTTGTGCTACACGAGCGGCACCACCGGCAATCCCAAGGGAGTCGCCTACAGTCACCGATCGGCCTACCTGCATTCGTTGTGCGGGTGCACCGGTGAGGTCGCAGGATCAACGCCGGCCGATCGCGTGCTGCCGGTGGTGCCGATGTTTCACGCCAATGCGTGGGGGCTGCCGTATGCCGCGCTGATGTCCGGCGCGAGTTTGGTCATGCCCGACCGGTTCCTGGCGGCCGAGTCGCTGGTCAAGCTGATCGAGGCGGAACGGCCGACGATCTCCGGTGCGGTGCCGACCATCTGGGGTGACGTGCTGCGCTACGTGCGCCGGCACGGCGGGGACATGTCCTCAATCCGCCGCGTGCTCTGTGGCGGTTCTGCGGTACCGCTGGCGCTGATGAAGGCGTTCTCCGAAGAATTGGGCATTGAGATCAAGCATGCCTGGGGGATGACCGAGATGTCGCCGATTGGCTCGGTAGCGACCCCGCCGGTCGGCGCGCAGGGCGATGAGGTCTGGCGCTACCGGACTAGCCAGGGCCGGCTCGTCGCCGGCGTCGAGGGCCGCGTCGTCGGCGACGCTGATGTCGTGCTGCCCTGTGACGGCACGTCGGTCGGTGAGATTCAGGTCCGCGGGCCGTGGGTGACCGCACGGTATTACCGAGACGCCGACGAGGCGAGATTTCACGACGGCTGGCTGCGCACGGGTGACGTCGGCACCATCGACGAGCTGGGCTTCATCACCATCACCGACCGCGCCAAGGATGTGATCAAGTCCGGCGGGGAGTGGATCTCCTCGGTTCAGCTGGAGAACCTGCTGATGGGCCATCCGAAGGTGGTCGAGGCCGCGGTCGTGGCCGTCCCGGACGACAAGTGGGGGGAACGGCCGCTGGCCGCCGTGGTCGTCACTGAAGGGCAGGACGTCAGCACCGCCGAGCTACGTGAGCACCTGAGTACCTCGGTGCCGGCCTGGCAGCTGCCAGAACGCTGGTCGTTCGTCACCGAAGTGCCCAAAACGTCGGTAGGCAAGTTCGACAAGAAGCTGCTTCGCAGCCGCTACGCGCAAGGCGCTCTCAACATCCTGCACACTCCCCGAACGGGGGTCAGCGCTCCGGAGGAGCGGTGACCCTCTGGACGTCGGCGCCTAGGGCGGTGAGGTTCTCGAGGAAGCGGGGATAGCCGCGGTCGATGTGGAAGACGTCCCACACATCGGTGGCGCCCTCCGCGCACAACCCGGCCAGCACCAACCCAGCCCCCGCCCGGATGTCGCTGGCCCACACCGGGGCGCTGGATAGCCGCTCGATGCCGCGGACGACGGCGTGGTGACCGTCGGTACGGGCATCGGCGCCCAGCCGGATCATCTCCTCGACGAACCGGAACCGCGCCTCGAACACGTTCTCGGTGATCATCGAGGTGCCCTCGGCGATGGCCGACAGCGCGATCGCCATCGGCTGTAGATCGGTGGCGAAACCCGGGTAGGGCAGGGTGACGAAGTCAACCGCAGTGGGTCGGCCAGGCATCACCACCCGGAAACCGTCGGGCCACGACAGGTCCACCTCGGCACCGGCCAGGCGCAGCTTCTCCAGCACCAGGTCGAGGTGATGCGGGTCGACACCCCGGACGGTGACGTCACCGCGGGTCATCGCGGCGGCGAAGGCCCAGGTGGCGCCGACGATGCGGTCCCCGAGCACCCGATGTTCGGTGGGCGACAGCGCATCGACGCCTTCGACGGTCAACGTGGAGGTGCCTGCACCGGAGATCCGCGCGCCCATCTGCTGCAGCATCACGCACAGGTCCACGATCTCCGGCTCGCGCGCCGCGTTGTCGATCACTGTGGTGCCCTCGGCCAGCACCGCGGCCATGAGGATGTTCTCGGTCGCCCCCACGCTCGGGAAATCCAGCCAGATCTGTGCCCCGTGCAGCCCCTCGGCCTCGGCCACCACGCACCCGTGCTCGATCTCGCTGCGGGCGCCCAGCTTGCGCAGCCCGTTCTGGTGCATATCGAGCGGGCGCGAACCGATGGCATCGCCACCGGGCAGCGCGACCTTGGCGCGCCGGCAGCGGCCCACCAGGGGGCCGAGCACGCACACCGACGCGCGGAGCTTGCTCACCGATCCGTAATCGGCCTCGTGCTTGAGTTCGGCGGGGGCGATGATGCGGACCTGCGAGCCGGTGACCTCCACCTCGCAGCCGAGCCCGCGTAGCACGTCAGCCATCAGCGGGACGTCCAGTATCTCGGGGCAGTTGGTGAGCGTGGTGGTTCCCTCCGCCAGCAATGCGGCGGCCATCAGCTTCAACACGCTGTTCTTCGCGCCGACGACCTGCACCTCGCCGGTCAATCGGGCGCCCCCACAGATCCTGAAATGCTCACTCACGGGAGTGCACGCTAGCGGGTGCCGTACCCGTGGCCGTGCACGCCGTAGCCTGCAACCCATGGCTGTGCACCTCACCAGGATCTACACACGCACCGGCGATGACGGCACGACCGGCCTCGGCGATTTCTCGCGGGTCAGTAAGACCGATCCGCGGCTGGTTGCTTACGCCGACGTCGATGAGGCCAACTGCGCGCTAGGCGTGGCGCTGGCGCTGGGAGCGCTGGCACCCCGCCTGGTGAACGTGCTGCAGCAGGTGCAGAACGATCTGTTCGACGTGGGCGCCGACTTGTGCACCCCGATCGTGTCAAATGATCATGAATCGGGCCCGAAGTACCCCCCGCTGCGGATCGACGAAGGCTATGTCACCCGGCTGGAAGGCTGGTGCGACGAGTTCAACGCCCCGTTGCCCAAGCTGGACTCATTCATCCTGCCCGGCGGTACGCCCGGCGCGGCGTTGCTGCACAACGCCCGGGTGGTCACCCGGCGGGCCGAGCGCAGCACCTGGGCCTTGATAGCGGTCGACGCACCGCGCACCAACCCGCTGACCGCGCGCTACCTCAACCGGCTGTCCGATCTGCTGTTCATCCTGTCCCGGGTAGCCAACCCCAACGGCGACGTGCTGTGGTCCCCGGGGGCGAACCACAGCACATGATTGTCAGCCGGTCTCGCCGGCAGCTTTGAGCCGGGCGGTGGCCCGGGCCCGCGCGGATGCGGCGTCCGGATCGTCCCCGGCCTGACTCAGGGTGTCTCTGGCCGCTTGAGCGTCGATCTCGTCGGCGAGTTCGGCTGCCTCGGCCAGCACGCTGACCTTGTCACCGGTGACCGAGAGGAATCCGCCGAAGACGGCTGCCGTCACGGTCTCGTTATCGGTGGTGGTGATCTTCACGATGCCGCCCTCGACGAGCTCGCCGAGCAGCGGCGTGTGCCCGGGCAGGATGCCCAGCTCTCCGACGGTGGTCTCGGCGAACACCGAGCTGGCCTTACCAGACCACACAGGCCGCTCCACCGCCACGAGTTCGACGGACATCTCCGCCACGGGCATCTCCTTAGTGCTACATCAGTCCTTGGACAGCTGCTCGTACTTGCGTTCCAGATCCTCGAGACCACCGCACAGGTAGAAAGCCTGCTCTGGCATGTGGTCGAACTCACCTTTGGAGAGTTTGTCGAAAGCCTCGATGGTCTCCTTGAGCGGCACCGTCGAGCCCTCTGCACCGGTGAACTGCTCGGCGGAGTACATGTTCTGGCTCAAGAACCGCTCGATGCGCCGCGCCCTGTTCACCGTCACCTTGTCCTCTTCGGACAGTTCGTCGATGCCCAGAATGGCGATGATCTCCTGCAGGTCGTTGTACTTCTGCAGGATCCGCTTCACCTCTTGCGCGACCCGGTAGTGCTCCTCGCCCACGTACTGCGGGTCCAGGATGGTCGACGACGAGGTCAGCGGGTTCACCGCCGGGAAGATCCCCTTGGCGAATACCCCACGGTCAAGTTCCGTGGTGGCGTCCAGGTGAGCGAAGGTCGTCGCCGGTGCCGGGTCGGTGTAGTCGTCGGCCGGCACGTAGATTGCCTGCATGGAAGTGATCGACCGGCCGCGGGTGGAGGTGATCCGCTCCTGGAGCTGGCCCATCTCGTCGGCCAGCGTGGGCTGGTAACCCACCGCGGAAGGCAGCCGGCCCAGCAGGGTGGACACCTCCGAGCCGGCCTGGGTGAACCGGAAGATGTTGTCGATGAACAGCAGCACGTCGGTGTTCATCTCGTCCCGGAAGTACTCCGCCATGGTCAACGCAGACAGCGCGACCCGCATCCTGGTTCCGGGCGGTTCGTCCATCTGACCGAAGACCAGCGCGGTGTCCTTGAGGACTCCGGCCTCCTGCATTTCCAGGAACAGGTCGTTGCCCTCGCGGGTGCGCTCGCCCACCCCGGCGAACACCGATGTGCCACCGAAGTTCCGGGCCACCCGGATGATCATCTCTTGGATGAGCACCGTCTTGCCCACCCCGGCACCACCGAACAGGCCGATCTTGCCGCCCTGCACGTACGGGGTGAGCAGATCGATGACCTTCAGCCCGGTCTCGAGCATCTCGGTCTTGCCCTCGAGCTGGTGGAAAGGCGGCGGGTCGCGGTGGATCTCCCAGCGGTCGCCGCTGAACTTGGTGTCCGGGGCATCCAGGCAGTGGCCCAGCATGTTGAAGACATGGCCCTTGACCTGATCGCCGACCGGTACTGAGATCGCCGACCCGGTGTCGGTCACCGGCGCGCCCCGCACCAGGCCGTCCTGCGGCTGCATCGCGATGGCCCGTACGGTGTTGTCACCGAGGTGCAGGGCGACCTCCAGCGTCATCGTCTTGCGCAACGCCTCCAGCTCGACCTCTACCGTCAGCGCGTTGAACAGCGGCGGCACCTGACCTGCGGGGAACTCCACGTCCACCACCGGTCCGGTGACCCGCACCACCCGGCCAGTACCTGCTTCAGAGAACTCAGCGTCGGTCGTCTTCTCCGCTGCGCCTGTTTGGGGACTCATTTCAGTTATCACTTCCCGCGGCGGCCAGCGCTTCCGCACCGCCGACGATCTCGCTGATCTCCTGGGTGATCAAGCCCTGGCGGGCCTGGTTGGCCTCTTGCGTGAGGTCCTGAATCAGCTCGGTGGCGTTGTCCGTAGCAGCCTTCATCGCCTGACGGCGGGCGGCCTGTTCCGATGCCGCAGCCTCCAGCAGCGCCGCGTAGATCCTGGTGTTGATGTACTTGGGCAGCAGGTGAGCCAAGAGCTCGTCGGCGTCCGGCTCGAATTCATACAGCGGCGCCAGGCTGTCCGAGCGCTGCTGCTGCGTCTCATCCTGCTCATCCTCGACGTACTCGACCTCCAAGGGCGCGATCCGGCGGGCCTGGGGAGTCTGGGTCATCATGGAGCGGAACTCGGTGTAGACGATGTGCAGCTCGTCCACACCCGCCACGCCATCGGGACCGGCATCACCGTTCTCATCATCGGCCCCGGACAAGAACGAGCGCACGAGAACCTCGCCTGCCGCGGCGGCGTCCTCATAGGAAGGCTGCTCGGAGAACCCCGTCCAGGACTGTTCAATCGCCCGCTGGCGGAACGTGTAATAGCTGACCGCCTTGCGACCGATCAGGTACTGCGTCACGGACTTGCCCTCGTCGCGCAATAGCGCGTGCAACTCCTCGGCCGCCCGGATCAGGTTGGCGTTGTAGCCACCGCACAGGCCGCGGTCACTGGTCACCACCAGCATCGCCGCTCGGGTCGGGTTCTCCCGCTCCACCAGTAGCGGCGTGTCCAGCGTGCCCGCGGCGCTGGCCAGCGCCGAGAGCACCTTGGTGATTTCGCGCGCATACGGACGGGAGGCCTCGACCCGGGCCTGCGCTTTGGCGATCCGTGAGGTGGCGATAAGCTCCATCGCCTTAGTGATCTTCTTCGTGGACTGGACCGCGCGGATCCGGCGACGAAGAAGCCTGAGCTGCGCTGCCATCTATCGCGTCACTTCTTCTTGTTCTTGTTCTTGGGAGCCGGCTTGTTGCCGTTCTTGGGAGCCGGCTTATTGACCTTCACCGACTCGCGCTCGACCTCGTCGGCGTCCATCGCGTCGGCCTCGGCTTCCTTACCCAGCGACTCACCATCGTCCGTGGTGAACTGCTTCTTGAACGATTTCACCGCGTCCACCACTTGCTGCTCGGTATCGTCGCTGAACTGCTTGGACTCGCGGATCGTGTCCAGGATGCCCGAATGGTGCCGGCGGATGTCGGCAAGGAACTCTGACTCGAACTTCCGTACGTCGGCCACCGCCACATCGTCGAGGTGACCGCGGGTACCGAGGAAGATCGACACGACCTGCTCCTCGACGGGCACCGGCGCATGCTGCGCCTGCTTGAGCAGCTCGGTCAGCCGGGCACCACGCTCGAGCTGGCGTCGTGAGGTAGCGTCCAGGTTCTCCGCGCCGAACGCCGCGAAGGATTCCAGCTCGCGGTATTGCGACAGCTCCAGTCGCAGCGTGCCGCCGACCGACTTCATGGCCTTGATCTGCGCCGCACCGCCGACCCGGGAGACCGACACACCAACGTTGATCGCCGGCCGGACACCCTGGTTGAACAGGTCGGACTCGAAGAAGCACTGACCGTCGGTGATGGAGATCACGTTGGTGGGAATGTAGGCGGAGATGTCGTTGGCCTTGGTCTCGATGATCGGCAGGCCGGTCATCGATCCCGCGCCCAGCTCGTCGGACAGCTTGGCGCAGCGTTCCAGCAACCGCGAGTGCAGGTAGAACACATCGCCGGGGTAAGCCTCCCGGCCCGGTGGGCGGCGCAGCAGCAGCGAAATCGCGCGGTAGGCCTCGGCTTGCTTGGACAGGTCATCAAAGATGATCAATACGTGCTTGCCCTGGTACATCCAATGCTGGCCGATCGCCGAGCCGGTGTAGGGCGCCAGCCATTTGTAGCCGGCTGAATCCGACGCCGGTGCCGCCACGATGGTGGTGTAGGCCAGCGCGCCGGCATCCTCGAGGCTCTGGCGTACCGCCGCGATGGTGGTGCCCTTCTGGCCGACTGCCACGTAGATGCAGCGCACCTGTTTGGCCGGGTCACCAGTTTCCCAGTTCGCCTTCTGGTTGAGGATGGTGTCGATACACACCGCGGTCTTGCCGGTCTTGCGGTCGCCGATGATGAGCTGGCGCTGGCCGCGGCCGATCGGGGTCTGCGAGTCGATCGCCTTGATACCCGTCTGCAGCGGCTCTTTCACCGGCTGGCGGTCGATCACCGAGGGTGCCTGCAGCTCCAGGACGCGCTGCTCCTCAGGCTCGATGTCGCCCAAGCCATCGAGCGGCAGCCCCAGTGGGTCGATCACCCGGCCCAGGAAGCCCTCCCCCACCGGCACCGAGAGGATCTTGCCGGTGCGCTTGACTTCCTGGCCTTCCTCGATGTCCTCGAAGTTGCCCAGGATGACCACGCCGATCTCCCGGACTTCGAGGTTCTGTGCGACACCCAGCACACCACCGGGAAACTCCAGCAGCTCGCTGGTCATCGCTGAAGGCAGGCCTTCCACCCGGGCGATACCGTCACCGCTGTAGGTGACGGTGCCCACTTCTTCCCGCGAGGTCTCGGTCGAAAAGGAGGTGACGTAGTTCTCGATCGCGCTCCGGATCTCCTCCGAAGAGATCGTCAGCTCCGCCATGGCTATCGGTCCCTGCTCTCTGGTTTCCGGTCACCCATCTGGTCATCGGAGTGTCTGGTCATCCCGCACTCACCGGGACATCCACTGCCGCGCCTGATCAAGCCGCGCGGCCACGCTGCCGTCGATCACCTCATCGCCCACCCGGATCACCAATCCGCCGAGCAGCGCCGGGTCCACGTCGACCTTGAGTGAGATCGACCGCCGGTAGATCGCGCCAAGCGCATCGATCAGGCGCTGTTGCTGCTCGTCGGACAGCGGGCCGGCAGCAGTGACATAGGCCACTGAGCGTTGCCGCCGTGCCGCTGCCCGGTCGACGAGCTGCTCGACGATCTCGGGCAAAGGGCGCCGTCGGGGAGAGCGGACCACCTGCTCAAGCAGGCGGGCAGTCACCGCACGGGTGCGACCGGCCAGCACCGTGTCCAGTAGCTCCGCGCGCCCAGCGGCAGGCGTGGTCTCATCGCCGAGCAGCGCTGCCAGCCGCGGCTGCCCAACCAGAATCCGCCCGAACCGGAACAGCTCGTCCTCGACGTCGTCGAGGCTGTCGTCGCGCTCGGCGAAGGCCAGCAGCGCCTGCCAGGCCAGTTCCTCGACACCGTCGACCAGGTCCCGTGGGCGCGACCAGCGGAAGGCGACCACGTCACCCAGAATCCGCAGGCTGATCCGGCGGACCTTGCCACCGAACAACGCCTCGATCATTTTTCGCCGTATCTGCGCGGGAGCCGCTGAATCGGCGAGGTGCCGCCGGATCACCGGTTGCTCGGCGAGCACCGCTGCGACAGCGCCCAAGTCCTCACCCAGCCGAGCCCGATCCTCGGTGTCGGCGCGGCCGATCCGGCTCTCGAGCTTGTCGCGGGCTGAGGCCAATGCCGCCCTGCTGGCCGGCTGCATCTGCTGCTTCACTGCCTCCGCCGCCCGTTGCGTACCGACACGGCCCCGTCTCCGGTGCTGCTACCGGCGCTGCTGTTGGCGCCGCTGTCTGTGCTGCTTTCTGGGCCACTGCCAGGAGCGGCCATTGCCTGCAACTCGTCCAGGAAGCGATCCACTGTGCCGGCCCGCCGGGCGTCGTCCGCCACCGACTCGCCCACGATACGACCGGCCAGCGTCACCGCGAGCTTGCCGAGCTCGCCACGCATCTCCCGGACGATCTGGTCGCGCTGATGCGCCAGCTGCTCCTCGCCACGTTCCCGGATCCGGGCGACCTCCTGCTCGGCCTGCTGGCGCATCTCATCCTTGATCTCCTGCGCATCAGCCCGAGCGGTCTCGCGGATCTTGGCTGCCTCGACGCGCGCCTCGGCCAGCGCCTGGGAGTAACGGGCTTCGGCCTCGGTCAGGCGCTTGCTGGCCTGCTGACTCTCCTCGATCTGGCGGCGAACCATCTCCCGGCGCTCGTCCATCGCGCGCTTCACCGGGGGCACCGCGTAGCGCCACAGCACGGCGAGCACGATCAAGAAGATCACCAGCTCGACGAAGAACGTCGCGTTGGGAATCAAGAACAGATTGCCGCCGCCCCCCGGTGCAGCCACGTTATGCGAGCTCATGAATACCATCCCCGATGAGGCAACTAGGCGAGAGACTAGGCGAGCACGAAGACGAACAGCGCCATGAAAGCGAGGTTGATGAAGTACATCGCCTCGACCAGACCCACCGTCAAAAAGAAGATGGTGAACAGCCGGCTCTGCGCTTCCGGTTGGCGAGCGACCCCACTGACGGTGGCGGCACCGGCAAGACCGTCGCCGATCGCCGCGCCGATTGCCCCGCCGCCCAGCGCCAGGCCGCCTCCGATGAAGGCCCCGGCCAGTTGTACCGAGCCGGTGGGACCGCCGCCGCCCGGCGGTTGGGCAAGGAGCAGTGCAGAAAGACTCATGTCTTTACCTCTTGTCCTCGAAGCTTGGTGTGTTGGCGGATGATGTGATGACTGCTGATGACTGCTACAGGCGCTATGGACGTCGCAGGAGAACCGTCAGTGGGCTCCCTCCTCCTCCTGAGCCGTCGCAATTCCGAAGTAGATGATGGTCAGCAACGCGAAGATCAACGCCTGGAGCAGGCCGATGAACAGATCGAACAACTTCCAGACCGAGGTGGGCAACCACAGAATGACCGCCGGCATCAGCGCGAGAACGCTGACCATCACGGTGCCCGCAAGGATGTTTCCGAACAGCCGCAGCGACAGGGTGACCGGCTTGACCAGCTCCTCAATGACGTTCAGCGGTAGCATCGCCTTATAGGGCTCAACGAAATGGCTGAAGTAGTGCCTGCCTTTGACCCGGATTCCGGTCACCCATACCAGGATCATCACGAAGATCGACATTGCGAAGGTGAGGTTGACGTCTGCGGTGGGTGGCCGGATGTACTCTTCGGCCGCATGCGGCAGGATCGAGATCCAATTCGAGATCAGGATGAAGAAGAACAGGCCGATTGCCAGCGGCACCACGAAGGGGGCGGTGCGGATACCGACGTTGCTCTCCACCTGGCGTTCGACCTGCTCGGTCACCGCTTCAAAGATCAACTGTAGCCGGCTGGGCACCTTGGCGGTCGCCTTGCTCGCGAGGTAGAAAGCGAACGCCAGGACGATCACCGCGGCGATACCGGTAGAGATCACGGTGTCCGCGTTGATCGTCAGACCGAAGATGTGCCACTGGGGATGTTCGCCGACCTGTACGCTGCCGCCCTCAGCGGCGAGAAATAGTTCAGTCATCACCGGGCACCTCGACTTGGGATCGACGCAGCTCCCTGACCAGCGGTACGGACGCAATAAAGATCATGACGAGTTGGCACGCGGCCAGCCCCGCGAATACCGCCAACCCCTGCGGGCGCAGCACCAGCGCCAAACCCACCGCGAACGCAGTGATCAACGCGAGCCGAGCCAGCGCGGACATCGCAAACCGCCGCTTGACGGGATTCCCGCTGGCCGCAAAACGCGCCGCGGAACGCTGCACCAGCGCCATATTGCATAGGCCCAGTCCAAGTCCACCGCAGAACAACGCCGCTGCCAACGGGTAACCCATCGGCGCGAGGACCAGGAAACTGGCAACGCCGAGACCGGCCGCAATGGGCACGACCCGGCCGAACCTGACCGCTGCCTTAGCCGATACGGTCGCATCAACGCTGTTCGCATCCGGGCTGGCCGCTGGGCTAGCAGTTGGGCTACCGATGGACTGTTTGGGTGTTGACGCCATGGACGGGACGCTTACTCCTTCAGAAACTGGGCGAACTTGGTGTAGATGAATCCGCCGGCACCGACGATGCCGAGCGCCAGGCCGACCAGGGTGAATGCCGGAAGGGTGTTCACTACCAGGTCGACCAGCCATCCGACGCCGAGCCCGACCACGAGGATCGCGGCGGTCGCGGCACCGAGGCCGAGTAGTGTCGAAAGCTCCGGGCCGTTTCGTTGTTCCACGACCACCTACCTCAGCGGGCGCATGACGTCGCCCGCCGCCATCGCTCAAAAGGCACTCCTTGCAGTCCAGGGGCAGCGCGCACAGCACAAAACCGTGATCGTATGCACTGCCGATGGGCCGGCCTGACTCCCAATCCCGCCCCCGGGCGGGACAAAACAGAAGCTATCACACCACACCGTCACACCCCTTGTTCGCCCCACCCGCCGCTAACTGCGATTCTGCTAGCGCGAAGGGAAAGGGACCGGTGCAGCAGTGCGATCAGGGGCCGATCAGCGGGCGCGTAGCCGGGGAACCACCGAACCCAGTACAGCGATCAGCAACCCGAGGGTGACCGACCACACCACCACATAAACGTCGAACAGCGTCAGCGCAACGGCGCCGAAAGCGAGCAGGGCAGCCCATAGGTAGATCACCAAGACCGCTCGGCGATGTGAGTGCCCGATCTCCAGCAGCCGGTGGTGCAGGTGCAGTTTGTCGGGGGCGAACGGGCTGCGGCCGGCGCGGGTGCGGCGTACCACCGCGAGCAGCAGGTCCAGCAGTGGGACGAACAGCACCGCCGCCACCACCAGCAGCGGGGAGAACAGCGCCAGTGCGTCGGTGGCCCCGTAGGTGCGCGAGTCGACCCTGCCTGACGCGCTGGTCGACGCCGCGGCCAGCATCAGGCCGATGAGCATCGCCCCGGAGTCACCCATGAAGATCCGCGCCGGTTGGAAGTTGTGCGGCAGGAAGCCCAGGCAGGCCCCCGCGACCAAGGCTGCGATCAACGTCGGCGGGTATACCGACACGCTGCCACCAGATCGGTGCAGCAGCTGCAGCGTGAACGCCCCAATGGCTACCGCGGCGATGAATCCGATCCCCGCGGCGAGCCCATCCAGCCCGTCCACGAAGTTCATGGCATTGATCAGCACCACCGCCAGCGCCACCGTGACCAGCACCGCCTGGTCCTGACCCAGGATGAGCGCCGAACCGGAACCGCCGTTCCACGGCACCCACGGGAAAATGAACCACTGCACGCCGTAGAGCACGAGCACCCCTGCGGCGGTCACCTGCCCGGCGAACTTGGTGAGCGAGTCCAGCTCGAACCGGTCATCCAGGGCGCCGATCAGCATGATGATGCCGCCGGCCAGCAACACCCCCATGACGTCCCCGGAGAACTCGAAGGACCGGCGTAGTACGGGGAGCTGGTGCGACAGCAGGACGCCACCGAGGATCCCGCCATACATGGCCACCCCGCCCAGCCGCGGGATCGGCGCACGGTGCACATCGCGCTCGCGCGGCATCGCCACCGCACCGACGCGCAGTGCAAGGATCCGTGCCAGCCCGGTGAGCAGGAATGTCACCACCGCGGTGGTGAGTCCGACAAGCAGGTACTCCCGCAGCGGCAGGCCGGAGGCAACGGGGACGGGTCCCACGCAGGCAGGCTAGTCCGCGGGCGATTCCCTGGTCTTCGCGCCCCGACATGGAGACATATCGGGTTAATGGAGCCCTTTTAACCCCGATATGTCTCCATGTCGGGGTGGGGTGTGATTACGAGGCGACGTGGAGGGGGTGGCCGAGGACCTCGCCGATCGCCGCGGCGGTCACCGCGCCCTGGCGCAGCACCACCGGGTCGTCACCAGTGAGGTCCACGATGGTGGACGCCATCTCGCCGGCGGGCCCGCCGTCGAGGAACACCCCGACCCGGTCGGCGAGCTGCTCGCGGGCCTGCTCGATGGTGGTCGCCGGCGGCAGGCCGGAACGGTTCGCGCTGGACACCGCCATCGGACCCACCTCACGCAGCAGCTCCAGGGCCACCGGGTGCAGCGGCATCCGGAGCATCACGGTGCCCCGAGTATCGCCCAGATCCCAGGTCAGCGACGGGGCATGCGGCAGCACCAGGGACAGCCCGCCGGGCCAGAAGGCTTCGATCAGCGCGCGGGCCTGGGCCGGCACACCCAGTACCAGGCCATCCACTGTCGACCACGAGCCCACCAGCACCGGAACCGGCATATCCCGGCCACGGCCCTTGGCGGACAGCAGCGCCTGCACCGCCGTGGCGGAAAATGCGTCACAACCGAGCCCGTAGACGGTGTCGGTCGGCAGCACGACGAGTTGTCCGGCCCGTACCGCGCTGGCCGCCGCGGTCAAACCGGCCAGGCGGCGATCCGGGATCGCGCAGTCATAGACAGTGCTCACGGATCTGAACACTACGACCGCCCGCCGGCATCCGGTGAGGGGGCCGCAGCGAGCCGTTGACAACCGGTGATCACAACGGCACGATCCGTGTCCGGTCGACCCCCGGAGGCCCACTTGCCCCTGTATCGCCGAGTCATGCTTGCGACCCTGGCCACCCTGTGCGCGCTACTCGGCATTCCCGCCAGCGCGGGCGCCCAGGCCGTGGCCGCCCCCCGGCACTACGTCGCGCTCGGCGATTCCTACACCGCGGGTCCGCTGATTCCGGTGCAGCGCATCGATCCGATCGGCTGCGAGCGGTCCACCAGCAACTACCCGTCGCGGCTGGCCGCCGCACTGGGCATCCGCGATTTCACCGACGTGAGCTGCAGCGGCGCCAAGACCGAGAACATGACGGCCGCGCAATCGGTGCTGCTGCTGGGTACCAATCCCCCGCAGTTCAATGCGCTGCGACCGGACACTGACCTGGTTACGCTGACGATCAGCGGCAACGACATCGGCTTCACCGAAATCGTCTACACCTGCGGCCGGGTCGCCTCCCGTGATCCGTTCGGCAATCCGTGCGAGCGGGAGGCCACCGCCGGCGGCGGCGATCTCTACGCGCAGCGCATCGAGGCCGCAGCGCCCAAGGTCGCCAGGGTGATCGAGGGCATCCACCAGCGTTCGCCGCACGCGACGGTGCTGTTGGTCGGTTACCTGCGGATCCTGCCGCCCACGGAGGGCTGCTACCCGCTGTTCCCGATCGCCCGCGGTGACGTGCGGTATCTGGACGGTCTGGGACATCAGCTCACCGACATGCTGGCCAGTCAGGCCTTCCGCCACGACGCGTTTTTCGTCGACTCCTACACGCGCTCGCTGGGCCATGACGCATGCCACCTGCCAGGGGTCAAGTGGGTGGAGGGCCCCATCCCGACCAGCCCGGCCGCCCCGGTGCATCCCAACGCACTGGGCATGCAAGCGGTGGCCGGCTTTGCTGCCGACACCCTCAGATACGTGATGGCAACGGTGGGCTGAGCGTCGCCCGCCGCGCGGTGGCGAACCGCGGCCGACCGGCGAGATCGGCGTGGTCAGCCACCTCGGTGAGCACCCGCCGGGCAGCCAGCAGCGCGGGGACGGCCACCGCGTGGGAATCGTCGTGTTCGATGGCGATGCTGCCGCCCTCGCGGAGCAACCGGGTGCCGGTGCGCACCACATCAGGAATCACCGCGAGACCGTCGGCACCTGCGAAGACGGCGGCGGGCGGGTCGTACCAAGCAACCTCAGGCGGTAGCCGCGCACCCAGCGGCACGTAGGGCGGGTTGCACAACACCAGGTGCGCCAACCCGTCGAGCGCGGTGAGCAAACCGGGATCGGCGATGTCACCGGCGTAGAGCACCACCGGCGTATCGCCGGCAGCGGCACGGGCGTCGGCGTTGCGTCGAGCCCAGCTCAGCGCCACCGGGTCGCGCTCCACGGCGTGGACCTGCGCATCAGGCCTGGCGTGCGCCACGGCGAGCGCCAGCGCACCGGATCCGGTGCACAGATCGACCACCAGTGGCTCCGCGGCACCGTCCAGCATCGCGAGCCCCCAGGCCAGCATGACCTCGGTCTCCGGGCGGGGAATGAACACCCCGGGACCGACCGCCACCTCGACGGCACCCATCGCTGCGGTTCCGGTGAGGTGCTGCAACGGCACCCGCTGGGCGCGCTGGGACGCCAGCGTGCGCAGTGCGTCGACCACCGGCGGGTCGACCAGCGGAACCATCGGCAACCGCCCTCGCGGCACGCCGACGACGTGCGCCGCGAGCAGCTCGGCGTCCACCCGCGGGGACGCCACTCCGGCGTCGGTGAGAATCCGTTCCGCCTCCAGCACCGCCAGGCGCAGTGGCTGCCGTCTCATGACAGGCGCAGGCGCAGCTCGCGGTCGGCGCTGACCAGTGCGTCCAGCACCCCGTCGAGCTCCCCGTCGAGCACCGCATCGAGGTTGTAAGCCTTGTAATTGACGCGGTGATCGGAGATCCGATTCTCCGGGAAATTGTAGGTACGCACCCGCTCGGAGCGATCCACCGTGCGCACCTGCGACCGGCGCTGCTCCGAGGCCTCCTGCTGAGCCTTCTCCTCGGCCAGCGCCTGGAGCCGGGCCCGCAGCACCTCGGTCGCCCGGATCCGGTTCTGGATCTGCGACTTCTCGTTCTGGCAGGACACCACGATCCCGGTCGGCAGGTGGGTGATGCGCACCGCTGAGTCGGTGGTGTTGACGCTCTGCCCGCCGGGACCCGATGAGCGGTAGACGTCGATGCGCAGATCCTTCTCGTCGAGCTCGATTTCGACGTCATCCCGTTCGGGATAGACCAGCACCCCTGCCGCTGAGGTGTGGATCCGCCCGGACGACTCGGTGACCGGTACCCGTTGTACCCGGTGCACCCCGCCCTCGAACTTCAAGCGCTCCCATACGCCGGACTGGTTCTGGGACGCTTTGAGGCTGATCGTGACGTCCTTGTAGCCACCGAGGTCGGATTCGGTGGCATCGAGCACCTCCGCCTTCCAGCCGTGCCGCTCGGCGTAGTGCAGGTACATCCTCAGCAGGTCCGCGGCGAACAGCGCGGACTCCGCGCCGCCCTCTCCCGACTTGATCTCCATGACCACATCGGAGTGGTCGTGCGGATCCCGAGGCAAAAGCAGGTCGGCCAGCTCGGTTTCCAGGCGTGGGATCCTGTTGGCGAGGGTGTCGGCCTCGGTGGCGAAGGTCGGATCCTCGGCCGCGAGTTCGCGGGCCACCGCCATGTCGTTGCGCGCTTGATCGAGTTCGCGGACCACCCGCACGATGCGCGATAACTCACCGTAACGCCTGCCTACCTTGCGCGCCGCGTCGGGATCAGCGTGCAGTGCAGGATCGGCAAGCCGGTTTTCCAGCTCGGCGTGCTGATCCAGCAGCGCCTGAACTGCCGCAGTGTCCACTTGTTACTTCTGGCGTTTGCCGTAGCGCTTTTCGAAGCGCGCGACCCGGCCACCGGTGTCCAGGATCTTCTGCTTGCCCGTGTAGAAGGGATGGCAGTTGGAACACACCTCAACGTGGATGTGACCGTCGCGCTTGGTGCTACGAGTGGTGAAGGAGTTGCCACAGCCGCAGGTAACCTGCGTTTCGACATACTCCGGGTGGATGCCCTGCTTCATGGTTGTCCTTTCCTCATGGCCGCCGGGTCCCCCAGATGTGATGCGCGGGGGTGAACCGGAGCCGGACTGTGGGCCGTGACAGTGTGCCAGATGGCCCAACGGAAGATGAAACCCTGCGCGCGACCGCGATGTTCCCGTTACCACGGCTCGGGCGGGATCTCGGCGTACCGGTTGCGCAGAGTGTCGATCACGGGGTGTTTGGTGGGAAACCGGATGCCGTCGATGGCCGCGACCGGGCGGACGCCGCTCGCGGCGCTGGTGGCGATGACCGCGTCCACCCCGAGCAACGTGGTTAGCGTGACCGGCGCGGTGCCGGCCTGCTCGTCCACTGCCTGGTTGATCAGTCTCATGGTCACTCCGGCCAGGCACGGCGCCTGAGGCCAGATAATCCGGTCGCCGGCAATGACACCGACATTCGCGGTGGCTGCTTCGGAGATCTCGGCACTGGCACCGGTGAACAGCACGTCGTCGAAGCCGTTGCGCTGCGCGACGCGCCGCCGCTGCAACGAGCCGAACAGCCCCACGTGTTTGACGGCCGGCAGCTCCCGGCAGTACTGGGTGGATTCCAGGCGCAGCGCGGAAAGCGAGGTCAGTGCTGCCGGCCGAGTGGTGACGAGTACGTGCGGCTGAGCGTCCGCACCGATCCGCGCGAGTTGCAGCTCGGGGTCGAACACCGTCACCCGAACCACCACCGAACGGGGCGCTTCGGCCAGCGCCTGGCGGACCAGGCGCCGCACCCAGTCAGGATCCAGCTGAGCATCGAAGATCCGGCGGCAGTCCTGCACCAGGCGTTGCAGGTGCAGCGACAGACCGCGCGCCCTCAAGCCGTCGACTCGCATCGAGGTGTAATGACCATAATTGATCAGCGCCAGCGCGGTGAGCTGATCAAGGTTGACCGGCGCACCGTTCAGCTGCGCGGCGGGTCTCATGCATCAGCCGCTATCCCGAGCAATGGAACGCGACACAGCGGACATGA
Source organism: Pseudonocardiaceae bacterium (assembly GCA_035606945.1). GTDB lineage: Bacteria > Actinomycetota > Actinomycetes > Mycobacteriales > Pseudonocardiaceae. Next base: position 92,911 of record DATNDR010000132.1, read on the forward strand.
AGACGCGACACGGCGTGTTGGGCGACCCGCACAGTCTTTTCAGTCGGCGCCGTTGCCGGCGGCGGACTTCGAGACGGTCATCAGGAACTCGATGTTGGTCCGGGTCTTGCGCAGACGATCGAGCACCAGGTCGATCGCCTGCTGGGACTCCAGACCGGACAGCACACGCCGCAGCTTGTGGTGGATGGCCAGCTCATCCGGGGACAGCAGCAGCTCCTCCTTACGGGTACCGGATGGATTGATGTCGATGGCCGGGAAGATCCGCTTGTCGGCGATCTTGCGGTCGAGCTTGAGTTCGGCGTTGCCGGTGCCCTTGAACTCCTCGAAGATCACCGTGTCCATCGTCGACCCGGTCTCCACCAGCGCGGTCGCGAAGATGGTCAGCGAACCACCGTCTTCGATGTTGCGCGCCGCACCCAGGAACCGCTTCGGCGGGTACAGCGCGGTGGAGTCCACCCCACCGGACAGGATCCGGCCGGATGCCGGTGCGGCCAGGTTGTAGGCCCGGCCCAGGCGGGTGATCGAGTCCAGCAGCACCACGACGTCGTGCCCCATCTCGACCAGCCGCTTGGCCCGTTCGATGGCCAGCTCGGAGATCGTGGTGTGGTCCGACGGCGGGCGGTCGAAGGTCGAGGCGATGACCTCACCCTTCACCGAGCGCTGCATGTCGGTGACCTCCTCCGGCCGCTCGTCGACGAGGACGACCATGAGGTGGCATTCCGGGTTGTTCTTAGTGATCGCATTGGCGAGCGCCTGCAGGATCATCGTCTTGCCCGCCTTGGGCGGCGAAACGATCAGCGCCCGCTGGCCCTTCCCGATCGGCATGATCAGGTCGATGACCCGCGTCGTCATCAAGTGCTGCTCGGTCTCCAGCCGAAGGCGCTCGTTGGGGTACAGCGGCGTCAGCTTGGTGAACTCCGGGCGCTGCCTGGCCTGGTCGATGTCCAGGCCGTTGATGGTGTCGACCCGCACCAGCGGGTTGAACTTCTGCCGTTGTTGCTCCCCTTCGCGGGGCTGGCGCACCGCGCCGGTGATCGCGTCACCTCGGCGCAGCCCGTACTTGCGAACCAGCGACAACGACACGTACACATCGTTGGGCCCGGACAGGTAACCCGAAGTCCGCACGAACGCGTAATTGTCGAGCACATCGAGGATCCCGGCAACGGGCAGCAGCACGTCGTCCTCACGAACCTCCAGCTCACCGCCGTCACGGCGGTCGCTGCTACGTTCGGTGCTGCGGTCACTGCGGTCACCCCGGTTGCGGCGGTTGCGGTCGCGGAAGCGCCGGCCACGCCGGCGACCGGCCTCGTCGTCGTCGTCGCGCGAACCGTTCGGGCCGGCCGCGTTACCGTTCTGATTGCCGCCGCTCTGGCCCCCCGGGGCTTGGTCGCCCTGGGTCCGATCGTTCTGGCTCCGATCGTTCTGGGCCCGATCACCCTGGGCCCGATCATTCTGGATCCCATCACCCTGGGTCCGATCGCTTTGGGCCTGCTCGATCGGGGATCGAGACGCCTCACCGCCGCGGACCGGACGTCGCCGCCGGTTGCGTGAGCGGTCAGCTCCGTCGGTATCCCCGTCTTGCTGGTCGCGGCCGTGCTGAGGTTGGGTCTGAGCGTGGTCAGCCGCGTCCGGTGGCTCGACGCCAGCCGGCTCGGCGGCTGCGGCGGGCGGCTGCTCGGCCACCGGCTGCTCCGCAGCTGTCTGCGGCGGAGCTGCGGCCTCGATCTTCGTCTGGGTCGGCGCCTGGATCGTCGTCGACACGCTTGCACCCTCGAGCGGGAGCTGCTCAGCGACGACCCGCCGCTGGCCCGGGACGGTGCCCTGGCGCTCCTTGATCGCGGCGATCAGCTCGTTCTTGCGCATTCCGGCGATGTCGGAGACGCCCAGCTGGCCGGCCAGCTGGCGCAGTTCGGCCATCACCATTCCGGACAGCCCGCCACGGCGACGCGACGCCGTGCCGTTGTCCGAAGCCGGTCCATTGCCCGGAGGCGGCGCGTCGTCGTGGGACGGGCGCTGGTCCGAAGATGCCGTAGCAGCAACATCACTGCCCAACACGTTGATTTCGCTCACGCAGGTCCTTCCTAACCGACCCGAGACGCGGCTCAGGCCAGCCTGTTCGCCAGCCGGCGGTGTGCCGACGGCGCCTAGGTCCACATGCGGTGGGCTAGCCGACCACCACATCAGTGGTCAAGCCGACCGGCACGGGACATGTTCAACTGCGGCAAGGGTCTGGGTGCCAGCCTTCCCGCTACTACGTCGACCGGAGGGCGGGAGATTAAGTGTTCGGGTGAGAGGGCCCCGAACGCGGCACCGGCGCCCGTGCACACGGTGTCTGAACTCCACAGAGCCTATCGGTCCACCGCGATACGAGCAACAACCGGGCCGTACAAGTGGCTCACTCCCGTTCGATGACGGCACCGCTACGTGCCACGTCAAGCGGGTGCCGGGTGAAGCCGGCGGCGATATCCCCGCCCGGATCAAGCTGCCTGGGAAGCTCGCCGCTGATCGGCAACGCCAGCACCGCCGGCCCGGCACCCGATACCGCGGCAGGCACCCCGGCCGCGCGCAACGCGTCCACCAACCGCCCGGTCGCCGGATATGCCGAGCGCCGGTAGGGCTGGTGTAGCCGATCTTCGGTGGCGACCAGCAGCAGCGGCGGGGCGTTGGTCAACGCATGGACCAGGAGCGCGGCCCGTCCAGCGGTGAACGCCGCATCGCTGTGCGGCACTTCGGCAGGCAGCAACCCACGGGCGACCTCGGTAGCGGAGGTCTGCTCCGGCACGAACAGTACCGGCGCCAAATCCGGATGGGGCTCCAAGCGGGTCGCCCGGAAAGACCTCTCCTCCTTCCAGGAGATCACCAGACCGCCCAGCAGGCTGGCACCGACGTTGTCGGCGTGGCCATCAAACCCAGCCGCCAGGTCCAACGCCGCCTCGTCCGGTTCCATTCCCGCCAGCGCGTAGCCGGCCAGTACCCCGGCGACGGCAGCGGCTGCTGACGAACCGAGTCCCCGGGAGTGCGGGATGCGATTGCGGCAGCGCAGCACCACACCGTCGGGCCGGTGACCGCACCGGGCGCACGCCGCCCGCAGCGCGCGGACGACCAGGTTGTCCTCGTCGGTGGGCACTTGCCCAGCGCCCTCACCGTGCACCTCGACGTGCAATCCGGACGCCGCCGGTGCCACTTCGACCTCGTCATACAGCGCCAACGCCAACCCGAGCGCGTCAAATCCCGGCCCCAGATTCGCCGTCGACGCCGGCACCCTCACCCGCACGAATCCCATCAGCCCGGCCCCTACCCCGCCACTCCACCCACTCCGACATGGAGACATGTCGGAGTGGGGAGCTGGGGAGCTGCGCTAGGCAAGGGAGAGTGCGGTTGCGACGGCGGCGGGGTCTACGGGGATGGGGTTGGGAGTGGGAATGCCGCGCAGGGCGGTGTCGGGATCTTTGAGGCCGTGGCCGGTGACCGTGCAGACCACGACACAACCCCGGGGCAGCCGCCCGTCCTCGGCGACTTGCAGCAGGCCCGCCACCGCAGCAGCCGAGGCCGGTTCGACGAACACCCCTTCCTGCCCGGCCAGCAGCCGGTAAGCGTCGAGGATCTGTTCGTCGGTGATCGCCTCGAACAGCCCGCCGGACTCATCCCGGGCCCGCATCGCCCCGTCCCAGGACGCCGGGCTGCCGACCCGGATGGCGGTGGCGATGGTGTCGGGGTCGCGCACCGGCGCGCCATGCACCAGCGGCGCGGCGCCGGCCGCCTGAAAGCCGAACATCCGCGGCTGGCCGGACACCACCCCGTCGGCGTGGTATTCGGTGTAACCCAGCCAGTAGGCAGTGATGTTGCCGGCGTTGCCGACCGGCAGGCAGTGCACGTCCGGCGCCTGCCCGAGCACGTCGCAGATCTCGAATGCGGCGCTTTTCTGCCCTTGCAGCCGTACCGGGTTCACCGAGTTCACCAGTGACGTCACCGGGTAGTCGGCGGCGGTTTTACGGGCCAGCTCCAGGCAGTCGTCGAAGTTGCCGTCGACCGTCAAGATCTGGGCACCGTAAGCGGTGGCCTGCGCGAGCTTGCCCAGCGCGATCTTGCCGCGGGGCACCAGCACCGCGCTGGGGATGCCAGCCCGGGCTGCGTAGGCAGCGGCCGAGGCGGCGGTGTTGCCGGTGGAGGCACACAAGACCGCCTGCGCGCCGCGAGCCAGCGCCTCGGTCACCGCCATGGTCATCCCGCGGTCTTTGAAGGAGCCGGTGGGATTGGCGCCTTCGACCTTGAGCAGCACCTCACAACCGGTGTACGCAGACAGTGTGGGCGCGGGCAGCAGCGGGGTGCCGCCCTCCTGCAGGGTCACCACCCGGCAGCCCGGGCTGATCCGGATCCGATCCGGGTAGGCCTCGATCACTCCCGGCCACGAGCTGCGAGCCCCTACCTGCAGCTTCACGTCACCTCGCCCTCCACCCGCATCACGCTGACCACGTCGCGGACCACGTCCAAACCGGCAAGCTTGTCCACAGTAGAGCGCAGCGCGGCGTCCGGCGCGGCATGCGTGACGATCACCAGATTCGCCCCGTCCGGCACTTCCCCGGTGCTGCGGCCGGTCTGGCGCACCGCCATGATGGACACCTCGTGTTCGGCGAAGATCTGCGCCACCTGCGCCAGCACACCGGGACGATCGGCGACCTCCAGACTGATGTGGTAGCTGGTGGGGGTGTCCTCCATCGGCCGGATCGGTAGGTCGGCGTAGGCGGACTCGCGCGGCCCGTAGCCGCCCGCCACCCGGTTACGGGCGACGGCGACCAGGTCCCCGAGTACCGCGCTGGCGGTCGGCGCCCCACCGGCGCCCTGCCCGTAGAACATCAGCGCACCGGCGGCGTCCGCCTCGACGAACACCGCGTTGAAGGCCCCACCGACCGAGGCCAGCGGGTGCGACCGGGGAATCATCGCCGGGTACACCCGGGCCGAGATCGACTCGGCGCCGGAACCGTCGATCACCCGCTCGCAGATCGCCAGCAGCTTCACCGTGCGTCCCAGCTGCCGGGCCGCGATCACGTCGGCGGCGGAGACCTCGGCAATGCCTTCGCGATAGACGTCGGCGCTGGTCACTCGGGTGTGAAAGGCCAATGAGGCCAGGATCGCCGCTTTGGAGGCGGCGTCGTAGCCGTCGACGTCGGCGGTCGGGTCAGCCTCGGCGTAGCCCAGCCTGCTGGCTTCTTCCAGGGTCTCGGCGTAGCCGGCGCCGGAGGAGTCCATCGCGGACAGGATGAAGTTGGTGGTGCCGTTGACGATGCCGGTGACCCGGGTGATCCGGTCACCGGCCAGCGACTCGCGCAGCGGGCGCAACAGCGGGATCGCCCCGGCCACCGCCGCCTCGAAGTACAGGTCGGCGCCGGCGGCGTCCGCAGCGCCATACAACTCCGGCCCGCACTCGGCGAGCAGCGCCTTATTGGCTGTCACCACACCCCGGCCGGCGCGCAACGCGTCGAGCAGCAGGGACCGGGCCGGGTCGATGCCCCCGATCACCTCGATGACGATGTCCACGCCGTCCCGGCTGACCAGTTCGGCCGCGTCGGTGGTGAGCAGCTCGGCCGGTACCTCCGGATGCCGCCGCGGGCGCCGCACCGCTACCCCGACCAGCTGCACCGGAGCGCCGACGCGCGCAGCGAGTTCATCCGCCTGCTCGGTGAGCAGCCGCAGCACTTCCCGGCCGACGGTGCCGCACCCCAGCAACGCCACACCGATGGGTCGGCCCTGCGAGCAGGCCTCCCGGCCATTGGGTCGGCCCTGCGAGCAGGCCTCCTGGCCAATCGGACCGTCCGGCGGCCTGCTCATGAGATCTCCAGGGACAGCAGGTCGGCCATCGTCTCGCGGCGCAGCAGCAGCCGGTGCGTGCCCTCGCGCACGGCGACCACCGCCGGGCGAGGTAGCAGGTTGTACCGGCTGGACATGGAATAGCAGTACGCACCGGTGCTGGCGACCGCCAGCAGATCACCCGGGGCCAGGTCATCGGGCAGCCAGCAGTCCCGGACCACCACGTCACCGGACTCGCAGTGCTTGCCGACCACTCGGGACAGCGCGGCAGGAGCCTCGGACCAACGCGACACCAGCCGGCAGTCATAGGTTGCGTCATACAGTGCCGTGCGCACGTTGTCGCTCATTCCGCCGTTCACTGAGATATAGCGGCGCTGTGTCGATGCGGCCACCGTGACCTCTTTGATGGTGCCCACCTCGTAGAGGGTTATCGTGCCAGGTCCGGCGATCGCCCGGCCCGGCTCGACGACCAGCTCTGGTATGGGTATGCCGGCGCTTCGGCAGCGGGCTTCCACGACGGCAAGCAGATGTGCAGCCAGCGTGGCCGGTCGCGGCGGGTCGTCGTCCGCGGTGTAGGCGATTCCCAGCCCTCCGCCGAGGTCCAAGGCAGCGAGGGCAGAGGCGACCTGGGGGCCGTGTTCGTCCCGGATCGACGCCAGCAGGCCGACCATCCGGTGCGCCGCGAGCTCGAAGCCGTCCGCGTCGAAAATCTGCGAGCCGATGTGGCTGTGCAGGCCCACCAGGCGCAGCCCCTGAGATTTGAGCACTCTTCGGACAGCTTCGGCGGCATCTCCGGCCGCCAGGGAGAAGCCGAATTTCTGGTCTTCGTGGGCGGTGGCGATGAACTCGTGGGTATGCGCCTCGACGCCCACGGTCGCCCTGATCAGCACGGGTTGCACCACGGCGTGCCGGCGGGCGATGTCGTCGAGCCGGGCGATCTCCAGGAAGGAGTCCAGCACCACCGCACCGACGCCGGCCGTCACGGCGGCGATCAGCTCGTCAGCGGACTTGTTGTTGCCGTGCATCGCGATCCGGGCCGCGGGGAACCCGGCGTGCAGCGCCAGGGCGAGCTCGGTGCCGGTGCACACGTCCAGACTCAGACCCTGTTCAGCCACCCAGCGCGCGACCTCGGTGCACAGGAAGGCCTTGGCCGCGTAGTGCACGCGGTGCGGGGCGCCGAAGGCGGCGGCGTGTTCGGCGCAGCGGGCCCGGAAGTCCGCTTCGTCGACGACGAACAGCGGCGTGCCGTAAGCCTCAGCGAGTTCACCGACTTCGACGCCGGCCAGCCGCACTGCACCGTCGTCGCCGCGGTGCGCCCCGCGGGGCCACACCGCCGGGTGCAACACGTTCAACTCGGCGGCACCAGCTGGGCGCGGGCCGGCGGTCGAGACTCGGGCCAGCACGTCGGCATGGCGTGGCCCGGCCGGGTGCGCTCTCACATCCGCTCCGGCGCGCTGACGCCGAGCAGGCCCAAGCCGTTGGCCAGCACCTGGCGGGTCGCCTCGCACAGCGCTAATCGGGCGGCGTGCAGTGGGCCGGGTTGCTCGTCGCCCAGCGGCAGCGCCCGGCACGTGCCGGCGAAGTTGTGGTAGGCGCCAGCGAGTTCTTCCAGGTAACGGGCCACCCGGTGCGGCTCGCGCAGCGCCGCGGCCGCGGCCACGGTGCGGGGAAATTCACCCAGCGTGCGGATCAACTCACCTTCCCTGTGGTGGTCGAGCAGCCGGAGTTGAGCGCCCGAGCACCTGATCCCGAGATCGGCGGCGTTACGGGCCAGCGACGCCAGCCGGGCGTGTACGTACTGTACGGCGAACACCGGATTGTCGTCGGTCCGTTTCGACCAGACGGTGAGGTCGATATCGATCGGCGAGGCGTACGGCCACCGGATCAGTGCGTAGCGCGCGGCGTCCACCCCGACTGCCTCGACGAGGTCTGCCATGGTGGTCGTCCGCTTGCCCGACTGCACGCCGGCGCCTGGGTGCACCAGGCGCACCTGCCGGCCGGACAGCATCTCGACGGTGGCCCACTCGTCGCCCGGTGTGCCGTCATGGTCTGCGCCGAGCAGGTAGATCCACACGTCGGGGGCTTCTTGGATCACCGCAGCGCCCGCGAAGGCGAGGATGCGGTCCAGCGCGTCGCCGACCGCCACCGAGCGGGCGTCACCGAGGTGCAGTGGACCGGCGGGGTTGGACGGGACGACTGCCAGCTTGATCCGGCGGCCCACCAGCGTCTGGCCGGCTCCGAAGTTTCTACCGGCGGCGAGCACCTGCGCGAGGATCTCGCCGTGCGCATCGACCCCCAGCCGCAGATTGACCAGACCTGGTCCGCCGACCTCGGCGGTGCGCACCCCTGGTCGCTGCGCCAGCTCCTGCGCCAGCCACTCGGCGAAGTTCAGGGCTATCACGCCGGCCTTGCTTGCGGTCTGTAACGCCACATTGGTGGCGTAGTCACCGTGCCGCAGGTCGCGCGGGCGGTACACCGTCACCGGGTCCGGAAGCGCGGCCGGGTCGAGACCATGGTCGGCCAGAACGCCGTGAGCGACGGATCGGACCAGGTCGGCGAGCGCGGCGGGGGTCACCTCTGTGAGTCTAGGGAGGTGCGCGAATCCGTCGGTGAGGGAGTTTGACGGCCCGGGTTCACTCCGTATTGACCGGGGGTCCTTACACTGACGCCGCGGTCTGGTGGCAGACCCCATCGTGAGCGAGGACCAGTCAGGTATGCCAAGCGGCAAGACCAGCAAGGCAGTGCGCACTGCGCGCCCGGTCGTCTCGGCGACCAAACCCAAGCCGTGGGGCACGATAGCCGCGGTTGTTGCGGTTTTGGTGTTCGCCGTCGGCATCTTCGGATACATGTTCACCCGGTACGAGGACCGTCGCGCCTTCACCCCGACCGCTGACAACCGGGACCCCTCCACGCACATCAACGGTGTTGTCATGGAGAACTACGGTGCAGGCCGGGGGCATATCGGTCCGGACAAGCGGGTGGCCTACGACCACAGCCCTCCTTTCGGAGGTCCGCATGACGGGACGTGGGCAGCCTGCAACGGAGTGGTCTACTCGACGCCGGTGCGTAACGAGAACATGGTCCATGCCCTGGAGCATGGCGCGGTATGGATCGCCTACAACCCCACCAAGATCACCGGAGCGGCGCTGCAGTCACTGCGTGACCGCGTGCAGGGCTCGAACTACCTGATGCTGTCTCCCTATCCTGGCCTGGACGCGCCGATCGCCCTGCAGTCGTGGGGACACCAGCTCAAGGTGACCGACGCCGCCGACAAGCGGATCGACCACTTCATCCAGGCGCTGCGGCTCAACCAGTACACCTACCCGGAGATCGGGGCCAGCTGCGACGAGCTGCCCGGCCTGTTCGACCCGGCGAAACCACCACCGTTCGTCGCCGCTGCGCCCGGTCCGGACGCCGTCCCGTTGACCTTCTCCGGTGGCCGCGGTGCAGCCCCGGCGGAGGGCACCGGGTCACCTGCCCCTGGTGGCACCCCGCCCGGGCCAGGTAGCTGAGCCGCGCCATGGCGGAGACGATCGTGCATGGCGGGGTGGACGCTGGCAGCGCCGGGGCGCCAACCACCAGCAAGCGGCGGGCCCGGTGGGTCCGGATGATTCTGGCCGGCGGTGCGGTGCTCGCTGTGCTGCTGCTCGGTGCGGCGCTGGAAACGGCGCTGCCCCTGGTAGGCGGGGTCTCGGCGCAGTCCGAAGGCGGCACGGTGGACGTCGGGTTCGCGCAGGACATGTCAGTGCACCACCGCCAGGCGGTGCTGATGGCGGGTCTGGCACGGGATCGCAGCGCCGATCCCGTGATCCGGTTGCTGGCCTTCGACATCGAGACCAACCAGCTCCAGCAGATCGGCCAGATGCAAGGCTGGCTCAGCTTGTGGAACGCCGCCGCATTGCCCACCGGCCGGTACATGACCTGGATGACGGGCGCCGGCTCGATGCCGGGGATGGCGGGGATGACACACGGCGGTGGGTCGGCTGGCGTGGCAACAATGCCGGGCATGGCCTCCCCCGCTGATCTGGACCGGCTCCGGGCCGCCAGCGGCGCCCAGTTCGACATGCTGTTCCTGCAGCTGATGCTGCGGCACCATCAGGGCGGGGCACCGATGGCCCATTACGCGGCGCAGCACGGCGAGATTCCCCAGGTGCGCAATCTGGCGGAGAAGATGGTCATCTCGCAGGACGCCGAGAGCGAGTACATGGCCCAGCTGATCACCCAGCGCGGCGCGCAACCGCTACCTCCAACGCGCTGACCGACACCGCGTTGGGCGTGGACGACCGGTAGCGGTACCCTCTGCAGCTGGCAAGCCCCCGTAGCTCAGGGGATAGAGCACCGCCCTCCGGAGGCGGGAGCGCAGGTTCGAATCCTGCCGGGGGCGCCACGTCTGAACAGCCAATATCACTGTGAGTAGGCTACTTTTCGCCCTGATCTACTAGGGCGGTATTCATCCTCTACTCAGCACCGCTGGAGTGACAGACCGAGACGCCAGCGGCTCATCTCCGCTGATCAAGGCCGGTAGCACAGGTCATCCCGATACAAGAGTGACGGCTTAGATGAAGCCATTGATCTCGCTCCCCGGGCCGCAGCGCCATCTCCTCAACACGCTCGGCGCCGCGCGCAGTGCTTGCTGCAAGGTAAAATCGACCCGCGCGACCACGTTGTCGATTCGCCAGCCCCAAAACCTTCCGCAGAGCCCGTTCTTTCGGCGAGGGCAGCGCCAACCGGATCCCCGCATCCCCGGCGACGGACACCAACAAACCGAGCAGCATACCAACCAAATTGATCGGCATCCCATGCGCACTCGCGGCGCGGCGGTGTTGGGCGAGTTCAGTTCGGGTCCGATGTGCCGCGGTTAAGATCAGGTCCGACCAGCAAAGGGCCTATGGTCAGATCACCAACCACAAATCGTCTAGGCATACCCCTGTGTTGGTAGTACGCACTTGGCTGCCTACGGTCCGAGATCGGCTTCAGGATGCCGCTGGCAACCACGGTTGGACAGATTAGCGCAACGAATGGCGCGCAAGTCCAGGTATCGACTCGCAACCTGTCAGAAGAGGATCCTGCTGGCAGCGCTGGGTCGGGGCTGGGTTCTTATGGTTCGCCGGTGCCGCCGGCTGTGGGCGCTGATCCTGGGGATGCTGGTCTTGTGGGTGCTGATCCTGTGGGTGCTGATCCTGTGGGTGCTGATCCTGTAGACGCGAGTTATTTTCGGCCTGCACCGCCTTGGGGTCCCACTCTGGTACGCCAGCAGACCCAGGGCCGAGGCCAGGCGCATCCCCGGGACCAGGCGCGGTCATGGGAGCAGGCACATTCGCGGAACCGGCCGCATCCGCGGCAGCGGGCGCGTTCATGGGGGCAGGCGCGTTCGCAGGAACCGACGAAGAACCCGAGTTGAAGGTGCCAGCTCCGGGTGAATCTTCCGTTGTTTGACGACGAACTAGACCCGCTGTTGGGTCCGGTGGGGTCACCACCGCGGCCCCGGGAGATGCGGTGGCAGCAGTCGGGGCGGAGGCACCGTTGCCGCTGGTGCATCCGGCCAGAAGCACGATCAAACCGCTAGCCACAATCAAGCAGCCCCTGTGGAATCCCATGCTGGCACCAACGCGTCAACGGGTCTCGCGATGCGCCGTCACCCATCACCTGGAACTAGACATGCACACGGCCACGGCCACACATGCGCGGTCCCGGGTGACGCTTGACGCGGTCCCAGCTGACGGGTGATGGGGTCAAAATCTGGTGGGTTTGTCTTTTTCCAATGCAAAAGGCGTTCGGCCCGCGGCGTCGAACACCGCGCCTATGCAGCCTACCAGGTCGCAGGATCTCGGAAGGGGAGGAACGCGCCGTTTAGAGTGATCTTTACTCGTGGCCCACGGTCGGTATCTTCGCGATCCACGGATAAACTGAAATTAACGGCACTCATGATCCCGTCGCCGAACTCCTCATGGATGAGCGCCTTGATGGTCGTGCCGTAGACCTGCAGCACCTCATAGATCCGATACATCGTCGGATCCGTCGGAGGCGTCGATTCCAAACAGCCCCGAGTAGGACTCTCTTGAAGCACTGCCACCGCCTGAGTGGGCAAATCGAGGAGCCGCTGGACCTGTTCGGCTCGTTCGGCGGTGAACGGATGCTGACCGAGCAGCGCCGCTGTGGTCCACGTCTTGTCGAGGCCAAGTTTGCGAGCGAGGTCGTCAAACTTTAGGCCCTTCTCACGCATTTGTTCGATGATGTGTGTCGTCACCTGCCTGCGGTCCATTGCGCCTCCTGTTGAACATCCGGTTCCAGTCCAGCTACCTGGCCGCGCTTGATTATGCACCGACCCCGGTACTGGCGCTTGGTACTGCTGACGTCGCGGGGTTGTCCCGCCGCGGGGCAGTGCGCCGTCGGAGGTAATGGACACCCGTTCCTGGCAAGCCGTGGGCCTGAGAGCGGATGAACTCCACGATCTCCGGGGGTCACGTCCGGGTGCAGCTTCACTGGGGCCGAGTCAGCCCCCGCCACTCGTCGAGCAGCCCGACCATCCCAACTGCTTGAGCGACGGCGACACACAAACCGGCTAGGCAACTGTCACCGATCATCCGAAGCCAAGACGGCACCTATCACCCGAAGCCAGACATGATCGGGCTATCCATTACAGCCCGATCATGTCTGGCATCTTGATCGGCTACGCCCGCTGCTCCCCCGACACCCAGGGACCTCACAGCCCAACGCCCACCACGGATCGAGATGGATGTCGCCGAGGCACATCGCAGATTCATGCTCACGGTGACGGTAACGGTGCCCGGCGAGCAGTGCACGTCACCACATGCAGGTGACGGGTGGCATGTCCTCGACCTCCAAAGGTCGCCACGCGTGCAAGGGTTCGTGCAATGAACCACAGGCCACCCCAGCAACTTATGACACGCTGAGCAGCCAAAACAGAACGAGAAGACGCCACAGACGGGCATGATCGGGGTTGTACCGGCCTCCGGAGGCGGGAGCGCAGGTTCGAATCCTGCCGGGGGCACCATGTCTGACCTGCCGATTATCACTGTGAGTAAGCCAATTTTTGGTGTGATTCACGGGGGCGGTGTTCATCGGCTACTCCGTAGCACTGGAGTGACAGCCCGGGAGCCAGCTGCTCGTTTGCGCTGGTTGGAGCTGGTGGTGCAGATCATCGATGAAACGCGGGTGACGGTTTGACCGACGCTATCAACCTTGCTCCCCGGAGCCGCTGCGCCACGTCGTCAGCACTCTGGACGCGGTAGTCGTGCAAGGATTCGTGCAATGAGCGCGCACCCGGTGCCATCAGAGCGCGCCCAACGGTGGCTGGGCACGATCCAGTTCCCGTAAACAGCCCACCGCGGTCGTCAGGGTACGAGCTTGTCAGACTCGGTCGAGGTACGTGCGGATCGCTAGGAGGTGTGACGACGCGTTGTTCTGATCGGCTCGGGTATCCGCTGTGATGGCCCCTGATCACCGGCTCGTCGGACCCCAAGGGCGTGAGCCAGCACCGCGTCCTGCATGTGCTCGCACCAACCCAGGTAGGATCTGCGGCGGTACCGGGAGGTGACGTCGCGTGACTCAAGGATCCAGTGCAGAGATTGATGCCGTAGTCACCGCCACTGGTGACCTGGTGGTGCCCTCTGATGTCGTGCGGCAACTTTCGCTTATCCCAGGTCAGCGGGTGCGTCTGACGGTCAGCGCGGCAGTTCCCCGGCGAAACATGTATGGAGCGCTCGCCGGGCGCGTACCTGACGTGAGCGCTGAGGAGATCACCGACGAGAGACGTGAGGTATGGGCCAATCTGGCGGACGGGCAGTGACCGCTGGGACTTCGCTCATCCTCGATTCTCACGCTTTCATTTGGTACGTCCTGGCATCGCCCCGCTTATCAGACAAGGCGCGCCAGATAATGGATGATGCGACTCGCTCGGATATCCCACTAGTGATTTCAGCGGCGACCCTCGTCGAGCTGGCCTATCTCGTGGAAAAAGGCACCTTCATGCGGACGCATCTCGAAGCGTTTCACGAGGTTGTTGACGCGACAGGATCCGGATTCGAGGTCGCGGCGATCGATAATGCAGTCGCACGAGCGGTCAGCAGAATTCCTCGCACCGCCGTAACTGATCCTTTTGACCGGATCATCGCTGCCACCGCCCTGGTGAGAGCCGCCCGCCTGGTGACCTACGACCGCAAGATCCGTCAGCTCGCCGCCGTGGAAACCATCTGGTAAACGGGACAGCGATCAGGTCGCACTGCCGGGTTCCATATCGCCCTGTACGCGGCGCGGTGCTCTGCCGCGTCGTGAGCATCGTCGCTCGTGCAAGGGTTCGTGCAATGAACCACGAGACACCACGGCCACTCATGACACGCTGAGCAGGCAAAAGAGAACGCGACGACACCAGAGACAGGCATGATCAGGGTTGTACCGGCCTCCGGAGGCGGGAGCGCAGGTTCGAATCCTGCCGGGGGCACGTACAGCATCCGCACAAGCGCCGTGCATGGCTTGGCTTGGTGCTGCTGTGCTGGGTTCGTTGGTCGTTTGGCTGATGGCTTCGACGGTGCCGGCGATCTGGGGCAAGGTGTCGGCGGGTAGCCGGATGCTGATGGTTAGGTGGTTGCCGCCGTCGGAAAGGCGCACGGTGAGGTTGGTGGCCTCGAATAGTCGCCGTAGCAGTGCCTCGGGCGCGGCGGAGAGGTGGGCGGTTAGGTAGGGCAGGGCGTCGATCAGATTTACCTGTGCAGCGTCTGGGCGGGCGGGTGCGGCGGGGTCGGCTCCTAGGGTGGCGAGGGCGGACAGGACGGCGAGGCGTTCGGTGTCCAGATCGTTGTAGGTGGCCCGGAGGGCGCGGGTGAACGGGTCGTCGGGGTCGCCGTCTTGGGCTTGGCGCAGGATCGAGTTTTGGCGGCGGGCGATGTCGGCGAGTCGTCGGTGCAGGCGTTGGCGCTCGGCGTCACGCGTTTGTGCTTCCCGGTGATCCACGGTGGCCAAATCGGCGGTGAGAATGGCGCGGCGTTGCCGGCCGAACACCCGGTCGGCGAAGAAGGCGGACACGGCGTCGAGGACGGCGGCTTCGCGGAGGTAGACGGCCGTGGGGTGTCCGGCGTAGTTGTCGGGCCGTCCTCGGTTGTTGTTTTTGGGCCAGCAGGTGTAGTAGGCGGCGTGGTGGCGTTGGTTGCCGTACATGCGTCGCCCGCAGGCGCAAAACAGCATTCCGCGCAGCAGGTAGGTGCGGCGGGTTTGGGGATGTCGGTTGGGTTGGTTGTCATCGCGTGATCCCCGCCGAGCTTGGCGTTGTGCGGTGAGTTCGTCGTACATCCATTTGGGGATCAGCGGCTCGTGGGCTGGTTCGGGCGACCAGACCCATTTGATCGGGTCGTTGACCTTGCCGTGTCCTGAGCGTGACGCGCGTCGGTTGAACACCTGGTATCCGGTGTATTTCGGGTTCCGCAGAATCTCATACACCGAGGTCTTGCCCCAGGCGCCCCGGGCGCGGGTTTTTCCCGGCGGGATCGGCGGCGGGTATCGGGTGGGATCAGCGTTGAGCCGGTCGGCGATGGTGCCGTATCCCAGCCGGTCGTGGTAGCGCCACAGCGCGATCTGGGTCACGGTTTCCGCACGTGCCCCGTCGGGGTCGAGTCGGCTTTTGGTCTGTCCTTTGTCGGCTTTGGCGGGGTTGGGGTGTCGGTAGGTTTTCGCTCGGTAGCCGTAGGGCGGTTTGCCGATGTTCCAGCCTTCGCGGACGTGGGTGCACAACCCACCCCAGGATTGTTCCAGGGTGTTGAGTACCTCGTATTCGGCCACCGATTGATTGATCCGCCGCTGCAGAATCCGCTGGGCACGACTCCCGGTGAGCGTGATCGGCTCGTTGGCGGCGAACAACGGGACTCCGGCGCGTTCCAACGCGCGCTCGATGGACAGGCCCTCAAAGGTGCGCCGGGCTGCGCGGGACACGCTTTCGCAGATCACCACATCGAATCGGCGGCCGGGATGCCCGGCCTCGTCGAGCAACTCGGTGATGCCGCCGTCGCGCGAAATCGGGATGTCATAGCGGTCGTAATCGGTGCGCCGTCCCCGGGCGTCCAGGTCCAGCCGCCCGGATTCCACGTCATAGAAATGGGCCACGATGACCCAGGACTCCGGGATGGCCGCTTTGCCGTTGCCTAATTGCCGCAGGATCGACTGGCGCGGGTCTTGTTGGTCGTCGGTGGACGTGCGCCCCAAAAACGCCACCCGGACCTCATCACGCAGCAAGGCCAGCGGAGCACCCAACGGCGACACCGCGTAATCCGACAACCCCGACGGCCCCGAGACCGGCACGGTGACCGCGCGATCTGCTGGTCCCGGCGCAGGCGGATAGGCCGCTGATTCATCCGGTGGCTTCATGCTGCGTCCTTGCCTTCAGGCAAATCGTGCTCTGCGGCCCACGTGAGAAGCTTAGCGATGACCGCGGTAAGGTCTTCGCGAATGCGTTGTCCCTCGGCGCCACCGACATAGGTGATGCGCCCGGAACAGTCCTGAACATTCCCGCCACGACGCTTTTGACGATACCACCAAACGGGATGATTGAATGCTGTTTCCGGGCGCTGCGCGTCCAGATTAATGCACGATTGCCTAAACGGAATGACGACCGCGCCACCCTCAGCCGCACCGCCAGTCAGCTCAACCCAGGCATGGTCAGCAGCATCGAGGGGGCCGCCCTCGGGGGCAGCTCGGCGGCCGGCAGGCCCGTCATTCGACCCGTGCAGCCCCGCTCGGGAAGTCGCGGGATCCGTGGGACCGGGTACGACATCGGCGGGCATTTCGCTGGCGCTCCTGGCAGACGTCGGGCGGGCGCGCAGCGGCAACCCTGGACGCCTCTGAACTCCGAAAAAACCACCGCTTTCAGACACGCGAAGGCAAACTTCGGGCCAGGACTAGCGCGCTGGCCAGCGCCTCCCACCGACCACCCCGCGACCTGACCCGCGGCCAACACCCCTCTGGACATCCAGGCTGACCAATACCCCAACACACAAGGGCTATCGGCCTACCGGCACCATCCACAGGCAGCTCGGCTGACAAGCCGCTGATAACGCCACACCACCGGATCCGCCCCGCGCCCCCGACACCAGTCGATGTGTTCACTACCTGAAAACACATACGAGTCTGGGATACCCACGGAACCCTTTCCACCCCACCAGATCAGCCGCAACGCCCCCAGCAAGGGGTAGCGCTCTAATCGGTACCCCGTTAGGAACCCCAAGTTGATCCCCCACCTGAACCCCCAACGGCAAAACCCGCCCAGACCACATAGGACGATCGCGGTCGTAGAACCTATGGCGTCAGCGCCGTCGTAGTAGATCAAAACGCCGTGATACGGCAACCGCATGGATGCCAGCGACAGCCCGGCGTCTAGGCGGCCCAATCACTCAACACCGTGTGCAGCACCGTCAGGGCGTCACCGTTGATGCACTCGGTGAGGGGCAAGCCGCCGGGCACCACCAGCGACCAGCGGCGCCGCCGGAGTGCGCTGCACGAGTCCGCGAAGCCGCCGAGGTAAATTTCATCCTGGTAGCCGATGGTGTCCCGCCGACCAACCAGTGGCCCGTCCTCGCCCGGTGCGATCCGACAGAAGGCGAACCCGGCGGCTTTCGCGGCGTCGAGCAGCCGCTTCGCGGCCAGCAACTCGGGGCTGTCGGTGCTCATGCCCGGCCTGTCCGGGGCAGCACAGGGTAGTTGCTGGTGCGGATCGCCGCGGTGGGTGAGCAGCCGCCGTTGCCTTCCCAGGCCCGCGTGCGCCACCACGTACGCCGCCATCCCGAGTGGCGCTTCACCAACACGCCGTGCCCTGCTACGTCGGCACCATTACCCGCCGCGCCAAGCGCCGGCATGTTCTGTAGGCGGGATACGTTGTGTATGCGCTGTGCCCGGATGGTCATCGCGCCATCTCGGTCAGCGCCACGAGCCGCGCCCGCAGTGCAGCGTCGGTAAGCGCGAGCGACTGCTCGGCCAGCACGATCACCTGCCGCAGGACCACCGTTGCGGCGAGACGATCAAAGTAGCGGCGGTGGTGGTCGCTCATCGCGCATCGCCGAGCTGGCAGGCCGGGCACATCTGGAGCGCGTCTGGTGGCGAGGACAGGCAGGCTGGGACGCCGTCGAGCGGGTGCGCTACTGGGCGGAAGGTCAGCCCGCACATCGCACGCACCGTGCCGTCTGCGGCTAGCGCTGCGGCCCGGTGGGTGTCTTTATCTTGGTAGCTGCGTAAATACCAAGTCAGGGGGGTGTTGGTGGCTCGGGTGGTCACGATCGAACAGCGTGAACGTGATCACCGAGTATGCGCTAGGACGCCGTGTCCTACCGGTGAACGCCGATGCGTGTGGCGAGCTGGCGCAGCGGCGTGGACTTGCGTCGTTCGGCGGTCAGCAGGTCGGCGACCACCGAACGCACCAGGGTTTGGTGGCGTATCCAGTCCGGTGCCATGCCCTCCGCGGTCAGCAACAACGCCAAGGCTTGGTCCTGCTGGTAGAGGTTCGCATGGGCGCACGCCCGGTCGGTCAAATGCCGGCAGCGGGCAGCCAGCGGCAACCCCGGATTGGCCGGCATGCGGGCCGCAACCTCAAGGGCAGCGGGGTAGTCCTCGGTGACCACGTGGACATCAACGGTCTGCATGGTGACCTGGCAAGGACCAAAGGGAGTTTCGTAGTCGACCCGATCGCAACCCACTCGCTGCGCTACCTCGCGGGCAGCTTGCAACAAAGTGCTCGCTTGTGCCCGCCGGTGGTCGCGGGCCGCAGCGGTGGCCGCGGTGACCAGCAGCGATCCATACGCCGACAAGTCCTGCGCGTCGACTTGTCCGTGCGGTTCGATGGCTTGGGCAGTCCGGATCGCGACCCGCTCAGCATCGGTGAACCGTCCACTGACCATCAGCTGCCAGCTCAACGAGCCCTTCAGCGCCGCGGCCAACAACGCGTCATCACCGCTGCCGGCCACATCGATCGCACGCCGGATCGCCATAAATGCCGCGTCAGGCTGCAGCAGATGGATCAACGTGCTCCCCGCTACCCAATAGCCCCACGCCAGCTGCTCCGCGGCTCGAGCACGGGTGGTGGTATTCGTGGTGTGAAACAGGGCGCGAAGCCCGATCAAGGTCTGCGGGATCAGCCCGGTCAGCTCCTCGTACTTGCCGCTCCAATACGCGCCCCACAAATAGCTGACCGATCGCTGGGCATCCCGCAGCGACAGCGGCTCACCGTCCACGTCACCAAGCAGATCCGCGACATCGGCGACGGCTTGCCGCAACGCCACCACACCGGCATCCGGCGCAACCTTAGGCATGTTGTCCCGACCGAGCAGCTCACCAAGGTCAACATCCAGCGCCGAGGCGATACGGTGCAGGCTCCCGATCGAGGCAGTGTGCCGACGGCCCTGCTCCAGCTTGCGGACCAAATCGGTGGACACCCCCGCCGCCGCGGCCAGATCATCCTGCGTCATCAATGCGCCACGTCGCAGCCGCCTGATCCGCGCACCGATCGACCACGCCTCATCAACATCCACAACAGCCCTCATCTCGCCAAGATCAATCCCCCGCCGACGCCCCGGCAGCTACCCAGGGAATCGGCAACAGGCACGCAGACCAGGCTAGCGTCGCCGACCCGGCCTGGATAAAGAAACACCGATAGAGCACGTGACCAAACCCAACCACTAAATGTCATCAGCAACGGCGAGAGGATACGGGATGTGGGAAGCGCTGCTGCTGACCTGTATTGGACACTGCTCGGACACCAGATCATCCGACAAACCTACTAAACCATGACAACATCGCTACCGATCCGACTACCACACAATTACCGCAGCTTTTCATTGATCAGTGCTGGTGACTACGAAAATATCCCTGACTTGGTCCTGGATCACCCCACGCCGCACCCAGATCTGCTGTCAATGGGTTGTAGTAGCCAGCGAGCTGCTCCGATGCCGATACCGTAGTAGAGCGGTACCACTTCGGTAGTACCAGATTCAGCTAACCATTCCACAGTTTAGGCCTGCGAGCCCGACGTTGTGCGGCGCTCGACGGATGTCGTAGAGGTCGAACGCCCTGCTGATCAGCAACGCGAGGCCTTCCACCGCGAGGACATGTTGTTCTTCGTCATGGGTGAGGTAGCCACCCACATCCGGTGACTTAGCGTCCAAATCATCGGCGTCAGGGAAGGTCACCTGCGGCAGGACGGCCCAGCGGTAGCCATGGGTGGCCCCGCTGAGAATGCGCCACATCAGCAGGTAGGTGGCGCTTAACGACATGTCGCCTGGCTCGCTGGGGACGTGCGGTTCGTACCTGTCGATCACTTCCTCGATGAGGTCGGTGTCGTTGGGCTTCGTCGTCACATCCCTCGACTCGAACCCGATGCTCTCGCCGGCCGTGATGGCTCGCTTCATCCACTCGGTACGCATATCGACCAGGCCTTTCATGCCGGCTACCGCTTGGTGGCTGTCGATCAGCTTTTGGTAAGCGTTGCGCTCGTTCCGCCATTCTTCGTGGGCGATGCGCAGGCCGCGGAGCTGGCGTTCGGGTCGGCTGGGGGCGTCGAGCAACCAGAGCGCGTGGGCGGCACCGAGCAGCCCGGACCGGGCGAGGGATTGAGGCGCGATGGCGAACGACATCCGGTGCTCCACTAGCACGTTCAGGTACATGTCCAAGTGGTCGACCGCGTGCGAGATGCCGTGCCAGGCCAGGTGGCTGGTTGGCACGACGGTGAACAACCGGTCGTCGGCGCCTAGGCTGCTGTTTGGGTGCACCCGCGCGGCGTCCGCACTGTTGGTGATCTCGCGCCATTCCTTCGCCCGCTCGTAGGTGCGTTCGAGGCGGTGCGTGGCGTCTGCGCTGTAGGCGGCGCCGTCGGAGTCCTGGGCGGGTTCGAGCGGCACGGGTAGAAACGCTAACCAGACCCGGTCTGGTTAGTTCGGTTCGCCCAAACGCCGGAGCGGATGGCTATCGTCTCGCACGTGGACCGCACGAGCGTGCCCTTCTCCGGCGACGAGCTGCGCTCGATCTTCGGACTGGACCCGGTCGACCTGGCCAACGCCGCTGCCATTGAGGCCCTACAGGCGGAGCTGTCGCGACAGAAAGCCCGGGAGCGCCGGAGCCGGTTTCGGGTTGTCGACGAGTAGCCCACGAGCCTGCGCTGCACCACCCTGAGCCATCCGCTCCTGACTTGACGGTTACTCGGTGAGGTGAGGATGGCGCTTCGGTCGCTGTCGGTAGCCGCCGCGTGACAGCGGGCCGACCCATCTCAGGAGGTGCGTTATGGCAGCGCTTCTCATCGGCTATCCCCAACCGGACATTCTTGGGTGGTCGGGTTCCTCGGAGGCCCACACGAAGGACGGCGACATCGGGCCGTCTAGCCCGACTGTCATTTCGCTCTGGCTAACAGCGAGCTAGCTGCGGACCCGATCAAATAGCCGTGTCCGCGCCCCAGCTGTGGTGGAGCGGGCGGTCGCCGGTACCACGTGGCCGTCCAACGTGGGAGTCGATCGTCCCCCGCACAAGGCTGTGCAGCACACGACCGGCCTGCTCGCCGCGCCGGGGCCCAAAGACACTTCTGTCGGGTGGTCCGCGCGCTGAGTCCTGGTCGGGCTAGGCGAGGTCGTGGTGGGCCATGGCTGTCAGACTGGCAGGGTGGTCGATCTGGAGGAGCTGAAGGTCCCCAAGGCGATGCGCCTGATCGTGGATGAGATCGTCGCGGTCAGCGACGCGGTCTGCCTGCAATTGCTCGATCAGGAGTACGCGGACCTGGCCCGTCGCGCGGTGGCCAAGTTGGCCCGCAAGCGGCCCTCGCCGCTGCGCAGCGGAACGCGGAAGGTATGGGCAGCCGGAGTGGTGTACGCGCTGGGGCAGGTCAACTTCCTGTTCGACCCACAGACGCGGCCATACGCCACCGCTGAGGCGCTGAGCGAGGCCTTCGCGGTGGCCAAGTCCACGATGAGCAGCAAGGCCAAGCTGATCCGTGACGGTTTGAAGATCACTTATTTCTCGGTCGAGTTCCTGCGGGCAGATCAGATCGCGGGCAATCCCCTCATTTGGATGATCACGATCGACGGCCTGCCGTGCGACGCTCGCTCCCTTCCAGTGGAGCTCCAGGCGCAGGTCTACCAGCTCGGCCTGATCCCGTACATCCCGGCGTGGGGACCAGGCCGGGATGTACGGGATCAGAAAGCCGGCCAGGGATAGGTCCGACCGTGCCGGCGAGAATGCGGATCAATACACCGTCAGCGCCCGCCGAGACCAACGCCCCCTCTACGCTCTGCTTCCTCCCACCGGCAACCAGCAGGAAGCGAATGCGTGTCCGGCGGAACGGCCGGTGCTGACGGAGTCCGCAGACGAACGGTTAACGAACATTACTTGCGGCTGTTCAGGACTCCCTACCTCAAGCTGATCATCTTGTCCGATACGGATCCTTCAGCGATACACGGTGTGCTGCCGGTCGTAGCTGACGGAGGATGACTCCGTGTGCGTTTGGCGGAGGCGCTGATGCCCGATCATGGAGTTCTGAACGGGCTACGGGAGCAGTTGGTCGACCGGCTGTGTGCAGCGGGTGTACTGCGGGATGACCGGGTGGTGCAGGCATTCCGGGTGGTGCCGCGGCACTTGTTCCTTCCCGAGGTGGAACCCGAGCGGAGCTACCGCGACGAGGCGATGGTCACCAAACGGTCACCCGACGGGTGGTCTATCAGCTCGTCATCGCAGCCGACGGTGATGGCGGTGATGCTCGAGCAACTAGACGTCGGGTGCGGTCAGCATGTCCTGGAGATCGGTGCCGGCACGGGGTACAACGCCGCCCTCCTGACCCACCTGGTCGGCGAGAGGGGCGAGGTGACCACGATCGACATCGACGAGGACCTGGCCGAGCAGGCTCGCCGGAACCTGACAGTCGCCGACGTCCGTGGGGTCAGCGTGGTCTGCGCCGACGGCGCGGCCGGTTGGCCAGACGGCGCACCCTACGACCGGATCATCCTGACCGTGGGTGCCGGGGACCTGGCGCCGGCATGGGTGGACCAGCTCACGGCTGGCGGGCGGCTCCTCCTGCCATTGTCGCTGCGCAGCGTGCAGCGGACGGTGGCCTTCGAGCAGGCGGGTGACCATCTGACCAGCGTGTCGGTCGCGCCGTGCGGGTTCATGCCGTTGCGCGGCCAGATGGCCAAGCCTGAGTCGATCCGGCCACTTCGTGACGGATCGGGGCTGTTCGTGAACTTCGACGGCGAGCGCAGGCTCGACACCGCAGCGCTCTACACGGCCCTGGGTCATCCCGCTGAGCTGCTGACCACCGGGATCCGGGTCACCCCCGCGGAGCTGTTCGACGGCCTCGCGCTGTGGCTGGCCTTGCACGAGCCCGACAGCGGACGACTCTTCACGGTCGGCGCCGCGGCCGACCTCGGTCTCGTGCCGCCCCTGCTTCCCGGAATGACGAGCACTTACGTGCTGCTCGAAGAGCAGGCAATGGCGGCCCTTGTTTGTCTCGATCAGGAGCTGGATAGCGGGACCTCGTCGAGCGCCTTCGAACTCGGCGTGCGCGTCTTCGGGGCGGGCGGTCACGATCTCGCACAACGACTGGTGGGCGCCATTCACCAGTGGCACGCCAGCGGGCGCCGTGCAACGGTCGGACTCCGCATCCGCGCCTACCCCCGCGCCAGCGACACCGACGGCGACACCGCGACCGTCATCGACAAGCATTACAGCCGGCTCCTGCTCGACTGGCCAGAGCAGTCGGGTCGCTTCACCTGACCGCTGGGCTGTTTGGACTTCACCCAGCGGCGACCCCGCAGCGCAGGGCTGCCGTGCCGCAAGGTGAACGGCTAACGAGTATTGCTTGCCGGCCGTTCAAGACCCCGCACCTCAAGCTAATCGTCCCGTCCGATACGAATCGTCAACTGCAATGCCGGCGGAGCGACGGATGCGCGAAACTCGGTGGCGCGCCGAAGTGGTGTCCTGCTGAGCTGAACCTCGTGATCGTGGCTGTTGGCGCGCCGTCGAGCGGAGCCAATCCCCATGTGGTCTGGCGCATGGGCATCGCGAGGCGCGTGACCAAGGGAGATGACGGTAGCGGCAATGTGGCGGCGCTCACCGTCGCCGGTTCGGTGGGCGCCGGCTTGGCCGACCGCTGGTCGGACCTCGAGGTGGACTGCTACTGGCTGGAGCCGCCGAGTGACGCCGATCGTCGCGAGCCTATTGGCCGTGCCGGCGGCGTCGTGACGGAGTTCTGGGACTACGACGGGGACGACCGGGAGTGGAGTGAGGACTACCGTGTTGGGGCGCTGACGGTGACGGTTAGTAACTTCACCGTCGCCACGGTCGAAGGCTTCCTCGACGCGGTGGTGGATCAAGCTGACCCGGATCCGGTCAAGCACATGCGTCTGGCGGCTATCCAGCGCTGCCAGCCATTGCAGGGCGCGGAGCTGGTCAGGACGTGGCGCGCCCGTGCCGAGCAGTACCCCGACCAGCTGGTCGACGTCATGATCGAGCGGTCGCTCACAGCGGGCACTCTGGCTGGTCGGCAAGGCATGCGTTGCTCGATCGGGGCGACGGCATAGCTGTTCATGCGCTGCTGTCTCGTATCGAGCAGGCGATCTTCTCCACCGTGCTTGCTCTCAACCGGGTGTACGAGCCGCACCGAGTCGCCAAGTGGCAGCGTCATCTCCTCACCGGCCTCGACATCGCACCTGATGATCTGGGTGCGCGACTTGCCAGCCTCTGGCAGGGCTCGGAGCTGGACCGGATCGTGAACGCCGAGGCGCTCCTGACCGAAATGCTCGCTCTGGTCCAGTGGCACTCCTCAGCCGAGCTTGGCGATTTCCGCGAACGATTCGGTGAGCATCGACCACCAGCCGAACCCCCTGACGCGGCAGGAGTTCATCAGGCGTCGCAGTAGCTGAACGGCTAACGAACATTACTTGCCGCCGTTCAGACTTCCCACCTCAAGCTGATCATCCTGTCCGATACGGATCCGCCTGGAGCCGGCGCTACGTCTGCGTGTTGGCTGGCAAGGACGCTGTCACCGGCCACGCCATACCGGTGGCCGGCGCTCCAGCGCGGCGGCCCGGCCTTCCGCGGCGTCCTGGGTGGCATTGGTCACCAGCCGCATCGTCTCACCGAAGCGGATCGCGTCCACAGCGGACATGTCGGGCGCGCGGCGGGCCACCTCCTTGGTGGCCCGGGCGGCCAGCGGGGCGGCGGCGAGCAGCCGGTCGGCCAACTCCCGCGCGGTGGACAGCAGCGATGAGTGCGGCACAATCCAGCCGGCGAGGCCGATTTCCTTGGCCCGCTGGGCGTTGATCTGCTCGCCGGTAAGGAGTAGCTCCATGGCGTATTGCCAGCCGATCCGCTGCGGCAGCCGGATAGCTCCGATGATCGTGGGAGTGCCGATCCGTACCTCCGGGTAGCCAAAGACCGCCTGCTCGCTGGCGATGACGAAGTCGCACCAGGTGACCAGGGTCAGCCCGTAGCCCAGGCAGTACCCGTTCACTGCGGCGATCACCGGCTTATAGATCTCCCAGCCGCTTTCGAAGGAGTTGACGGTGGGCTTCTCCCAGAACGTGCCAGGGAACTCGCCGGCAGGATTGCCCGAGGACCGGATATCTGCGCCAGCGCAAAATGCCCGGCCCGCGCCGGTGACGATCGCCACCCAGGCGTCCTCGTCGTCGCGGAACGCGGCGAACGCGGCGTTGAGTTCCGCACGCATCTGCTGATCGATGACGTTGAGCTTGTCCGGTCGGTGGTAGGTGATCGTCGCGACGTGTCCATCCAGCTCATAAAGCACCGTGTCAGCCACAACGCCCAGACTAGGGACGAGGGTCAGCGACCCACGTTCAGCGCCGAGCAAGGGACGCTCGGCGAGCTCGTCCCGGAGACCTTGGCTGAGCCACTGTGGAGTTCAAGGCGCGCCAGCTGATAACACCGAGCGGACAAGGGTTGGACGCCCAACGACACCAAGACCTTCATGCCCGACAGCCACGCTGCCAATCTGGTCCCACCGACCACACCACACCGCCGGAGCCATCAGCCGACTACCGCCCGCTGCCGACTCCTTGCGGCAGAAGCGGATGTGTGTCGTGACTGGGTGTTGTTGGAGGAATGAAGAGCGAGCTGTCACAGGTGGAAGGTGGTGCCGACGCAATTCGGGATGAATGTAGGGCCAAAGTGGGCAGACATGGCGTGTTGAGCGGGCCATCCGGTGCAGTGGGCGGGGACCAGGACTCTGGGATGTAGGGCGGCGAGGTCATCGAGCACGCGGGGGATGATCGGGTCGAAAAACGGGCCTGCTGAGATGGAACCCACCGAGCAGGCCGTGCAGTGGCTGGTCGTCGGTGAGCCGTCGGGCGTAGCGGGCGATGTTGGCCACACCAGCGGGGCCGCACCCGGTTGGTATCACGAGCCCTTTGTCGTGAGAATTAGCGCCTGGTCGTCAAGAACGAGGGGTTCAGTTGCCAGCTGTTGTGCAGCCACGCTTGCCGGGATGGCAAGCCCGGTTCGTATCCGGTGGTGCGCGGAACTTCCCCCGGTCACTAGCACGGATCGTTTGAACAAAAAGCTGGGTTGCTGCTCGTCGATGACGCCGAAGCCCGCCTGCTCCAGCGCTCGGCGGCTGGTCGTACGGTGGCGCGCGGTCAGCGGCAGTAGAGGACGTTGCATTCGGCGACTCACCTTGGATCCTGCACCGAGACAGCGCCGGTCATTACGGCCGTGCGGTGTGGGCGGAGATCGTGGCAGTTCACACGACATGAAGCAGCCTCGCAAGGCAACGCGCGCGGACACCGGCATGTGCGGACGTTTGGAGCTGTCCTGACTTGCTGCCGACCAAGACGAGGGCAGGTATGCGATCGGCGGCCCTACCTGAGGGTCCTCAGTCGTGTCGTCCTAGTGGATCAATGAGGTCTTGCTGAGCACGACCGTGGTTGGTTTGTGGCGTCAGTTGGCTTTGGTGCACTGCTGCTGTGGATGCTGACGATTTAGGGCTGACACGCTGCTGGCATGAGCGAGACTGTGGACCTGTACCGCAGGTGGGCGCGCGTGGCGGCGCAGAACTTGTCGTCGACGTATCAGCGGCTGGCCCTGGCTGTCGCCGACGATGACGCCGTGGTGGCACTGCTCGAGAAGGTGGAGATCGGCAGGCGTCAACCGAACCTGTTGTTTGGTGCGCTGCGTTGGTATGGAGTTCCGGTGCAGGACCCGGTAGTGAGCTTGGCCTGGGCCCGCACTCACCCTGATCTCATTCTCACGATCTTGCGGACCCGTCGTACGCAGACCAACGAGGTCGCCCGCTGTGCTGCCATTCTTCCCGCGCTGGCGCAGCTGCCGCAGCCGCTAGCGCTCATCGAGGTGGGCGCCAGCGCTGGGCTGTGTCTGCTCTACGACTACTGGCGCTATCACTACACCGGGGCCTCGGTCAACAAGTGGCTTGGTCCAGCCAACAGTCCGGTCACCCTGTCCTGTCAGGTAGACGGGCGGGACATTGCGCTGCCGACCGTCGTTCCCACCATCGCGTGGCGCGTCGGGTTGGACCTTAACCCCCTGGATGCTCGGGACCCCACGGCCCGGCGCTGGCTGCAGTGCCTGGTCTGGCCCGAGCATCACGATCGAGCCCAAACGTTATCGGCCGCCCTGGATGTCGCCGCCGACATCGCACCACGGATCGAGAAAGGACACCTCGTCAGCGACCTGCCGGCGTTGATCGAACAAGCACCCCGCGGCGCGACGCTGGTTGTCGTGCACAGCGCAACGCTGTTCTACCTCGACCAGCCCGACCGTGAGGCCTTCACGGCCGTGCTCTCGCGGTACGGCACTCACCGAGTCGGGTGCGAGGGGCCGGACATCCTGCCCCAGCTGACTAACCAGCTGCCCGCCAACATCGACGTAAACGGGTGGTTTCTGCTGTCCCTCGACGACCGCGTTCTGGGTCTGGCCCAGCCACACGGCCGCACGCTGAAATGGCTATGACCTCGACGGCCAAAAAGGACAATGTGCACAGTCCTAAGGCCGACCTAGCATTCGGTGGCTGATGACAAGGGCAACGGCTAACGAACATTACTTGCCGCCGTTCAGGACTTCCCACCTCAAGCTGATCATCCTGTCCGATACGGATGCCCATACGCGAGCCCAACCGCGGCCTCGAGCGGGATTGATCCACTCGCTTTTCCGCTACTGCGCCCGGCGGAGCGCCTCCCGCGTGCGCCGCTGCTCGCGTTGCTGCGCGACCACGAGCTGATGAACCAGCCGGTCGGCGGCATGTCGGGCCTCGGACGCCGCATGTGATGTCTCCGGATCCTCCAGCGCTTCGGCGGCGGCCGCCAACTTCTCCGCGCGGCGCAGTAGCGAG
This sequence comes from Pseudonocardiaceae bacterium, assembly GCA_035606945.1. Lineage (GTDB taxonomy): Bacteria > Actinomycetota > Actinomycetes > Mycobacteriales > Pseudonocardiaceae. Next base: position 121,046 of record DATNDR010000132.1, read on the forward strand.
CGCGCCTCACGGACGAGCGTTGCTGCGAGCTTGGTGGTATCCGGTCCGGCGCGATCGATCATCGGCATGCGACACAGTCTGCGCCATGGGAGCAGGCCGTAGCCTTCCGCGGTCCGCTGCCGGGCCTCGTCCTCCGATGCCGGCGGATCACGGGAAGAGAGTTGGCTGGCATGAGGGGTGGGTAGCGCCGGTGCCACGGTTCGTTAGGTGCATCTACTGCCACCACTGGGCTCGATCGGATGAGCACATCGTCGCAACGCGATTCATCGAGGTACTCCGCGAGGACCCCCGAGGACTGCCAATCCCCGTCCGTCTCACCATGACGGTGCCGGACACCGGCCAGAGTTATCGCATTGGTGGGCGGAGGACCAAGAACAAGCACTACACCCTGGAATACACCACTCGCGTTTGTTCGCGCTGCAATAGCGAGTGGATGAATGACATGGACGACCTTGCCTTTCCGCACGTCTCGGAAATGATTCGTGGACATCCGGTGCATTTCGACTCGGCGATGGCCGCCGCAGTCGGGGGCTGGGTCTGCAAGGTCGTGGTGACTGCACGGTCGCACCCCTTGCACCCCATGCCGATCGAACGAGAGTGGACGGACTGGCTGTACCAGCACCATGCGCCGCTCCCTCGCTGGTACGTGTGGATGGGGCGGTACATCGGTCGAGAGCCGTTCTGGTATCAGCACCACGACATCAGCATTCGAGAATTGGAACCGGGATCCGCGCCTGTCCCGCATTCGGGGAACTTGATTCGCGACCACGGTGCCCTGGCGACCATGGTCATTGGCTACATGATCGTTCAGGCGTACGGAGTAGCCGGGGAGGAACGGCTTCTCACACCAGACCATGCGCAGGGCGTGCTTCCACGCATTTGGCCGTTCAACGGCGATGTTGCGTGGCCACCGGCGGGCACTGTGGACGACAGCGGACTGCAGGCGTCTGCCGATCGCCTCTTGAGCGACCGGACGACGCTGCGTAACGCGTAGGCATCCCGGGTTGACGTTACCGCGGTACTGGCATCTCCGTTACACAACGGCGCCCCGCCTCGCAGCAGGCCACATCTTCGGCGATGAAACGCCGCAGGTCGTCGTCCATCAGCCGTGAGGCGGCAGCACATCGCTCCGCGTCGTCGCGACGTCTCGTCACCTCGCAGGATCACAGGGCCTGTCTGATCTGCGCGATCGCGGCGGGGAGCTACTAGTACAGCCACGATGCGGCGTCGATCGCCCGCGCTGAGGGATCCTTTTGCGGCACAAGATCAAAAATGCGCTTGGGTGCTTGTGCGCATGCCTCTGTCCCCGTGCTGCCGGTACAGGACGTGCTGAGCGGTCTGTCAGTAACCGCTGTTCAGAAGCGAGTGCTGCACCATGGCAGGTCCGATGAAAAAACGGACGAGGTCGGCGTGTCTTGGCGTCCACGTGACCCGCCGGGTGGGGAACCTCGGTGTTCAACCGGGCGCACCAGGCTGCCATCTCGCCCTTTGGTGATGTGGTGCGCACGCGCCATGGGGCGAGCCTTGTAGGGGCACGAAAACATGGTCGGCGTACTCGAAGGCGGCGACTGCCATGACTAGCGTGGGTGATCAAGGCAACACGGGTTGGGTCTGAATCCGGCGGATCTAGTACGGCGTGGGCTGTAGGGGTTCCAGCCAATGAGGAGGTCTGCGGATGCGCGCAGCCGTCTATCACCGCGTGGGTCCTGCCCGTGAGGTCTTGGAGCTTCGCGATTTGCCCGAGCCCGAGCCGGGGTGTGGGGAGGTGCGGGTGCGGCTGGCGTTTTCGGCGGTCAATCCCACGGATTGGCGGGCTCGGGCTGGGTTCCTCGGAAATGTTCTGCCGTTCCCGATGCAGATCCCTGGCCAGGACGGCGCGGGCGTGATCGACGCGGTCGGGCCGAACGTCGAGGATGCGCGCCTCGGAGAGGCCGTGTGGGTCTACCACGCCGCCTGGCAGCGGCCGACTGGGACAGCCGCTCAGAGTGTGGTCGTCCCCTCCGAACAGGCGGTCGCGGTGCCGCGGGGCATCGGCCTGAAGCAGGCCGCAGCCTTGGGTATCCCGTTCATGACCGCCCATCGCTGCCTGTTCGCCGACGGGCCGATCAACGACCGTCGGGTGCTCGTCGCGGGCGGCGCCGGCGCGGTGGGCCATGCCGCGATCCAGCTGGCCAAGCGCGGGGGCGCGGAGGTGATCGCTACCGTCAGCACGCCGGAGAAAGCCGCGCTCGCCGAGCAGGCCGGCGCCGATCTGGTCGTGAACTACCGACAGCTCGGCGCTACTGATCGCATTCGCAGGGCAGCGCCCACCGGTGTCGAGCGGATCCTCGAGCTCGCGTTGGCCACCAATCTGGAGCTTGACCTGGCGGTCATCAGCCACGGCGGGACGATCATGACTTATGCGCCCGAGCGTGCTGATCCGCAGCTGCCGGTGGCGCGGCTGATGCGCGCAGGGATCCGCCTGAGCTTCATGCTGATCTACACCACCCCGCAAGATGCGCTGCGTGCCGCGGTCGAGGCAATCACCTCGGCCCTCATCGATAGGGCGCTACACCCGCTGCCCACGACCGTGTTCGCGCTTGAGGAGATCGCCGCCGCCCACGAGGCCAGTGAACGGGGCATCACCGGCAAAGTCGTCCTCGACACACGCTAAGCCTCGCCCGGCAGGCTCAGCCCGCTGCGGCTGCCGCGCTCCTCACGCTTTGTGCAGGGCCACCGAAGGAACAATCAGAAACCGACAAGGCGACAACCAAGGAAGCGACGAGACACCGCTGGACTGACCCCGAATCGAGAAGAGGCCGACAGGGAGGGATCGAGATGGACATTGATCTCACGGACAAAGTCATCGTGGTGACCGGTGCCGCGCGGGGACTGGGTCGGGCGCTCGCGCTCGGGCTCGCCGAGCAAGGCGCCCGGATAGCCGTGCTGACCCGCCGACGCGAGCAGGCACACGCCGTCGTGGCCGAAATCGACGAACTGCCGGGCGCCCCGCGGGCGCTCGCGGTCGAGGCCGACATCGCGGACGAGCCAGCGGTGATCCAGGCAACCGCGGAGATCGACAACGCCTGGGGACGGATCGACGCGCTGATCAATAACGCCGCCTGGATGCCACCGCGCCAGCACATCCTCGACCTCGACGCGTCCCTGCTCGAGCGCGTACTGCGCTCCAACGTCGTAGGCAGCTTCCTGATGACCAAGCATGTCGCACCCATCATGATCCGCCAGGGCGGGGGCCGCATCATCTACCTCAGCAGTGCCCTGGGTGTACAGGCCAACCCCGGGCTAGCTCCCTACGGCGCATCCAAAGCAGCGGTGAACATCCTGGCCAACGTCGCCCACCAAGAACTCGCCGGCTCCGGGATCAGGACCGTCGCCCTAGCCCCCGGGCTGACCGACACACCCGGAATGCGAGACAGCGTCGGCAACGACTACATCGAGCGAATCTCCCAGACCTACCCCAGCCGACGGCTCGGACAACCACAAGACATCGTGCCCCTGACTGCATTCCTGTGCAGCTCCGCAGCCAGCGAGCTGTCCGGAACCGTGATCTCAGTGCGCCCACCCGCCACCGGCTAAGCCAACTCCACCACCATGCGCGGCTCAGCCCGATCCACAACTCTCCGACGCACGCTGACCGATTAACAGTCCGAAGCTCACATCAGCGGACAACCCTTCAGGAGTCTCGATGGCCGAACCCCCACCGGACATTTCCGATCCTGACCCCATTGATCAGCGGCGTGGCACTTCGTTGACCTGCGAAGTCTCACACAGGTGGTACGGAAGAAATTCTCAGTGAGGGAGGGCTATCCATTACAACCCGATCATGTCCGGCACTCTGATCGGCTGCACGCCATGGGTGCTTGGCGCCGTCCTCGGGGGTAAGGAGTCGCGCCGAGCGAGACGCCGGAGTTGCCGCGCCCCTAAGCCTCCGTGAGGTCCCGGGCATAGTGACCGAAGGTCCCGAGCGTTTCGGCCAACCGCCCGATCACACGCCGCGCTACGGTGTTGGGGCGCTGCTGCATCTCTAGGTGCGACGCCGTGGTGACCTCGCGGTACGTGTTCTCGTCGTAAGCGGGGGCGTTGAACATCCCGAGGTTGTTCGCGTGGGCGAAGGAGCTGCGGCCGCGCAGCCGGTCACAATGGATTCCCAGCATCCAAGTACCTCGCCAACCTGTACGTTCCCCGACCGCCACGGCCCAGTCAACCAGCCGCCGGGTGTAGGCCACCGCCAGGCTGTCAAGGATGAATTCGGCGGTCTCCGCAGGGGTCCGGCCGAGGCTCATCGTTCCCCGGCCGACGAACAGCCGGATGCCGCCGTCGTCGCGCAGCTCGATGTCGAGCAGGGTGCCGTCGTCGTTGTCGCCGCCGTTCGAGTTTGGCAGTACCGTCCGGCCTCGACCAGACAAACCGTGCGAGCTAAGGCCGAGGCCGTTGGCCCGGTTCGACTGCGAGGCGGCATCCCTCGGATCAGGACGCAGGCCGCCCCGGATGGCCTGGCTCTGGAACTGCGGCTCCGTGTCCCACATGAGTCTGGTCGCGGTGTGCCGGTCTCCGCGGGTGATGGAGCGCGCCAACCCTGACGGCGCGCCGATCGGCTGCGCAACGAAGTAGAGGTGCCCGAGCCTCCGGTCCAGAGCTGGCACGGGCTCACGCTCGATTTCGGTGTCGAGGAGACGTCCCACCTGCTCCTCGACTGACTCCCGGCGGGCGTGCAGCTGCAGGACTTCGCCGTCCTGAAGGACGCGGCGCGTCCGCTCGGCCCGGGCGTAGTAGCGCCCGTCCACCATATGGGGCGCGACGGGGGACGGCGGGATGTGCGCCAGCACGTAGCCGAGGGCCGGGTCTTTCTCGCTGGGGATCTCTTCCGACACGACGGTCAGCGGCGGATCGACAAGCATCTCGCAATGTTGTCGATCTTCTCGACCAGTCCGTTTAGCGGCTGTGGGTCGAGGTACATGGCGTGCGACTCCTTGTCCTCGCCGACGCCAAACAGCAGCGCACCCCCGTCAATCGCGTAGCTGGCGAGGTCTCGCGCCGTCTCCCTCCGCTCGCTCTGAGTGCCGCCGGTCTTGCGCTTGGCATCGATGTAGTGGGACTCCTTGATCAGGCCGGAGTCCACTGCCACGCGAATGTCGTCCTCGGTCTCTGGTGCCCAGCGGGGCTGCCGCGGACCCAGGTTTGCTTCCAATTTGATCACTCCTTGTAGTCAAACTTGCCGAGAAGTCTCCCAATTGAGTGAGACAAAACCGGGATAGGACACGCCGGACCGCGTCCCACGGTGCGCCAAGACGTCGTGCTAATGGGACGAACGGCCGTTCGAAGGCGACCCCCGTCCGGTCGCGGCGCCGATCAGCTCGACGAGGCGCTGGCGGTCTGCCTGTCGGAGGGCCCACTTGGCGATGTCCCGCCGCGGCACGCCGCAGATGGCGAGGAACCCCGCCATTCCCAGCAGATACAGGAGGTACACGCCGAGCAGTGCCGCCAGGACTCCGACCGAGGTCCACGTCAGGCTAGGGATGGACAACACCACCGACTCCCGTCGCCGATCGGGCATCCAGGCCAATGCCCCGGCTGGGGGTAGGGTTCGTCCTCGGGTGGCTCGCTACAGGATGTCGTCAGGACCTGGCTGACGGCACGACGAGGCCAAGCACTCTAGAAGAGTGCCCAAACCATGCCTCGTGGCCGCGAACGAGGTTCGCAGCGTCCGGCCCGAGATCAGTGGAACCGCTTGGCGGTCCCGCGCACCGGGCGTGGTGCCTCCAGCCTATCAGGGCCTGCGTGTTACACATTCCCCTGCGGCGACGTACGTCGGCGCGCCGGCCGGGGCAACGGTGCCGGTGCCGCGCTCGACTTCCTCGGCGGTGCCACGCACCGCCCCACCCTTCTCCCGACCCAGGTGTCCTCGCCCGTTGCTCCGGGAGCTCCTGCGGCATCCCGGTGAGCGTGATCGGTTCGTTGGCGGCGAACAACGGGACTCCGGCGCGTTCCAAGGCGCGTTCGATGGACAGGCCCTCGAAGGTGCGGCGGGCTGCGCGGGACACGCTTTCGCAGATCACCACGTCGAATCGGCGGCCGGGATGCCCGGCTTCATCGAGCAACTCGGGGATGCCGCCGTCACGCGAGATCGGGATGTCGTAGCGGTCGTAATCGGTGCGTCGTCCCCGCGCGTCCAGGTCCAGCCGCCCGGATTCCACATCGTAGAAATGCGCGACGATGACCCAGGACTCCGGGATGGCCGCCCTGCTGTTGCCCACTTGCCGCAGGATCGACTGGCGCGGGTCTTGTTGGTCGTCGGTGGACGTGCGCCCCAAAAACGCCACCCGGACCTCATCACGCAGCAAGGCCAGCGGAGCACCCAACGGGGACACTGCGTAATCCGACAACCCCGACGGCCCCGAGACGGACACGGTGGCCGCAAGCGACACCGCGCGATCTGCTGTTCCCGTCGGAGGCGGATCGGCCGCTGATTTATCCAGTGGATTCATGCCGCGTCCTTGTCCTGGGGTAAATCGTGCTGGACCCACACTTGCCCGGGGGCGGTCTGGGCGAGCACGCCGCAGGAGGCACTGACTTTGGCAGCATCAATGGTTTAAAACGTTCTCTGTGAATCCGAGGCATCAGTCAACGACGGGAGTAGCTGATGGCTAAGTGGTGCTGCTATGGCTGGGTCAGTGGTTCCGGCCGTGAATCCGGCGTGGCAAAAGTGTCGTAGTTGCCACGACAGTTTTTCCGCGTTGGGCAGATCTGATGTGTGAGTGAGGCCGCCCACCGCCATTGTTGCCATGGCGTTTTCGCTAAGGGATCGTTGGCTTGTTAGCCTACGGTTGCCTTGTCCTGTGATGAATCCGTGAAATCGTTTTGCGGTACAGCCCATGGCATAGGTGGTGATCCATAGTTGCCACAGCGTTTGTTCGCCCAGTTTCGCTGCGGCCTGCCGGGTTTCGTGATCGAGTAGGGACGGCACGCTGGAAAATTCGGCATGAACTCGGTGCATTGGCACGTCTAGTGAAGTCAGATAGCTCTCCGCGTCCATGCGGATGCGTTGGATGCGGTTGTTCGGGGATGGATTGGGCAACGAGCATAGCGCTTGCCCACTGGAGAAGTAGGGGATCGCGCTGAACGTCAGCGGTGGGTCAGCACCTTTATCGGGTGACCGTTGCTGCCGGTCCCCAAGGAAGCAGGCGGCCTTGCGGGCACCCTTGGGGTCGTGGCCGAGCAGGCTGGGCATGGGCGCGTGCTCGACCAAACAGGGAACAGACAGGTAGGTGGGTACACCCTTACTGGTCAGGAACAGCTGCATTACATTGTCGTCGCGTCTTGACTCGTGATGGTCGAAGAGACCGAATTCGGCAAAACCCAAGGCAACCCGGCGGGGCAGCACAAGCGCAAGACAGGGGGTCCATTCCGGTATCGCCTCCACCCAGGGGACGCCTAAAAGCGCGCCCAGTCGCACCGCCGCGCCATTGAGGCAAGACCAATGCGCGAAGTAGGCCAAAGCGGCTTCAGGGAACGCCACGACGTCCTGCAGAACGTGGTCGATTAAGCCGTTGGTGAGGAGAACGTCGTCTTGCATCACCAAGTGATGGGTGGCATCGCCGGCTGCTGCCCAGGCGTGGACCGCGGTGCGTAGGGATTCAGGCGGTCCGTCTGGATCCGGATCGAGAACGATGTCAACCGGATGTGGCCGCAGGGCCGCGGCCAGTGTTTGCGCATGGTCTAGTCGTCGAGGATGCGTCATCACCACGACGCTGAGGCTGACCGTGCCGATCATGGTGCTTCTTTTCTTTTTGTACTAGCAGATGGTGTAGCGGTCGCGGAGGGCGCCATCCCAGCGGTTAGTCGCGATGAGGTGAGGCTGAGAAGCCAGTCGTGGCTCGACGATCAGGGCACGGTACACGCCTTGGGCGATCTGGCGACCTAAGTACTGATCGGACGCGATGTATTCGGCGAGCCAGTCGTCGAATTCGGCTCCTCCGGGCGGGATGTCGGTCAAGATGCGCTCATAGGCGCTGCGGTTGACCGCAAGCGCGTGTTTGCAGGTCACGAAGCCCGAAGTGCGCAAACGCTTGCAGCCTGCCAGTGGCTGAGGCTCAGTCTCCGGGGCGCCTCCAAGGTAGAGCAGGTCCCAGGGGCGTCCAGCCAGCTCGCCCAACGCTTCGGCGAGGATCTGCTCGGTGGTGTCCAGCCAGACGGCGTCGTCTTCCACGATGAGGAAGTGGTCCAGGTTGCGGCGACAGGCCTCGATGACCATCGCCCGAAACGACAGCGCACACCCGTGGTAGTGATTGGAGGGAGTAGGGATAGCTGGGAACCGTTCGACCAGCCAGCCGATTCCTAGTTGAGCGAAGCGATTCCGAGACACTTGCCAACGATCCGGGCGCTGGTCAAGGTTGAGGCAAAACACCGCGTCAAAAAAGGCAAACGGGCTGGCTGCCTCTCGCCGAGCACGCGCAATGATCTGGTCGGCGATCTTAGGCTGCAACTGCGCACCGATCACCGAACGCAGACACTCGACAGCCTCGCGTGTGCTCCACCCCATCTCCTGCCAACCAAGCACGTGGTTGCGGATGCGGTTGGCCCAGTCCTCAGCGCTAAGCATGCTCATCAGTCAGCGGATGGTGTAGCGGTCCTCGTGTGCCGCATCGAGGTAGCCTTTGGCGATTAGATCGGGTTGTGTGGCGATTCGCGGATCCACAACGAACGCCCGGTAGGTCCCATCGGCGACCCGGCGCGGGAGATATTCGTCAATGGCGATATACTCGTCTAGCCAGTCGTCGAATTCGGCTCCATCCGGCGGTACTTCCTCCAAGATGCACTCGTAGGCGGTGTGGTGTACGGCCACCGCGTGGGTGCACTGGAGCCGGTAAGGTGTCCGCAGCGTGGTGCAACCCGGCACCGGAAGCGGCTCCTCTCGAACACCGCCCCCGAGATACAGCAAATCCCACGGGCGGTCGTTGAGTTCGGCTAACGCCTGCGCGAGCACGTGCTTGGTGGTGTCCGTTTCCATCCAGATGACGTCATCTTCGACAATGAGAACGGACTCCAGGTCGCGGCGCTGGGCCTCGGCGACCATGGCACGGAAGGACAGGGCACACCCATGGTGGTGGTTGCGGGGGGTCAGGATGGCCGGGAACCGCTCGACTAGCCAGTCAATGCCCAGGCGAGCAAAACGGTCACGCGACGCGCGCCAACGATCCGGCCGATCATCAAGATTGAGGCAAAACACCGCGTCAAAGAAAACAAAAGGGTTGATTACCTCCTCCTGAGCACGTGTCGTAATGTCCTCAGCGGCCTTAACAGTCCACCCGTCGCCGATCTGCGAGCGGAAATGGTCGACCATCTCATACTCGTTCCACCCCAGCTCCCGCCACCCAAGTAGATGATTACGGACCCGGTCATTCCAGCGGGTCGGGTAGGGCGGCCCGGATGGCCGATCGAACCGATACACCCAACGCAAGGCAGGCAAGCACAGCACACGGCCCCCGGCCCTGCGGATCTTCTCGTGCAGGTAGCCCTCCTCACTACCCTGGCCACGAAAACGCTGATTGAGCCCCGGCCACTTCTTTTGCCGACACGCAAAAACGCCAAGCCCCTGCATGTTGATTTCGAAGGGCTCCCCCTGCGGGTCCAACCCACGGGCATCGCTAGCCCACACCCCAAACGTGCCATCCCTCCACACTGGCTCTTGGTGTGTGGCCATCCGATTATCGAGCGCGTCGTGGAGCATCGGCCCCTGGACAAGATCCCCGGTACCCGGCCGGGCCGCAAAACAATCCAGTAGAGCGCTCAACGCGCCCGGCGCGAACATCACGTGGGAATCCACACACAACACGATTTCAGAGTTGGCTTCCCGAAAGACCACATCCCGCACGGCAGCGCCACGATAGCCACGAAAAGGCACGTACCGATAGTAAGGGATACTGTTTTCCAGCGCTTTCAGCGCGGCCGCATGTCGGCCCTCGGGATGATTGTCCACGACGACGAACGCCACCCGGTCGACAACCTCTGAATGATACAACCGCACAGACTGGACAGTGAAATATACTCCGTCGAAGTCATCATAGCTCACCATGCCAACCGTGAGCTCACGAAATTCTCCGGGCGGGGTCGGTGGGGGAATGACACGAGAGGCCTCCTCAGCCTCCTCTAGGCGTTTCGCCAGATCACTGACCAACTCCAGCGGTTGCAGCATGCGCTCCCCTAAGCGAGGTATCAAAGTACGGCAGCCATCGTAAACTATCGCTAGCAAATTCAGGCATCTCCCGCTGATCGACACGCCGGGAGCTTGTGACCACAAACGCAAGCCCTTGAAAGGTGTCCATTCACGGGTCAAGCTGTGATGTCACGCTGTTGAGACTGGGGGGAGCCATGGGTTCCCGGTGAGTGCGTTGTGGATGGCGTCGATGGCGCGAACGCCGTGATTGTGAGAGCTGACTAGGTAGGAGCGGATGCGGCAGTATCCAGCGAGTGTGGTGAGTGTGTGCCAGTAGCCGGAGACGGCTTGATGGCGTTTGGGGCCTTTGAGGGCCTGCTCGCTGGCGTTGTTTGTCCAGGGCACGGCGAGGTTTCGGGTGAAGGTCCAGACCTGTTCGGCCTTGTTGTGGAGACGTGTGGCGAGGTTGTATCCGGGGTGGTTGCCCTTGGTCCAGTCGCGGTGGCGGTTGGTGGTGAGGCCCCACCTGACCGCGTTGTCGTAGCGTTGACGCAGGTCGGCCAGTAGTTGGGGGTCGAGTTGTTCGCGCCCGTCGGTAGTGGCTTTGGCGACGGCGGCGGCTGCCTCGCGCAGCACATCGATGATTTGCCCGGCCCATCGCTGCTGGGTGGGGTGCAGCTCAAGCACGCCTTTGGCGTGGCGGATCAGATGAGCCGCGCATTGCTGGACGCCAGCCAGTTGGGTGTCGAACTGGTACCAGCCGGCGTAGTCGTCGCGAACTAGGTAGCCGGCATAGCCGTCGAGTACGCCCAGACCCGCGATGGAGCTCTTGGACCGGGAGCTGATCGGCGCGTACCAGACCAGCCGCGCATCAGGGGTGCGCACGGTGACTACGTGGGGCGATCCAGGCACCGGTTGGCCGTGGGCATCAGTGTCGTTGTGAACCACGTTCGTGGGGGTTTCATCCCCGCAGAGCACGTCCTCATCGCGCAGTGCTTGGGTCATCGCCTCATCGAACCCGGCCGCGGCCAGGCGCTGGGCGATGCGCTCGAGAGCGCGAGCGACGAAGCCGGTCGACACCGGGGCACCCAGCAGCGCTGCCATCAGCATCGCGGTCCGCTCCAGGGGCACATTGCCCTCGCTGGCCAGCAGGATCGCCGCAGCGTTGACGTTCGGCCCGTACACCACGTTCCCCGCCATCCCGAACGGCGGCACCGCGGAGGTGATCTTCCCGCAGCAGCCGCACCGCCGCCGCGGCAGCAGGTAGTGCACCTTCTCCAGCGCAATCGGAGGCAGGTCCCATACCTGCGCCCAGCTCAGCCCCGCCTCCGCGGCATCAGCCAGGTCCGCACCGCACCCCGAGCAGTCGACCGGCGCGGGCAGTGTCTCGGTCCGATCCGGTGTCACCGTCGGAGCCAGCCCCGAGCCCTTGCGCCCCAGCTGCCCACCGGGCTTGCGATCAGCCGACCGCTCCCGCGAAGAGCGATCCGCCCGCCGCTTAGCTTTGGCCGCAATCGAATCCGTCGACGGAGGGATCGAGGAATTGGTCGAATCACGCCCCAGCCGAGCCTCCAGCTCAGCGATCCGTGCCTGAGCTCGTTCCAGCTCCGAGGCCAAACCCACCACCAGCCCCGCCAGCTCCTCATATGACGGCGTCGACGGCTCAGGCGTGGACACAATCCCGATGATCGACGATCAAGCAACCACGATCGAGCTCGACACGCCGACACCGATCACCGACAGCCCAACCAACTTACCCGCGACAGCCCAGCTCAACGGGACCCGTGAATGGACACCTTGAAAGGTGCGCACCGTTTTCTAATCACCGATGTTACCCCCCGGCTACTTGGCGTCCGGGTGGAATTGAAACTGGGGAAACACCCATTTGCCCGATAACGGGCGTATCGCCAGCGGCGGTGGTCGCGCTGATGAGCCGACCGCTGGGGCGGGTCACTACTTCCGGTAGATCATCGAGGCTATGCTCCCCCCTATGACAAGGGTCACCGAGGGGGAACTCACCACGCCAGCGCTGCGGTTCGAAGCGATGAGGGATATACAACTCATCGAAATCAAAGATGGTCTCGTGGTCTACCAGCAGGAACCCCAGCGGATCCATCGCCTCAACCGCACCGCCGCGGTCATCTACCTGCTGTGCGACGGATCCCGCGTCGTCGAAGAAATCGCCGACGAAGTCCAACTTGTCTTCAATACGGAAAATCGACCTCACCATGCCGTTATCAACTGCCTGCGTCAGCTGACTGAGATGGGGCTCATTCGCCCGGTCGACGGCGAGACCGACGTCGTGGACAACCGCCTCGCGACGACAACATCCCCCTTCGGTGACGCGTCAGAGAGCACCCAAGCTGACGACTAGCTTCCCACGGGCGCTCACCAGGGCCCGGCAGCCACTGTTGATCTTTATCTCAATTCGATGTACACTGTGAGCAACGCCTACCTGCACCGACAGCAACCGGAAAGGGCCGGCCATGACCGAACACCGCCAGCGTGACAACGACCTCACCCCCTCGTCCCGCCGTGCATTGATAAAGCGCCTGACCGTAGGGACAGCGGCGGCCGGGGTGGCGTTCGCCTACCCGGTTGTTCTTACATTCTCCCAAGAATGGGCCGACGCCGCAGGAAGTCAACGAGTAGACCATTCAATGGTCTCAGCGCACTCCATCAGCGTGCAAGCCATGCCAATAATGGACCTGCAATCATAACTTTAGACTTCTCGATGAAGTCCGATCCCTCATCTTACCCGGATTCGGGCACACGTCCTTTCCCAATCAGCAGGCAGCCGTAGCAGGGCACCCACTCATATCGCTCCACGAGCTAGTTTCGCTGTGCGTCCGTTCGTGCTGTAATGCCTTCGATCTCTCCCCGTGTGGGCCGTGCCGGGAAGGCAAAAGGATTTATGGGCAATCCGGTCGACAGCAGGCCGGTAGCTCTCGTCCCTCAACCCGTCAACCTATGCTGACGTCAACCTGATGATGACCTTTCCGGCGTTAACAAGGCGCACTGTTTTCACGACGACACCGCGCAACATCGACGGTGGCAGAGACCAGCAGTTCGCAGCGGGTACGGTTTCGTGCGGATGCTGTATGTGCCGTGCCGGGGGCACGTCACAGAACTGCGACCGCCTGACCAGCGTTTTCGGGGCAGGTCGCTGATTATTTCCGTCGGTTTTACTCTATAGCAGCGTAGATACGCCCTCCCAGCTTCTGACCGGTCACCGTCGGTAAGGGCATGGTCTCACCGACTGTGAGCGACGCTGCCACTTGGATCTACCCGCGTCGGTCTCACGGTCCGCGCGAGCGGGCCACAAGAGCGATGATCAGGTAGGAGGTAAACAAGATGGCCATGCCGGCGAGTGAGCGGAGCATCGTGCACGGTTGTGTTCCACGCCGCTGCAAGCCCAAATAGCACGATAAGGCGGGGGTAGGCGGGAACTAGCAGCCGGAAAAGCATGCGTTTCTCGATGAGGTCGATCGCGGACAAACGGCACACAGGCTGCCGCGAGGTCACTTACACGACCAGCTCGGGCCGGACACCGACACGCCAAGCCAGCAATCCAAACAGAACCGCCGTCGCGGAGTCAGGGCCACAGCTGTGGTCAGCGGATGATCCCTTCGCCGGGCGGCCAGCGATGCTTGAGTCGGCTGACACGGCGCCGCGCCGATGAGGACACTGAGCAAGCCCCACAGAGGCACCCCTTTACGACCGGCTTACGACCGTATCCATGAACGTGAGCACGGTCACCTATCCGCAACGGCTGTTTCGATGTCCGTCATGGCTGCTCTGCATACGATCTGGGAAACTCCGGCAGGGCTGGCGGCGTGCGCTGGATTGACAACAAACGTAGTGAGTCGCGCCAAGACGACGTGTTGCGAGAGTCAATCTTGCCGGCTTCGCTGTTAACTTGCATTAGCTGCTACCAGCAGCTTTGCGGCCAGGGTGGGGGTCGAACCGCCGACCTTCCGATTCGGAGTCGAACCCACTGGTCTGCACCGGACACTACTCGACAGTGCCCGCTAGCTGCAGTTTTACCGATCGGAATCGCTTATCAGTACTGAACATTTGCCACCATGTACCGCCGCAATGTGGGGGTAAAGTGGGGTGTCGATCTTGAGGAGGCTCGCTACGCGATTCCTTCCTCCCCAAGCAACATGGGCACCGCATC
>DATNDR010000007.1:0-19360 GCA_035606945.1 Pseudonocardiaceae bacterium
CGGTGGCGTGTCGCTGATCCAGGCTGGTGCGCTGGCGTTCGAGAAGCTGGAGCTGACCGGTGACGAGGCCACCGGCGCCAACATCGTCCGGGTGGCGCTGGAGGCTCCGTTGAAGCAGATCGCCATCAACGCCGGCCACGAAGGTGGCGTGGTGGCCGAGAAGGTCCGTGGCCTGCCCCCAGGGCACGGCCTGAACGCGGCCACCGGCGAGTACGAGGACCTGATCAAGGCCGGCATCATCGACCCGGCCAAGGTCACGCGCTCGGCGCTGCAGAACGCGGCATCGATCGCGGCGCTGTTCCTCACCACCGAAGCCGTAATCGTAGACAAGCCGGAGAAGGACAAGGCCCCCGCTGGCGGTATGCCCGACGGCGGCGGCATGGATTTCTGATCTCGCACGTTATACCCGAAACGGGGCCGCTCTCATCTCGCCGGGACCGGCCCCGTTTCCTTATCCTCCCAAACCGCGTTCTGGATGCAGAACGCGGTTTTCCGGGCTCTTGAAACCGCGTTCTGCATCCAGAACGCGGTATGCCGGCGGACCGTGATCAGGACGACGTCTGGTGTGCGGTTACGTAACTGTGTGCCTCGGGTGACTCGAACAGCGGGGACGCCTGGCGGATCCCGCCTGGCACGGCGGGGTCGGGAACGCCGAGATAGTCCTGCCGGGTGGCGGGAGAGCCGGGCCTGGCGAAGGTCAGGTCGGTGACCAGGTTGTCTGTGCTCATGGTGCTGAACTGGCGCAGTGCCTCCTGGATCCCGGGCCGGCTCAGATCGCCGTTGGTGCAGGCCCGCTTGAGGATCTGACCCCAGATCGTGGCGATGGCATAGCCGTAGGGCACCCCGCTGTTGGGCAGTTCCGGGTAGCCGGCTTGCCGGTAGGCGCCGGCGACGTGCTCGGCCTTGGGCATGGCCGCGGAGAAAGGCACCGAACTGGCCACCACCGACAGATTGCCCAGCGTCCCGGCAGCCGGGCCGGTCAGCAACTGAGGAGTGAACGCCGGGCTGTTGGCGATCATCGGCACGTTCAGTCCCAGCTGCTGGTTGACGGCGGCAGCTGAGGCGGTCTGCGCCGGGGTGGTGCTCAGCGCGATCGCTTTCACCCGCGGCTCAGCGGCGAAACCGGACACCACGTCGCGCATATCCGACGCGGCGCTCACCTTGGTGGCGCGCAACGTCAGGTGGTGCCGCTGCGTGAAGTACTGCACACCGCGCAGCGCATTGGCGCCGTACTCACCGTCGAGCCAGATGTGGCCGATGGTGTCGCCGTCGTGGATTTTGCCCTGGGCCATCAGAGCGGCCAGGCCGTTGATCATTTCGACGTCATAGGTGGAGGCCGGGATGATCACGTACGGGTTGCTCAGCAGCTCTGAGGAAGCCGACAGGGCGACGGCGGTGGTCTCATTGTCGACCAAGCTCTGGCGCAGGGCCGCAGCCGTCGCGGCGCCCTGGATCTGCATGAATCCCAGCACCTCGCGCTCGAGGTCGGTGTACTGGGCCTTCGCTTTCCCGACATCGCCCCGGTCGTCGCGGATCTCCAGGGTGATCCGGCGGCCGCATATTCCTCCTGCGGCGTTGGTGTCCTCGATCCAGATCTGCTGGCCGTGCAACACGGCGATGCCACCATCGGCGAACGGTCCGGAGTAGTCGACCAGGGCGCCGAGCGTGATGCCTGTGCCGGTGACGCCGGGGCCGGTGGTGAGCTTCGGGGGCTTCGGGTGGACGGCGGCGCGGTTGGCGGCACCGGCCGTGCAGCCCGCCAGCGCGAGCAGGCCGGCCATGGCCACCGCCGGGAAGGCGAGCAGGCACCGCATCCCTACGTCCCTTCACGTTGTCCCCTAGTGACAACGCGGCTGGGATCGCCGGGGTAACGGCTAGCGCCGGCGCTAGCGGCTCTTGACCGCCACCGTCCATCCCAGATAACCCAGCGAGATCAACCCGATGACGCCGAAAGCCGTGGCTTGCGATATCGCATCCTGCCGCACGAACAAGACCGTGACGAAGATGCACAGCGCCACGCCGATGACGGCGATCCATTTACGCATCCGCAGCGAGCGCTGCGCCCACGTCAAGTGCTCGCTCCGGGCGGTTGAGTCGGGGTTGTCAGGTGCTGGGTCGTCGTGGTCGTCCCGGGTCCGCAGCCTTGGTTCCATGCCGCTCGAGTACCCGGGTGCAGGCAGTCATGAACGTGTTCCGCGCCCAGGTGTCGCCGCGTTCGACACCACGGCCGTCGGTGCGGTGGCGACGCTGAGTCGCGGGATGGACACAGATACCTTCTATTGTGATTAGCTCTGAATAAGATGTACCGTGCTCGGTATGGCGGGTCTCGAGTCGACGGTGCTCGGCGACGAGCTGATGGCGACCGTGGCCGCACTGCGGCGCCTGGTGCGCCGGCGGTTGCAGCAAGCGCTGCCCGGGCCACCGCTGCGGGGCGCCCAGCTGGAACTCATGCGGGTGATCGAGCAGCATCCAGGTATCGGGATCGCGCCGGCCGCGCGTGTCCTGCACCTGGCCGCCAATACCGTCAGCACGCTGGTGGACCAGCTCATCGACCTGCAGATGCTGGTACGGGATACCGATCCTGGTGATCGCCGCGCCGCCCGGCTGTGGCTGACCGAGACGGCGACGCAGCGGTTGGCGGCGGGGCGTCAGGCCCGCATGGAACTCATGGCGCGGGTGGTGGCGGGCCTTTCCACCACCGAGCGCGAGGCACTGGCCCAGGCGCTGCCTGCGTTGCGGGCGCTACTCGCCGCCCTCGACGCTCTGGAGGACTCATGACCACGCCGACCACCTTGCCTGCTGTGCGGGGTACCAGGGTGCGGCACTGCTTCGGTGACACGGTGGCCGTCGACGGGATTGACTTCGACGTCCCGGCCGGCACGGTGTTCGGCCTGCTCGGGCCCAACGGCGCCGGCAAGACCACCACCCTGCGCATGATCACCACGCTGCTGCCGGCGCCGGTCGGCACGATCGAGGTCTTCGGGGTCGACGTGGCGCGCCACAAGCTCGCGGTCCGGCGATTGATCGGGTATGTGCCGCAGCAGCTGTCCGCCGACGGGGCGCTCAGCGGCCGGGAGAACGTGGCGCTCTTCGCCCGCCTGTTCGACGTGCCACGGGCCCGGCGGCGGCGGGTCGTGGATGCCGCGCTGGAGTCAGTGGGGTTGTCCGATGTCGCCGAGCGCACCGCACGTACCTACTCCGGCGGCATGATCCGCCGGCTGGAACTGGCCCAGGCGCTGGTCAACGCGCCCCAGCTGTTGATGCTGGATGAGCCGACGATCGGTCTGGATCCGATCGCCCGCGCCAGCGTGTGGGAGCGGATCGTCGAAGTCCGGGCGAAGACCGGGATGACTGTCCTGGTCACGACGCACTACATGGATGAAGCCGACCAGTACTGCGACCGGATCGCTCTGATGCACCGGGGCCGGATCCGCGCCATCGGCACGCCGGCCGAACTCAAGGCCGGCGTCGGGCCCCACGCCTCGCTGGACGACGTGTTCCGGGCGGTCACCGGCGACGAATGGGGTAGCTCCGGAGGCTCAGGTGGTCCGGGAGGCGCGGGAGAAAGGATGCGCGATGTCCGAGCAACTCGCCGTACCGCTCACCGGCTCGGCTAGCCAGACCCCGATCGGCCTGGGCCGCCTCGTGCTGTCCCGGATCACCACCATGAGCCTGGTCGAGGTGCAGAAACTCCGCCACGACCGCACCGAGCTGTTCACCCGCGCGATCCAACCGGCCCTGTGGCTATTGATCTTCGGTGAGACGTTCACCCGGCTGCGGGCCATTCCCACCGGTACCATTCCCTACCTCGACTACCTCGCGCCGGGAATCATCGCCCAATCCGCGCTGTTCATCGCGATCTTCTATGGCATCCAGGTCATCTGGGAACGCGACGCCGGAGTACTGGCCAAATTGTTGGTCACGCCGACCCCGCGGATCGCGCTGGTTACCGGCAAGGCCTTCGCCGCGTCAATACGCGCCCTGGTGCAAGCGCTCGTGGTGGTCGTCCTCGCCGCCGTGCTCGGCGTGGCACTGACCGATAACCCTCTCAAACTATTAGGGATGGCGGCGATGGTCAGCCTTGGTTCGTGCTTTTTCTGCTGCCTATCGATCACGATCGCCGGAATGGCCCTCACCCACGACCGGCTCATGGGCATCGGGCAGGCCATCACCATGCCGCTTTTCTTCGGCTCCAGCGCGCTGTATCCGGTGGACCTCATGCCCGGCTGGCTGAAGGTGTTCAACCTGGTCAATCCACTCGGCTATGAAGTCGACGGGCTGAGGGGGTTGCTGATCGGCACTCTCGCCCACCTCGGGCTCGATTTCGCCGTCCTGACGCTGGCCTCCGCCGTCATGATCAGCATCGCCGCTGCACTACTCGGCCGGCTGGTCCGCTGATCGTGCGCAGGCCGCCCGGATGGATCCGGCGGCTGGCCGGTTACCTGCTCGACCACCGGCGCAACATGGCACTCGCGCTGACCGGCGCGTTGCTCGGCAGCGCCTGCCAGACGCTGGTGCCGCTGATCTCGCGGCAGATCGTCGACGGGGTCATCCTCCGCCACGACTCGCCGCTGTGGCCGTGGCTGGCGCTGCTGGTCGTCGTCGCGGCGGCCAGCTTCGGGTTCACCTACCTGCGCCGGTACCGGGGTGGCCAGGTCGGCTTGCAGGTCCAGTACGACCTGCGCAACGCCATGCACGACCACCTGCAGGCAATGGACCTGGACAACCTCAGCCGGATGCCCACCGGCCAGCTCGTCGCCCGGGCGAATTCCGACGCCATGCTCGTCCAAAGCCTGCTCAACTTCTTCCCGATCATGAGCGGCAACGTGCTGCTCATGGTGCTGTCGCTCGGGGTCATGTTCGCCCTGTCCCCGCTACTGACCGTCGTCAGCCTGATCGTCGCGCCGGTGCTCGTCGTCGTCTCCTACCGGATGCGCTGGCGGGTCTTCCCGGCGAGCTGGGACGGCCAGCAGCGGGAAGGTGACGTCGCGCAGATCGTGGATGAGGACGTCAGCGGTGTGCGCGTGGTGAAGGCCTTCGGCCAGGAGGATCGGGAACTCGGCCGCATCGTCGACGCCGCCAGGGCGCTGTACGGGGCACGGATGCGCGCGGTCCGGCTGCAAGCGTGTTACCAGCCGCTGCTCAAGGCGATTCCCTCCCTTGGTCAGGTCGCCATCTTGGCCTTCGGTGGGTGGCTGGCCTTGCACCACGAGATCACGCTCGGCACGTTCCTGGCGTTCTCCACCTATGTCGCCCAGTTCGTCGCGCCGGCCAGGCAGTTCGCTGGTGTCATCAGCATCGCCCAGCAGGCCCGGGCCGGGGTGGAGCGCATCTTCCAGCTCCTGGACCTGCCACCGGCCATCGCCGACGACCCGGAAGCGGTGGAATTGCCCCGGCTGTGTGGCGAGGTCACCTTCGCCGGCGTGCATGCCGGTTACGGGGCGGGCCCCCCGGTGCTGCGCGGTGTCGACCTGCATATCGCGGCCGGTGAACGAGTCGCGATCGTCGGGCCCAGCGGCAGCGGGAAATCGACCCTGGCGATGCTGGTGTCCCGCTTCCGGGATCCGGATGCCGGCAGTGTCCTGGTCGACGGGCATGACCTGCGCACCGTGACGGTGCGGTCACTACGCCGCCAGGTCGGCGTGGCCTTCGAGGACAGCTTTCTGTTCTCCGACACGGTGCGAGCGAACATCGGCTACGGCCGCCCGGGCGCGACCGACGACGAGATCGAGCAAGCCGCCCGGATCGCCCAGGCGCACGGCTTCGTCCAGGAGCTCCCGCGCGGCTACGACACGATGGTCGGCGAGCGTGGCTTGACCCTGTCCGGCGGCCAGCGCCAGCGCATCGCGCTGGCCAGGGCTGTGCTGGCCGATCCGCGGATCCTGATCCTCGACGACGCCACCAGCGCCATCGACGCCACGGTGGAGCAGGCCGTGCACGACGCACTGCGCACGGTGCTGGCAAACCGGACGACGCTGCTGGTGGCACACCGCCGCTCGACCCTGCACCTGGCTGATCGCATCATCGTGCTCGACCAGGGACGGGTCGTGGCGCAGGGCACGCACGACGACCTGGTCGCGCGCAGCGCCGTCTACCGCACCCTGGTCTCCGGACTGGACGACAGCGGGGAGCAGATCTGCGACCAGATCGAGACCCTCGCGATGCTGCCGGCCGGCCTTGACGGCCGCACTGCCTCGGCCTGGGTGAGCGACCGGGACGCCGCGACCACGAGCCGTGCGGCGGCCCGCATGATCGGCGCGCCGAGTATCGGTCCGGGCCTGGGCGGGGGCAGCGGCTGGCGCCGCAACCTCGCCCCGAGCCCCGAACTGCTGGCCCGGGTCGCGGCGCTGCCCCCGGTGCGGGACTTCCCGGCCTTGAACGCTGCCGACGTCGCCCGGGAGTCGCAGCCCGACCGCCACTTCCGGCTGTCAGGGCTGCTCCGCGAGTTCCGCCGGCCGCTGCTGGCCGGCCTGGTGCTGGTGATCCTCGACGCGCTGGCCGGGCTGGCCGGTCCGGTGCTGGTCAAGCACGGCGTGGACAACGGGGTGTCGGCCGGCTCGCAGGCGGCGCTCTTCGTGGCCTCGACGATCTTCCTGTGCGTGACCTTGGCCAACTTGGCGGACCAGATCGGCGAAACCTTCGTCACCGGCCGCACCGCAGAGCGGATCATGCTTTCACTGCGGATCCGGATCTGGGCGCAGCTGCAACGCCTGTCGCTGGACTACTACGAGCGCGAGATGGCCGGCCGGATCATGACCCGGATGACGACCGATGTGGACCAGTTCGAATCGCTGATGGAAAACGGCCTGCTCTCGGCGCTGGTCTCGCTGGTCACTTTCCTGGGAGTCGGCGTCGCGCTGGTGCTGATCAACACCGAGCTGGGCCTGTGCACGCTGTCCGTTGTCGTCCCGCTCGCCATCGGCACGATGATCTTTCGACGCAAGGCGGGCCACCTCTACGATCTTGCGCGGGAACGGATCGCCATCGTCAACGCGGATTTCCAGGAAAGCCTGTCCGGAGTGCGCGAGTCCCAGGCGTTCACCCACGAGAACGAGACGAGGAAGCGGTTCCAGCGGCTCGGCTCCGACTATCTCGCCGTCCGCGTCGCCGCCCAGCGGCTGGTGGCTACTTACTTCCCTTTCGTGCAGTTCCTCTCCGCCGGGGCGGACGCGATCGTCCTCGGCGCCGGAGCCGGACTGATCGCATCCGGGCAACTCACCACCGGTGCGCTGATCGCCTTCCTGCTGTACATCGACATGTTCTTCGCGCCGATCCAGCAGCTGTCTCAGGTGTTCGACTCCTGGCAGCAGACCCGGGTCTCGGTCGGGCGGATCGCTGAACTGATGCGGCGGGACCCGCTGACCCCGCTGGCCGAACGACCCGAACCCGTCACCCGATTCCGCGGTGAACTCGCGCTCGACAACGTGCGCTTCTGCTATCCCGCGCCGGACTCCTGGCCCGGGAACGGCAGCGCACTCACCCGGGAGCGGCGCGGCCCGGCCGATCCCCGCGTCCCGCGATCGGCCGACGTCCAGCCTGCCAAGCCACCCGAGGCGCTGCGCTGCATCGAGCTGCGCATCGCGGCGGGAGAGACGGTTGCGCTGGTGGGGCAGACCGGTGCGGGCAAGTCGACCGTGATGAAGCTGCTCGCCCGCTTCTATGACCCGGATACCGGCAGCGTGCGCGTGGACGGATGCGACCTGCGCGCGCTGGACCTGCGCGGATGGCGCCGCCAGCTCGGCTACGTGCCGCAGGAGAGCTTCCTGTTCACCGGGACCATCCGGGACAACATCGCCTACGGCCGGCCCGCGTCCAGCGACGCCGACGTGGAGGCATCCGCCCGCGCGGTCGGCGCGCACGAGTTCATCGCCGCGCTACCCGGCGGCTACCACCACGAAATAGCCGAGCGCGGCCGTTCGCTGTCGGCGGGGCAGCGGCAGCTGATCGCGCTGGCCCGCGCCGAACACGTCGACCCCACCGTATTGCTACTCGACGAGGCCACCTCCAACCTGGACCTGGTCACCGAGGCGCGAGTGACCGACGCGATGCGGCGGATCGCGCACGACCGCACCACCGTCGTCATCGCGCACCGCCTGCAGACCGCCAGAGCGGCCGATCGGATCGTCGTGCTGGACCGTGGCCAGATCGCTGAAGTCGGATCGCACGAGCAACTGGTCGCCGCTGGGGGGAAGTACGCATCGATGTGGCGGGCGTTCGAACTCGCCGGCAGCTCCCGTTCGGTTGTCGAGGCATCGTGAGCTCCTCGCCCGCTCCGGCGTGGCGAGCGGGGGTCAGCGCCATGGGAGAATCAGCGCCCTTCCTCCGCCTCAAGGGCTGCCAGCAGCGCGCGCAGCGCCGGAAGCGCCTGGGTGAGCGCCTCGCGATCGGCGCCGGAAAGCGCTGCCACGCTGTTCGCGACGAGGTCGATGCGGACCTGCCGGACGGCGGCTAATCGCTGCGTTGCAGTCTCGGTCAGCCACAGCCGGGCCGCGCGGCGATCGTCGGGCGAGGTCTGGCGCACCAGCATTCCGATGTCGATGAGTTGGTTGACCAGCGTGCTCACCGAGTTGGCTGCCAGGTGCAGGGCGCGTCCCGCCGACGCGATGCCGATACCCGGTTGCTTCTTGATGACTTGCAGCAACTCCACATGCGCGCCTCGCAATGGCGGCCCGGACACTTCGGTGGGCACCCTTCGCCGGATCAGGCGTCGCAGCGCGGCCATGGTCGTCATCAGCTCCTCGGCCAGCACCGTCTGCTCAACGCTCGTCACAGAATGACGATAGCTCTTCACGTTGCTTCAGGTGTGCCGCTGATCCATTGAGTCACGGATCGGAGCACGAGCACGTAGACCCCGAGAATGCCGGCTGCGCCGAGCGCGAGCAGCGTCAGGTTGGCGAGCCGGTCGCCGGCCTGGATCTGTTCGGTCCATCGCATCGCGCCCGCCAACGGCACGATGGCCAGCGTTGCTACCAGTGCCGGGGCCAGGTTTCGGCGTTCGAGGAACACTTCGGGCCGGATCGCCCGGCGTAGCCGGGTGAGCACTATCCCGGCGGCGGCGAGCTCACCCGCCACGTTTGCCACCACCAGCCAGATCAGGCGGGAGCCGTCGGCGGGCAGCAGCAGGCTCACCGCCGCCGCGATGATGATCACACCGAAGGCCGCCTCGCTCGCCCGCCGCGGGATGCGATCCTCCAGCCGTGCGAACAGCGCCTGGCGGCCCAGGTCGTGCATGCCGGCAACCAGCTGGGCTACCGCCGCCAGTGCCATGCAGGTGGCCAGCGGGCCGATCAAGGCGGCGTGCCGCAACTGGCCCGCCGCCAGCAGCTTCGCGGTCGGCCCCGAGTTCATCCCGAGCAGGACCAGCAGTGGCAGGCTGCCGATCAGCGCGTAGGACAGACCCTGGCGCCAGTGCGAGCCGAAGATGGCGCCATCGTCACGGTGAGCGGCGTGGGCCAGCTTGGGGAGCACTGCCATCGACACTGCCCGGGCGCTGATGAAAGACAGCGAGAAGAAGATGGTGTGGGTCAGCTGCACCACGAACACGCCGCCACGCACCGTGCCGGCCAGCGCGAGCAGTACGTACATCCCTGCGGCCGGCCAGCCCGCCACGCCGATGGAACGCACCAGCCGGCGGGCCACCGAGCGAACCTCGGGGTCGCGCCGTCCGCGCATTGAGGGCCAGGTCAGCAGCCCCACCCGAGCCGTACCGGCGAGCTGGAGCGCGGCGTACACCGCAACGGCCGCCGTGCTGCCACCCCCAAGCACGAGCACCAGCCCGACGGGTACGTGCTCGACGTCGAGGCCGGTCCCGTAGCACCAGCCGGCGACGATCACCAGCGGGACCAGGATGGCGTTTTCCACCACCTGGGCACCCGCCGCCAGCGCAAAACGTCCGCTGGCCTGCAGTGCGGCGGTACTCAGGTGCACCATGGCATAGAGCACCACCTGCGGAGCCACCAGCAGCACCACCAGCGTGGTCAGCCACCCTCCCCGCGCCCGTGCGGTGGGGTCGGGGATCCCGAAGTTGAGCGTCCACGCCACCACCGGGGACAGGATCATCAGCAACGCACTCACCAGAGTCGCGATCGTGAGCAGCCATCCACTCACGCCGGCCAAGACCTCCCGGCCACGCGCTTGGCCACCGGCACTGACTGCGCGGACCACGCTAGGCACCAGCACCATGCCCAGCACCGGCCCAGCGATCAGCGTGAACACCAGGTGCGGCAGCAGGTAGCTGGTCTGGAAGGCGTTCGCGAAATACGTCGCGCCCAACACCGGCCCCATGACCGCCACCCGCAATACCCCGGTGAGCCTGCTGGCCAATGTCCAGCCAGCGACGGTAACCGAGTTGCGCGCGATCGTGTGGGTTTGTTCCTCGAGCGCTGCCGCGGCCACGGCGATCACAACCTGCTCCTCACCGCCTCAGTGGGGCCGCGGCGCTGGTGAGCGTCGTGGCTACTAACCGTCACTCTGAGCGTGTCGAGTCGCTCCCGTACCGCCGGTCCGGACTCGTACCGGGATGTCGGTGACTCAAGATCCGGTCGCGGCACCGCAACGTACAGTGCCGGACTGTATGAGACGTGTAATGAGTTCGGCTGGACCGATCGGTTGTGCCGTGACCGGTCGTGTTCCTCAGATGAGCGGCATGGGCCCGCTTCGGGCATATTCTGCCAAGTGTGTCCAGGCTCGGTGCGCGCCCGAGGTAACCGCCATCGGCGGCGCTGTCGTGCGGCCCGGCATGTGGTGGCCCCATGGTGAGCAAACAGCTGACGTGCCCGCGATGCGACGACGTCGTTGCCGACGCGATGTACCGGCCGTGGGCCGGCAGGCTCACCGTCAGCTCGACCGAGGGTGAGCCGATCACGCCCAGCAGATGGGCCATCCAGCTGCGGCTGGCCGAGCAGGAGCTGGCCGCCGCAACCGCTGCCGCGGAGGGTGTCGTACCGGCGCAGGCGCGGCTGGACTTCCTCAAGGGCCACATCGGTGAGCTGATCTACGACATTCGATGCCGGCGCGGACACTCGACGCTACGGACTGGCCCGCAGATCATCCGGGCGCTGCGGCGTACCCCCGGCCGGTGGGTCAGCCTGCGCTGACCCGGGTCACGTCGCTGCGCGGCGCAGCCGGGCGCCCGCGATGGACAGGTAGACGCCCAGGCCGAAGATGAGCATGGCGAGCGGCACGTGGCTGACGATCAGTTCCTGCCTGGCCGCCTTGGTGATCGCTTCGCCCAGACCGGTCTGGACCACGATCAGTACGAACAGCCCGACGGCGCCGAAGGTGAGTGCCGGGTCGGCCCGGCGCAGCATGGCAACCGCGACCAGCGCGGCGACCAGGGACAGTACGACCACCACAAAGCCGCCGATCTCGTGCACCGTGACCCACAGGTTCCGACCGGCCTGGTCGACGAACGCGCCCGCCCACACCGCTTGCAGCAGCACACCGAGCAGCGTCAGCCCGTTCACCATGGAAAAGGTCCGTACTGCCGCAGGTGCGGGGCGAATACTCACGATGTTCTCCCGAACGCTAGTCCTGGCGGCGGGCTCGCTTCCCCGGTGCCCGGCACCGCCCCAGCGCCCCCGCACTCGCTTTTCAGCAGCGTAGTGGGTGGCTTGTTGCCCTCGATCCGGAGTGACCGGAAGCCTGGCGTCCATGGCCGTCACCCTGACCGGGATCAACCGGTATCCGATCAAGTCCTGCCGGGGCCACAGTGTGACTCACGCCGTGGTCGAGCCGTGGGGTCTGGCCGGTGACCGGCGGTGGATGCTGGTGGGCGACGACGGTGGTGTGGTGACGGCGCGGCAGTATCCCCACCTGGTGCTGGTCGTCCCGGAATTCGAGGCCGGCGGGCTGCTGGTGCGGGCGCCGGATGCCGACCCGCTGCGGGTGCGGACCCCGGACGGCTCGGCACTGGCCGATGTTCGAGTCTTCTCCAGTGCGCTGGCGGCCGCGCCGGCGTCGGACGAGGCGCACGCCTGGTTCAGTGAGGTGGTCGGCCAACCGGTCCGGCTGGTCTACCTGGACGATCCGACCCGGCGCCGGCCCAACCCCCGGTACAGCCGGGCGGGGGATCGGGTGTCGTTCGCCGACGGCTACCCGTTGCTGCTGGCCACCGAGGAATCCCTGGCTGCGCTGAACGAGCTCATCGCCGAGGGACCGCGCGCTGCGGAAGGACCGGTGCCGATGACGCGGTTTCGTCCCAACCTGGTCGTCGCCGGTGCAGCTGCCTGGGCTGAGGACGGCTGGCGGGTGCTGCGCATCGGTGGTGCCTGGTTCCGGGCGGTGAAAGCCTGCGACCGTTGCGTGCTCACCACGATCGACCCGGCCACCGCGAGCAGGGGCAAAGAACCGCTCATGACGCTCGCGCGCCACCGCCGGTGGGACGGCAAGGCGTGGTTCGCGATCAACCTCATCCCGGATTCCCCCGGTGCGGCCGTGCACGTCGGTGATGAGGTCGAGCTGATTGAGCGGGTTGAAGCCGGCCAACCGCTGCGCTAGTGCCTCGCCGAGGCCAGCGGATTTGACTTCTTATTAGGTTTGCCTACCCTTATGCATGACCGCTTAATCTCGCTGTAAGTAGCCATTGTGGAGGCTTGATGAACTCGTCGTCCCCGATACCGTCCGACCGCGCGACCGCGGAATCCGACCAGGTGGCTGAGCCCTCGACCGTCTACCGCAAGTACGTGGCCGGGTCTGCCGCTGCGTACCAGAGGTATCTCAGGCCGGTTGCGACCCGGGCGGCGGATGCATACCAGAGACATGTGCGACCGGCCGCGGCCCGGGCGGCGGCTGCGGCCGCGACCGCCGCCTATCGGAAGTATGTGGAGAGCCCGCGCGCGGCGCAGGTGGTTGGTCCGTCGACGGCTGAGCGCGCGGCGGCTGCGGCGGCCGAGTCGGCGGCGGCCTATGAGAAGTACGTGCGCAAGCCGGCGGTTTGAGGAAATCTTTCCGCTGCCCGGTAACCCGCGATCGCCGCAGATCCCCCGGTTCGTGGCAGGATCCGACCATGGTCGCCGGATTGCTACTGGCGGCCGGCGCCGGGCGGCGCTACGGGATGCCCAAGGCGCTGGTCGATGGAGGCGCCTGGATGCGGCGGGCGGTCACCGCGTTGACCGATGGCGGATGTGACCAGGTGCTCGTCGTGGTGGGTGCGCAGGCCGATGAGGTGATCCCGCTGGTGCCCGATTCCGCGGGCACCGTGGTGGCTGCGGACTGGGCCGAAGGCATGGGTGCCTCGCTGCGGTCCGGCCTGGCTGAGCTCGGTCGTACCGCGGCACCGCAGGTTAACGCGGCGCTGGTGCACCTGGTCGACCTACCCGACGTGGACGCCTCCGTAGTCCGCCGGCTCGCCGCGCTGGCCAGTCCCTCGGTGGTGGCCCGGGCAGGTTTCGACAGCCAACCTGGGCATCCGGTGCTGCTCGGCCGGCAGCACTGGACTGACATCGTCTCCTGCGCGCAGGGCGACCGGGGGGCCCGGGATTGGCTCGCCGGCCGATCTGACCTGATCGTGGTGGACTGCTCCGATCTGGCCAGTGGGGTCGACGTGGATCGATCGTGATCGCAGCGGGGAACAGATTCGATACCGGAGATGTCTTGCCTATTAGGTGTATCGAGAGATGAACCCACAGACCGGGCGACCCGAATACCCTGAAGTAGGGGCGGCATAACCCGACCACACTCGATCGGCCACACTCGATTAGGGAGGCTCCGCGGTGCGTGAGGTGCTCGACGAACTGGTGGCTCAGTGGCGCGAAGGTAAGTCCACTGCGGTGGGCACGGTGGTGTCCACCTATCGCTCGGCGCCACGCCCGGCTGGCGCGTCGATGCTGGTGACCTCCGACGAGCGGGCGGTCGGCAGTGTCTCCGGTGGCTGTGTCGAGGGTGCGGTCTTCGAGTTGGGCCAGCAGGTCCTGGCCGACGACACGCCCGTGCTGCAGCGCTACGGCGTCTCCGATGACGATGCGTTCACCGTCGGGCTGACCTGCGGCGGGATCATCGATGTGTTCGTCGAGAAGGTGGACCCGGTCCACTTCCCGGAGTTGGACGAGGTGGCCGAGTCGGTGGCCAAGAAGGAAGGGGTCGCCGTCGCCACCGTGGTCGCGCACCCCGATCCTGAGCGGGTCGGCCGGCGCATGGTGGTGTGGAACGACCGGCATACCGGCACCATGGGCTCGGAGCGCGCCGACGAGGCGGTCCTTGAGGATGTCCGCGGTGCGCTTGCCGTTGGTCGCACCGCCACCCTGCACTACGGACCGGACGGGCAGCGTCGCGGTGAGGGCATGGACGTGTTCGTCAACGCCATGCAACCGCCTCCCCGGATGCTGGTCTTCGGCGCGATCGACTTCGCTGCCGCCATGGCCCGGATCGGGGTCTTCCTCGGCTACCACGTGACGGTGTGCGACGCGCGACCGGTCTTCGCTACCAAGAGCCGTTTCCCCGATGCGCACGAGGTCGTGGTGAACTGGCCGCACCGGTACCTCAAGGCTGAGGCCGAGGCCGGGCGGATCGATCAGCGCACGGTGATCACGGTGCTCACCCACGATCCGAAGTTCGACGTGCCGGTGCTCGTCGAGGCGCTGAAGCTGGATCTGGCTTACTTGGGCGCGATGGGATCGCGCAAGACTCACAAGGACCGGGCGCGGCGGCTGCGCGAGGCCGGTGTCACCGATGAAGAGATGACCAAGATCGCCTCGCCGATCGGACTGGACCTGGGCGCCCGCACCCCTGAGGAGACCGCGGTCTCCATCGCCGGTGAGATCATCTCGCTGCGCTGGGGTGGTGCCGCCACGCAGACCCGCTTGGCCGACGCGGAAGGCCCCATTCACGGCGCCAACCCCATCGCCGAACCTGAGCCGGTCAAGGCCTAGCCCGCCAGCCCGCTAGGCGGCCGAACCCGCGTCCTGGATGGCGACTGTCGTTTTCAGGCTCCGATTACCGCTTTCTGCATCCAGGACGCAACTCGCGGATTGCTCGAGACGAGCACGAGGGTGGCGAACAACACGTCCCGGTAGGCCTTTGCGCCTGCGCGCACAGTGCGCGCGATGATAAATTTGCAGTAGCGCAACGATTGCGGATAGTGAGGTGACTCAGCGCGCCGCCGTGGCTGACCGCAGTCGCAACGAGGATGCCGACGTGGAACGGGGATCAGCGATGAAGGTCGAGGCAATCCTCCTCAAGAAGGGCCGCTCAGTACAGACGATCCAGCAGTGGTCGACCATCTCCGAGGTGCTGCGCCGGCTGGCCGGGCCGCCTCGGATCGGGGCGCTGATCGTCACCCAGTCCAACGGTCAGATCGCTGGCATGATCACGGAACGGGACATCATCCGGGAATTGGAACGCCACCCGGGACAGCTGCTGGACCGCCCCGTTGCCGAGGTGATGGGACGCCACGTTCCGGTCTGCTCCCCACAGGACAGCGTCGAACAGGTCATGGTCCAGATGACCAGGCGCCGGTACCGTCATCTCCCGGTTGTCGACCGAGGCCAGTTGGTCGGCCTGGTCAGTATTGGTGACGTCGTCAAACACCGTATCGACGAGATCCAACTCGAATCGAGAGTGCTGCGGGATCTTTACATCGCCAGTCGATGATCCTTGACCGGGCAGGGCCGGCGGATGGCCGGCGCTTGGTTCGCCGGGCTGGAGCCACCACCTGACGTATTCGCGGTGGTGATGGCTACCGGCATCGTGTCCGTGGCCGGATACGACCACGGGTACTGGCGGCTCGGTCTCGCGCTGAGCATCCTCGCCGTGGTCGCTTTTGCCGGGTTGGCGGCGGGTTTCCTGCTGCGGGCGGCGACCCAACCCGCTCGGGCCATGGTGCTGACCCGTGATCCCGACGTCGCATTGCGGATGTTCACCTTCGTCGCAGCCTGCGCAGTGCTCGACGTGCGGTGGGGCGATCACCCTGCCGCTGGATGGTTGTTGGGCGGGCTCGCACTCGCCGCCTGGCTCGTGCTCGTGCCCCTTGCCGGCGTCGATGTCGCTTCGCAGCCGAGTGCGGATCTGCGCGCGCATGCCCGTGGCGCGTGGCTGCTGCCGAGTGTGGCCACCGCAGGTCTGGCCACCACCGCGTCAACCCTCGCCATCGACGTCCGGCTGCCCGCGCTGGTGGTGGTCGCAGCCCTGGCCTGGGTGCTGGCAATGGTGTTTTACCTCCTGGTCAGCTGGCTGATCGCAGGGCGCGCGCGGGCAGCGCCGTTGGTACCCGAGGAGGTAACGCCGGACAGCTGGATCTTGATGGGTGCACTCGCGATCACGGCGCTGGCCGGTGATCACATCTTGGCCGCGGTGCGTATGCTCAACGCGCCGAGCGGGCTGGTGACCTGGACCCGGCCGGTGACGCTAGCCGCGTGGGTGCTGGCCAGTTTGTGGATACCCGTGCTGCTCTATGCCGAGGTGTGGCGGGCCGACCACATTCCGGGATCATTGCGGTACCACGGCGCGTGGTGGTCCGCGGTGTTCCCGCTCGGGATGTATTCCGCAGCTTCCGCGGCGACCGCCGCGCAACTGCATATGCGGTCCCTGGGGACGGTCTCGCTGGTGTTCTTCTGGATCGCCTTCACCGTCTGGACACTCGTCGCCATCGGACTACTGCATGCCGCTGTTGGGCGCCGCGCCGAGGCCAGCGAAGGCTCCCCGGGTCCGTCACCCGGCACGAGCCGGTCGGTCCGGTAGAACCGGTGGTCAGCGGCATGGGGGCCGGTTTGGAGTCCGGCGCGGCACCGACGTACACTGTGTAGTCGGCGCGAGCACCGCGCTGGTTCACAGCGTGTCTGCAGGTATCTGCGCAGGCTTCCCTGCTCAGCAGTGCGTTTTCCGCACTCGCCTCCCGCACGTCATGGAGCTGGGGTGTGCCCGTGTCGCGGCAAAGCCGCTACCCGGCGGCGTGGCCGACATGAGCAGGAACAGTGAGCGGAGGACATGGCCAAGAAAGACGGGGCGATCGAGGTCGAAGGCCGGGTGGTGGAACCACTGCCCAACGCGATGTTTCGGGTCGAGTTGGAAAACGGTCATCGAGTTCTGGCGCATATCAGCGGCAAGATGCGTCAGCACTACATTCGTATCCTGCCTGAGGATCGGGTGGTCGTGGAGCTGTCGCCCTACGATCTGTCCCGGGGCCGCATCGTCTACCGCTACAAGTAAGGCACCACCACACAACTAAAGGCCCGGGGCGCTGGCCCGGCCCCGCGACCAGGAGAGATGACGTGAAGGTAAAGCCGAGCGTCAAGAAGATCTGCGACAAGTGCAAGGTGATCCGCCGCCACGGCGTGGTGATGGTGATCTGCGAGAACCTGCGCCACAAACAGCGCCAGGGTTGAGCGAGCACGAACGTCGCTGATCGACCGCGCGAGACGACCTCCCCGCGCCAGCCGATCCGGACGGGATCGGTGTCACCCCCGGGAGCCAGGCCGGGGCCCGTAGGCGGTGCAGCCGCCATGCGGGACGGACGGGGAGCAGACCTGGTGACGACGAGACAGGAGACCCGCCTCGGATGGCACGACTCGCCGGCGTGGATCTTCCCCGCGACAAGCGGATGGAGATCGCGCTGACCTACATCTACGGTATCGGCCGTACCCGCTCGCACGAGATCCTCGACGCCACCGGGGTGAGCCCCGATCTGCGTTCCAAGGATCTCTCCGATGAGGACCTCATCAAGCTGCGGGACTACATCGAAGAACACTGCAAGGTCGAGGGAGACCTCCGTCGCGAGGTCCAGGCAGACATCCGCCGGAAGATCGAGATCGGTTGTTACGAAGGCCTGCGGTGGCGCCGCGGGCTGCCCGTACGCGGTCAACGAACCAAGACCAATGCCCGTACCCGCAAGGGTCCGAAGAAGACGGTCGCCGGCAAGAAGAAGGCCGGGAAGAAGTAGCAACCCAGGCCACCCAGGCCCCCTCAGACCCTTGTAGGAGTTCACCCGCATGCCACCCAGAGCACGAACCGGTACCGGTGTCAAGAAGGTACGGCGCAAGGAAAAGAAGAACGTCGCGCATGGTCACGCGCATATCAAGTCGACGTTCAACAACACGATTGTCTCGATCACCGACCCCACCGGCGCGGTGATCGCGTGGGCTTCGGCCGGCCACGTGGGATTCAAGGGCTCCCGCAAGTCCACCCCGTTCGCCGCGCAGATGGCCGCCGAGAATGCCGCGCGCAAGGCCGCCGAGCACGGCATGAAGAAGGTCGACGTCTTCGTGAAGGGCCCCGGTTCGGGCCGCGAGACGGCGATCCGATCCCTGCAGGCCGCCGGCCTTGAGGTCGGCACCATCCAGGACGTGACCCCGCAGCCGCACAACGGCTGCCGCCCCAAGAAGCGCCGCCGGGTCTGACCGGCTCCTGACGAGACGAACGAGGTAGAGAATCGTGGCCCGTTACACCGGAGCCGACTGCCGCCTGTGCCGGCGCGAGAAGATGAAGCTCTTCCTCAAGGGCGGCAAGTGCGACACCCCGAAGTGCCCGATCGAGATCCGGCCCTACCCGCCGGGTGAGCACGGTCGCGGCCGCACCAAGGACAGCGAGTACCTGCTGCAGAAGCGCGAGAAGCAGAAGTGCGCGCGTATCTACGGCGTGCTCGAGAAGCAGTTCCGCGGCTACTACGACGAGGCCAACCGCCGCTCCGGCAAGACCGGTGACGAGCTGCTGCGCATCCTCGAGTCGCGGCTCGACAACGTCGTCTACCGGGCGCAGTTCGCGCCGTCGCGTGACGCCGCCCGCCAGATCGTGCGCCACGGCCACGTCCTGGTGAACGGCAAGAAGGTCGACATCCCGAGCTACCGCGTCACGGCGAACGACATCGTCGAGATCCGGCCCAAGAGCCACGAGATGACCCCGTTCGTCATCGCCCGTGAGCTGGCAGGCAGCCGCACCACCCCGGCGTGGCTCGAGGTCATCTCCCCGTCCATGCGGGCTCTCGTTCATTCGCTTCCGGAGCGGGGCGCCATCGACACCCCGGTCCAGGAGCAGCTGATCGTCGAGCTCTACTCGAAGTAACGCTCCACCCTCGGGCCGGGGACAGAGATCCGGCCCGGGGTCGCCACCGTTCGGCGGTGGCACCCGTCAGGCGTCATATAGCGGTCGCCTGAAGACACAGGAGGCACCTTCCGTGCTCATCGCACAACGTCCCACCCTCACCGAAGAGGCCGTCGACGAGTTCCGCTCCCGGTTCGTGATCGAGCCTCTCGAGCCCGGCTTCGGCTACACCCTCGGCAATTCGCTTCGCCGCACGCTGATGTCGTCCATCCCGGGCGCGGCCGTGACGAGCATCCGCATCGACGGCGTGCTCCACGAGTTCTCCACCGTCCCCGGGGTCAAGGAAGACGTCACCGAGGTCATCCTCAACCTCAAGGAGCTCGTCGTGAGC
>DATNDR010000010.1:0-50490 GCA_035606945.1 Pseudonocardiaceae bacterium
GCTCACCGTGCGAGCGATCATCGACCAGGGTGCGCTGACTCGGCAGGTCGGCGGACCTGACGTGATGCGCGCCCAGCTAGCACGCCTGCTCGAAGTCGCCACACTGCAAAGCGTCACGGTGCAAGTGATCCCGTTTGCTGCTGGAGCACACGCGGGTATGCGTGGCGCGTTCACCGCATTGCGATTCCCAGAAACAGCAATGGACACGATTTACTTAGAGGCATACAGAACTGCGGCCTACGCCGAAGCGCCAGCGGAGGTGGCGTTTTACATCGACACGTTTGAGAATCTCGCAGCGACAGCGCTGAACCCTGACGAGACAGCCAGGCTTATTCGTTCAACCATCAGCGGGAACGAGTGTGAGTGATGGAGTGGCATAAGAGTAGCTACAGCAGTGGCACGGGCAACTGCGTGGAGGTTGCCCCCGGCGTACACGTACGCGATAGCAAGCTGGGTGAGGCTAGCCCAGTATTGACAGTGACCGGGCCAGCGTGGACGGTGTTCACCACCGCGATCCACGACGGTCAGTTCGACTAATCCGAATCTAGAGAACGGCCTCCGCCAATTCCGGTGGGGACCGTCGCCTTTCATGGTCAGCGTGTGCGGCCCCCTGCGCGGCCACTCCCCTCGCCGAGGTGTGACCTACCCCGCCGATGCCCCGGGAGCAGCCCGGGGGAGCGACCCCCGGAGCGCGTAGACCGGCGAAGGCGGTACCGGAAAGGCTACGCCCGGCGCTTGATGAAAACTGCGCGGCGTGGACCGCGACGGCACGATCAAGCTGCTGCGCGCGTGGACGTGCGAAACACCCCCGCTCTGGGGTGGACGTTCGCTTCGTTGGTCCTGGACTAGTAGGTTTACCTGGTATGGACCCGGTTGCTGGCGAGCCAGCGCGGGACAGGTCCGCCAGTGAATCTCGCGCGTCAGAGAGCAATAGTGTTGACGCTACGTGGCGTCAGACTGAGCGTATTTCCGACGCTACACCACCAGGGCTCAATACCGAAAGTAGGTCGGATTCAGCACTCCTGCAGTTTTGTGCCATGGTAGGTAACCTGGGTAGGTATATGTGGCATCAGGCAACCGATTCCTCAAGTCGAAATTGGCCACCTAAATGGCTAAAGGCATTGGTCGCCCTGTGGGTTCTTTGGTTGGGGCTCTTAATCGTATGGCTAGTGGTTGCTATCATTATCCCCGCTTTGGTCAAAATACTCGTGGCGCTCGGCTTGGGAGCAATTGCCCTGATATCCGAGACTCAGTGGGTGCAAGTGGTAATTGGACCAGTTCATAGTTATCTCGATACCCATTCGGCCGGTCTTCCGTTTTCGCCAGAGCAACGCCACAGAGGGAGGGGCTCGGTGACCTGAAAGAACGGGTTGAGCAGGAGCGACAGGTGCGGCTGACCGCCCATCGGCCGTACGGGACAGTAAGGACCCCACCGGCCCGGCGTTGCGGTTCACCACGGCGCAGTGGACCGCGTTCACTAGCGCTATCCAAGACGGCCAGTTCGACTAGAGGATCAACAAACAACGGCCCCCGCCCGGTTCACTGGACGGGGGCCGTTGGCTTTCCCAGCGTTCCCTACCCGTTTGCCGATGCCGAGTGCTTACCCATCAGTCCGGGATCGGCATGCCCGCGTTGCAGCAGTGGGTGTCTGGCAGGGCTCCGGCATAGTCGTGTGACGCGGCGTGTCTGCGCGGTGACACGCCGGTGATGGTGTAGGGGAAGCGCGGACACAGGGTTGTCCGTGCCCGTGCAACGTAAGCGGGTGGTGCGGCCGCGCTCCGCCGGCAGCGATGGTGGGACCAGTCGGTCAGGGTGTTACTCGTTTGGGCGAGTCACGGAGCGCGGTTGTTAGAGGACCAATAGTAATCACCCCTGGATATCCACTGCGGTTAGGTACTGACCGTTAACTCCGTTACGGCTGTCTTCACCGTTGGTCACGCCTGCCGTTTCGTTCGTTAAGTGTCCGGTCGGTCCGCAATCCACTATTGGTAGTCTTTCCCCATAGCTGCCGGGTAGCTGGCAGTTGGTGATCTTTCTCTCGCACCCCCGGGGGGCGAGAGAAAGGAATGAAGATGCCAGAACGACGGCATCGGTCTCGCAAGAGACCAGTATTATGGCAGGGCCTGACCACAGTAGATGTGATCAGGATTTTGCTGGTAGTGATCTTCGAAGCTGTACGTATGGCGTGGGGCCTACACAGCTGACGATCACTTCCGGTGGGGGCTGGGTGCCTTTACGGGTCCAGCCCCGTCTATTTCTTTCTGTACCGCTACGGTGCGGAACACTACACCACCGTACCACTACGCCTTACTACGCCCTCCTACGTCTTACTACGCCCTACTGCGCCCTACTGCTGCGCCTGAGCTCGGGGGTATCGCTGGCGCGATGGTGTGGCTGGAGGTATCTGGGCTAACTTAGAGTCGATATGTCTCCATGTCGGGGTAAGGGGCTAGGTGCTGTACAGGGTGCGGATGACGTCTTCGATGGAGGGTTCGAGGACGAACAGGTCGCGCACCGCCACCCGGGAAACCACCGCGGCGATCAGCTCGGCGGCGCTGGTGTGCTCAGCGGAGAAGGCCAGCTGCTGGCGCAGACCACCCGCCTCGACCGTGACGTCCAGAACGCCGGGCAGCCCATCGAGTGCCGCGGCCGGCTGCTCGAGGTCCACCACCAGCCGGCGGGCCCCACCGAAGCGCCTGCGCAGCTCATCCAGCGTGCCGTCCACCAGTACCCGGCCGTGGTCGATGACCACCAGCCGCCGGCACAGCCGCTCGACATCCGGCAGGTCATGTGTGGTCAGCAGCAGGGTGACCCCCTCGACGGCGTTGGCGCGGGCCAGAAATGCCCGCAGCCGCTCCTTGCTGATCAGGTCGAGGCCGACCGTCGGCTCGTCGAGCACCAGCAGCTGCGGTGAGTGCAGCAGCGCCGCGGTGACCTCGCCGCGCATCCGCTGGCCCAGCGAGAGTTGCCGCACTGGAGTTGCCAGGAACGGCGCCAGCTCCAGCAGCTCGACGCACTCTTCGAGACGTGTGGCATGTTCGGCCTGCGGCACCCGGTGGATCGCGCGCAGCAGCGCGAAACTCTCGGCCAGCGGCAGGTCCCACCACAGCTGGCTGCGCTGCCCGAACACCACGCCGATCCGCCGCGCCAGTTCGCGGCGATGCCGCACCGGGTCCAATCCGCAGACCTGCACCCGGCCGGCAGTGGGCACCAGGATCCCGGTCAGCATTTTGATCGTGGTCGACTTGCCGGCTCCATTCGGTCCCAGCAGGCCGACCGCTTCGCCGGGCGCGACGGACAGCGTCACCCCGTCGACTGCGGCCAGCCGGATCCCGCGCCGGCGCCGGAACTCCCGGCGCAGCCCGTCAAGCTCGATCAGCGCCGCCATTCACGATCCCGTGCCGACGTAGTGGCGGAGCCCGGCACGCCAGATCACGGCGGCGACGCCGGCCGCGAGCACCGCCACCAGCGGTGCGCTGTACTGCAGCACCGCCGGCAGCCCGAGCGGGTCGGGCTTTCCGAGGATCGCCAGCGCCGGGTAGTAGGCGACGAACGCGCCAGGCACCACGAACGCCATCAGCCGCAGCAGCCAGCCGGAGAACACCGACACCGGATAGGAGGTGAACATCCCGGAGCCGTAGGTCACCGTGTTGGGCAGTTCTTGACCTTCTACCAGCCAGAACGTTGTGGCACTGGCCGCCACCCAGATCGCGCCGAACAGCACCAGCCCTGTCAGTGGGGTGATCAGCAGTATCGCGACGCGCAGCGGCGTCCAGGAGATGTCCGAGCTGGCCAGCACGTAGGCGAGCACGGCGACCGAGGTGCCGATCTTGCCGAGGCGGCGCAGCGCGAAATCCGATAGGCAGATCTGCCAGATGGCGGGCAGCGGGCGCAGCAGCAGCGCGTCCAGCGTCCCGGTGCGCACCAACCGGCCGACGTTGTCCAGCGACCCGACCAGCATGTCGGACAGGCCGAAGGCGATGCCGGCCAAGCTGTAGACCAGCAGCACCTCTCGCAGGGTGAACCCGCCCATCGCGCTGATCCGGGAGAACAGCACCAGGACCACCGCCACGTCCTCGAGTTGCACCAGCGCCTGCGCGAGGCACTGCAACGCGAAGGAAGTCGGGTAGGCCAACTGGCTGCGGACCGACGCGGCGGCCAGGCTGCGGTAGACCACGAGGTGCTCACCCACCCTGGATCACCAGCGTCCGCACTGCCCTGGCCAGCATCAGGCGTCCGGCGGCGAGCAGCACCACCGCCCAGGCCAGCTGGTGGGCGAGCAACGGTAGCGCCGAGCCGTGACTGATGGCGATGTCGATCGGTGCCTGCAGCATGGCCGGAAACGGTGTTGCCCAGATCACCACCCTGGCCCATCCGGGGAAAAACGCGATCGGGATCGCCAGCCCACCCAGCACGCCGGCTACCACGGCGTGCACGGACAGTAACCCGCGCCAGTCCAGCAGCCAGAACGCCACCAGATTCAGCAGGAACCGGATCGCGAAGCTGACCAGGACGGCGAGCAGCACGCTGAGTCCGAACGCCGCCCAGCGCAGCGCCGATGCAGGCAACGTGAGATCGAACAAAGCTGCCCCGACCAGCAGCGGAACGGTGAACCGGGTCAGCAGCGCGAAGCCCGCCCGGCCCAGATCCTCAGCCAGTAGCGCGGCCTGCGGATCGATCGGGCGGAGCAGATCAATTGCGATGTCACCGCTGCGCACCCGCTCCCCGAAATCGGTGTTCCCCCAGATCAGCACTACCGCGATCAGCCCCTGACCGATCCAGACGAACGTGACGGTGCGGGACGGGTCGTAGCCGGCCACCTGCACGCTGCCGGCGAACACCGTGAGCAGCACCGCGCAGCGCATGAAGCCGAACACCAGGTTGGTCGCCATGCCCGCGACGACCGCCTGCCGGTAAGTGGCGTACCGCTGGAAGCCGGCACGAATCAGCCGCAGGTAGCAGGCGGGCACGCCGGACTACCTTAGCCGGATGGCGCTGTCCGTCGAGCAGATTTGGCTACCGCACAGTAACGCCGGCATTGATTCTGCGCGGCCGTACACCGCAGCGTCAGTCGTACCGCATAGGCTGGCATCTTCACGGCGTCAGTCGAGAGGAGCGCCCGACCGGTGGGCAAGATCAAGGTAGTGGGCACGGTGGTCGAGCTTGATGGTGACGAGATGACCCGAATCATCTGGCACTTCATCAAGGACAAACTGATCCTGCCTTATCTCGATATCAATCTCGACTATTATGACCTTGCTATTCAGCAGCGGGACGCCACCGATGATCAGATCACCATCGACGCCGCACATGCGATCGCCCGGCACGGCGTGGGCATCAAATGCGCCACTATCACGCCCGACGAGGCGCGCGTCGAGGAATTCGGTCTCAAGAAGATGTGGCGCTCACCCAACGGGACGATCCGCAACATTCTCGGTGGTGTGGTGTTCCGCGAACCGATCGTCTGTTCCAACGTTCCCCGCCTCGTGCCGCACTGGACCGAGCCGATCATCATCGGCCGCCATGCCTATGCTGACATTTACAAGGCCACCGACTTCGTCGTCCCGGGACCGGG
The DNA here is from genome assembly GCA_035606945.1 of Pseudonocardiaceae bacterium. Taxonomy (GTDB): domain Bacteria; phylum Actinomycetota; class Actinomycetes; order Mycobacteriales; family Pseudonocardiaceae. The sequence goes on from DATNDR010000010.1 coordinate 5,576, forward strand.
TACCGTCACGATCGCATACCTCCCTGACGACGGCGGCAAGCCGCTGGAGATGGAGGTGGCACGGTTCGGTGAGGGCGGCGGTGTCGCGCTCGGGATGTACAACTACCGTAAATCCATCGAGGATTTCGCCCGGGCGGCGCTGCGGTATGGCTTGGCCCGTAAATATCCGGTCTACCTGTCGACCAAGAACACGATCCTCAAAGCCTATGATGGAATGTTCAAGGACGTGTTCGCCGAAGTCTACGAATCCGAATTCAAGGCCGATTTCGAGGCCAACGGTTTGACCTACGAGCACCGGTTGATCGACGACATGGTGGCTGCCGCGCTGAAGTGGTCCGGTGGCTATGTCTGGGCATGCAAGAACTACGACGGCGATGTGCAATCCGACACCATCGCGCAGGGATTCGGCTCGCTGGGCCTGATGACCAGCGTGCTCATGACGCCGGACGGTCGGACCGTCGAGGCGGAGGCCGCGCACGGCACCGTCACCCGGCACTTCCGGCAGCATCAGCAGGGCAAACCCACCTCGACCAACCCGATCGCGTCGATCTTCGCCTGGACCGGCGGTCTGCGTCACCGCGGCACGCTGGACGCCACGCCGGCGGTGACCCAGTTTGCGACCACCCTGGAACGGGTCTGCATCGACACCGTCGAAAGCGGCAAGGTGACCAAAGACCTGGCATTGCTGATCGGCCCGGATACCCCGATCCTGACCACCGAGGCCTTCCTGAACGAGCTCGATCAGGGCTTGCGGCAGGTCGTCGGCCGGTGACAATAAGCTGATCACAGCCTAGGTGGCGGAGAGTGACAAGTGGCGTCGGCAAAGCATTGGATCATTGGCGGAGCGGTGCTGATAGGCGTCGTTTTGCTGATCTCCGAACATGACAGCCAGACCACCAGCGGCAGCAGTAGCACCAGTACCACCGGCGGTGCCCGACCCTGCACGGTGACGGTCACCGCCGATGTGCTCAACGCGCGGTCCAGCCCCGACGGAAACGCCCCCGTAGTGGACACCTATTACAAAGGTGAGGTGGTCTCGGCCGACCGGACGATCCGCAACGGCTTCCGGCAGCTTGCGCCGGACCGCTGGGTGACGGCCGAGTTCCTCGACCCGACGCCGGGAAGCGACTGTGGCTGAGTGCGGGGTTGACGCCAGCTGCGACAATCGCGCTATGTCGCCTGATGTCACTCACCGTCGCCCCCGGGTGCTCTCCGGCATCCAGCCCACCGCCGACTCCTACCATCTCGGCAACTATCTCGGTGCCATCCGGCAGTGGGTCGCGTTGCAGGACGATCATGAGGCGTTCTACTGCGTGGTCGACCTGCATGCGATCACCATCGAGCAGGACCCGGTGCAGCTCCGCCGGCGGACCCGGCTGGCGGCGGCCCAGATGCTGGCCCTGGGCGTCGACCCGGATCGGTCCACGGTCTTCGTGCAAAGCCACGTTCCCGAGCACACCCAGCTGTCCTGGGTGCTGGAATGTATGACCGGCTTCGGCGAGGCGTCCCGCATGACGCAGTTCAAGGACAAGTCCGCCAAGCAGGGCGGTGACCGGGTGGGAGTCGGGCTGTTCACCTACCCCATCCTGCAGGCCGCCGACATCCTGCTGTACCAGGCCGACCAGGTTCCGGTGGGCGAGGATCAGCGCCAGCACATCGAGCTCACCCGGGATCTCGCGACCAGGTTCAACACCCGCTACGGCGCGACCTTCACGGTGCCTGCCCCGCACATCGTCAAGGGCGCCGAGAAGATCTACGACCTGGCCGATCCGACGGCGAAGATGAGCAAGTCGGCCTCCGCACCCGCCGGTGTGATCGACTTGCTGGACGACCCCAAGGTGTCCGCCAAGAAGATCCGCTCGGCGGTCACCGACACCGGACGGGAGATCTACTACGACCCAGCCGGCAAGCCTGGCGTGTCGAACCTGCTGGTGATCTACTCGGCGCTGTCCGGGCGCAGCATCGACGATCTGGTCGCGGCGTATGCGGGCCAGGGATACGGCGCGCTGAAGTCCGACGTCGGGCAGGCGCTCGCCGAGTTCGTCACCCCGCTGCGCCAGGCGGTCGCCGGGTATACCGACGACCCGGCCGAACTGGACAAGCTGCTGGCCCGGGGCGCCGAGCGGGCCCGCGAAGTCGCTGCCGAGACGGTACGCACGGTGTACGACCGGGTGGGTTTCCTGCCGCCGACAGGCTGAATCCGCGATCGCCCACTAGCCTGAGTGGGCATGCGGGGGATCCTGGAGCGCTACCGGCGACGTCACCCCTGGTTGGATCATCTGCTCCGCGCCGGGCGGTCCTACTCCGACCACCACGGTGACCACTACGCCGCGGCGATCACCTTCTTCAGCGTGCTGTCCCTGGTGCCGATGTTGATGATCGCCTTCGCGGCCGCCGGTTTCGTGCTCGCCGGCAACCCGGAACTGCTGGGCCACCTGCAGGATCAGGTCCAGACGGCGGCGCCCGGCGACTTGGGAGCAACCCTCAACCAGGTCATCGACGGGGCGATCGCCTCCCGGCAAGGTGTGGGGATCATCGGCCTGCTCGGCGCGTTGTATTCCGGGCTCGGCTGGATGAGCAACCTGCGCGAGGCGCTCACCGAGCAGTGGAGCGCAAGCTCAGGGGATCAGGCGCCCGAGGCTGAGAGCTTCCTGCGGACCAAGGTGGTCGATCTGCTCGCGCTGCTCGGGCTGGGCGTGGCGCTGGTGATGTCCTTCGCGGTCACCGGCACCGGCACCGCCTTCGCCGGCGCGGTGCTCAACGCCACCGGCCTCGGCCACCTCCCCGCAGCCAGGCTGGTGTTGACCGCCCTGGCCGTGGCGGCGTCGATAGCCGGCATGTGGCTGGTGTTCCTCTGGGTGATCGCCCGGCTGCCGCGCCAGCCGGTCCCACTGCGCAGGGCGATACGCGCCGCCTGGTTCGGGGCCCTCGGTTTCGAGATCCTCAAGCAGGCCTTCGCCATCTACCTCGACAGCGTCACGGCCAGCCCCACCGGCAAGCTGTTCGGTCCGGTGATCGGCCTGATGGTGTTCGCCTACTTCGTCTCCCGGTTCCTGCTGTTCCTCACCGCCTGGGCAGCAGTGGTCCGCCAGGTACCGGCAGAAGGACCGCAGATCCCCGAGCAGCGCCGCCCGGCGCCCGCCAACCCGCCCGTGAAGGGCCTTATGGAGGCTTATGCACCTTCGCCGGGCCAGCGCGAGGCCGGCGGGCCGCCGGATCCGGCAACTACCTAGCGCGGGCCAGGGTTCACCCCGATACGGCCACGCGCTGGATGGGTGTCTACTGGACGCAGGTGCGCCACAGATGAGGAGACCGGCATGCAGACCCTGATCAAGGTACTCGGCGTTGTTGCGTTGATCTGGATTGCCTTCACGGTGCTGGGCTGGGTGCTCGGCTTGGCATTCAAGCTGCTGTTCTGGGCGCTGGTGATCGGCGCGGTAGTGCTGATCGGCTCGGCGGTCTACGGTGCGGTCAAGGGCAAGCCGGATCGCAAGGCGCTGCGCTGAATCCTCAAGCCGCACCCGAGATCAGGCGCCGCAGCAGGTGCATCGCGCCGGTCACCGCCCGGTTGCGGATCTCGGCGCGGTCGCCGGGCAATACCGGATCGCCGGCTAGTGTCGCGCCGTCGCTGGTGGTCACGCACAGGCACACGTAGCCGACGGGTTTGGCGTCGGTGCCCCCACCGGGACCGGCCACGCCGGTGATTCCCACCCCGATCCCGGCACCGAAGCGTTCCCGCGCCCCGTCCGCCATGGCCAGGGCCACCTGCGGTGACACCGCTCCGTGCTGCTCGATCAGCGCCGCCGGTACCCCGAGCAGCTGCGTCTTGGCTTCATTGGAGTAGGCCACCACGCCGCCGGTGACGTAGTCCGACGAGCCCGCCAAGTCGGTGAGCCGGGCGGCCAGCAACCCGCCGGTGCACGACTCCGCCAGCCCGATCCGCCGGCCCCGCAGCAGGCGCGCGACCTGCTCGTCCAGCGACGTCCCGTCGGTGGAGAACAGGTACCGGGCGTGCTGGGTGCGGATCGCCTCGATCAACGCGTCGCGGGTCGCCTCGGCACCCGGCCGATGCCTGATGTCGATCACCAGCTCGGCGCGCCGCAGGCAGGTGGTGATCTCCAGCGGGGTCAGGTCCAGCTTGTCGCCCACCTCCCGCAAGGTCACCGCGATCTGCGATTCGGGCAGGCCGAAAAGCCGCAGCTGCGCGAGCTCGAACGGCTCGGTGCGCGACAGCACCTTCCGAACGGGCGGGGTGGCCAAGGCCGCGGGCCACATCTGCTGCAGTTCCCGCGGCGGCCCCGGCAACACGATCACCGTGGGTCCGCCTTCGACCGGCACCACCAGCCCGGGTGCGGTGCCCACCGGGTCCAGCGGCGTTGCTCCTCGGGGCACCATCGCCTGCTTGCGGTTGGCCGCCCGTAGCCCCTCGGCGTCGAAGGTCGACAGGTGGCGAAACCGAACCAGGATGGCGGCGATCTGCTGTTCCATCGCCTCGTCGAGTTCCAGCTGCACTCCGGCGAAGGCGGCGACAATCTCCGCTGTCAGGTCGTCCGCGGTCGGGCCCAGCCCGCCGCTGGTGACGATCAGGTCGACGCCTTGGTCGGCAAGGAAGTGCAACGCCGCGGCCAGATCGACCGGCCGGTCGCCGACGCAGATCAGGTGCGCCACCTCGACGCCCAGCTCGCCCAGCCGCTGCGCCAGCCACGGCCCGTTGCGGTCGGTGATCAGCCCGCTGAGCAGCTCGGTTCCGGTGATCACGAGGCCCGCGCGCACGTTACTCACGAGACGCCACGCTAGCGCGGCAGGCATGCTTGCTGCCGGGAGGCCATCATGCGACTCAGGCGCAGCACCGCCGCCGGCTCACCTGACGCCCCGCCGACCTTGATCGGCGTCGACGACCTCAAGACCCCGTGGTGGGCGCAGGCCGCCGAGACGGTGGCCAGCTCAGGCACCGGCCGGATGCTGCGCAGAGCGCCGGTCGCGCTGGCCGTGATCGTCCGCCTGGCCTGGCAGACGTCACCGCGCTTGACATTGCTCGCCGCCGCCGTCCAGCTCGCCTCCGGGTGCACGACCGCATTCGGTCTGCTGGCCACCGCCAACGTGCTCACCCGGCTACTCGAACAGGGTCCGACCCCGCAGCGGGTGCTCGCGGCGTTGCCGGCGCTGCTGGTGGTGATGGCCTCGTATGCGGTCCGGGGGGTGCTGGACGCGGCGGTCGGTGCGGTGGAGGCGGTCTTGACCCCGCGGGTGGAGCTGCGCGCCAAGAACGAACTGCACGCGGCGGTAGTCGGCGCCGACCTGATCGCCTTCGATGACGCGGATTTCGTCGAACTGGTCCGCCGGACGTCCGGGCGGGGCTTCATCAGCGTCACCCAGGGCGTTGCCGACGCCGGTAACCTGCTCAGCTCGGCGATCTCGCTCGGCGCTGCGATCATCACTGCCGGCCTGCTCAACCCGGTGCTGGCGCCGGTGGTGTTGCTGGCCGCGGCGCCCAACGGGTGGGCCAGCATGCGGGCGGCCATGCTGTCGTACGAGTCGTTCGTGCGGATGATCTCGCGCACCCGCCGGATGAACATCGTCGGCGACCTGATGACCAACCGGCGCGAGGCAGCCGAGGTCCGCGCCTTCACCACCCAGGACACCCTGCTCGCCGAGCATCGCCGCATCGGAACCCAACTCACCGCGCAAGCCGTCAGCGTGGAGCACCGCAAGACCGTGATCCGGTTGATCGGGCGCGCGCTGGCCGGAATCGGCACCGCGGGCGCCTACGCCGTGCTCGGCGTGCTGCTCTACGCCGGTGTCATGCCGCTGGCGTTGGCCGGCGCGGCCGCAGTCGCCATGCGCACCGCGTCTACCGCGGTGTCGACCACGGTGTTCGCCGCCAACCGTCTGTTCGAGCACGGCTTCTACCTGGACATGCTGACCAGCTGCCTGACCCAGGCCCGTGGCTACCACCGGACGGTGACCGTGCCGCAGCTGCCACAGAATCCGCAGCTCATCGAGTTGCACGGGGTGTCGTTCAGCTACCCCGGGGCCAAGGAGGCCGCCTTGCAGCGGGTGAGCCTCGCGATCCGGCGCGGACAGGTCGTCGCGCTGGTCGGGGAGAACGGCTCCGGCAAAACCACTCTCGCGAAAGTGATCACCGGGCTGTACCTGCCCGATCAGGGCAAGGTGACCTGGGACGGAGTCGACATCGCGGGTGTCGATCAGCGGGCATTGCATTCCCAGGTCGCGGTGGTGCTGCAGGACCCCATTGAGTGGCCGATGACCGCCGAGAACAACGTCCGCATCGGCCGTCTGGAGCGCCCCGACCCCGACGGTGCCGTGCTCAGTGCCGCCGCCGCCGACTCGGGCACCGATGCTGTGATCGCCGAACTTCCCGATGGGTGGAATAGCGTGCTGTCCCGGGAATTCCAGAACGGGTGCGACCTGTCCGGTGGCCAGTGGCAGCGATTCAGCGTGGCCCGTGGCCTGTACCGGGACGCGCCGTTACTGATCGCGGACGAGCCCACCGCGGCTATGGACGCCCGAGCCGAGCACGCGGTGTTCCAGTCCCTGCAGTCGCTGCGCCGCGCGAATGGGGTATCAGGCAACGGGAGCCGCTCTGGATCAACGAAGACAACAGTGCTGATCACTCACCGGCTGGCCAATGTCCGGCACGCCGATCAGATCATCGTGCTGCACCACGGCCGGATCACCGAGCAGGGCACCCACGAGGAGCTGATGGCCCGCGGCGGCGGCTACGCCGAGCTGTTCACCCTGCAAGCCCGCGCCTACCTCGACGACGCCGATCCCCACAGCACCCGGAATCCCGGATCAGGCGTGCTCAACAATGCTTCCATCAGCCTGGCGCAGTCGTCCGGTGACAGCCACATCGACAGCATCCGATGATTTCGCGGTCGGTCGATGCAGGCGCCGATCCGTACGCACAGTACCTCCATGCCGTGCCGGTCGTGATACAAGCTGCCCAGCGCTTCGTTCGTTGCTTTGCTGACGCCGTAGAAGGTATCCGGACGGGGAAACAGGTAATCCGGTACGAGCCCCTCGGAGTACGGATGGAAACCAACAGCGTGGTTACTGCTGGCCAGGATGACCCGCGGCACGCCAGCACGTCGGGCCGCTTCCAGCACCGCATAGGTACCGTGGATATTGGCGTGCAGGATCTGGTCCCAGTCGGCCTCCGAGGCGATTCCGCCGAGATGGATGACCGCATCGACGTCTTGCGCGGCGTGCCGTATCGCATCGAGATCGGTGATGTCTGCGGTTACCGACTCGACCCGTTCGCCGGGTTGCACGTGGGGTATCGGCGCGATGTCGAGCAGCCGCAGGAAACGTTGCGGCCGGGTCATCCGGGGCCGCAGCATCGTGCCGATGCTGCCGGCCGCTCCGGTGATGAGTATTCGTTCGGTCATGTGTCGATTCCGATGTGCTCGCCCCGGTCGGGATCGGTGGGCAGGGGTTGGTTGACGTACTTCAGCGCGCGGTCAGCGCAGTCGCGCAGCGGCTCGTCGGTGCTCAGACGCAGTTTCGGTTCCGGGATCGGATCGGCCGCGGCCCGCAGCCGCCGGTACAACCCGACGTCGCGGTTGGCGGCCAGGTGCGTGCTGCGGCCACAGCCCGCCCGCAGGCGCTGCTCGGTGGTGGCCTCCGCGCAGACGCACTCGATGAGTCGCAACGGCTGCCGGGTGCGGGCCGCGAACTGCCGCACCTGGGCGACCTGGTACGCGCGCGAGCAGGTCCGGCCGTCGAGGATGACGATGCAGCCGGGCGTGTGGCGAAGCTGCCATGCGGCGGTACGCAACATCGTGACGACGCAGAAGTCGTCCTGTTCTCGGGCGTAAAGCGTGTGCTCGGGACCGAACAGTGCGTGCCTGATCCGGTCTTTGTCCAGCAACAGTGCGCGACTACCCAGCCGGCGGACGAGTTCGGCGGCCAGCGAGCTTTTACCACTACCGGGCAGCCCGGCCAGCTGAACGATCACCGCCGTCGCACCGCGCGTCAGCGGTGCCGCTGGCGGGCGGTCAGAGCGAGCAGTACGCCAAGGACGGTGACTCCCAGGCCGACCCACAGCAGCGACGGCAGCAGCGCGCCGGACTCGCCGGGCCAGTTCTGCGCTGCGGCATGGGCTTGGACCTGGGGCGGGGCAGGTTGAGATTCGGGAGGTCCCTGCGCGGCTGCCGCCCCGGACTCGGGTGACGGGGCGCCGTCCACCAGCTTGCCGACCGGGTGGCCGGCGGGCAGCGCAAACCCGTAGTCGAGCAGCCTGGCCGCCTGCTCGGACATCGACACCGGCCGTTGCTCACCGCGCATCAACACCACCATCAAGCGGCGCCCGCCGCGCTGCGCGGCGTCGAGTTGGGTGTGCCGGGCGTCGTCGGTGAACCCGGTCTTGCCGCCCAGCGCGCCGGGATAACTCCTGAGCAACTTGTTGTCATTGCTGACCACGAAGCCAGGTCGGTTATCAAAACCAGGGAAATCGGCCTGCCGGGTGCCCAGCAGCTCGACCAGCAGCGGACGGCTGAGCACCTGGCGAAACGCCAGCGCCAGGTCGTAGGCCGACGCGCTCATTCCCGGGCCGTCCAATCCCGACGGGGTGGCAGCACGGGTATCCAGTGCGCCCAATCTGGCGGCCAACTCGTTCATCTGCCGGACGGTGGTAGCTACCCCGCCCAGCTGATCCGCCAGCGCGTGCGCGGCATCATTACCGGAAGCCAGCAGCAGGCCGGTGAGCAGCTGTCGCACGGTGTAGTGGCCACCGGGGCCGATGCCGACCCGGCTGCCGTCCTGGTTGGCGTCGGCCTGGGTGCCGACCACCACCCGGTCGGGCGCGAGCTGATCGACGGCCAGCAGGGCGGTCAGCAGTTTCAACGTCGAGGCCGGGCGGTTTCGCGCGTGGGGGTCCTTGGCGGCGAGCACCTCGCCGGTATCCGCATCGGCGATCAACCAGGACATTGCGGTGATCCCCGCCGGCGGATCAGGCGCAGTGGGGGCGTCAGGTAACACCAGCCCGCACTCGCCCATCCGCGGGCCACCCACCGGGGAATCGGGCATCGACATCGGCGGGGGCGTCGCGGCACCCGGCCTCGGCACCTCGGAGGAGTCCACCGGCGGAGGCGGGGCGATCTGTGACGAGCACGCCGGTTGCGCGGCCGCGGCTGCCGTCCCCAGCGCAGCCACCGTGCCCAGCGCGACAACCACAATCAGGGCAGCGATCAGCGGCAGCAGGACTCGGAAATGAACCATCCGCACCGGGCGAAGGCTAGCTGGCCGGTCGGTGACGACCTGCGTTGGCCGGGCAGCTACGGCTGTCCGGCGGCGGCTGATTCGTAGCGGTTGCCTGCCGCTCGGGCACCGGCGAGTTGCTGATGCCGTGCGGGCCCCCTTCGCTGCAGCCGGCAGATCCTCCTCGAGCTCGGCGGTCCGAAGTGCCTGCTGGACACCCCAGATGGCACCCGCTCGATAGATGAGCTGCTACCGGACGCCTTCGACTTGTGAGGGCCTAACAGAGTGCGCGGACCGAGTGCAACTCAGGAGGCGGCGCCCTCGGCAGCGTCGGCGTTGTCCTCGGCGGGTTTGGTCTGGCGGCGGGTGCGGCGCTGGGCGGGCCGTGGCGGAGGTGGTGCGGTGGCAGGCAATACAGCCGGCCCAGTGCCGCCCATGATGATCTCCGCGAAGGTCGCCATCGCCTCGTCCAGCTGCGCGGTGTAGCGCAGCTCGGACTCCTCATTGGCCCGCCGGATCAGGCCGAACAGCGAGTCGACGTCGGGTCGGTGCGCCAGCGCACCATCCAGGGCACCCAAGCGCTCGGCGACCGAGCTGATGCGACCGGCGACGCCCTCTTCGATCGAGCCCAGCCGGTTGGACAGCGCATCCAGCCGCTGGGTGACGGATTCCACGGCGCCTGCCAGTGACTCCTGCACTTCCTTGTCCACCTCGTCCAGCCGGCTGCGCAACCCGGTCTCGGTGGCGCCGATCTGGTCTCGCACCGGCCCGTGCACGGCGGCGGGCAACACGTCAACCCTGGCGTCCTGCCGATCCAGGTGATGATCCATGTCGTCGATGCGCTTGTGCAGGCCGGCGATCCGGTCCTCCAGGCCGTCCATCCGGCCGGCGACGCCTTCGAAGCGTCCTGCCATCCCGTCCAGTCGCCCACCGAGCTCCGCGAACGGCTTGGCCAGCTTGTCGGCGATCGACTCGACGGCACGGCTCAGCGCGGCGACCGCGCTGTCCTGCGCGTCGAGCTTCGACAGCGCCTGGTCGACCCGGGCGGCCAGCACGCCGACTTCGGTGCGATCCGGCATCTCCGAGAGCCTCTTGCGGACCGAACCAAGCGACTCCAGCGGAGCCAACCGGGCGTGAATCTCGTCGAGCGCGTCGAAGATCTGCTGCTGCTCGCTGTCGCGGATTTCGGCGGCGCGCACCAGCATGCTGCGCATCCGATCGAAGGATTGGGTCGCTGAGTTGTTGTTCACGGGCTTCGCCTTCGCTAGGGGGCGGACCGACGCGCGGATCCTAGCTAGGCTGCCGGGGCTGCTTGCAACCGGGAGACCACCCTGCGCAGTTGCCGCTGGGGGACCTTCAATGCACCTGCAGCCGGTCCTCGAAACCCCCGACCAGGAGCCGCCACGCCGCCACTTCGGCGTCGAAGGGTGGGCTGGGCGCCAGCCGGGTGGGGTCTGGCCGCAGCAGGAAGGACACCAGCCAGCCCAGCGGCTCGGAACTGGCCAGCGCCTTGTCCGCGGCGTCCGAGCCGGCCCACTGCTCGGCGTCGGTGATCAGTTCGACAGCCAGTTCGAGCTGGCTTGGATCGACTGTTTCGGGGCCTCCGGCGAGGTCGTCGGCCAATCCGGTCAGCACATAATTGTTGCCCGCGTCGACCGCTACCGCCAGCTCGCGATCGGCCGCCCGCTTGGTGACCTGCGTCCAGGTGGACACCCCGTCGAGATCGTGGCCCCGAGGGTGTTCGAGGAGATGCCGGGTCAGCGCTCGTGGTGAGGTGAAGACGTCGATGCGCCCGTTGCGGCCGAGGAACACCGCCGTGTCGTCGACATAACAGCGCAGCGTGTAGTGGTCACCGAGATCACTGATGATCCGGATCGGATCGATGCCGACCTCCGACCAGAACGCCAGCGCGGGATCGTCGCCGACGCCGATGGCGCTCGCCGCCGGATCAGCCTGCTGCTCGGCGGCGGCCTCGGCAGTGTCCGATTCGGACAGTTCAGTGGCGGCCGCGTCCAGCGCTCGGGCGTCGACATCGGGACTGCGCACCAGGGCGTCGACGGCATCGAGGACCTCGTCCCACCGTTGCGCAATCACCTCGCACAACGCATCCCACTGCCGCACACCGTCCCGACCGCCGAAGGCCAGCGTGCCTCCGCTGAGCATGGCGAATCCTGGAGTGGAGTCGAGTACCTGATGCACCCCGTCCAATCCGCACACCTCGGCCAGCGAGCGCACGATCGACACCACGTCGGCGAGTTCACCGATCACCCAGGTATCCGGCGGCTGCGCCACCAGCTCAGGCACTCCGACCAGGTCATACCGGTGCGAGTCGGCGGGCCGTAGGTCCGCTGCTGGCAACCGCGGTACCAGCGACCAGGTTGGATGGTCGACGAGGTCATGCTGTCGGGCGGTGCGCACGAACGCGACCAATGCCGCGACATCGGCGAAGGCGAACAAGTTGTCGTCGTCGCCGAGGAACGCTTCCCACTCCTCGCCGTCCTCACGCCAGCGCGGCGCCCACAGGGTCACCAGGTCACCCGCAGTCACCGACAGCTCGATCGGGACGATGTCAGCCATGGGCGGCAGCGTAACCGTTGTGCTCGCCGGGTAGAGGCCGGCAGGCAGCGGGAGCGCGGGCTAACGGTCACGCGACGCCTATTTCGCGGATCCGCTATTTCCGCAGTTGAAATTAGAGCTCGGAGTTTCGCCGAGTCAACGGATGGACCGCCTGGTGCGCACCCTGGGCTCCGCATGAAACGGGCCATCACTGCCTTGCCTGCCAGCCGCTGAGGTTGGCGCGGATCGCCGCCTCGAACAGTTCGCCGGGTGCTACCGCGCCCGCCGGTATCGCGCCGCGTAGTTCCAACGACACCAGCCCGTGCACGTTGGCCCACAGGGCGGTGGCGATGAGCCCGGGGTCGGCGTCGCGGAGCAGGCCCGCCGCTATCGCCCGGCGCACCGTGTCCAGCAACGGGATGAAGGTGGCCTCGGCGTGCGCATAATCCTGCGGCGCGGGTTCGAAGCCCGGTACCGGTGAGCCGAACATCACCGCGTACAGATACGGGTCGGCCAGCGCGCTGGCTCGGTAGACATGGCCGAGCGCGAGCAGGTCGGTCAGCGGGTCGTCAGAGGGCGTCATCGTGTCCAGATGAGCCCCGAACCTGGTGAACGCCTCGATGAACAGTCCGCGCAGGATTCCGGGCTTACCGCCGAATAGGGCGTATACCGCGCTGGTCGAGGTGCCTGCTTCGGCGGCCAGCCTGCGTAGGCTCAATGCGTCCGGACCCTCGGAGCTGAGCAGCGTCGCTGCGGTGTCGAGCAGGCGGATCCGCAGCGCCGCGTCGTGCAGTTTCGGTCGGGCCACCAGGCAACCGTATCGCAACGCTGTTTTATAACAGTGTTTCATCTTGCGGGGGGGCACACATGAGCCGGTCGCCCGGTGCCGGTGGGCACGCCGTAGTGGTCGGCGGCGGGATGGCCGGTTTACTGGCGGCGCGGGTACTCATCAACCACTTCGAGCGAGTGACCCTCATCGAGCGCGATCAACTGCCGGCGGGAATGCAGGCCCGCAAAGGCGTTCCGCAGGGACGCATGCCGCATGTCTTGATGCCCCGGGGTGAGCAGATCATCGAGCGGCTGTTTCCCGGATACCGCCGCGAGCTGGAGGCGGCCGGTGCGGTGACCCTGCAGATGCCCCTCGACGCGCTGGTGCTCACTCCGGCCGGTTGGCTGGGCCGGCGGCCCACCGGATGGCCGCTGCATTCGGCCAGCCGGCCGCTGTTCGAAGGCGTGCTGCGCCGGCGGGTACGCGACCTGCCCGGCGTGACGATCCTCGACGGCCACGACGTGACCGCGCTGCTCACCTCCCCCGACCGCAGGCAGGTCACCGGAACGGTGCTGCGTCGCCTCGGTGACACCGCAGGCACTCGGGAACTGACCGCTGAGCTGGTAGTCGACGCCAGCGGGCGTGGCTCCCGGGCTCCCGTCTGGCTCACCGAAGCCGGCTACCCGACGCCCACCACAACGCGGGTCGACCCGGACGTCGGCTACGCGTCCCGGGTCTACCGGATCCCGCCGGATTTCAGTGCGGACTGGCTGGCAGTGCTGCTGTTCTCCAAGCCGCCGTCCATGCCGCGCAGCGGGTACCTGCTGCCGATCGAAGACAGCCAGTGGATGCTGGGGTTGATGGGCGCCGCCGGCCAGCACCCGCCCACCGATGAGGATGGTTTCGCCGCCTTCATCCGCAGCCTGCGGCATCCGATCGTCGCCGACGTGCTCGCGGCCGCCGAGCCGGTCACCCCGATCCGCGCCTACCACGGCACCGCCAACCAGCTGCGCCATTACGAACGCATGACCCGCCAGCCGGATCGTTTCGTCATCCTGGGCGATGCGGTCTGTGCCTTCAATCCGGTCTACGGCCAGGGCATCACGACCGCCGCCATCGCTGCCGAGATCCTGGACGGCTGCCTGTGCACGCAGCGAAATCAGTACGGTGGGGGCAACCTCGATGGGTTGGCCCGACGGTTCCAGCGCCGGCTGGCGCGGCGCAACGCTGAACCGTGGATGCTGTCGACGGGGGAGGATCTACGCTTCCCGACCACCACCGGGATGAAGGTGAACACCGCGACCCGGTTGATGCATCGTTATCTCGACCGGCTGTTGCCGGTGGTGCTCCAGGATCTCCGCATCGCCGAGATCTACCTCCAGGTGTTCGGCATGCTGGCTCGACCGACCGCACTATTCGCCCCACGTGTCCTGGCCGCCGCCGCCCGAGCCAAGCCGGGTCACGTCAGCGCTGCCCTGCCGCCCGCCCGCTGTTCCTGACGTCCGGTCTCGCGCTGGGTTCAGATCCGGGGGATCAGGTCGCGGAGCAGGGTGCCCATCCGGGTGGCGGCCCCGGCGGCGGCGGTGAGCATGTCGGGGATGTTGAGGGGGGCTGCTTGTACGCCGGCGGCGAGGTTGGTGACCAGCGAGATCCCCAGCACTTCGGCGCCCTCGACCCGGACGGCGATGGCCTCCAGCACGGTGGACATCCCCACCAGGTCGGCACCCATGGTGCGCAGCATGCGAATCTCCGCCGGCGTCTCGAAGTGCGGACCGGGAACCCCGGCGTAGACCCCCTCGACCAGCGTCGGGTCGATCTGCCGGGCCAGCGCGCGCAGCCGGGGAGCGTAGGTGTCGGTGAGGTCGACGTACTGCGGCCCGACCAGCGGAGAGGCCGCGGTGAGGTTGAGATGGTCGGAGATCAGCACCGCTTGGCCGACGTCGAGTGCGGCGGCGATACCGCCGGCGGCGTTGGTGAGCACCACCACCCGCACGCCCGCTGCGCAGGCGGTGCGTACCCCGTGCACCACCTGGGCCACGCCGTAGCCCTCGTAGCCGTGCGTGCGCCCGAGCAGCACCAAGACGCGGCGCTCGCCGAGCTGCACCGATCTCACCGTGCCGGCGTGCCCGATGACTTGCGGCGTAGCGAAACCGGGCAATGTGCTGAACGGGATCTCGATGGTGGGTACACCCAGCTCGTCGGCCGCTGGGCGCCAGCCGCTGCCCAGCACCACGGCGACGTCATGGGCGGCTACCCCGCTGCGCTCCGCGAGTACCGATGCGGCCTCTCGCGCCCTCTGCGCCGGGTCAGTCACGCTCAGTAGCCTAGCGAGCAGCCCGCCTGCCCGCGCTCCCCGATATGGAGACATATCGGGCCGCGGAGGGTGTCCCCGACCCCGATATATCTCCATATCGGGGTCGGGGTGTCGGGTGTCGGGGGGGGGTTAGCGGTCGGGGGCGAAGGTGATGGTTACGGGTTCGAATAGTTTCATGCGGCCGGCGCCTTCCCGTTCGGTCGGAACCGTGACCGAGATCATCCACAGGTCCGGCTTGGCCGGGATCATCCGCAGGTACGTGGTGCGCCGCAGCTCACCGCCCTCCTGGGTCCGGAAGGTGGCCTCCAGCGCGCCGCCGGACAGGCGCTGCCGCTGGGTCTCCACGAGTTGGGGCAGACCCTGGGCCAGCTTGCGCAGGTAGCTGCTCAGGTATTGGTCGGTGTCCACGGCGGGGCTGCCCGCCAGCGCGCCGGTGACCCGCTCCACAGCGATGACCTCCGAGCCGTCCGGTGACACGAAACGCGTCACGGTGCCGGAGTTGTCGCCGAGCGTGCGCTGCTCACGGAACTGCGGCCAGCCTTGCGGCACGCTGACGGTGAACTGCGTCGGCCGGATCCCGGGCGGCTCGCCGACCTGGACCAGCTGGGGTCTGAGTACCGGGTCGTCGGGGTTCGCGCCCAGCGTGGCCGGGGCTGCCAGGGAGGGCAGTGCGGGCCGCCCGGCGGCAATCCGCGCGACGGTAAAACCGGTCGTCGCGGTGGCCAGAAACAGCAGCACAGCCAGCATCCACAGGGCCGCCCTGCGCCCGGTGCCGGCGCGTTGGCGGCCGTGCCTGGCGCTGGGAGCATCGGCTTGGGAGGGCGCGGCGAAGGGCAACGGTCCGGGGTCAGAGGCGAGCCGGGCGCTGCGCTGGCGCGCCATCTCCGATGCTGGTGTCGCGGCGGCAGCAGCAACACCGGCCGTCCCGGTCGCGGACGGAGAATCGGCGGGCTGGGCCGGCTCCGGGGGCGCGCCCAGCAGTTGGCGCACCTGGGACAGCGGTAGCCGGTGCGCGGGATCCTTCACCATCAACCCGCTGATCACCTCGGCGAGCGGTCCGGAACACGACGTCTGGGGCACCTCGTCCTGCACCACCGCGGCGACGGTCGCCATCGCGGTGCCGGCGTCGTAGGGCGGCCTGCCCTCCACTGCGGCAAACAGCGTCGCGCCGAGCCCCCACAAATCAGACGCCGGGTTGACCGGGCCGCCGGAGGCGATCTCGGGAGCGATGTAGGCGGGCGAGCCCAGCATCAGGCCGGTCGCGGTCAACGTCCGATCGGCCGGGTTGCGGGCGATGCCGAAGTCGGTGAGCTTGATCCGGCCATCGTGGGCGACCAGCACATTGCCGGGCTTGACGTCGCGATGGGTGATACCCGCGGCATGCGCGGCCTGCAACGCGGCCGCCACTGCGGCCCCGATGGCCACCACCTGCTGCGGCGGCAGCGGGCCGTCGCGGGTCAGCTCGGCCAGGCTGCGCGACGCCACCAGTTCCATCACCACGAATGGCGCGTTGCCTTCCCGGGCCACGTCGTAGAGCGTCACCACATTGGGGTGCGACAATGCCGCGATCGCCCGCGCCTCCCGCAATGAACGCTCCCGCAGGGCATCCGCCTCGGCGTCGGGGATGCCCGGTGGTAGCAGCACCTCTTTGATGGCGACCGGCCGCCCGAGCACCTCATCGTGTGCCGACCACACCGTGCCCATGGTGCCGCGGCCCAGCACCGCGTCGAGCCGGTACCGGCCCGCCACCAAGCGGGGCGCGGGATTGGTCACGGGCCCATGATGCCCGTGTCTGGCGGTGAGGTGGGCATGATGGAGATGGTGGACAGATCAGCGGAGTCGGGATTCCCGGTCAAGCCGGTATACCGCGAGGAAGACGTCGCGGACGGGCTGGCCCAGCGGCTGGGCGAACCCGGGCAGTTCCCCTTCACCCGGGGGGTCTACCCGACCATGTACACCCAGCGTCCATGGACGATGCGCCAGTACGCCGGGTACGGCACGGCCACCGAGTCCAACGCGCGCTACCACCAGCTGCGCCGGGCGGGGCAGACCGGCCTGTCGGTGGCTTTCGACTTGCCCACCCAGATGGGCTATGACTCCGACGAGGCGATCGCGCACGGTGAGGTCGGCAAGGTCGGCGTGGCGATCGACTCGATCGAGGACATGCGGACGCTGTTCGACGGGATTCCGCTGGACGAGGTGTCCACGTCCATGACGATCAACGCGCCGGCCGGCGTGCTGTTGTTGCTGTATCAGCTGGTGGGCGAGGAACACGGAGTACCGGCGTCGGCGCTGACCGGTACGGTTCAGAACGACGTGCTCAAGGAATACATCGCGCGCGGCACCTACATTTATCCACCGGTGCATTCTCTGCGGTTCACCTCGGACATTTTCGCTTATTGCAAGGCGGAGCTTCCGCGCTGGAACACCATTTCGATCTCGGGTTACCACATGGCCGAGGCCGGCGCGAATCCGGTGCAGGAGATCGCCTTCACGTTGGCCAATGGGGTGCAATATGTGCAGGCCGCGCTGGACGCCGGGATGGCCGTTGACGAGTTCGCCCCGAGATTGTCGTTCTTTTTCGTCGCCCGCACCACGCTGCTCGAGGAAGTGGCGAAGTTCCGGGCCGCCCGACGGATCTGGGCGCGCCTGATGGCCGAGCGCTTCGGCGCCCGGAACCCGAAGTCGCTGATGTTGAGATTCCACGCGCAGACCGCCGGGGTGCAGTTGACCGCGCAGCAGCCCGAGGTCAACCTGGTGCGGGTCACCGCGCAGGCGATCGCCGCGATCTTCGGTGGCGCGCAGTCGCTGCACACCAACGCCTACGACGAGGCGATCGCGCTACCCACCGAGAAGGCCGCCCGGCTGGCGCTGCGAACCCAGCAGGTGCTGGCGCACGAGACCGACCTGACGGCCACGGTCGATCCCTTCGCCGGCTCCTACGCGGTCGAGGCGATGACCGACGAGGTCGAGGCCGGCGCGGTCGCCTTGATCGAGAAGGTCGACGAGCTGGGCGGTGCCGTGCGCGCCATCGAAGCGGGTTTCCAGAAATCGGAGATTGAGCGGACCGCCTACCAGACCGCTGTGCAGATCGACTCCGGTGATCGGGTGGTGGTCGGGGTCAACCGTTACCGGCTCGACGCCGAGGATCCGTACCAGCCGCTGCGGGTGGACCCGGCAATCGAGGAAAACGCTCTGCAGCGCCTCGCCATGCTGCGCTCGTCGCGATCGTCCGTCGAAGTCCAGCGTGGCCTGGACGAGTTGCGATGCGCCGCCAAGGACGTCGGGCGCAATGTGCTGTATCCGATGAAGCGGGCGCTCGCTGCCCGGGCCACCGTGGGTGAGGTGTGCCACGCGCTGCGCGATGTGTGGGGTACCTACGTGCCGTCAGAGACATTCTGAGCACCTCCAAGGCGACCGCGTTGAGCGTGGTGGCGAATTGCTCCGCAGCGCCCGGCGCGATGACCAACCACGAGGATCGGCTCGCCGGTGCGGGCGGCAACCGGGTCTACGCGTTCGGACTGGCTCGGTGTGTAATGGGTGAGATCGGGATTGGGGCGGTCCTCGCGCACGGCGTGGCTGAAAGTGCTGTTGAAGAAGATCTGCGTACGGTTCTCCCATCGGCTCGATCTCATTTCGCGTACGGCTACCACATCGAATGCGTCCTCAGTCGAATCAGGCTAGTTACGTGCCGGTTAGCTGCGCTGTCTTGTCGCCGAGTTCGACAACATGGTTGTTTGGGACCGACCGGGCAGCCCCGGTGCCGAACTCGGCGACATCCGGGCGGTAAGCATGCGGAATCCGGTAGGACAGGCGGCATTCGGGGGCGGTGTCGGGCAGAATCAGGGGGTGAGTACCACGCCGGCCCGAAGTCGCCGTCCGAGCACCGCCGTGCCGGCAAGGTCGTCGATCTGATGGGGGCCGAACGGCGCGCAGACGAGGAAGCCACCGGGCAGTGCGCGGAGTACGACCCGCTGGCGCCGCGCGACGTCACCAAGGCGCTGGACGTGGCGATCAAGTTGATCGGAACGCCTGCCGAAGAATCCAGTGGGAGCAAGGTGCAGCCCTCACGGAGGGGGTATTCGGCAACGTGGTGATGGCGATGATGGTGCATGCGGCGTCAGAGCAAATCTGCGCGCACAGCTCACGGACCGTTACCGGAGTGGGCACCCGGTACACCGAACAGGCCACGTATTGGGTGCGGGATCGGCTGATCGGCCGGCTGGCGCAGGGGGCGCTTGGTGCCGGAGGTGTGTTGTGACGTTGCTGCAACCCACTCCGTTGCCTCCCGCTGATGCGCCGCTCGACATCGCGGCTGGTCGCGGCCCTTCCTGGTTGGATGAGTGGCTGTCGAAGCACGGCACCGAGCTGGTCGTCTGGCGCAGGCACGTGCACGCCCACCCGGAACTCGCCTACGCCGAGCACGCCACCACGGCGATGATCACCGACTGCCTCGGCAGCGCGGGTCTGCAACCTACTCCGCTGCCCGGCGGTACCGGGCTGATCTGCGACATCGGTGCCGGTTCGCGGTGCGTTGCGCTACGCGCGGACATCGACGCGCTGCCCTTGGTGGAGGCTACCGGGCTGCCGTTCGCGTCGACCGTGGACGGCGTGATGCACGCCTGCGGGCACGACGCGCACGCCGCGATCCTGGTCGGTGCCGCGCTGGCGTTGGCGTCGGCTCCGGCGTTACCCGGCCGGATCAGATTGATCTTCCAGCCGGCTGAGGAGGTGATGCCCGGCGGCGCCCTGGATGTGCTCGACGCTGGCGGCGTGTCAGGGGTGGACCGGATCTTCGCGCTGCATTGCGCGCCCCGGTTACGCGTCGGTCAGGTCGGTACCCGGATCGGGCCGATTACATCGGCTTCTGACCTGTTGGAGCTGCGGCTGTCTTCGCCCGGCGGGCACACTTCGCGCCCGCATCTGACCGCCGATCTGGTGCACGCGCTCGGTACGGTGATCACCGGCCTGCCGTCGTTGTTGTCGCGGCGCGTCGACCCACGCTCGGGCACGGTCCTGGTCTGGGGTGCGGTGCAAGCTGGTCACGCCGCCAACACCGTTCCCCAGGAGGGTCTGGTTCGGGGCACCCTGCGCACCGGGGATCCCGGGCTCTGGGCGGATCTGGAACCATTGGTCCGCGAGCTGGTCAGCGCCCTGCTGGCCCCCACCGGGGTGGGCTTCGATCTACGCCATGTTCGCGGCGTGCCGCCGGTGGTCAACGAGCCGGTCAGTACCGGGCTGCTCCGAGGCGCTATCGCTGCGGCGCTGGGCCCGGATGCTGTGGTGCGGACCGAGCAGTCCTCTGGAGGCGAGGATTTCGCCTGGTTCCTCGAGCACGTGCCAGGATCGATGTGCCGCCTCGGAGTCTGGTCGGGTGAGGACGTGCAGCACGACATCCACCAACCCACCTTCGACCTCGATGAGCGCGCCCTGCCTCTCGGCGTCCGGGTCATGGTGCACACCGCCCTAGCCGCCCTGACCTGACGCCCCTCCCCGCCTTCCGGGCCCCGCCCCCGCGTGTCGCGCCCCGGTGCTCGGTGTGTCGCGCATAGCAGCACGCCGCGATGTCCAGCTGCGCACGGCCTCGGGCGGCTGGGTTGTCCACAACGGGGGTGGTTGTCCACAGCTGCCGGATCCGGCGTCCGCATCGATCGATCCCGCCCAGCGATGCTCACACCGTGCTCAGCTTGCCGGAAGAATGTCGCGGTCCACGGACGTACGCGCAGTTATGCGACGTTCTCGGCCGGCGACGCGTGGACCGAATGCGCGCCGACGGCCGGATCCGGCAGATCTGGGGTGTGCTGGTGCCCCGGGAATCCCTGCTTGATCCCGACACCCGGGCGGCCGCGGCCCTTCTCGTGGCTGGACCCGCGGCAGCGCTGACCGGCCTCACCGCGGCCGCGTTGCAAGGGTGCCCGGCTGCGGCCACGCCTGTTGTGCATGTGGCGGTACCTTATTCCAGCTCCCTGCGGACCAAGGAAGGCCTGGTGGTTCACCAGGGCCGTGGGCTGCTGAACGAGGTGATCGCCGTGCGGGAGCTACGCACGGTGGCGCTTGAGGTCGCGATAACTGAGTTGCTCTGCACCGATTCGGCGAGGCGCGCTCTCGCTGTCGCCGACCAGGCAGCCGCACAGTTCGTCGAGCGGGAGCGCTCGGCATTTCGTGGCAGGATCGCTGATCGGCTCGTCGCCCGGCCCGACCGTCGCGGCACCGCCCGCGCCGGTGGGTTGCTAGCTCTGATCACAGGCAGGGCCGAGTCCCCGCCGGAAAGCTGGTTGAAGCTGCTCGTCGTCGAAGCGGGCTTTCCTACGCCGACGGAGCAGTTCCCGGTGCTCGATGCGCTGGCCTGCATTCGGTATGTGCTCGATCTGTGCTGGCCGGAGTTGCGCATCGCGCTGGAGTACGACGGTTACGAGTCTCATGAGTACCGCCGGGATCAGGACGTCAGACGCGACCTCGACCTGGAACGGCGGGGATGGATCACCATTCGAGCGACTGCGGCTGACCTCCGCGAGCCCAGTGCACTGCTCGCCAGACTCGATGACGCCTTTCGCGCCAGGGGAGCGGCCTATTACCGGGCAACTCCTGCTGAGCAACGGCCACGCCGTCGACGGGCATGAGCGGACACACCGGACATGGAGGCGCGACACACCGTGCGTGGAGACGCGACACGCCCGGGAGGAGGGGATGGACAGGGTCAGGGGCCGATGCCGGAGCAGGGGCGAGCGCGCAGCTCGGCGACGTAGTCCTCCGGAGCACCGGCCGCCTCGGCGGCGTCGGCGATGACGCCGAGATAGCGCGCCGAGGGCAGGCCGCCCTCGTAGGCGTCCAGCACGTAGAGCCAGGCCAGCGCCGAGCCGTCCAGGGTGTGCACCCGCAGCCGCAGCTTTTTGTGCAGCCCGAAATCCCCGCCCTCCCAGCGATCGAGCAGCTTCTCGTCCTCCGGAGTCACGTCGTAGATCACAACGAACACCTGGGACGTGGGATCCTCGACGACGGTGGCCAGCGCACCCTCCCAGAGGAGGTCTTCGCCACCGAAGGTCAGCCGCCACCCGATCAGCCAGCCGGTCATCGCCATCGGCGAGTGTGGCGCGCGCTGCATCATCTGGGCGGGATCCATGTTGGACCCGTAGGCGGCGTAGAGCGGCACGCGCGATAGCGTAGCCGTCGCACGATATGTCCCGACGTTCCCGCCACCGCCGTCGGCTACGCCCCGTTCAGCGGCGCGCACTGAGCGTGTTTATCCACACGCAACCTCAGGCGTGCTCACGCGTCTTGATGAATAGAGGGGTCGGCATGAGGAGGTTGCGATGCGGATCGTTACCTGCACGATGATCGCTGGTGCGGCTCTGTTAGGTCCCGTTCCCGCGGCTATGGCCGATGCGCCGATCAGTACTGCCAACGCGGACAGCCAAGCTGCGCCGCAGACCGAAGTGAGCATGCTGGCCGTGTCACTCACCGTGGGCGGCGCGATCGCCACCGCCGGATCCGGCATGGCGCTGGTCTTGAACCGGCGCCGGGCGGTCAGTCGTCGACCCAGTCAAGCGTCCGGATGACGGCCTTGCGCCACTGGGCGTAGAGCTGTTCGCGCCGTTGCGAATCCATCTCGGGATCCCATCGCCGGTCGGCCGCCCAGTGATGCCGGATCTCCGCCTCGCCCGACCACAAGCCGACGGCCAGGCCAGCAGCGTAGGCGGCGCCCAACGCCGTCGTCTCGCTCACCACGGGGCGGATCACCGGGACCCCCAGCACATCCGCCTGGAACTGCATGAGCAGCTCGTTGCGCACCATCCCGCCGTCCACCTTCAGGACCGTCAGGTCGGTCCCCGAGTCGGCGTTCATCGCGTCGACCACCTCGCGGGTCTGAAACGCGGTAGCTTCCAGCACTGCCCTGGCCAGATGCCCGCGATTGACGTAACGGGTCAGGCCGACGATGGCGCCGCGGGCATCGGAGCGCCAATGCGGCGCGAACAGACCGGAGAAAGCAGGAACGAAATAGGCGCCGCCGTTGTCGTCGACGGTCCCGGCCAGCTGCTCGATCTCGGCGGCTGAGGAGATCATGCCCAGGTTGTCGCGCAGCCACTGCACCAGCGCTCCGGTGACCGCGATGGAGCCTTCCAGCGCGTAGACCGCGTCGTGCGAGCCGAGCTGGTAGCAGACCGTGGTGAGCAACCCGTGGCGGCTGGGCACCGGTTGGGTGCCGGTGTTGAGCAGCATGAAGTTACCGGTGCCGTAGGTGTTCTTGGCCTCTCCGGCGGACAGGCAGGCCTGCCCGAACGTGGCGGCCTGCTGATCACCGAGAACGCCGGCGATCGGCACCCCGGCCAGCACCGCCGGCTCCCGGATCTTGCCATACACCTGAGACGACGAGCGGATGGGCGCCAACATCGACATCGGAATGCCCATCTCGTCGGCGATCTCGCTGTCCCAGCGCAGCGTCTGCAGGTCCATCAGCAGGGTGCGCGAGGCGTTGGTGACGTCGGTGAGGTGCAGCCCACCGGTCATGTTCCACAGCAGCCAGGTGTCGATGGTCCCGAAGCACAGCTCGCCGTCCCGCGCCCGCTGCCGGGCACCGTCCACGTGATCGAGAATCCAGCGAATCTTCGGTCCGGCGAAGTACGTCGACAAGGGCAATCCGGTGCGAGCGCGGTATCGGCCAACGCCCGTAGAGCCGCCGAGCTCGGCGCACAACCGGCCGGTCCGGGTGTCTTGCCAGACGATCGCGTTGTACACCGGTTCGCCGCTGCGCCGATCCCACACCACAGCGGTCTCCCGCTGATTGGTGATACCCACCGCAGCGATGTCGCTGGCTGCCAAACCCGCCCTCGCCAACGCCCCGGCCGTGACCTTGCGGGTGTTGGCCCATATCTCCAGAGGGTCATGCTCCACCCAGCCCGCGGCGGGAAAGTGCTGCCGGTGCTCCCGCTGGTCCGCGCTGACCACCCGACCGGCGTGGTCGAAGATCATACAGCGGGTAGAGGTGGTGCCCTGGTCGATCGCTGCGACGTACTGGCTCATCGATCCGCACGCTAGCGCGGTTCCCGATCAGCACAATCGGGGAACTTCGTGCGTCATGGAAATCCCACTGCTCGGCCGGGCGCCCGAACGGGCAGCGGTCAGCTGGAGGGCCGTCACGCTCATCGGGGCGGCATTCGCGATCGCCATGCTGGGCACCACGCTGCCGACGCCGCTGTACCCGATCTACGAAAAGACCTTCCACTTCGGCGAGTTGGTCACCACGGTGGTGTTCGCCGCCTACGCGGCAGGCGTCATCGCCGCCCTTCTGCTGTTCGGGCACTGGTCAGATCAGCTGGGTAGGCGGCCGATGCTGCAGGCAGGGCTGGTGTTGTCCGGGCTTTCCGCCGTCGTCTTCCTGCTGGCGGGGACACTGGGCTGGCTGTTCGTCGGCCGGGTGCTGTCCGGGCTGTCGGCGGGGATCTTCACAGGGACCGCGACAGCCACGATCGTGGATCTGGCTCCCGACGGGGGCAAGTCGCGGGCGAGCCTGATCGCAGCCGCGGTCAACATGGGGGGTCTTGGCGCAGGTCCACTGCTCGCGGGCATCCTGGCGCAGTACGCACCGTTGCCACTGACCCTGTGCTTCCTCGTCGACCTGGTCCTCGTCGTGCTCGCCGCGGTCGGGGTGCATGCCGTCGCCGAGCCCGTGCGTCGGCCCGCTACCGTCCGTCTGCGGCCCCAGAAGATCACCGTGCCGGCCGAGATCCGGGGCCTGTTCACCAGAGCGGTGATCGCCGGTTTCGCCGGTTTCGCGGTGATGGGATTGTTCACCGCGGTGTCCCCGGCGTTCCTCGGCACGGTCCTGCATGACACCAATCACGCGGTCACCGGCGCGGTGGTGCTTTCCGTATTCATCGCCTCGACGATCGGCCAGGCGCTGTCCATGGTCATCGGCGAGCGATGCGCCCTGATCCTCGGCTGTGCCGGCCTGATCGCGGGAATGATCCTGGTCGGAGCAAGCCTGCCGGTCCGCTCGATCGCCATGCTCATCGGGGGAGCGGTCATCGCCGGACTCGGCCAAGGCATGAGTTTCCGGGCCGGCCTGGGCTCGGTGACGAGCGCAAGCCCGCCGGACAAGCGCGGTGAGATCACGTCGAGCTATTTCGTGATGCTCTACGTTGGTATCGCGATTCCGGTGATCGGCGAGGGCGCCGCGGCGAGGGCCTTCGGTCTCATCTTTTCCGGTATGGTGTTCGCCGCGCTGGTCGCGATTCTCGCCGCCGTGGTCCTGCTGCTCCTGATGCGCGAGCGCGCGTAACTAGTTGCGTTAAGGAGATCAGCGCATCGATCCGAGCTCGAACTCTATGGCACCGCCATTCTCGGCCTCGGCCGACTTTGCGATCGATGAAGACTCGAGTGCCGGCCCTGACCGGCAATCCTATTCGCTGTGCCATTCGTCGGCAGTGCCGACCTCAGCGAAAGAATGCCGGATCTACAGTCACCGAGTTCGACGACAGGGTCCTCCGAGGTCGGTTCAACAGCTCTGTGGTCGAACTCGGCGATTGTGGAGCAGCCAGGACCTGGGCCCGGGCGGTAGCGTGCAGCGAGCGATCGTCTACGACGCAGGGGGTGGAGCCGGTGCGGCAGGCCCAGCGCGAGCACCCGCAGCCCATCGAGTCCGCCCCCGGGCAGTTGGGTCCCGCGCAGCGAGCGGCGGACTGGCAGCGGCTGGCCGGTGAGCAGTTCGACGTGGTCGTCATCGGTGGCGGTGTGGTGGGTTCCGGCGCGGCGCTGGATGCCGCTACCCGTGGTCTCAAGGTGGCTCTGGTGGAAGCGCGGGATCTGGCCTCGGGAACGTCCAGCCGTTCGTCCAAGCTGTTCCATGGCGGCCTGCGCTACCTGGAGCAGCTGGAGTTCGGGCTGGTCCGCGAGGCCCTGCACGAGCGAGAGCTGATGCTCACCCGGCTGGCGCCGCATCTGGTCAAGCCGGTTGGTTTTTTGTACCCGCTGGCGCACCGGATCTGGGAGCGGCCATATGTCGCCGCCGGGCTGGCGCTCTACCAGACGCTGGGCGGGGCACGATCAGTGCCCGGTCAGCGGCATCTGACCCGGGCCGCTGCGCTGCGGTTGGCGCCGGCGTTGCGCCGCGATCATCTCGTCGGCGGGGTGCATTACTACGACGCGATCACCGACGACGCCCGGCACACCCTGACAGTCGCCCGGACAGCTGCTCAGTACGGCGCGGTGGTGCGCAGTTCCAGCCAGGTCATCGGCTTCCGGCGGGAAGCGGATCGAATCAGCGGAGTCCGGGTGCGGGATTGCGAGACCGGCGCGGAGACCGACGTCGACGCGCACGCGGTGCTCAACTGCACTGGGGTGTGGACCGACGAGATCCAGCGGTTGTCCGGTGGGCGGGGTCGGTTCCGGATCCGCCCCTCCAAGGGCGTGCACATCGTGGTGCCGAGGGACCGCATCGTGTCGGAAAGCGCGCTGATCCTGCGCACCGCGACGTCGGTGCTTTTCGTCATCCCGTGGCGTAACCATTGGATCATCGGTACCACCGACACCTGGTGGAACCTCGACCTCGCCCACCCCGCAGCCACCCGTGCGGACATCGACTACCTGCTGGGCACGGTCAACGGGGTGCTGGCCACCCCGCTGAACGAGGAGGACATCGAAGGCGTTTACGCAGGTTTGCGACCCCTACTGGCAGGCGAGAACGAGCAGACCTCGCGGCTGTCCCGGGAACACGCGGTCGCTCGGGTCGCACCCGGCCTCGTCGCTATCGCGGGTGGCAAATACACCACCTACCGGGTGATGGCTGCCGATGCGGTGGACGCGGCGGTGCCCGACCTGCCTGGCCGGGTAGCGCCCTCCATCACCGACAAGGTGCCGCTACTCGGCGCGGACGGCTACCACGCCCTGGTCAACCAGGCCGACACGCTGGCCGCTCGGTACGCGTTGCACCCCTACCGGCTACGGCATCTGCTGGACCGGTACGGCTCGGCGGTGCATCAGGTGCTCGCACTGGCCGCGGATCGTCCGGATCTGCTGGCACCGCTGACCGCCGCGCCGGACTACCTACGTGTCGAGGTGGTGCACGCGGCCAGCCACGAGGGAGCCTTGCATCTGGAGGACGTGCTGACCAGGCGCACCCGGATCTCGATCGAATACTCGCACCGGGGCGAGGCGTGCGCAGCCGAGGTCGCCGGCCTGATGGCCGAGGTGCTGCACTGGACGGTCGCCGCACAGGACCGGGAGGTGCAGTTCTACCTCGCCCGGGTGGCCGCCGAGCGCGACTCGCAGTGCGCGCCAGACGACTCCGCGGCCGACGCCCGCCGCGCCGCCGCGCCCGATCCGCGCCCCCGGCTCCTGCTCTCCATCAGCTGATCTCACCAGCCGCGCGTGTCGCACCCACCCGTCGGTGTGTCGCGCGCCGGTGCTCAGCGGCGAATGGCGGGGCGGGCACCGGCGCGCGACACACCGGGCACTGGGGCGCGACACGCGGGGATTAGGGGGTGATTGTGCACAGAAGTGTGCCGTGGGTAACGGAGGTTCCCGGCTGCACGGTCAGGGCGGTGATGGTACCCGCCTGATGCGCAGTGACGGGGTTCTCCATTTTCATCGCTTCCAGTACCAGGATGAGATCACCGATGTTCACCACATCCCCATCGGATACCGCAACCCGGACCACGGTGCCCTGCATGGGGGCGCGGACCGCGTCGCCCGATGCCGCGGTGACCCGGCCGCCGCCGCGCTTACGGGGCCTGGTCCGTGCGGCGCCACCGCCGCGCAAACCGAAATCGCCCGGCAGGGACACCTCCAGCCGCCGGCCGCCGACCTCCACGACCACCGTCTGGCGCGGAGCTTCCGGCGGCCCGGTCGCCGCAGCTCCGGACGGCTCCAGCGGCGCGGAGAACTCGGTCTCGATCCACCGGGTGTGCACCGTGAAGTGATCGCCATCGGCGGCAGCGAAGGCCGGGTCCGCCACCACCGCCCGATGGAATGGGATGACGGTGGGCACGCCTTCCACGGTGAATTCCGACAGCGCCCGCCGGGATCGCGCCAGCGCCTGCGCCCGATCCGCGCCGACGACGATGAGCTTGGCGAGCATCGAATCGAAGTCGCCGCTGATCACGCTGCCGACCCTCACCCCGGCGTCGAGCCGCACCCCCGGCCCTGAGGGCGGATCGAACACTGTGACGACGCCCGGAACAGGGAGAAATCCGCGAGCCGGGTCCTCGGCGTTGATCCGGAATTCGATCGCATGTCCGCGCGGCGGTGGGTCCGCGGTGAGAGTCAGCCGTTCACCGGCCGCGATCCGGAGCTGCTCGCGCACCAGGTCCAGGCCGGTGGTCTCCTCCGACACCGGATGCTCCACCTGCAGCCGGGTGTTGACCTCCAGAAAGGAGATCGAGCCACCGGGACCCACCAGGAACTCGACGGTGCCCGCTCCGGTGTAGCCCGCCTCCTCGCAGATCGCCCGGGCCGCCTCACGGATGCGCTGCTGCTGCTCATCAGACAGAAACGGGGCGGGGGCCTCCTCCACCAGCTTCTGATGCCGGCGTTGCAGGGTGCAGTCCCGGGTGCCGACCACGATGATGGTCCCGTGCTGGTCGGCGAGGACCTGCGCCTCCACGTGCCGGGTCCGGTCCAGGTAGCGCTCCACGAAGCACTCGCCGCGGCCGAAGGCAGTACGAGCCTCGCGGACCGCGGAGTCGAACAGCTCGGGAATCTCCGACACGCTCCGGGCGAGCTTCAAGCCCCGCCCGCCGCCGCCGAAGGCGGCCTTGATGGCCACCGGCAGGCCGTGTTCGGCGGCGAATGCCACCGCCTCAGCCGGCCCGGACACCGGGTCCCTGGTGCCCGGCACCAGCGGCGCCCCTACCTTGGCAGCCAGCTGCCGGGCGGTGACCTTGTCCCCCAGATCGCGGATCACCTGGGGCGACGGTCCGATCCAGCGCAGCCCGGCGTCGATCACCGCTTGGGCGAACTCGGCATTCTCGGCGAGGAAGCCGTAGCCGGGGTGCACCGAGTCCGCGCCGGCCCGGGCCGCGACGTCGAGCAGCTTGGCCTCCGCGAGGTAGCTGTCCGCAGGTGTGGCGCCGCCCAACGCGAACGCTTCGTCGGCCAGGGCGACGAACGGCGCATCGCGATCGCCTTCGGCATACACCGCCACACTGCGCACGCCGGCATCCCGGCAGGCCCGGATCACCCGAACGGCGATCTCCCCGCGGTTGGCGACAAGCACCTTACGCAGGGACGGCGTAATGGGAGAGGGCACCTGGCGAAGTCTAAGGCGCCCGCGTTCGCGCGCCCTGATGGCGCCAGAACCGCCGCAGCGCAAGCCGATCGTGGACACGATGGGGTGATGTGCTCAATCATGACTACATTCCGAGATCCGAGACGGTGCACAGCAGGGAGACCACAGGTGACTGGTAGGCAGTCCTCGCCGGGCCACGAGCTAGTGAATATCGACGCCAGTAAGCCGCAGTCGGCACGAATCTGGAACTACTGGCTGGGTGGCAAGGACCACTACCCGGTCGACCGCGAGGCAGGCGACGCAGTCCGGGCGGGTATCCCCGATATCGCCGACGGTGCTCGCGCTGAGCGCGCGTTCCTGATCCGGGTGGTCCGATATCTGGTAGGCGAGGTAGGGATCCGGCAGTTCCTCGATGTCGGCACCGGACTGCCCACTCTCAACAACACTCACGAAGTGGCCCAGGCAATGAAGCCGGAATGCCGCATCGTCTACGTCGATAACGACCCGCTGGTCATGGCGCATGCCCGTGCCTTACTGACCAGCACTGCCGAGGGCGTTACCGACTACATCCACGCCGATCTGCGCGAACCTGAGGTGATTCTGACTAAAGCCGCCAAGACGCTGGATTTCAGCCAGCCCATCGGATTGATGCTGTTGGGCGTCGTCAACCACATCATGGATTCTGATGAGGCGCGTTCGGTGGTTCAGCGGCTCGAGGCGGCCATGCCCAGCGGCAGCTACCTGGCGCTGACTCATTCCACCGCAGAGATCCATGGTGAGCAGATGCTCGAAGTGATGCGGCAGGTGACCGAGCGCGGTGGCACCCCTATCAGGGCGCGGACCCGTCAAGAACTCATCGAGTTCTTCGATGGGACCGAACTGCTCGAGCCAGGCGTCGTCTCGTGTTCGCGGTGGCGTCCGGATCCCATTGAGGTGGGCGTCGCGAAAGAGGTTTACCTGTTCGGCGGCCTGGGCCGGATCCGTAAGTAGCGACGACGTCGAAGCACCTGGTGAGTTACGACCACAGCGACACCACAGCAATCCCGACCTCGGCAAGCAGGCGCCGGGTCAGCGGCAGGCTGATGCCGATCACGCTGGAGGGGTCACCGTCGATTCCGTCGACGAACCAACCGCCCCGGCCGTCCAAGGTGAAGGCGCCGGCCACGTGCAGCGGTTCGGCACTGTCGATATAGGCCTCGATCTCCTGCGGTGACGGGGTGCCGAACCGGATCACGGTGGTTTGGGCACCACTGGCGCTCGCGATGCGGGTACCTCCCTCCATTCGCACCACGCCGTGTCCGGTGAGCAGCTCGCCGGTGCGGCCGGCCATCGTCTGCCAGCGCCGCACCACGGCTTCGGCGCAACCGGGCTTGCCCACCAGTTCACCATCGATGTGCAGCATCGAGTCACACCCGACGATCACCGCGTCGGGGTACTCGCCGGCAACCTTTGCCGCGACCGCGTCGGCCTTCGCCCAGGCCAGTGCGGTGACCACCTGAGTGGGTGTCGCCCCGTCCAGCGTGGCGGCCAACGCGTCCTCGTCCACTCCGGACACGTGCACCACAGGGTCGATCCCAGCGCCGCGAAGTACACCGAGCCGACCCACGGACGCCGACGCGAGGATGAGACGCACGGCGCTCAGCTGCGGGTGGCGAACATGCCGGTGAACGGCATCCGCAGCACGCAGTCCTCACCGCGGTGCGCCGAGCCGACCATCTCCAGCAGCCCGAGTCCAGGACGGCTGCGCGACAGGCGTGCGCTGATCACCTCCAGCCGCATACGCAGTACGTCACCGGGGAACACCGGCGCCGGCCACGATATGTCCCGGCCACCCGGCGAGCCCTGCGAGGTCGAATCAATCAGCACGGTGTCCACATACGCCCGCATCCACAGGCACGCGGTGAACCACCCCGAGGCGCACAGCCCTCCCAGTACTGATCGGCTCGCCGCTTCCGCGTCCAGGTGGAACGGTTGTGGATCGAAGCGCTGGTTGAAGGCGAGCATCTCCTCCCGATCGACCTTGGCCTCACCAAGATCGATCACGGTGCCCGGGATCAGATCTTCGAACGCGGTCGTGGCCATACGCCTGATCCTGCCACTGGTACGGCACCGCGGCAGCACGCAGGTGAGCGCGCTAACCGGCGAGAAATGGATACGAATTGATCGGCACCATTCACTATGGACCACCTGGCGCGCCTGCACCGGAGTCAGCGGTGGGCGGAGTTCGCGCGTGGTGCTTGGTCTCGTCGTGAGTGTTGTCAAGTTGGATGGGGAGGGACCCAGTGCCCGCGCAGCGCGGCGTGCCAGGCACCGGGGCCGAGATGCGGCGACGTCCGTATCCGGTGCACCGGGCTACCCCGAGTGCGGTGCACCACGGGTGGCTGCGCGGCGGCCGCTCTCGCCAACTCGGCGAGCACCGCGATCAGAGCGGCCAGCTCCTCGTCCGTGGGCTCACCACGCACGATCTGTACCTGCGGTGCCGATAGACCGGTTCTGGGTTCGCTCATTTTGTGCCTTGCAGCTTAGTGGCCAGCCGGGCCTCTTGACTGCCCCTCAACAGCTCGGTAGTCCTGGCCCACCCCGGTCACTCGCGCTGGCAGGCGGTTAGGCACTCACAACGGGATGTTCCCGTGCTTTTTCGGGGGAAGAGCCTGGCGTTTGTCCTTGAGCATGCGGAGGGCGCGGGCCACCTGGGAACGGGTGTGGCTGGGGCGAATCACTGCGTCGACGTAGCCGCGGTCGGCGGCGACGTAGGGATTGAGCAGGGCGTCCTCGTACTCCCGTTGCCGCCGGGCCCGCAAGGCCTCGGCAGCGCCGGCTTCGGCCGCCATCGCGGCCGCGGCCAGTTCCTTGCGGTACAGGATGTTCGCCGCGCCGGAGGCGCCCATCACCGCGATCTGCGCCGACGGCCAGGCCAGGTTGATATCCGCGCCGAGGTGCTTGGAGCCCATCACGTCATAGGCGCCGCCGAACGCCTTACGGGTGATCACTGTGACCTTGGGCACGGTCGCCTCCGCATAGGCGTAGATCAGCTTGGCGCCGCGCCGGATGATGCCGTTCCACTCCTGGCCCGTACCAGGCAGGAAACCGGGCACGTCGACAAAGGTGAGTACCGGGACGTTGAACGCGTCGCAGGTCCGCACGAACCGCGCGGCCTTTTCGCTGGCGTCGATGTCCAGGCAGCCGGCCAGCTGGGTGGGCTGATTGGCTACCACACCGACGCTGCGGCCCTCCACCCGGCCGAAGCCGACCACGACGTTGGGCGCGAACAGCTCGTGCACCTCCAGGAACTCGCCCTCGTCGACGACCCGGGTGATCACCTCGTGGATGTCGTAGGGGGTCTTCGCCGAATCGGGGATCAAGGTGTCCAGCTCCAGGTCGACGTCGGTCACCGGGCCGGCTACCGGCGCGTCGAACACCGGCGGTTCGGAGAAATTGTTCGACGGCAGGAAGGACAGCAGTTCCTTGACGTAGGACAGCGCATCCTCCTCGTCGCTACCGAGGTAGTGCGCGTTGCCTGATTTCGCGTTGTGCGTTCGCCCGCCACCGAGGTCTTCGATCCCGACCTCCTCACCGGTCACGGTCTTGATCACATCCGGGCCGGTGATGAACATGGCCGACGTCTGGTCGACCATCACCGTGAAGTCGGTCAGCGCGGGGGAGTAGACGTGCCCGCCCGCGCACGACCCCATGATCAGCGAGATCTGCGGGATCACCCCGGAGGCGTGCGTGTTGCGCAGGAAGATGTCGCCGTAGAGCGCCAGCGAGACCACGCCCTCCTGGATCCGCGCTCCGCCGCCCTCGTTGATCCCGACGATGGGGCAGCCGGTCCGCAACGCCAGGTCCATCACCTTGACGATCTTCTCGCCGTACACCTCGCCGAGACTGCCACCGAAGATCGAAGCGTCCTGGCTGAACACGCACACCGGCCGGTCGTCGATGGTGCCGTAGCCGGTGATCACGCCGTCGCCGTAGGGCCGATTGGCCTCCTGGCCGAAGTTGGTGCAGCGGTGCCGGGCCAGTTCGTCGAGCTCGATGAACGATCCCGGATCCAGCAGCAGGTCGATCCGCTCCCGGGCGGTCTTGCGGCCCTTGGCGTGCTGGCGAGGCACCGCGCGCGCCGACCCCGCCTGCACCGCCTCCTCGCGACGAAGCAGATCGGCCAGCTTGCCCGCGGTGGTGTGGATATCCGGATCGCCAACCGGCACTGTGCTGCTCATGGCGCCCGACCCTAATCCCCGGCCGAGTTGGTGCGGCTAGTCTTCACAGACTGTGTGGTCCGATCTGGCGCGTCCCCCGCTGCGTGCGGATGCGCTGCGACGGGCGCTGGTGGCCCCGGCCGGCCCCTACGCGGCGCTGGACGTCGTGGCCACGGTTGCATCTACGAACAGCGGGCTGATCAACGCGGCCCGGCAGGGCGCACCGGATCGCACCGTGCTGGTCGCCGAGCACCAGAGCGCCGGGCGGGGACGGGCCGGGCGCAGCTGGCTGGCTCCGGCTCGATCGGGGCTCATCCTGTCGGTGCTGCTGCGTCCCACCGAGGTGCCGCAGACCCGGTGGAGTTGGCTGCCGTTGCTGGCCGGGATGGCGTTGTGCCGGTCCGTCAGCACCGTGGCCGAGCTGCCGGTGGCCCTGAAATGGCCCAATGACCTGCTGCTGGGCAGTGCCCAACGCAAGGTGGCCGGAATCCTGGTCGAGCTGGTTGCCGGGCAGTCCGCGGTGGTGATAGGCCTCGGACTCAACGTCACGGTGCGGCCGGCGGAATTGCCAACGCCCACCGCCACGTCGCTGGCCATCGAGAACGCCGCGTGCACCGACCGCGATCCGCTGCTGCGGGCTGTGCTGCGGGCGCTGGACGGCGAGCTGCGGCAGTGGTGCGAGTACGAAGGCGATCCGGTTGACTCCGGCCTGCACGAGGCTTACCGGAAACGCTGCGCGACCCTGGGCGAGCAGGTCCGGGTGCAGTTGCCCGGCCAGGCCGAGCTCACCGGCACCGCGGTGGACATCGACACCGCCGGCCGGCTGGTGGTGCGCTCCGGCAGCCAGCGGCGAGCGGTGTCAGCCGGCGACGTCACACACGTCCGGGTCCAGCGCCAACCCTGACGGATGCCAGAACCATGCTGTCGAACTCGGCGACAAGACGGCGAACGGTGATCTACGGGGCGGGCCCGTCATAGACCAGCAGGCCGTCGTCGCGGACCCGGGCAACATCGGTCACACGGTGTTCCTGTAGCCGCCCGTCATGCATCAGATGCAGTACCGGCACTTGCGCGCTGAGCATCACGAAGTCGGCGATCATCCGGCGGTGGCAGCGCCACCACACCGACTCCGAGCACAGCACCGTGGTGGCTCGATCAGGTGACCTGTCGAGGAGGTCGCGGATCGCGTCGAGGAACTCGCCGGTTCGCATGTGGGCCGCGTAGCCGGCGAAGGAGCGGTTGCGCAGGCCGGTGTCCGGTGCGTCGGGCGGCGCCTTTCGCCACCCGCCCAACCGCCGCTCCCAGCGGTATCCGATGTGGTGATCGGGTAACCAACGCGCCATCGCCTGGCCCGCCACATCGGGATTGCGCCGGCTGCCCGGAGCCGTCCGCACATCGACGAGCTCACGGATCCCGGTCGTGGTGAGCAGTTGCAGCAACTGGTCACGGTTCGCCGTGCCGTGGCCGACGGTGAACAACGGCATCTACCCAGCATGGGCCACCTTATGCGCAGCCGCAGCGGCAAGCGGGCTCAGCGAGAACCGGCGCGCTTCGACGCAGGTGTCGGCGGGTTGTCGAGTAACCCAACGCCGTCCGTGGCTGATCCAGACACCGAACAGGCCGGGCCGGCTGGCCGCGTCAGCATCGAGCAGCGGATCATCACCGACCACCCACGTGTGTGCGGGTTCTTCAACGGCCTGCTGAAAAGCGCGCGGATCGCACCCACTCGCTGTGCCAGGCGCGCGATGACCCAGCGTGGGCTATCGCGGCGCTTTCGGCAGCCGAGGCTCGATCATCTGTGCGATGCGCAACGCCTCGGCGCACGGATCGACCGGTGGAGGAGGCGCGCTGCTCGGCACCGCCACGCTCACCGACAGCGATGCCGATCCACCGTCGATGAGCTGCGCGCATTGCGAACCGTTTTTGTCCACTCCGAAATGGGAGCCGGCTCGACCGTTCACGGTGTTGTCCTGGAAATTGACGAAATGAGGATCGCTGCGGTGTGCCCGGTACCCGGCCAGCGTGCTGTTATCCCGCTCCAGGCTCAGCGTGTATGACTTGCCCCGCCACCGGCAGCCAATCACCCCCGCAGTATTGAAATTCTTGCGGGTACTTGTTTGCACACCCAGTCCAGCCAGTTCGGGATCCGTCAGAATTGTGCACATATCGACCTTGTCGGCGTCGGCCACCGCTGGTGGCGCCGGTGGCGCCGGGGGCTGCGCCTTGGATTCCTGGCTGCTACAGCCGGCGGCGAGCAGTCCCGCGATGACGACCGCGGTGCCGCGCCTCACGGCCGCACCTGGGTGGTCGTATCGTCGTCGGGTGACTCGGTTCGCCGGGCATGCCGGGCGGGCGGGCGTTGGCTGAGGTCGCCAAAGCGGTCGCGGTAGCAGGCCACGATCTGCACGGCAGGACTGTCTTCGCTGTCCACGGCGGACGCGGCCACCAGATCCTGCACTTGAGTGGCCAGGGTGCTGTGCGCGCGCCGCAGGCACGTCATCAACTCGGCAGACAGGCGTGCCGGATCCACCCCGCGGGCCCGCTCGGTCAAAGTCAGCTCGGTGGGCACGCCTTGCGCGTCCACACTGACTCGAACCATGCCGTCGGTGGAGGTCTCGGTCACGGCCAGCTGGGACATCTCGTGGTGCAGGCCGCGGTAGGCCTCCGCCTTCCGTTGCAGCTCGTCAGCCCACCCGATCAGGGCTCGACCTGCCTGGCCGGGGTCCATGCCGGCGAAGTCAGGGGTCGAGTTATGCATGATCGATCTCAACTTTCTGCGGCGCCGATCCGCGCCGCCCCCGCGTGAACATGTCCGTTTCGGCCACCTGACCCGCCGGACTGTACCGGCCCACCGCGCCGCCCGCGCAGCGGTACCGTGATCAGAGGCGACGAGGAGGAGTCGTGCCCTATCCGGAGGATTTCCTGCACGGTGACGAGCGGGTGGTGGTGCATAAGCACCCACACTGGAAGATGCTGCTGTTGCCGGTGCTGGCATTGTTGGTCATCGTCGGGCTCGGCTCTTACCTGGCCGCGTTGGTCGCCGGATCGTCGTGGCAGCCCTACGGGTGGATCGGGCTGGCGGTGCTCGGTGGCATCGGACTGTTGTGGCTGACCGTGGTACCGCTGCTGCGCTGGCGCACCACTCACTTCGTGCTCACCACCAGGCGGGTAATGGTGCGCGAAGGCATCTTGTCCCGCAGCGGCATCGACATCCCGATCGATCGGATCAACAGCGTGCAGTTCCGGCACTCGGTCATCGACCGGATCCTGGGTTGCGGCACGTTGATCATCGAGTCGGCTTCCGACGAGCCGCTGGAGTTCGACGACATTCCCCACGTCGAGCGGGTCCATTCGCTGCTGTACTACGAAGTGAATTCGGAGCCGGTATCGGAATGACTGCGCGCGACGGCTTGCCCGACCGGCACCCGGCGTCGGGGTTGCCCGCGCGGGTGACCATCTGGGAGGTCGGTGCCCGCGATGGCTTGCAGAACGAGCCCCTAACGGTCCCGGTCGAGGTGAAGGTCGAATTCTTGAACCGGCTGGCCGGGGCGGGGCTGCAGGTGCTGGAAGCGACCAGCTTCGTGCACCCGCGCTGGGTGCCGCAGCTGGCCGACGCCAGTGAGCTGCTCGGGTTGCTCTCGCGGCGCGCTGGGGTGCGCTACCCCGTCCTGGTGCCCAACGAGCGGGGTCTGGATAGGGCGCTGGCCGCCGGGGTTGCCGAGGTGGCGATCTTCGCATCGGCCACCGATAGCTTCGCCCGGCGTAACCTCAATCGAGACTTCGACGCCCAGTTCTCGATGTTCTCGCCGGTGGTGCGCCGGGCGAAGGCGGCCGGTCTGGGGGTGCGCGGGTACCTCTCGATGTGTTTCGGTGATCCCTGGGAAGGTGCGGTGGCGGTCGACCAGGTCGTCGGCGTCGGGCTGCGGCTGCAGGAGCTGGGCTGTGACCAGCTCTCCCTGGGTGACACCATCGGGGTGGCCACGCCCGGTCACGTCACCGCGATGCTGGACGCATTTCTGCACGCCGGCGTTTCGGTCGGCGCCCTCGCAGTGCACTTCCACGACACCTACGGCCAGGCGCTGGCCAACACGCTGGCTGCCCTGCGCGCCGGGGTGAGCTGCATAGACGCCGCCGCCGGCGGCCTCGGTGGCTGTCCCTACGCCGGGTCAGCCACCGGCAACCTCGCCACCGAGGACCTGGTGTGGATGCTGGACGGGCTGGGTATCGAGCACGGCGTCGACCTCCACGCCCTGGTGCACACCAGCACATGGATGGCCGACCAGCTAGGTCGACCGTCCCCGTCCCGCGTGGTCACCGCCGTTGGTGGCTCTTCAAGACCCACCAACCGGGCGGAAAGTCACTCATAACGGGGCCAACCCCCGCCGTGACACCAGCGGAGGTTGGCCGTGGTTTGAGACCGCCCGGACCCGGGTTGGTGGTACTTGAAGAGCTGCCTACCGGGTCAGCCGACCTCGTTGAGCTTGCCGGTTGCTACATCGAACACGAATCCGCGGATTGAATCCTTGTGCGGGACGAAGGGGCTGGCCTTGATTCGGGCAATCGACTGCCGGACGTCCTCGTCGAGATCCGGGAAGGCCTCAGCCCCCCAGGACGGTTTGATCCCCGTTTCGTCCTGGATGGACTTTTTGAACTCGTCGTCGGTGAAGGTGAGCATTCCACAGTCGGTGTGGTGAATAAGGATGATCTCCTGGGTGCCGAGTAGACGCTGGCTGATCGCCAGCGACCGGATCTCGTCATCGGTGACCACGCCTCCGGCATTGCGGATGACATGGGCTTCGCCCTCGTTGAGGCCTAGGATCCGGTAGACATCCAAACGAGCGTCCATGCAGGCCACCACGGCGACGTGCTTACCGGGTGGCATCGGCAGCGGGCCGGAGAAGGACGCGGCGTACTCGGCGTTGTTGGCGAGCAGTTCATCGGTGACGGACACGCAAACTCCTAATCTGGGGGGTGAACTGGGGGTGAAGTGGGCACCGGACAGCGGCCGCGCGAGCAAGCGAGAACAGGCGCTGGGGGCCAGGCGCCGACGCGCGGCCTAGCTACAGAACTGATCGAAGGCATCCATGCGCCGACTCGGCCAGAACTGCTCGAGCACGGCGCGCAGCATGCGCATATCGTTACCCGTCGGTCGCTGCGTGGGCAAGGGTTTCAGCAGATCGGGTGGCCGCCGGCAAGGTGAGCAACCGAATGGCGCGCTCCGAACCCAAGATCGTGGAAAGTGGGCTGTGGCCGTGCAGATCTGCACGGCCACAGCCCACTTCCGACGATCACCATCCGGGCGGGCGCCCATGGATCGGCCGATCAGCGCTGGAGCACGGCCAGGGCAGCGTCGTGCAGCAGCCCGTTGGAGGACAGCGCGGTGCCGCCGTCAAAGCGAGCCGCCCCTTCGAGGTCGGTGAACCGGCCACCGGCCTGCTCGACCAGTACCTGCACGGCGGCCAGATCCCACGGACTGACGATCGGTTCGGCGGCCAGGTCGATCGCCCCCTCGGCCACCAGGCAGTGCTGCCAGAAGTCGCCGAAGGCGCGGTTCTCCCACGTCGCGTCCACCAGCGAGAGATAGGACTCCCGGCTGCGGTGTTTCGCCCAGGTGCCCAGGTGGGTGGTGGAGACGTAGGCATCGGCCAGGTCGTGCACTCCGGATACCGTGATGGGTCGAACAGTCCCGTGCGCATCCTGGGTATGGGCACCCGCCCCGGCGGCCGCCCACCAGCGCCGCTGCAGCGCCGGTGCGCTGATCACCCCCACCACCGGTCTGCCGTGCTCGACCAGCGCGATGAGGGTGGCCCAGACCGGCACGCCGCGCAGGAAGTTCTTCGTCCCGTCGATCGGGTCCAGCAGCCAGCGCCGGTCGGTGCCGGTAGACGTGCCAGGGCAGGCGCCGCCGCGCTCCTCACCGACTACCGCATCCTCGGGCCGCTGGGTGCGCAACACTGTGCGTATCGCGTCCTCCACGGCCAGGTCGGCGTCGGTGACCGGGGTCCGGTCGGGTTTTTGGTCGACCCGCAGGTCCGCGGCGCCCGCCCGGGAAAGCGTGATCTGGTCGGCGGTGTCGGCCAAGGTCAAGGCCAGCGCGAGATCTCCCGAAGGCATGGCAGGCGACACGTCAGCAGTCACGAGCACAGGCTGCCATGCGGCCTAGGCTGAGCGGCGTGCCCACTGTGCTGCTCGTTGAGGACGACACCGGCATCGCCGTGCCGCTGTCCCGCGCGCTCCAGCGGGAAGGCCACGAGGTGCTGGTGGTCGGTGACGGTTACAGCGCGCTGAGCTGCGCCGGCCACCAGCGTGTCGACCTGCTGGTGCTCGACCTGGGACTGCCCGGTATGGACGGCTTGGACGTCTGCCGCCGGCTTCGCCGGACCCGCCCCGATCTCCCGGTGCTCATGCTCACCGCCCGCACCGATGAGGTGGATTTCGTCGTCGGGCTGGACGCGGGCGCCGACGACTACGTCGCCAAACCGTTCCGGCTGGCCGAACTGCTGGCCAGGGTGCGAGCACTGCTACGCCGCAGCGTGCCGGATACGCCGGAGGCGCTCGAAGTAGGCGGGGTACGGATGGACCTCGCCGGACGCCGGGTGCTCGTCGAGGGCGCCGAGATCGCGCTGGCCAACAAGGAATTCGAGCTGCTGCGGGTACTGCTGTCGCGGCCCGGGCAGGTGGTCAGCCGCGAGGAGATCCTCCGCGAGGTGTGGAAAGACCCCGAGCTGAAAAACTCCAAGACGCTGGACATGCACATGTCCTGGCTGCGTCGCAAGATCGGAAGCAGCCGGATTGTCACCGTTCGGGGGGTCGGGTTCCGGTTCGATGCGTTATAGCAGAGTCGACCAACCGGCGTAGCGTGCGGCCGTGCGGTGGAGGATTCTGCGGTCCACGTTGATCGCGGTGGCGATCACCGGCTTGGTGCTGGGCGGCCCGCTGGCCTACGCGTCCTGGCGGCTGGTGGACCACGCCGCCCACGCCGACGTGCAGATCAGGTTGGCGCAGATGGTGCCGCGGCTGCACGGTCTGGCAGCGCCGGTTTCGTCGCTGAACCTGGTTTCGATCGCGCGGGCGCTTCCGCGCGGTGCCCAGCTGGTCGTGGATTCGCCCATGACCGGCCACTTGGTGATCGGTACCGATCCGGGTGATGGCGCTGTGGTGGAGACCTTGGCGCTCGGTCAGCGTGGCACCATCCGGCTCGCGGTGCCCGGGAGCGGGGTCCTGCAGGGCCAGCTTCGCGCCGTTGCGCTCGTCACCCTTCTCGTGGGGCTATCGGTAGGGATGGGAGCCACCATCGCCACCGTCACCGCGCGGCGGCTGGTGGGCCCGCTGCAGGACGTCGCCGACCGGGCCGCGCGGCTGGGCGCCGGAGACTTCCGGCGGGTGCCATCCAGGCACGGCATCCCGGAGCTCGATCAGCTCGCCGACCTGCTCGACACGTCGGCGGCCGCGCTGGCCGACCTCGTCGCGCGCGAGCGGGACCTTGTCGGCGACGTGTCCCATCAACTGCGCAGCAGGCTGACCGCGCTGCAGCTGCGGCTGGACGAGCTGGCGGCGCACCCCGATCCCGATACCGCCGCGGAGGCGGAGGCTGCGCTGGAACAAGCTGAGCGGCTCGGCGCGGTGCTCGACGATCTGTTGCGCGCCACCGAGGAAGTCCGGGCGGCTAGCGCCGAGCCGGTGGAGCTGGGCGAACTGCTGCGCGAGGTGGTCGCCGACTGGCGGCCGCAGGCCGAGGCCGACCGGCGGCCGCTGCGGCTGCGGGTGGTCGAGGGGCTGGTCGCCCGGGTCACCCCCGG
Source organism: Pseudonocardiaceae bacterium (assembly GCA_035606945.1). Classification (GTDB taxonomy): domain Bacteria; phylum Actinomycetota; class Actinomycetes; order Mycobacteriales; family Pseudonocardiaceae. Next base: position 46,656 of record DATNDR010000010.1, read on the forward strand.
CAGGCTGCGGGAGGCTCTCGGCGTGTTGATCGACAACGCCCTGCGGCACGGCGCCGGCGTGGTGACGCTGTCCGCGCGATGGACCGGGGTGGCGCCGGAGCGGATGGTCGTGGTGGAGGTGACCGACGGCGGCGAGGGGGTGCCCGAGGAACTGGCCGCGCACGTCTTCGATCGGGGGATCTCCGGGGCATCCTCGACCGGTGTCGGGCTGGCGTTGGCCAGGGCGCTGGTCGAAGCTGACGGCGGCCGCCTGGAGCTCAGCTCGGCGCGGCCCGCCAGGTTCGCGGTCTACCTGCGGGTACCGCGGACCGAGGACCTGGCCGGAAACTCCCGCCCGGGCACCGGCGTGGTGCGCTGATCAAACAGCGTCAACCCGCGTCGGCCGGCACCGCAACCTGGCGGCGCACGTTCTCGTCGGGGAAGACGTACCTGCGGAAAGCCCACCACCGAAACGCCATCGCCAGCAACGTTCCGATCACGTTGGCGCTGGCGAAGTCCGCGGCCTCCTGGGCGAGCAGGCTGACGACCGGTACTCGCAGGTCCAACACGTATCGCGAGATCCATAGCGGCGTCGCGTTGATGACCAGGCCGATGCCGCAGATCAAGAAGAACAACGAGGCCTCGTAATGCCGTTCCCGGCCACCCCTGGTGCGGAAGGACCATTCCCGGTTCAGGACGTAGGACACCATCGTCGCCACCAGCACGGCCACGATCTTGGCGGTGACCGGTTTCGGCTCCAACACGGTCAGCTTGAGCATCGTGAACAGCGTGATGTCCACGACGTAGGTGATCCCGCCGACGACGGCGAACTTCACCAGTTCCCGGTGCCGCACCGCGATGTCGCGGTACGGCTGCGGGATCCGGATCAGCACCGCGTCGACCAGGGACACGGCGGCAGTGTACGGACTGCCGGTGCGTCGTTGCCGCTCGGCAGCTCGCCGACGTGCTCTGCGCGCGCCGGATGGGATGATCGGTTCGTGGACGTCCGTACCGGGTTGCCGGTGGTCGGCATGGTGGGCGGCGGGCAACTGGCTCGGATGACCCACCAAGCCGCGGTAGCGCTAGGGCAATCCCTGCGGGTGCTGGCCGCCGGGACGGCCGATTCCGCAGCTCTGGTAGCCCCCGATGTGGTAGTGGGCAGTCATGATGATCTGGCGACCCTTCGCCGCTTCGCCGAGGGCTGTGACGTGCTCACCTTCGATCACGAACACGTGCCCACCGAACACCTGCGGGCCCTGGTCGCCGAGGGAGTGCGGGTGCACCCGGGGCCCGACGCGCTGCGCCATGCCCAGGACAAGCTGGTGATGCGCCAGGCGCTGGCCGGGTTGGGTGTGCCGGTCCCGCCGTTTCGCGAAGTGACCCAGCCACCCGACGTCGTGGCGTTCGGTGCCGAGCACGGCTGGCCATGCATGCTCAAGGCAGCCCGCGGCGGGTATGACGGGCGGGGCCTGTGGGTGCTGTCCAGCGCTGCGGTAGCCCGGCGGGTCGTGGCAGAACTGCTCGCCGCGGGCACCCCGTTGCTGGTCGAACAATGCGTGACGATGCGCAGAGAACTCGCCGTGCTGGTGGCTCGCTCACCGTTCGGGCAGGGCTCGGCGTGGCCGGTGGTGCAGACGGTGCAGCGCGGCGGCATCTGTGTCGAGGTGCTGGCTCCGGCACCGGGATTGGATGCCGAGCTTGCGCAAGCTGCTCAGCAGCTGGCGTTGCGGGTGGCGGGCGAGATCGACGTGGTGGGAGTACTGGCCGTCGAACTGTTCGAGCTGCCCTCTGGTCAGCTAGTGGTGAACGAATTGGCCATGCGGCCGCACAACAGCGGGCACTGGACCATCGAAGGCGCCGTGACATCACAGTTCGAGCAGCATCTGCGCGCGGTGCTGGACTACCCGTTGGGCTGCACCGCCCCGCGTGCCCCGTCCTGCGTGATGGCCAACGTGCTGGGAGCCGGCAGCCCGTCGACGATGGGTCTGGATGAGCGCGTGCACCACCTGATGGCCCGCTACCCGCAGGCAAAGGTGCACCTGTACGCGAAGCCGGAGCGGCCCGGACGCAAGATCGGGCACATCACGGTGTCCGGCGACGAGCCGGCGCCGGTGCGCGAGGTGGCGACCGCCTCGGCCGCCTTTCTGGCCACCGGGGCATGGCCAGACGGGTACCCGGTGCATGGCCAGGGACGGGAGACGGTGTGAGTACGGTCGGTGTGATCATGGGCAGCGATTCGGACTGGCCGGTGATGCGCGCCGCCGCGCAGGCGCTGGCCGAGTTCGGCGTCCCGCACGAGGTGTCGGTGGTCTCCGCACACCGCACCCCCGACCGGATGCTCGACTACGCCCGCGGTGCCGCGGGCCGCGGCCTGAAGGTGATCATCGCCGGGGCCGGTGGGGCGGCGCACCTGCCCGGAATGGTGGCGTCGGCGACGGTGCTGCCGGTGATCGGCGTGCCGGTGCCGCTGGCACATATGGACGGGCTGGACTCGCTGCTGTCCATCGTGCAGATGCCCACCGGGGTGCCGGTCGCGACCATGTCGATCGGCGGAGCCCGCAACGCCGGCCTGCTCGCCATCCGCATACTGGCGACCAGTGACCCAACCCTCGCCCACCGCATGCTGGCATTCCAACAAGACCTGACCCACCAGGTTCTCGCCAAAGACGCCGCCCTGCGCGCGTCGCTGGAGTGACGTTCACCGCAATCTGGATGCAGACTGCGGTGATAGGACACCGATTTACCGCAGTCTGCATCCAGACTGCGGTGGAGGACGGCGAGTGGTGAACGACGAGTACGAGGCGGTGCGGGAAACCGTTCGGGCGTTGGCTGAGAAGGAGATCGCGCCGTACGCCGCGGAGGTCGACGAGCTGGAGAGGTTCCCGCAGGAGGCTCACACGGCACTGATGAGCTCGGGTTTCCATGCGGCGCACATTCCCGAGGCTTACCGCGGTCAGGGCGCGGACGCGGTGACGACCTGCATCGTGATCGAGGAGGTGGCGCGGGTCTGCGCGTCGTCCTCGCTCATCCCGGCGGTGAACAAGTTGGCCACCATGGGGTTGCTGCTGGCCGGTTCGGAGCAGCTGCGCCAGCAGGTGCTGCCCGCGGTGGCCAGCGGCTCGATGGCCTGCTACGCACTGTCCGAGCGGGAGGCGGGCAGTGACGCGGCGGCGATGCGGACCCGAGCTTGGCCTGACGGCAACCACTGGGTACTCAACGGCACCAAGTGCTGGGTCTCCAATGCCGGGCAGGGCAGCTGGTACACCGTGATGGCGGTCACCGACCCGGGCCGGGGTGCCAACGGGATCAGCGCATTTATCGTGCACAAAGACGACCCGGGGTTCTCAATCGGCCCCAAGGAACGCAAAATGGGAACCAGGGGTGCCCCGACCCGGGATGTCTATTTCGAGGACTGCACAATTCCGGCGGACCGGATCATCGGAGAGCCCGGAACGGGATTCAAAACCGCATTGGCGACGCTGGAGCACACTCGTCCCACCATCGGAGCGCAGGCGGTGGGCATCGCGCAGGGGGCGGTGGATGCCTCGATCGCCTATGTCAAGCAGCGCAAGCAGTTCGGCAAGCCGATCGCGGACTTCCAGGGTGTCCAATTCATGCTGGCCGACATGGCGATGAAGACCGAGGCTGCCCGGCAATTGGTCTATGTCGCTGCGGCGCGGGCCGAGCGCGACGGGAGCAAGATCGGGTTCATCTCATCGGCATCCAAGTGCTTCGCCTCCGACGTGGCGATGGAGGTGACGACCGATGCGGTGCAGCTGTTCGGTGGTTACGGTTATACGCGGGATTTCCCCGTCGAGCGGATGATGCGCGACGCGAAAATCACTCAGATCTACGA
>DATNDR010000026.1:0-60482 GCA_035606945.1 Pseudonocardiaceae bacterium
ACCGTCGGCGGCGTAGTCGACGTAGGACAAGATCGCCTCGTCGAAGTCGACTCCGCCGAGGCGTTCGATGCCCTCCGGGGTGCCGAGGATCTCCACCCCGCCGGGTTGCTTGCGCAACACGGTGGCGTCGAAGGTGCCTCCACCCAGGTCGTAAACCGCCACCGTCTGCCCATCATCGAGCAGCCGGGAGGCCGCGTAGTGGGCTGCGGCGGCTTCGGGTTCGGTCACCAACGGCGGGTCGTCCAGGCCCGCGTATTGCGGTACCTCTTCGAACAGCGCCCGCCGGTACGGGCCCCAGTTGGCCGGGTGCGTCAGTAACACCCGCTCGGGCGGCTCCCCCTCGGTCTCGACCACCTTCTGGACGACGTCGCGCAACAGGGCACCGAGCAGCGCGGTGACGGTGTAGGACTGGCCGCCGAGCATGACCGGTGTCGGGTTGCCCAGCCGGCGCTTGAACTCGCGGCTGACCCGGTCCGGGCTACTCACGGCCCGCAGGGTGGCGGCTTCCCCGGTGAGCAGGACACCGTCCTCCCGGAGATAGACAGCCGCCGGAGTCACTACTGAGCGATCACCCAGCGTGAACATCTCGACTCGGGTGGCAGACGCGATCGCGGCCGCGACGAACGTCGTGCCGAGGTCTATCCCGAGGCTATAGCCCACCGCGCCTCCCTGGCCCAAATAGTAACTTATGGTCACTCGGGTCGACCGATATTTCAGAGTCATGTGAGGACAGTTGTGATACATATCGGCGCAAGCCAGACTGTGAGTTACCGATCGAACACAACAAGGGGGTAAACCCCACCTCGGAGTAGGGAGCATCCCCTTCCCTTCGAGGTCGCCAGGCGTCGAAGATGCGGTGATGGTTTCCCGGTTTCCGCACCGTGTCGGTGATGATGTGGACGAGCCTGTCGCCGAGGCGTGCCGCCGGAAGAACCAGGATCACTGGCGGCGCCGCAGGCTGCTGCAGCGGCAGTTGCATGACGGGGCAGCGCTGCGGATTTCAGCACTGACGTTGCGTCTGGGGCTGCTCGAGCATCGTGCCGCGCCCGATGGGCACGCAGTGCAGGGCTGCATCGGCGAGCTGCAGGATGAATTGCATGCAGTGCTGGAGGAACTACGGGACGTGGCGGCCAAAATCTACCCGCCACTACTGGACGAAGCCGGCCTCGGTCCAGCGCTGCGAGAAGTAGCGGCGGCGCTGCAGGCCCCGGTTACGGTGGTGGCGTCCGAGGAGAGGTTCGGTCCGGCGGCGGAGGGTGCGGCCTATTTCGCCACGATGCAGTGCCTGGCAGCGCAGCCGGCCGAAGCACAGTCGATGAAGGTGGTCGTCCGTCGGGAAGACGATACGCTGATGCTGTCGGTGTCCGGGATCGCGGCTTGTCACGCGGAACTGATGGACGAGGCACGGCCATTAGGCGGAACCGTCGAAGTGATAACCGAAAGCCCGCCAGGTGCCAGCACGGTCATTGCGAGGATTCCATGCGAGTAGCCCTGGCCGAAGACGGCGCCCTTTTTCGTGAGGGGCTGCTCATGCTGTTGCGTGCGGCGGGTCACCAGGTCGTGTGCAGCGCGGCCGACGGTGATGAATTAGTGGCGCTGCTGACCACTGAGCCCGCAGATGTGGCGATTCTGGACATCCGTATGCCACCGGAACCGGATGGTGGCCTGATCACTGCCGAGCGACTCCGGGCAGCTCACCCGGACTTAGGCTTGCTGTTCCTGTCGCATTACGCGGAGTCCCATTACCTCATGCGAATCCTCGAGATCGGCACCGAGAGCATCGGATACCGACTCAAGGAGAAAGTGGGCAGCGTCGAAGTGCTCACCGATACCCTGAATCGGATCGGCAATGGAGAGATCGTTATCGAGCCGGTGCTGGCGAAACGGCTCGTCGAGCGTACCCGAGGTGACAAGAAAGACGTCGTCGCAGCGCTGTCAGATCGCGAACAGGAGGTCCTGAGGCTGATGGCCGAAGGGCGGTCGAACAACGGAATAGCCGGCCAGCTCTACATCACACCCAAAGCGGTGGAAAAGCATATAGCAAACATTTTCGTCAAGCTCGGGCTCCATATCGACACGGCCGCCCATCACCGCCGGGTGCTCGCTGTTCTGACCTACTTACGTTCCCAGCGCGACCAAGGTTGAGCGCGCAGGCTTGGCTGGTGGCGCACTGGCTCCTAGCGTAGAACGCACCGACCGGTGGTGGGATGATGAACAGCACGATCCCGGCGAGGCCGTTGCGCCTGCTGCTGGCCAGCGCTGCGGTGGCCGCCGTGTTCGCCGTCATGGTCATCGCCATCGGATCACTCACCGACTCGATCGCGGTCGCTGTGGCGCTGCCGTTCGTCGCGGCGGCATTGAGCACCGCTGGGTTGACCATCGGATTGCCGCGGATCGACCGACTAGCCCAGCACGCCGGTCCGACGACCGGGGCCGGCCCCGCTCCCGCCGCGGCTGTCGCCGGTGCCCAGGCCGGCTCGCTGGAACAAGCGCTCTACGACCTGGCCCGGGTCCTCGCCGAGGGCACCCGCGCCCAGCACGCCGTCGTGTGGCTAGCCGCCGCCGACAAGCTGGTCAGTGCCGCGACCTATCCAGCGGTCACCGGGGTCGAACCGCGCACCACAACGCTGGCGGCCCTGCTGGCGCTGCCGGACGTGGACCACGCGGTGCCGGTGCTGGATGGATCCGTCCTTCGCGCGGCGCTCACCGTGGGCAAGCCCGGGCGTCCGGTGACGCCGGCAGACCAACGGCTCATGCAGGATGTCGCCCAGGGTGCGGGGCTGCTGCTGCGTGGTGCCCAGCTGACGTCGGAGCTCGAGGACCGGGTGCGGCAAGCCGACGAGCTGGCCACTCAGCTGCAAGCGTCCCGGCAGCGGCTGACCCGGGCACGGGACGTCGAACGCCAGCGTCTGGTCGGCGAACTCACCCAGGTGACCACCGCTCGACTCGCTACTCTGCGCGGCGATGTCGCCGAGATCCAGGATCTGCTCTCCGGTGGCGAAGCGAGCATCGAGCACACCCAACGGACTCTTGTGCAAACCCGCGCCGGACTGGACGAGCTGCTCGACCGATTCCGGTTGATCGCCCGCGGGGTGTATCCGGCGGTGCTGCGCAGTCAGGGTCCCGCTGGCGCGCTCGAGGAACTGGCGACCGATCTGCCCAGGCCGGTGCGCCTTTCCGGACACCTGTCCCACCGGTTGTCCTGGGAGATCGAGTCAGGTATCTACTGGCTGGCCGCTTCAGCAATGCAGCTGCTCGCCGGTCAGGTCGCCGAAACGCCCCTGCGAGTGCACCTCGAGCACATCCAGCGCCGGCTGGCGGTCCGCATCGAGGATCCCACTGCCCCGATCACGGCAATCGAGATAGGCACGGCGCTGACCGACGACGTCGACCGGCTGGCCGCGCTGGGTGGCGACGCGGAGATAGTCGAAGACGGTGCGGGGGGCATCGCATTGCGCGCCTGGTTACCCGATCAGCTCGAGCCCTTGGTCAGGCCATGACCAGCCGGATCTGGCACGGGCTGCACTACCCGCTGATGACCATGCTGGCGGGCGGCATATTCCTGATCATCCAGGCCATCGTGGGAATCCTGATCCCGAGCCGGCCGGTATTCGCCGCCGCGCTGGCCACCGCGGTCGTCGCGGCGCTGTTCCTGCCGGTACAGCAGGCTCTCGGGCGATTGGTGAACCGGTTGGTGGCCAGCAGCCCACCAACGGCCTACCACGTGTTGGCCGATCTCGCCGCGTCATCAGGCGCCACGTCAGCAGATGCGTCCAACCTCTCCGGCGTCGCCGAAGCCATCGCTGCCCGGACGGGGGCATGCTCCTGCCGGCTGACCGTCGCGCATCCCGGCCTGCGGAATCGCAGCTACGGGTGGCCGGCCGGCTCCGGGCCGGCAGCTGATGACGACGTCGTACTGCCGATCCGGCACGGTGGCGAGCAGATCGGCACGATGGCGGTGAGCTGGCCGAAGGGCGCGAACAGGGACACCCGGAGCCGCGCGCTGCTGGAGGACATCGCGAACAGCCTCGGCGCCATCGTCGCGGTAAGCCGGCTCGGAATTGAGCTGGAAAGGCAACTGCGGGCGGCGCAGGCGCACGCCGAGGAGATCGCGGTCGCCCGGCGGCAGGCGGTGGCGGAAATGGATGGCGAGAGGCGACGGATGGAGCGCAATCTGCATGATGGCGCACAGCACCATCTGGTCTCGCTGCGGATGACGCTGGGTCTGGTCGAGCACGGAGTGGCAAGCGGGCAATTCGATCAGGCCCGGGAAGGGCTGAGCCGGCTGGTCACCCAGATCGGCAGCGCCGAGGCGGTGCTCGCGGAGACCGCGACCGGGGTCTCCTCCATCTCGCTGACCGAGCGTGGGCTGATCGCGGCGCTGAACTCCGACCTGTCCGGGGCACACCCACCGATAACCGTGACGTCACCCGAGTCGCTGTCCGGTCGCCGGTTCGCACCGGAGATCGAGGCGGCCGTGTACTTCTGTTGCCTCGAGGCGGTGAGCAACGCCCGCAAGCACGCACCGGGAGCCGCCGTCGGAGTGCGGCTCGGTGAGGTGGACGGCATCCTGCGCTTCACCGTTCACGATGACGGGCCGGGCTTTCCGTCGGACTCCGGCGGCGCACCCGTAGGGCGGGGATTGCGCAACGTCACTGCCCGGATTGCCTCAGTGGGCGGCACGCTGGCGATCCGGTCAGTCCCCGACGCCGGCACGACGATCGAAGGATCTGTCCCGCTGCCTCGCAAGCAGGATCTGCTGGACCGGGTTCGCGAGCTCGTCCGTGAGGCGCGGACGCTCTACGACGGAAACGCCGCCAGCGAGCCGTTGCGGAAACTGCAAGCGCAACTGGCAGGACGCGCCGGAGTACGCCAGGCCAGCTCGGTGTTGCGGGCGCTCGACGCGCTCGTGCGGTCCCGTCCGCTGGCCGGGGACCGGGCGATCAAGCTGCGCTACCAGATCGAGCAGATCCGTTCGGAAACCCACGAGCTGACCGAGGTCGAGCTACTCGATGAGCTGCAATCCGGCACGTTGCCGTTGACCTCCGAGGAGCGCCAGCTGGCTGAAGAGCTGCTGGGGGCGGCCGGCTCCGAACCGAGGGCCAGACTCGGGTTGACAGCCGACGCCGATACCACCCAGGTGCGCTTGGCGGCCGGCCTGCAGCTGGACCGCTGGCAACGCCGAGCGTCCCATCCGGCCTCCACGAGGGCCGTCCGCGACGCGGCTGAGGTCTTGGTACGGACCTGCGAGCGCCTACTGGCCCAAGCCGGCACCAGCTGATCCCCGTAGCCCGCGAACCCCGATGCCGGCAACCCCGACATGGAGACATATCGGGGTCAAACCGGGTCCGCTCACCCCGATATGTCTCCATGTCGGGGTGGGGCTAGCGGCATCTGGGTGGGGCTAGCAGGGCGGTGGGGAGGATTGCGGTGGCGCGGGCCCGGAGATTGCCGAGTAGCGCGACGTCGGTATCGATCTGCCTGAGCAGCGCGGGAGCCTGCTCGAGCTCTTTGAGCGTGCGCTGGGACAGGTTGCGGGTATCGGTCAACGACCGCTGCATCTGCTCACTGCGGGCGCCATAGGCGTCGCGCAGGTCTTGCTCGAGTTGGCGAAGCAGGTCGCGGGACTCCTTGGTGACCCTCATGCTGAAGTCGGTGATGTAACTACGCACCGTGGTACTCGCCTGCTCCCGGCGTTTGTCCCGCCGCCGGTTGCGTTCTTCGACAACCGCGAGGCCGCCCATGAGCAGCGTGGGTACCAGCGACAAGATCATCGGCAGGCTCAGCTCGATCAACCTGGTGAGCAGGTAGAACATCACGAACCCCATGTAGGCGCGCAACACGATGTTCACCACGGCACTGATACCGACCCGCGAGGTGCCCAACGCTTCATCGGCGGTGAGCGCGGTAGGCAAATCCGTCACGATGGTGGCCTGCGGAGGGTCGATGATGTGCATCTCGTCGAGTGCAACGTGCTTGGCGGCCTCCAGCGAGACGTTCCTGCTTGACGTTACCGCGAGGTCGTTGTTCGCCTGGGCTTCGCTGGTCAGCCGTCGGCGCAACCAGCCGGCGAACTCGTCCCAGTTCTTGGCAGGATCGCTGTGCTCGATGGTGTGCTCGGCTTGGGCCAGCACGGCCTGCATGCGTTGCCGCAGATCGAAGTCGACGTCCGAGGTGACGTTGGCGAAGCTGTCGCGGAGCAACTTCTGCCACCGCACTGAACTGGTGCGCACGTCGTCCAGGCGTTCCTCGGCGAGCCGGGAAGCGGCCCGCGCCTGGGCAGACCGCCCGGGCCGCACCAGCCTGGATCGGTGGGCTTGCAGCATCTCGGCGAGCTGGTCCAGCGCGAACAACACGTGGTTGGCGACCGCGCGAAGGCTGGTCTGTTCGGCGTCAGCGGCGATTCGGTCGAGGGCTTCGAGCACCCTTGCAACACCGGACATCCGGGTGAGTTCGTCGTCGCCGGCGCGCTGACCCTGCGTACCTAGCGTCGCCGACACGGCCATGGTTTCGACGCCGATCCCGGCCTCGTTCAATAACGCCTTATCGCGCTCCAGAAGCTGGCGCCACTGGAGGCTTCCATCAATCTTGGTGAGGACGAAGATGATGGTCGGGCACAGATCCTGCATTGTGCGCAAGCATTCAATCTCTGCGCTAGTCAGCTCACTGGAAGCATCGGAAACGAACAGCACTGCATGCGCCCGCCCGATCCGCTCCGGCCCGGCCGTTGGCGGCAATGCGCCAGCGCTCATGGGCGCCGCCTCGACCATAACGAGCTGTCCGGCCGGCAGGTCGATCCGCGCTTCGTCGGACCGATCGGTTGGCCGCCGGCGGGCCGGGACGGCCGCACCGGCCGAGCCGGTCAGCACACCCATCAGGGAGCTTTTGCCCTGCTGGGGACCGCCGACGACGTGAACCGTGACAGGAGCATCCACGAGCAGGCGGCGAGCATCTGCCAGGCGCTCGACGAGATCACTTCGCTCGGCTTCGTGGGCCTGAGCAATGGTCAGATCGAGGATCTCCATTGCCTGAACAACACCGTTACTCGACGCCTGCTGCGTGGACACCACGTACTCCCCTCATACGATTCTGTTAAGCACTCCTGTCGAACACTCAGTGGTGGGCCATGTGGTGCGAGGAGTCGTGGTGACCGTCGTGCTGATGGTCGTTGTAATGCTTGTGATGGGATTCTTTGTAGTACCGGTCGTAGTCGCAGTAGTCGTAGCAGCGGTTGTAGTCGCAGTAGTCATAGTGGTAGTCGTAGTGGTAGTCGTGGCCGTGGTGGTGACCGTGGCTGGACTTGTAGCTGGACATTTGTGGCTCCCTGATGTCGAGGCCCGGGCTCTCGTTTGTGTCCGAGGGTGTGGCCTGCTATCAGGGTGCGCGCCCAGCAGCGCGGAAACGATCGAGCAAACCCCCTGACCAGCAGAGGCCACCCCCGTTTCGAAGCGGGGGTAAACCCCCGGCCGCGGCACCCTCAGCCGGCGGCCGGGTCGGGGCGGTGCAGCAGGCAGGCCGCGACGAGACCCGTCCAACCGGTCTGGTGCGACGCCCCCAGGCCGGCTCCGGTGTCGCCGTGGAAGTACTCGTGGAACCACAGCTGGTCGTGCCAGTGCGGATCGGTCTGGAACAGCTCGTAGCCGCCGAAGACCGGCCGGCGACCGGCGGGGTCGTTGCGGAAGGTGCTGATCAGTCGGTCGTTCAGATCGACGGCCACCTCAGCCAGCGTCCGCTCGGCTCCGGAGCCGGTCGGGTGCTCGACGACGAAGTCGTCGCCGAAGAAGCGGGCGAACCGCCCGATCGCCTCGATGAGCAGGTAATTGACCGGGAACCACACCGGGCCGCGCCAGTTGGAGTTGCCGCCGAACAGGCCGCTGGTGGATTCGGCGGGTTCATAGTCGACCGATGCGTGCAGCTCGGGCAGATCAAGCACGAACGGCGCGTCGCGGTGGCGTCGGGAGATCGACCGCAGCCCGTGCGGTGAGAGGAACTCCTGCTCGGACAGCATCGGCGTCAGGATCCGCCGCAGCTGTTCGGGGCCCACCATGGACAGCAGCCGGCCCTCTGCGCCATCCCGGGCGTGGGTCTGGCCCACCACGCCGGCGTACTGCGGCAGGTTGGTGAGAAACCAGCGCACCCGCCCGGCGAACTCCGGTAACCGCTGCAAGGTGGTCGTGCCTAACGTCGTGGTCGCGCACAGCGGCAGCAGCCCTACCAGCGAGCGCACCCGCAGCGGGATCCGCCGCCCGTCGGCCGCCGACAGCACGTCGTAGAAGAAGCCCTCCGTCGGGTCCCACAGCCCGTCATGGGCCGCTGCGGCGATCAGCGCGAAATGTTCGAAGAACTTGGTGGCCAGATCCTCATAGGTCCGGTCGTGCTCGGCGAGCACCAGGGCCATCTCCAGCAGGTTCAGGCAGTACATCGCCATCCAGGCGGTGCCGTCGCTCTGCTCCAGGACCCCGGCCAGGGGCAGCGCCGCGGACCGGTCGATCGGCCCGATGTTGTCCAGACCGAGAAAGCCACCCTCGAAGACGTTGTTGCCCTCGCGGTCCTTTCGGTTGACCCACCAGGTGAAGTTCAGCAGCAGCTTGTGCAGCACCCGGGCCAGGAAGTCGAAGTCACGCGAGCCGTCGTTTTCGAAGACCCGCAGCGCGGCCCAGGCGTGCACCGGTGGGTTGACGTCACCGAAGGCCCACTCGTAGGCGGGCAACTGCCCGCCCGGATGCATGTACCACTCGCGCAGCAGCAACAACAGCTGGTTCTTGGCGAAGGTCGGGTCCAGTCGGGCCAGCGGCACGCAGTGAAAGGCCAAATCCCACGCTGCGTACCAGGGGTACTCCCACGGATCCGGCATCGAGATGACGTCGTGGTTGTTGAGGTGGCGCCAGGCTGAGTTACGCCCGTGCCGGCGCTGCGGGGACGGGGGCGGTCCGGCGGGGTCGCCGTCGAGCCAGCGCGCCACGTCGTAGTGGAAGAACTGCTTGCCCCACAACATCCCCGCCATCGCCTGGCGCAGCACCATCGCATCCTCATCCGAGACCTCAGTGGCCGCTCCCACCCGCCCCAACGCCTGGTAGAACTCGTCGGCCTCGGCGCGCCGGGCGGTCATCACGTCGTTGAACTCGGGCCCCAGGGCACCTGAGCGCGCCCCGGCGGTCAGTCGCAGCCGGATCACCGCTTGGGCGCCGGCGGCCACCTCAAGCCGATACCACAAAGCACCCTTGGTGCCGACCCCATGCGGGTTGACCGTCGCCGCGCCGGCCACCACATGATCATTGATCCCATCCTTGGGGTAAGCCGACCGGCCCGGCACACCATAAAGCCGTTGATTATTAGTCTCGTTGTCACACAGCAGCGCCTGGGCCGAACCGTCGCCGGCGAGGACCAGCGGACCCAGGTTTGCGTGCCGCGCCAGCAGCGTCGAGCCCTCCCCGGCTCGGATCTGCGGCACGTCCTGCTGCCCGGGCAGGCCCCAGGCCCAGGTGTTGCGAAACCACAGCGTCGGCAGCACATGCAGCGTCGCCGCTTCCGGGCCGCGGTTGTCCACGGTGATCCGCAGGCACAGATCCGTCGGTGCCGCCTTGGCGTAGTCCACCGTCACCGACCAGTACCGGTCCTCGGCGAATACACCGGTGTCGACCAGCTCGTATTCCGGCTGGCCCTTGCCGCGGCGGCGGTTCTCGCCGACCAGCTCGGTGTAGGGGAACGGCCGCTGTGGGTAGTGGTAGCGCCAGGTCATCCAGGAATGGGTGGGGGTGGAGTCCAGGTACCACCAGTAGTCCTTGACGTCCTCACCGTGGTTGCCCTCCGGGCCGGTCAGCCCGAACATCCGCTCCTTGAGAATCGGATCGACGCCGTTCCACAGCGTCAGCGCCAGGCAGAACGTCTGGCGCTCGTCACAGATCCCGGCCATCCCGTCTTCATTCCAGCGATACACCCGAGACCGGGCATGATCATGCGGGAAGTAATCCCATGCCTGGCCATAAGCGCTGTAGTCCTCCCGGACGGTGCCCCAAGCCCGCTCGGACAGGTACGGCCCCCACGCCCGCCAAGCCGCCGTACCCTCGTCTGCTTGCTGAAGCCGGGCCTGCTCGGCTGATGTCCGCGCCATTGATGCTGCCATGGTGGTCAGTACAGCAGCGCGGTGTGAGCGTTACGTTCGCTGACGGCGACAGCCCCGGGTTGAAAGGTGCATATGCATCCATAAGACCCCATGGGCGCGCGGATGGCGGCAGTTGGCCTTACGCTCCGTGGCAATGCGGGTACTCGTGACCGGCTGGTCGTCGTTCCTCGATGGCGAGGCCACCGCGGGCGATGTGCTGAGCATGGAGGCCGTGCGTGACTCGCTGCTCGAAGCCGGACTCGGTGTTGATGTCGCCTGGAGTCCCAGGCTGCGTGCCGACGGCCTGAGCCTGGAGCAGGCCGACCCGAACAGCTATACCCACCTGCTGTTCGTCTGCGGTCCCGCGCACGGTCGGCAGGTCCGGCAACTCCATGAACGCTTCAGACACTGCCGGCGGCTGGCCGTCGGAGTCTCCATCGTGGTGCCCAACGACCCTGCCGTCACCGGATTCCACCAGGTCATCGCCCGCGATGAAGCCGGCGCCAGCCCGTCTCGCGACCTCGCCGCAGCCCCACGCTGTGCCCAGGTACCGGTGGTCGGAGTGGTCTTGGCGCATGCCCAGCACGAGTACGGCAACCGGCAGCGCCACGATGACGTCCACGCCGTGCTGACCTCCTGGCTGGCCCGCCAGGATTGCGCCCGGCTGCCTTTCGACACCCGGCTGGACAGCCACGACTGGCGGTTTGCCAGCACGTCCGACCAGCTCGAATCGCTCATCAGGCGGCTGGACGTGCTGGTCACCACCCGCATGCACGGCTTGGTGTTGGCGCTGAAGAACGGGATACCGGCGCTGGCCGTCGATCCGATCGCCGGCGGAGCCAAAGTCAGCGCCCAGGCCGCGGCGTGGGCCTGGCCTGCGGTGGTGGCGGCCGATTCGCTGACCGAAGCCGTGCTGGATTACTGGTGGAGCTGGTGCCGGTCCGCCGACTGCGCGGCGCAGACGGCCCGCTGCGTTCGGGAGGCCCCCGAGGCCCCCCTCGTGCCACGGTTGCTGCAGGCGATCAGCGCGGGCTGAGGCCGTTTTCGTTCCGTCCGCGAGATTCACACGATCGGCGATTAGGCGCACGTACTTATCGGGCATTGAACGTCCTCCTAGCCACAAACCCGGCTCAGCCCGACCCCGAAGCAGAGGAGATCTGGTTCATGGTCATCACCGGAGAAAACGGGCGGGCGACCACGGGTATGGCTGAGCGCGATGACGTGCTGGGCGCGCTGGAGCGGCTTCTCGATGACGCCGGCAAAGGCCGGGGTGGGGCACTGTTCGTAGTAGGGCCCGCCGGATTGGGCAAGACCACGGTGCTCGAATACGCGATCACTATCGCGAAACCGCGATTTGCGGTCGGGGTTGGACGCGGTGATCGCGTGGAGGCGGTATTGCCGTTCGGGTTGATCGGCCAGGCGCTCGATCAGCTTCTCGGGGGCAAGCATCCCGGTGGCAGCATGGCGTTATACGGAAACAGCGGCGAGGCCGGCGACATGTCGCCACAGTCCCGTTTCTACGGCATTCTCCGGGAGGTCCGGGCAGCTGCGAGCAGCCCGCTGCTGCTTGCTATTGACGACCTGCACTGGTCGGATCCGGATTCGCTCACCGCGATCCACCTGCTCTGCCGCCGGCTGGCCGTCTTGCCGGTGGCGCTGATCGCCACCGCCCGGCCATGGCCCGCTGAGGCGGTCGGCTCGGCGCGGGATCTGGCCGCCCAGGGGCTGGCCCAGATCGAGCCGCTGGCTCCGCTGAGCACCGCAGCCGTGCGGGAGATGCTGTCCACCCGACTCAGCGAGACGGTCCCAGCGATGGTCGTGGACCAGGCTGTTGAGATGTGCGCCGGTAATCCCTTGCTGGTGGAGCAGGTCGCCATCGAACTACGTCGCAGCGGGACACTCACTCCGGGGCCGGCTTGGTTATCCCGGTTCGTCGGAGTCGGTGCGGCCGGGCGGCGCTATCTGCAGGCAGCCAGTGTGCTGGGGACCCGGTTCCGGGTCGACGTCGCGACGAAGGTGTCAGGACTGTCGGCCACCGATGCCGCCACCGAGATCGACGGTCTGTTCCGCGGCGGACTCCTCTACGAAGCCGATGGCGGGTGGGCGGGATTCACCCACGCACTGATCCGGCAAGGTGTGTACGGGAACATCCCCCTTCCGCTGCGTAGGGATCTGCATGCGGCCTCCTTCCACACCCTGGTTGATTCCGGCGCCTACCCGGCAGAGGCAGCCGAACACGCGGTGGCTGCTCATCTGGCCGGCGACCCTGGGGCAGTGGCCACGGTGGCGCGGGCTGGGCGGGCGGCGCTGCGGGTGGGCGCGGTCCGCGCGGCTCGCCGGCACCTGGCCGACGGGATGCGGCTGGCCGGCGAAGCCGCGCCGGTGGAGCTGCTCTTCGACTTCGCCGCTGCACTTGTCGCAGCCGGTGCCAACGAGGAGGCGATAGCCATCTACGAACGCCTGCTGGGACTGCCCGGGCTGTCCGCCGCTGACCGCATCGCCGCGTTGCGCGAGCTGGGCCAGGCCAGCTTCGTCATGGGCCAGGTGGAGCGTGCCGCGGGTTGCTACGAATCGGCGGTAGCTCTGGCCGAACAGGATCACCCCGCACTCGCCGTCGGAGCTCTGCTCGATCAATCCTTCCATCATCAGACACTCTTCGGTCCTCGGTCGGCACTTCCATGGGCTAACCGAGCCGCTGAGCTGGCCAGCTGCACCGGGGTCATGCAGTCGTCGGCGCAGGCGGCCTGGGGGGCGACCGCCTATCGCTGTGGTGATCCCAACGGCCTGACGGCGGCAGCGCGCGCCGCCATGTCACCCGTCGACCTCGCCCACACCTGGAGACCCAGCGAACGGCACAGATACCGAGATCCGGCGCTGAGCTATGCCATGGTGGCCGTGCACGCCGAACGGTTCGCCGACGCCGAACGGCTGCTCACCGACATTTTGAGTTCAGCCGAGCGCCGGTGCGAACCACTCACATTGCTCCTTGCCGCGATGGCGTGGATCGAATGCCTGTGCCGGCTGGGCCGGCTGGACGAAGCAGTGGCCGCTGTTGAGCGACTCACCGAGCTCGTCGAGCTGTTCCCGTACGGATCCCCTCTCTCGGTCACCTACCGAGCATTGGTCCTTCTTGAGCTCGGGCAGCTGGAGCAGGCGGAGCTGTGCTGCGCGCAATTGCCGACCACGCTCCAGCACGATCGTTACAGCCTGCATCGCTCCGATGGGATGCAGCTTCATGTGCGCGCCGTGCTCGCTCATCGGCGAGGTGATGCCGAGACCGCATGCTCGCTGTTCACTCAGCTCCAGGAATGGGCCGACCGTACCGGCGAAGCCGACCCGTCATTCGTGCTCTGGGCGGCCGACGCGGTCGCCGCCTACCTCGCCTGTGGCCGGGACACCGACGCGCGGCATGTCATCGACTGGGTCGCGCAGCGCGCGGTTGCCCTACCCACCCACTGGCCGAAGATCGTCGTCACCACTGGGCAGGCCGCGCTGGCCGAGCGCACCGGCGACAGAGTGCTTGCCGACCGCTACTTCGCCCAAGCCCTCGAGCTCCACCATGAGCTGCCGATGCCGCTGGCCCGAAGCACGACGCTGACCGATTACGGCGTTTTCTTGAGTCGTGGCGGTGACCGTGTTCGGGCCCGAGCGCTGTTGGGTCAGGCGGTGCAGATCGCCGAGACATGTGATGCAGGCTGGCATGCCAGGCGCGCGCGAGCCGAATGGCGACGCGCCGGCGGGCGGACCCGCACCCGTAAGGCCCACCAGAGCTAGCCGGCATTGCCACGCTTGACACCAGTCGATGCGCTCTGTCACCATCGAAGTTCGGCTGAGCGATATTGATAACGAATGTGGTATTTTCACGAGGCGGCTCTATCTAAGCCAGCGGAGGTCGACCATGGTCGTTACCGGCGATCGGCACGGTCACATTGACGGCGGAACATTCGGTCAGTCGACATCCGATCAATCAAGCCGGCGTATACCGCAAGCACGCAAGCCGTGGGTGACACCAGCCTGGCAGCGGCTGGACACACCCATGGAAGTCACGATGTACGCGGCTCAGCGCTAGAACTGATCAACACATCCGGCAGATGCGCATTCGCATCCTCGGTTCTGCTGCCGGCGGCGGCGTACCACAATGGAACTGCGGATGCGGGGTCTGTGTTGCCGCGCGGTCAGGATCGCGCCCGGTGGCAAAGCGTTTCTCGTCCACTATTGCCGTCGGTGACGGCAGCGGCCAATGGTTTCTGGGTAACTCAGGGCCCGAGCTCGATGTCGCGTTGCGCGAATGTCCGCCATTATGGCCCGGACCCGACGATCCTACCGCGCCGATCCACGGAATTCTTCTCACTGATGCCGAGCTCGACCACACATTGGGTTTACTGTCGCTTCGTCAGGCTCGCGAGTTGCACGTGTACGGGACCGCGACGGTACGTATGCTGCTTTCCCAGTGCGCGGTGCTACCGACATTGGAGAGCTATACGGTCGTGCATTGGCACGAAGCTCGGCCAGGTGAACGATTCGCGCTGCACTACCGCGACGGCACGCCGTCGCCGATATGGTGTGAACCCTTTGATGCCACCAGTGGCCGGTTGCCGCGTTACGCTCGCGCCCATTACCCGCCGGGCAGCGCGCCTACCTCCGGCGTGGTCGTCGGTTACCGGATCGGCGACGCGCGCACTGATCGGGTCGCGGTGTTCCTGCCGTCGGTGGCGGCGCTCGATGAGCGCGTTCTGCAGTATCTGCGCCGCGCCCAACTCGTCCTGGTGGATGGCACCTTCTGGACCGACGATGAGCTGCATCGCCGCCGGCGCGGCAGTGCCACAGCCCGATCGATGGGTCACCAGCCCGTCGATGGGGTGGACGGGAGCCTGCAGCTACTTCGCCGGCTGACCGGTACGCATATCGTCTACACCCATCTCAACAACACTAATCCGATGCTGTTCGAAGACGCACCCGAAAGGGCGCACCTCGCTGCCGCCGGCGCAACGGTGGCACATGACGGGGCCGAATTCGAACTGTAGAGCAGGGAGCTGCCAATGAGCGAAGACCGGTCGCCGCGCAGTCGTGACGAGTTCGAGAGCATGCTGCGTGCCGCCGAACGCGGTTACTGGGACAAGCATCCCTTTCACCAGCGCATGGACGCCGGGGAACTCGATCCAGCTGACTTGCGGGCCTGGGTGGCCAATCGGTGGTATTACCAACGAAGCCTGCCGCAGAAGGACGCGGCCATCATCGCGAACTGCCCGCTACCCGAGATCCGCCGGCGGTGGCTGCCACGAATCAGCTACCACGACGGCACCACCGACAACGGTGGTGGCTGCGCTCGGTGGTTGCTGCTGGCCGAGGCGGTCGGATTGAGCCGGGCGGAAGTCACTGACGAACGGCACGTATTACCGGCTGTCCGCTTCGCCGTCGATTCCTACCTCACCTTTGCCCGTACAAGACCATGGGTCGAGGGTATCGCGTCGTCGTTGACCGAATTGTTCGCCCCGCAGGCGATGGTCACCCGGACAGCAGCGCTGAGACGACACTACTCCTGGCTCGACCATGAGGCGTTGGCATATTTCGATGCCCGGATACCGCGCGCTCGGGAAGAATGCGCCGACGCGTTGGATATCGTATTGACGCACTGTCGGTCGGCAGAGAGCCAGGATGCGGCCGCACGAGCGCTGGAGTTCAAGACTGACGTGCTGTGGAGCATGCTCGATGCGATCGAGCATTCCCGGTCGACGCTTCGATGACGGCAGTGTTGTCGCCCACCGACCGGCCACGGCTGCACCGCGGGGTGCGGGCCGCCACCGACCCGCTCAGCGACCGCTCGATCCTGCTGTTTCCCGAGGGGATCCTGTTCCTGAATGAGACCGCAGCTGCGGTGATCCACCACTGCGACGGTCACCGTACGGTCGCTGACGTGATGCACGCGATCGAAGCGGTGTACGACGATGTGGCCGCCAACGATGTCATGTTCTTGGTGCAGGACCTCATCGCGCAGCGGCTGATGGTGGTCGACCGTGGATAGGCCGCTGGGCCTGCTCGCCGAGCTGACCTACCGATGCCCGCTGCACTGCCCGTACTGTTCCAATCCGGTCGCCGTCCCCGATTCGGCCGAGTTGGCGTTGCCCGAGTGGTTGCGCGTGTTGGAGCAGGCTCGTCGGCTCGGGGTGCTGCAACTGCACCTGTCCGGAGGCGAGCCGCTGGCCCGTCCGGACCTGACCCCGCTCGTCGCGAGCGCGCGCGAGCTGGGCTTCTACGTCAACCTGGTCACCAGTGGAGTCGGGCTCGACGAGCCACGGGCCGGCGAGCTGGCGCACGCCGGGCTCGACCACGTCCAGCTCAGCTTTCAGGATGCCGACCGTGCCGCGGCCGACGAGACGGCGGGTGCGCGGGTCTTCGACCGAAAGAAGGCGGCGGCAGCAGCGATCACGGCGCTGGGACTGCCGCTGACGATCAACGTGGTGCTGCACCGGGCGAACATCGGCCGGATCGAAGCGATCGCCGATCTGGCCGCCACGCTCGGCGCGGACCGCCTTGAGCTCGCGCACACCCAGTACTACGGCTGGGCGCTGCTCAATCGGTCAGCGCTGCTGCCGACGCGCGACCAGGTCCTCGCCGCCGAGCAGGCCGTCGCCCAGGCGCGACTCGTTCACGGCGACACGCTCGAGATCGTGTACGTCGTCGCGGACTACTACGAGCCGTATCCCAAACCTTGCACGCACGGGTGGGGGCGACGGCACATCATCATCGCACCGGATGGCCGGGCACTGCCCTGCCCGGCGGCCGCGCAGATCGTCGGGCTCGGCATCGACAACGTTCGTGAGCGCTCCCTGGGTGAGATCTGGCAGCACTCCGCCGCCTTCACCCGGTTTCGTGGAGAAGAGTGGATGTCGGAACCCTGCCGCAGCTGCCCGCGCAGAACGATCGATTTCGGCGGCTGCCGCTGCCAGGCCTTCGCGCTGACCGGGGACGCGGCGCGGACGGATCCGGTATGCCAGTTCTCGCCCGACCATCACCTGGTCGACGCCGCCCTGCACGGCGCTGGTTCCCCGCGCTCGCCCTTGCGCCTCCGGTCGAATCCGCGAGTCATCTGAGCGACGGGCAGCGGGCAGGGCCCCATCACACCGTCCACCTCACCGCGCATTCGGCGTGTCACCAACGTGGTCGGCGATGTCTATTCGGTGCAAGGTCGTTCACTCGGCGAGCAGCGCCGGTGGCGGCCGCAGCGACCAACGTGTCGCCGCGAGCGCAGGTCAAGTCAGGAAGGCGGTTGGGGTACGGGTTACGCCGGTGGCGCGTGGCAGGCACCTCCGACGAGGTTGCGCGTGAGCCGATCGTCGCGAGCATCAGCGTGACGGCAGCCTGCCCGAGCATCCCTGGGGCGAGCGTCGGTGCCGGTCCGACTGTCCTCGTGATCGCGTACCACCAACGCAACCACGGGGACAGCACGTCCCACGTATCGGCGAAACGCTGGTCCAGCGGCCCGGAGTCGTAGTTGACCAGCGCGTGTTCGAGCACGCCGAACAACGACGTGACGAGCACGAGCGTCGCCAGCGTGCGTACCAGATAGATGCAGCCAGGTCGTCCGGCGTGCACCGTCAGTGCGCCCGCGAGCACAACCAACGCAACCCACGGCACGAGTTGCATAGCGCCGTTCCAGTGCTTCAACGTTGCCAGTTCGAATGCGGTGCCCACGATGCCGAGCGCGGTGAGTGCGCTCAGGCCGGCACGCAGCAGGTGCAGCGGGTTGGGCCGCCGCGCGTGGCGCACCTGCGTCACGGCAGCAGTACTGACACGATCTGGTCGACGGTCTGGCCAGCCGGGTTGTACTTAGCCAGGTTCTCCCGCAATTTCGCCAAGCCAAGGTCATCGGTCGGGTATGGCCGGTACTCGACGACCTCAGCCGCCCACCGCTTGGGACTCGAAACACCAGCCGCCTTGAGCGCCGACGCGATGACGTCTTCGCTGGCCGTATTGGCCGATACCTTTTGCATGTTCGCATCCTGGTCACCCGGCGCTGGATCGGTAGGTTCGGCGACATGGATGTCGGCCGCCAGGCTGACAGGTGAAGCGGTGTGCACAGCAGCACCGCCTGCGGCCAGCGACACACTGAGAACGGCGGCGCCGATCGCCGCGAGAACAGGTCTGTGAAAGCCGGGCATGATCCTTCTCTTCCGCCAAAGGGAGGTGGGTTATTCCGCGGCGCCGTGCGAGCGCACCCTATTGGAGGTAGATCGGGGTCTCATCGCGTTCTGAGAGAACCGGTCGGGCATGGCGCCCATCGGCTGGTTGTGGGCGCCGAGGGACGCCGAGGTTGGTCCGAATGCCACATCAGCTACTCCATCCGGCCGCAGCCGATGCTCACCCCAGCCCGCTATGCACCCCGACGTGGAGCCATACCGGGCTCCAGCGACCGCTTATCACCCCGATATGTCTCCATGTCGGCGGCGGCGGCGATCAGGCGCGAGCGTAGAAGGCGTACCAGTCGCGGCTGGACGGGCTGAGATAGTGCTCGGGAGCGACGCGCTCGCCGGGAAAGAGGCGGAATCCGCGCGGCGGACCGTCCGGCGTGGGATGGAAGTAGGCGCCGCTGACCCAGTTCGGATTGATGTCCAGCTCCATGCCGCGCACTACCCCACTGGCCTGCAGGATCATTCCCAGATTGCACACCGAGAGAGCAGGTCCCCCGACATAGATTTCTGCACCCGACGCGGTTACCCCGAAACCCGAGCGGTGAATGAACGCTGCCTGACCGACGGTACTGCCCCAAACGGCCGCGCCGCCGCTCTGGCAGGCCGGGTTGACCTGCCCGTCGTCGACCAGCGGGACGAGATTCTGGCGCACGCTGACCACGTCCGGGTCCATCCGAACCTCTCGATTCCAGGCTCCGACGGTGGCCGTGCCATCGGTACGGAGCACCAGGCTGGCGGCACCGTCCACCAACGGCCGTGCGGTGTGGCCTTCGCTGTAGTAACCGCCGTGGCTGGCGCTGAGCCGAAAGCCACCGTTGAACACGGCGACCACGGTGTGTTGCTCGGCCGCGGTCAGGGACGTTGCGGCCAGCGAGGTGCCCCCTGGGTCTTGAAAACCGGGATGCAATTGACCGCGGACCAGGATCGGGTCGATCCACATGACGCCCACCAGGAATGAGGTGTGCTCGCGGTCTGGGCGCACGTGAGCTACCCGGACCGCTGGCCGACCGTGCACCGTCGCCACGGTGTCCCATTCGCCCTCACCCGGTAAGGGCGGCATGCCCGCCGGCGGGTGCAGTGCCGGCGGCGCGCCTAAACCAGGTGAGCCGAGCGCATCAGTCGCTGTTGCCGGCATCACGGCGACTCGTGGGATGCCTCCGAACGGTGTGCCGCCGGTCGGTGGCGGGTTGTGGTCGTACTGTTGTTTTTCCAGCCATGTGACCAGCCCATCGAAGCCGTGGTCGCGGCCCCACTCGGCCAACCGGGCCGCCACGCTGTCGGTACCCGGCGCGCGCAACGCGCCCACCACCGAGATACCCACAACGGTGCCGGCAAGCAGCGCCACGACGAGCAAGGCCGGTCGCAACCGCCACCACCGACGCCGCGGCCGGTTCGATTCGTTGTGCTGGGTGCTCACGGCGGCGCGGGTGGATGTGAACAGCATCACCCTTCTCCTCAACCATCGACCCGCCGCCGGCCACCCGCCGGGGAAAGACACTAGCGCTCGGCCTGCTGCTGAATCGGGCATCCCCGGCAGGGGCACGCGACACACCGAGCGCCAGAGTGCGACACGCCGGGGGTACGAGTTGCGACACACCGGGTGGCGGGGGCCGACACGCCGGACGAGTGGCGATTGCTGGGGTTTGCCGTCATGGCAAGAGGGGTATTCGTCGCTTGCCCCAAACCGATGCCACTGACCGATCGACCGCTAGGACGGTGTTGGATATGGCGGACACCCGACGACTTCCGAAGCCGGTCGCGCACGAGTGGGACTGGCAGCTCAAGGGCTCCTGTCAGGGGCTGAACAGCAGCATCTTCTTCCATCCGGACGGGGAACGGGGCTCAGCGCGCTCCCGCCGCGCTGACCGCGCCAAGGCAATCTGCCAGCGCTGCCCGGTCCTGGACCAATGCCGCCGCTACGCGCTGGCCGTACGGGAGCCTTACGGGGTATGGGGCGGCTTGACTGAGGAAGAGCGCCGGGAATTGTGGACCGGCCAACGTAAGCTGCTCGTGGGCTGACCATCGATGCGGATCAGGTCCCGCAGGCCGGGAGGCACTCACCGCTGAGACCATGAGCCCTGAACGGGAGGGGCCACATGGAGCAGGTGGTGGTTGTCGGTGCTGGGCTGGGCGGCCTGCGCACCGTTGAGGGTCTGCGCGCGGAGGGATTTTCCGGCCGGATCACCCTCGTCGGCGACGAACCGCATGCCCCTTATGACCGGCCCCCACTGTCCAAGCAGCTTCTCGCCGGGACATGGTCGGAGGAACGGGTTTTTCTGCACTGCGGTGAGTTGACCGACCTCGATGTGTCCGTGCGCCTGGGCAGGTCGGCAATCGGCGTCGACCGCGTCGCCGTGCACCTCGACGACGGCAGCCAGCTGCCCTACGACGCGCTGGTGGTGGCGACCGGAGTCCGGCCCCGGAGACTCCTCGGCCAGCCCGATCACCCGGACCTGCATGTCCTGCGCACGCTGGAGGATTGCCGCGCGTTACGGGATTCGATCTCCCGGGCCCGCTCCCTGCTCGTGATCGGAGCCGGCTTCATCGGCGCCGAAGTCGCGGCGACCGCCTGCCTGGCGGGCCTCGAGGTGACCATGCTGGAGGCACTGCCCGTACCCCTCGGCCGCGTCCTCGGCGAGCAGATGGGCCAGTTGTGCGCTCAGTTGCAGATCGATCACGGGGTCACCGTGCGGTGTGGGGTACCGTTGGCGGGCTTCGTCGACAGCGACAGCGGGGTCGTCGCTCGGCTCGCCGATGGAACTACGGTGCGAGCCGACTGCGGCGTGGTCGGGGTTGGCACCGTCATCGACGACGAGTGGCTCGCTGGGCTCGAGGTATCCACCGCAGCCGGACTGCTGTGCGATAGCGCCGGGCTGGTCGAGGGCACCAGCAACGTCTACGCAGTGGGCGACATCGCCGCCTGGCAGCACTGCACCATCGGGGACCGGCCGCGGATCGAACACTGGACCTCTGCCACGGAGCAGGCCGCGGTCGTCGCCCAACGACTGGCCGGCAAAGCGATCACCCGCCAGGCCGACACCATGCCGTACTTCTGGTCCGACCAGTACGGGCTGACACTGCAGCTGATCGGGCGCTGCGATCTGGCGACGTCCGTCGAGGTACTGCACGACCCGGGGATGATCAAAGGCACGGTGGCGGGCTACTTCGCCGACGACCGTCTCGTCGCGGTGCTGGCGTTTCAGGCCCCCCGATTGCTCAATCGCTACCGCAAGATGGTGGCAGCCGGTGCCGACCGGCACGAAGTCTGGTCAGCCGCGGTCGAACTCGCCCCCCGCTAGTATTCACATAGTTGCCGGACCCATTCAACCACCGCGTTCTCCGCCTGGCGTGTGCGGCTCAGCTCGTGGGTTTGCAACGGGTACCTTCGGCCGGCAACCGCAGGTCGGTGAGATAGCTGATTCCGGCGCGGTCGACGCAGCTGTCACCTTGCAAGAAGGCGGTGTGCTGGGTGCCTTCATAGGTCAGCAGGCGGCCATTGATGTCCTTGGCGAGATTCACTCCGGCCTGGTACGGCGTCGCCGGATCCTGCGTCGTGGAAATCACCATCACCGTAGGCAGTCCAGGGGTGTGCGGCACATGCGGTCCACCGGTGGGCGGTACCGGCCAGAACGCGCAGTTGTCCAGCGCCGGCGAGGGTGGTAGCCCGGTGTCCAGGAACGGTGCCACCTTCCGGTACTGGGCATCAACGTCGCGGGCCACGTTGCGGTCTTTGATGGGCGGATTATCGACGCACAGGACAGACTGGAAAACATCCATCTCAGTGGAGTAGGTACCGTCCTGAGAGCGTCCGTAGTAAATATCGGCAAGGCGCATCAGGGTATCCCCCTGGCCCTGCGTCAGTTCTTGCAATCCGCGGTTCAGTGTCGGCCACAGGTCCGACAGGTACAGCGCTTGGACCGTGCCGATCGTGGCGTCGGTGTAAGAGAGTTTGCGCCCGTCGGCCACCGTGGCCGGCCGGTTGATCAGCGGGCGGACCAGCGACTGGAACTTGCTGACCGCCTGATCTTTGTCCGGTCCTAAACCACAATCAGGACGAGCCGCGCACCAAGCGGCGAATGCGTCGAAGGCTTTCTGGAATCCTCGGCCCTGGTCGATGAGCTGCGCAACGGGATCCTGCGCCGGGTCCACCGCCCCGTCGAGAATCATCGCACGGACATTTTTGGGGAAGGCCTCAGCGTAGCTGGCGCCGATGCGGGTGCCGTACGAGTAGCCGAGGTAGGTCAGTTTCTCCTCACCGAGGGCAGATCGCATGACGTCCATGTCGCGAACCACCTCGCGAGTGCCGATATTTGCGAGTACCTCCTTGCCGGTACGGTCGACACATCCTTGGTCGTCGGCCTTCTCCTGATTCTCCGTCCGCTCCACGCCGGCTGGCGAGCTGTCGACATTGAGATTCATCAGACGCTCGGCGTCGCGTTCCGCCGCCGTCCGGCAGACCACCTGTGGTTCGCTCGAGCCGACACCGCGCGGGTCGAAGCCCACGAAGTCGAAACGCCGTCCGAGGTCGTTGCCTGCGATCTCGTCGGCGAGGCTGGCGGCAGTGCTCATACCCGACCCGCCGGGACCGCCGGGGTTAATCGCCAAGGAGCCGATCCGGTGCGCTGGGTCCGAGGCGGGTCGCCGGAGCAGACCGATCTTGATGGCCCGGCCATTGGGATTGGCATAGTCCAGCGGCACAGACAGATAGGCGCATTGCAGGGCGGGGTCGGCATAGGCCTTCTTGTCGCGAGGGGTGGTGGCGAATGAGGAGCACCCTGCCCACGACAGGCTCTGGCCGTAGAACCGTTCCAAGCCCGCAGGAACTGCACCAGCAGGTCCATGCTGCGCGGTGTGGCCGGTCGCGGCGGACGTACACGCCAAAGTGACAGACGCCACCCCTACGAGCACCGCCCCGGCGGACAGCCAACGCGCACGTTCCATACAGACCCCTCCGTCAGCCGCTGTTCGCCGCACCGCGATGATCACACGGCGCTACCGGACCCCTTCGTGGGGTGAGCTTACTCATGGACCCGACCGAAGACTCCCAACAGGCGGTCCTTGATCTGCGGCCGTCCCGCAGCGACGAGGGTGAACGTCGCCTCCCGGACCAGTCGCTGGGCATGCTGGCGGGCGAGAATCCCGGTACTGCCCACTGTCACCACCAGCGCACCGGCGCTGCGGTAGGCCAGCTCCGCGGCGGCGGCTCGGGCCGCCGGCAGCGTCGCAGGCTCGTCGAGCCCGCCATCGAGGCGGGTACGGATCAAATCCTGCTGATCCCGCAACAGCCGCGCGGTCTCGGCCTGGCCGGCCGCGCCGATCAGGTGGATGCACCGGGTGGCGACTCCCATCGCGAGGCAGCCGTTCAGCCTGGCGTTGATGTGTTGGTTGGCAAGGAACTCCCGGTGCGAGATCTCCCCGGTGACCTTCTCGTCGGGCAGTACATAATCCGCGAAGTGCAGCCGGACGGTATTGCTGCCTTGGGCAGCCACCATCTGCAGCTCTTCGACGCTGACGCCCGCCCCGGCCACGGCATCGACCAGACCACTGATGATCGTGCCCGTGGACTCCCCCGCTGCGATGGCCGTGTTGCGGGCCGAAACCAGTAGCAGGTCCACGATTCCCCACCCCGTGACGAACGGCGCCTCGCCATTGAGCAGCCAGCCGCCGCGCGTGGCAGTGGCCCACAATCGAGGCGGCTGCGGGATCGCGCCGGCGTATGCCACCCCGCCACGCACTTCGCCGCGAATCGCCGCACCGAAATATTTGTCCCGCAGTTCCTCGTTCACCGTGCGCGTGAGGGCGCGCACCATTCCGTGGTGCTGGATCCAGGTGAACGTCGTGGTAAGACATCCGCTCGACAACGTCTCCACGATCCCGACCAATGACGGGAAATCGACCTCGACGCTGCCGCCCGCCAGACCATAAAAGCCCTGCTCAGCAAGCAGATCGAAATGGCTGCGGGGAATCGCCGCTTGAGCGTCGACGTCGAGGGTCGCCGGAAACAACACCTCCTCCGCAATCGTGTGGGCCCGCTGCAGCATGCTCACCACCCCTTCCACGCTACCGTCCACCGGACCCCTCACCGGCAAGGACGCCCACTTGCGCCCTAACATCGGCCTGTGACAATCGACGCCACCGCGCTGCTGGCTCACGCGCACCGTCCGGCTGCCGAGCTCACCCGGCGTGATGTGGCCCGCCTGATGCTCAGCGTGCCTTCGACCGAAGCACTGGCCGCAATGCCTGCGTTGCGCCGCGAGCTGGTGGCCGCGCGCAACCCCTTGTCGGCCGCATTCTGGGAATCCGCCGAATCCGTTCTGGCACGGATTGCCCGCGGCTCCGCCACCGTCGGCGAGGTGCACGGTTGGCTGGAGGCGACCGGGACGGAGCCCACCGCGATCATCGGGCTGCACGTGTGGGAGGAGGAGCCGGCCCGCACGCCGTTGGCCCATGAAATGCACGATCTGCTCGTCGCGCACCTCGAGGAATGTCTCGGCGCCGGAGACATCCACCCCGATCAGCTGCTCGCCGCCGAACCGGTGGCGCTGCAGCAGTATCGGACCCTGCAGGAGCGGTGGCTGACGTCGCCCTTGCCCGACGGCCGGGTACCCATGGATGAGTTACTCGACGAAGCTGACGACGACCTGTTCGCCGAGTGGGACGCCGCCGAGCAGGCTGCCCTCGACGAACTCCGCGACATCCTGGCAGACGTCGGCGAACGCCCCCGGCCGGACGCGCAGCTCACCGCTGCCTGCCGCAGCCTGCGCAGCGCGTTGAGGCGTGGGGGATGGACAGCCGATCTACTTCGGACCGGTGGTGGCGTCGACCCGAACAATCTGGACCCCGACGACCAGCAGCTGTGGCTAGCGTTGGCCACTGGTGTGATCAACCCAGCCGACGATCCGCCGGACGAGACCCCGCTCGATAACCTGTCCGCGACTGCGCTCGACCATGAAGAGTGGCTGTGGGCGGTGGAGGCGCTGGCTCGTGGCGGCCCGGGAACTCGCGCATCCGCCGAAGACCTGGCCAGGTTCGCGGCGGGCGCCAGTGACGACGGTGACGGCAGTGATGACGGTGACGTGTTGGCAGACTGGTTCAGGCCGGTGGTGCAGCTATGGCAACTGCTGGGCGCCCTGGACGAGCGTGAACGCCTCACCGTACTGGGCTGGTGGGGCCTGCCCGAAGCACTGATCCAGGCCTGGTCGTCTCCCGCCACCCCCGATTCAGCGGGCTCAGGGCGGTTACGACCGGTCGAATGACCACGCGGGGACCGCTGACTGCGGCAAGATCAGTAGCGCCAGCGGTGAGCGGCCACGATGTCGTCGAGTGATCGGTCGGCGGCCCACGCCGCATCCGAGCGGCGTACTGCGAGGAAGGCGCCCAGCAAGGGTTCGCCGAGGGCTGCGGTGAGCCGCTCGTTGGCGGTGAGCGCCTCTTCCTGCTCGGCCGGTGTGGTCGGCAGGCGGGTCACGCTGCGGGCGGCGCGGTCCTGCTCACTCCACCCGCCCGGATCCGCCTGGATCGACTCGCCGGGATCGGCGCCGTCGCGCAGCCCGGCCAGGCCGGCCGCGATGACCGCGGCCAGCGCGAGGTAGGGGTTGGCGGAGGCGTCGGAGACCTTGAGCTCGACATTGGCGTGGTCGGCACCAAGCAGGGGCGAACCCAGGACGTAGCGCAGCGGAGCCTCGCGATTCTCCACCCCCCAGAACTGGTAGGCACTGGCGAAGTAGCCAGGCCGCAGCCGGGTCAGCGATGGGACACTCGGCGCGGTGATCGCGGCCAATGCGCGGAGGTCGCGAAGCAGACCGCCCAGCCACCCCGCGCCCTCCGGGCCGGGACGGTTCTCGCCCGTCGCGCTACTGGCCAGCAGGTTGCGCCCATCACGCCATACCGAGGTGTGCACGTGCCAGCCGTTGCCCACCCCCGCCGCCGTGAACAGCGGTGCGAAGCAGGCCCGCAGACCGTGTGCCCGGGCCGCGGCGTGGATGGTCTGGCGGGTCAGCAACTGCCGATCGGCGGCGGTGATCGGGTCGGATGCGACGATGCTGACTTCCACCTGCGCCGGCCCGTACTCGGCGTGCAGCTGGTTGACCGGTACCCCGTTGGCCGCCAGGTCGGCCAGCAGGTCGGCGACGAACTCGTCCACCGCCAGCAACGCGTGCGGGCTGTAGGCCGGAGCCTGGTATGCCAATCGAGGTTCCCCGCCGTCTTCGATGTCACTGAAGTCGCTGACCTTAGTGAGCACGAATTCCATCTCATAGCCGGCTTTGATCTGCAGGCCTTCCGCGGCCGCGGCCTGGACTTGCGCTTCGAGGACCGATCGGGGGTCGTACGGCCAGGGCGAACCGTCCACGGCAACGAGCCGCCCGGGCGACCACGCCAGCGCAGGTTGACCGGCGAGCCGGGTGAAACCACGCAGGTCCGGTACCAGCCGGACGTCACCGGATGGGGTGGACAGGCCCTCGTGGGCGTAGGTGATGTTGTCGTGGGTATCGAACACCGCGGATACGGTGGAGACTCCGATCCCGCGTTCGGTGACTTGAGGTAACGACCCGACCGGCACCGTCCGAGAGCGGGGTATCCCGTTGTAGTCCGCCCAGCTGATGGTAACCCCGGCGACACCGCCCGCCTCCAGATCCAACGCGAGCGCTGCTGCATCAACCATAGCCTTGCGCCTCCTGGCCCCCGTGCCGATTACACCCGATCATGCTTGCGGCCAGGCTAGCGCGCAGCGACGACCGCCAATACGACGGCAAGGATGCCTGCTGCCTCCAAGGGATGCGGCAGCTGACGCAGGACCAGGAACCCGACCACCGACGCCGCCGCCGGCAGCAGCGCGAGCAGCACGGCGAACTGGGAATGGCTGATCCGGCGCAGCACGATCTGGTCCAAGACGTAGGGCAGCACCGTGGACAGCAGTCCCACCCCGGCGGCCGGCACGAGCAGATTCGGCGAAGCCCATGCCGGTGCGGCGCCCACAGCCAACGGGCACAACAGCACCGCAGCGAGAGCGAAACCGACCGTCATGTCGTCCATACCGCTGCCACCGCGGGCCAGCCACGTGCCGAGCACGATGTACCCCGCCCACATCAGCGCGGCCAGCAGCGCCAGCAGCAATCCGGTGCGGCTGCCGGCCAGCCGGACATCAGCGATGAGCGCTACCCCGGTCGCGGCCAGTACCAGCGCTGCGATGTCACGGGTTCGGCGCAAGCCCAGCGCGGCTACCACCACCGGCCCGCAGAACTCCACCGCGACCGCAGTACCCAGCGGCAGGCGGGCGATCGCCTCGTAGAACGAGACGTTCATCACCCCGGTCACCAGCCCAAAGCAACCGGCAATCATCAGCCGCCGGCCACGCCAGGCCGCGCGATCCGGGCGCCGCCAGGCCAGCAGGACCAGCGCGGCGACCAGCATCCGCAACCAGGCCACCCCTGCCGGGCTGAGCAGCGCGAACAGTCCCACGGCCAGCGCGGCACCGAGGTACGTCGAGCACCCGCCGACGACGAACAGCAGCGGTGCAGGGACGCCTCGATGCACCCGGTCGAGCAGCGTGCGCATCCATCTGATCCTGACTCACCCTTGCGCGTTGGCGCTCCAGAGTGCGGTACTAGCGTCAGACAGGTAACGACCCATCGGGAACACATCAAGCACCGCGATCGTCTGCAACAGTGGGGTCCTGCGATTCGATGTCCGAGTTGACGGGTACATCCCGTGAGTGGCGCAGACAGTTCGACCGGGTCCGGTCGCACTGGCCTGGCCAGGACGGAAGGAGAAGTCATGACCAGCACGCTTGCCCGCCCTGAGTTGGCCGCTTCCGACCGTTGCGATCGGTGCGGCGCCGCCGCACGCGTCCGGGCAGTCCTGCCGTCCGGTGGTGAACTGCTGTTCTGCCAGCACCATGCCCGTCAGCACTCGTCGAAACTGAAGGAACTCGAGGCGGACATTCAGGCCAGCGAATCCTAGGCATCGGGGTCTGGCCGGCATGTCCTACTGGGAACGCAAGTAGGTGATGCGCTGTTCGAGTTGCTCCACGGTGGCCATGGCGGTGGGCGGGCCGCCGCATGCCGTGCGGACCTCCTGGTGGATGGTCCCGTGTGGCCGGCCGGTGCGGTGATGCGCCATCGCCACCAACGTGTTGAGTTCCCTACGAAGCTCCCCGAGGCGCTCCCGCATCGTCGGGGGGCGCGCTTTGCCGGCGGACCCGACCGAGTGAGCCGTCGCGCGCGCCGTCGCTCGGGCGAGTTGCTGTTGCTGGCGCCGCCGCAGCAGATCGCGCATCTGGTCGGGTTCCAGTAGTCCCGGCAATCCGAGGTAATCCTGCTCGTCCTCAGTGGTGGCGAAGGCAGCCGTCCCGAAGGAAGCACCGTCGTAGATCACTTGGTCCAGTTCCGCGCTGGCACCCAGTGCGGTGAACGCGCGCTCCTGCTCGCCGGGTTCGTCGCGCTGCGCGTTGGCCCGCGCCAGCGCGTCATCGTCCCAGCCTTCCTCAGCCCGGTGCGGCGCACCGAGCACGTGATCGCGCTGCTGCTCGAGCTCACTGGCCAGCTTGAGCAACGCGGGCACGCTGGGCAGGAACACCGTTGCCGTCTCACCCGGCCGCCGGGATCGGACGAACCGGCCCACCGCCTGAGCGAAGTACAGCGGGGTGGCTGCCGAGGTCGCATAGACGCCGACCGCCAACCGGGGGACGTCGACGCCCTCGGAAACCATCCGGACGGCTACCATCCAGCGCTCGTCGGAGCCGGCGAACGTGGCGATCCGGTCGGATGCCGACGGGTCGTCTGACAGCACCAGCACCGGCTGGCGCCCGGTGACGTCGCGCAGGATGGCCGCGTAGGCCCGGGCGGCGGTGTGGTCAGTGGCGATCACCAGGCCGGCCGCATCCCGCAACGCGCCGGCACGGAGCTGGGCCAGCCGGGTGTCCGCGGCGCAGATCACCGCCGGGATCCACTCCCCCGCCGGATCCAGCGCAGTGCGCCAGGCGCGAGCGGTGTGCTCGGCGGTGAGCGGCTCCCCCAGCCGCGCCGAGTACTCCTCCCCGGCGCTGGTCCGCCAGCGCGCCTCACCGGAGTAGGCCAGGAACATCACCGGGCGCACCACCCCGTCGGCCAGCGCCTCGGGGTAGCCGTAGGAGTGGTCCGCAGCGGAACGCAACGCACCGGCACCATCGGGCTCGTAGCTGATGAACGGGATCGGAGTGTCGTCGCTACGAAACGGGGTGCCGGTCAGGGCCAGCCGCCGCGCCGCGGACGTGAACGCCTCGCGCACCCCATCGCCCCAGCTCTTGGCATCTCCCGCGTGGTGAATCTCGTCGAGCACCACCAGCGTGGGGCGCGTCTCGGTGCGCACCCGGTGCAGCGCCGGATGGGCCGCGACCTGGGCATAGGTGAGCGCCACCCCGTGGTAGTCGGGCGAGGTCGCGCCCACCGCGTTGCGGAACTCCGGGTCCAGCGCGAGGCCGACTTCGGTGGCTGCACCGGCCCACTGGTGCTTGAGGTGCTCGGTGGGGGTGACCACGGTCACCGCCTGCACGGTGCGGTCGGCCAGCAGCTCGGCTGCCACTCGTAACGCGAATGTCGTCTTGCCGGCGCCGGGCGTGGCGACTGCGAGGAAGTCTTGCGGTGCACTGGCCAGGTACCGGGCCAGCGCTCTGCGCTGCCAGGCGCGCAGCGGCCGCATGGTGTTACTCCCTCCGGTCGCTGCACTGGTGGACGGGCGAACAGTCTCTACGACTCTTTCTGATACTTCCGAGCGGGTCGTGCTTCGCCCGACCCGGCCATGCAGCATCCTGGACAGTGACATGGATGCCTCGGCCGATTCCATCGCCAGCGGCGCCGACGCGGGCGCCGATGCGGGCGCCGCCGCACCACACGCCCGGCGGTGGCCGCTGCGCCTGATCTTCCGGACCGCCGCCAAGGCGTGGGACGACAGCTTCGTGTCGATGTCGGCCCAGGCGGCGTTCTGGATGACGCTGTCGCTGCCGCCTCTGCTGTTGGGAATGCTGGGTAGCCTGGGATTCGTCACCAGCTGGTTCGGCCCGGACACGGTCGCGGCAGCGCAACGCGAAATCGTGCGGTTGGCCACCGGCGTGTTCAGCACCGATGTCGTCAACCAGATCATCCGTCCCACGGTGTCCGATATCCTCACCCGGGGGCACAGTTCGCTGGTCTCAGTGGGATTCGTTCTCTCGTTGTGGGCCGGTTCCTCGGCACTGGCATCCCTGGTGGACTCGATCACTGCCGCCTACCACCAGCACGCGGTACGTCACCCGGTGTGGCAGCGGATCTTCGCCCTGCTGCTCTACGCGGTGGCGCTGATCGCATCAGTGTTCGTGCTTCCGCTGACCGCGCTGGGCCCGGATCTGATACCCGAGCTGCTCCCCGAGGCGGTCCGACCCACCGTGGCTGGGGTGGTCGACATCTTCTACTACCCCGGCCTCGGCGTGCTGCTGATGGTCGGGCTGGCCACCCTGTACCACGTGGTGCTGCCCAAGAAGCTGCCCTGGCACCGCGGATTGCCCGGCGCGCTGCTCGCCATGGTGGTGTTCCTGGTGACCAGCACCGGGCTGCGGCTCTACATCTCGTCGGTTACCGCCACCGGGTACACCTACGGCGCGCTCGCCGCCCCGATCGCATACCTGCTGTTCTGCTTTTTCATCGCCATGGCGATCCTGCTCGGCGCTGAGTTCAACAGCGCCATCGAGGAACTCTGGCCCGCCCATCCGACTCGGCGGGACCGCCGGCGCACGCGGCGGCCGGTGGCCGCAGCAACGCTCAGCCGCTGAGTGCTCCAGAGTGGTAAGCCACCACGTCACCGTTGCCACCGACACCGGCATGTGCCACCCGGGCCAGCAGCCCGGCTCGGACCTGGGCGCAGACGCCGTCCAGGGCCGCCCGGTCGAGCTCGATCCGGAAACCGGCCGGCCCCAGCAGCCGGACCCGCAGGTCACGCACCGGCACCCGGCAGTCGGCAAGGTAGCCGTGTGCGGCCAGCTCAGCCCGCTCAACCAGCGCCAGCGCTTCGACGGTCACCGGCGATCCGACCGCGATCCGGGAGGCCAGGCACGGGGTGCTTGGCTTGTCGTGCACCACCAGGTTCCAGTGCGCTGCCAGCGAGCGCACCACCTGTTTGGTGGCACCGATCTCGGCGAGTGGCTCGCACACCCCGAGCTGCGCCGCTGCGCGCAGCCCCGGGCGGTGCGCGGCACGACGGTCATCGACGTGCGTACCGGTGGCGACATGCGCAATGCCGCGGCGCCGCGCGAGGTCGTGCACCGCGGTGAGCACGGTCCGTTTACAGAAGTAGCAGCGGTCCCCGGCATTGGCTCGGTAGTCAGGGTCGGTGTGCTCGTCGGTAGGCAACACCACCAGCTCCGCGCCGATCTGCCCGGCGACGCGGCGCGCGGTGACCAGCTCGGCACGAGCCAGGCTGGGCGAGTCGGCGATGGCGGCCAGCACCGCGCCGGTTCCGAGCGCTCGGAACGCGCCGGCCAGCACCACCGCGGAGTCGACCCCACCCGAGAAGGCCACCACCAGGCTGCCCAACCGACCCAGCCGGTCGAGCAGAGCCGCGGCAGCCGAGGTGGCGCTGAGGACATCGGTCCTGAAAACATCGACGCGGTGCATGGTGCACCCATCGTCGCATGTCCGGTGGCGACCGGCGTCCTGCGTGAGATAGTCGGCCCCGTGGTCGACTCAACCCCGCGCCCAGGCGACCTGGCCGGTATAGCGCACCTGGATCTGGACCGCAGGCGACGAACCGCTGTGCCGGAGGTCGTCTTCGCCCAGGCTAAGACGGAGGAACAGACGCTGCAGCTGTTAGCCGCAGCGCGGCGCAGCCAACCCGACTTCCCCGCACTGGCCACCCGCTGCCCCGATGGCGTGTTGCGCCGCGCGCACAGCGCGTTTGCCGCCGATCCGGTCGCGGTCGACTCGGTCGGCCGGACGGTGATCGTCGGCGCGCTGCCCCCGGCGCGCGGATACGTCGCGGTGGTCACCGCGGGCACGTCGGACCTGCCGGTGGCGCACGAGGCGATCGCCACCCTGCAGGCGCTCGGTGTTGGGCACCGGTTGATCGTCGATGTCGGAGTCGCCGGGTTGCACAGACTCTTCGCCCACCTCGATGAGCTGTCCGCGGCCGACTGCGTGATCGCCATCGCCGGGATGGAGGGCACCCTGCCCGGGGTGGTGACCGGGTTGATCCGGGCACCGGTGGTGGCCGTACCCACCAGCGTCGGCTACGGGGTGAGCGCGGGCGGGCACGTCGCCGCGGCGGCGATGCTGGCCTCCTGCTCGCCCGGGCTGTCCGTAGTCAACATCGATAACGGCTTCGGTGCGGCGGTTCACGCCGTCAAAATCGTCGAGAAGGTGCACGGTGGCTGAGCCCACGGCGGCGTATCTCGACTGCACCGCGGGTGTGGCCGGTGACATGCTGCTGGGCGCGTTGCTCGACGCAGGCGCCGACCTGGAGACGGTGCGGGCCGGGGTGCGTTCGCTGGGGATACCGGGCCTGGAGGTCGGCGTGCAGCGGACGCGACGCTGCGGGCTGACCTGCGCGCAAGCCGTCGTCGTCGCACCGATCGCTGAACCCAGCCGCGGGCTGGCGGAGGTGCTTGCAGTCATCAAGGCAGCGCAACTGGGCACCGCGGCGGCGCGGATGGCCGCCGACACCTTCCGGCTGCTCGCCGACGCAGAGGCCGCGGTGCACGGCGTACCCGTCGAGTCGGTCCGGTTCCACGAGGTGGGTGCGGCCGACGCGCTGGCCGATGTGGTCGGCACCGCAGTCGCCGCCGAGCAGCTCGGCCTGCTGGCCGGCGATGCCTTGGTGACCTGCTCGGCGCTGGCGGCCGGCCGCGGGACGGCGCACGGTGCGCACGGCATCATCCCGGTGCCCGCGCCGGCTGTGCTGAAGATCGTGGCCGATCGCGGCCTGGCGCTGACCGGTGGTGAGCTGGCCGGGGAGCGCACCACTCCCACGGGAGCGGCGTTGGTCGCGAGGCTGGCCACGCCGGGCCCACTGCCGCCGATGACGATCGACGCCGTCGGCAGCGGCGCAGGAACGCGTGACAGCCCGGAACGACCCAACATCACCCGGCTGGTGCTCGGCCAACGCACCGAGCTCGGCCCGGAATCGAGCCCGGCGCAGTCAGTCACCGTGGTGGAGACCACCGTCGATGATCTCGAGCCGGAGTTGTGGCCAGGAGTGCTCTGTGCCGTCCGGGCGGCCGGTGCCTGGGACTGCTGGACCACCGCCACCATCGGCCGGCACGGCAGGCCCGGGCAGGTGCTCACCGCGCTGTGCACCGAGCAGATCCGCCCCGCGGTGGTGGATGCGCTGTTCCGGCACACCACCACACTGGGCGTGCGGTGGGCGCGCTGGCAACGCGCCACGCTGCCGCGCACCGCGGTGCAGGTGCCGATCGGGCCGCCCGGGGACGAGCATCAGATCACTGTCAAAGTCGCCGTCGGGCCGGGAGGGCACCGGACCGCCAAGCCCGAGCTCGCCGACGCCGAGCGGATCGCCCAGGCACTGGGCTGGCCAGTACTACGGGTGTGCGAGGCGGCTAAGGCCGCCTACGCTCGTGAGCGGCAAACAGCGCTATAGCGAGGTATAGCCACCCATAATGCCAGTCACGAGCGGGGTAGCGGCATGAATGAGCTCGCCGGAGCGCATGTGCTGCTCACGGGCGCCACCGGATTTCTGGGGCAGGCGACCTTGGAGCGGTTGCTGTCGAGCTATCCGGATACCCGGGTGTCCGTGCTCATCCGATCCCGTGGCGAGCGCGGGGCCGCCGAACGACTCAGCGCGCTGCTGCGCAAGACCGTGTTCCGCCAGTTGAGTCAGCGCCTCGGTGCCGACGAGTTGGCGCGGTTGGTGCGCGAGCGGATCAACGTCATCGAGGGTGACCTCGACACTGTTGGGTTGCCAGCCGACCTCGACGTGGTGATCCACGGCGCCTCGACGGTGTCCTTCGATCCCCCGGTCGACGAGGCCTTCCGTACCAACGTCTCGGGGGTGGCGACCCTCTACCGAGCACTGACCGGCTCACCGCACGTGGTGCACATCTCCACCGCCTATGTCGCGGGCACCCGCAAGGGAGTCGTCGCCGAGGCGGCGCTGGACCACCAGGTGGACTGGCGTCTCGAGCTAGACATGGCACTGGCCGCCCGCGCGGATGTGGAACGGGACTCGCGCAGACCCGAGGTGCTGCGCCGCGCGCTGGCCCAAGCGGGTGATCAGCACGCCAAGGCCGGCCCGCAGTCCACCGCCGCCGACGCCGAGCGGCTGCGCACCGAGTGGGTCATCCGCCGGCTGGTGGACTACGGCCGCACCCGAGCCCGGAGCCTGGGCTGGCCGGACGTGTACACGCTGACCAAGGCGTTGGGCGAGCGCGTCGCCGAGCAGCTGTGGGCCGATAAGGGCCGCCCGCTGTCGGTGGTCCGCCCGGCCATCGTGGAAAGCGCGCTGCGCCACCCGTACCCGGGATGGATCGACGGCTTCAAGATGGCCGACCCGCTGATCATCGCGTTTGCCAGAGGGGCGTTGCGCGAGTTCCCTGGGCTGCCCGACTCCGTGCTCGACATGATCCCGGTCGATCTGGTGGTCAACGCGATCCTGGCTGCCGCCGCTCGACCACCCGCCGCGGCGCCGGCGTACTTGCACGTCAGTTCCGGCGCCAGCAATCCGCTGACCTTCCAGAACATGTACGTGCTGTGCCGGGAGTACTTCGACAACCATCCCATGCCCGACGGCGATCGCGGCCACGTGCAACCCCCGACGTGGCGGTTCCCCGGCAGCCAGCAGGTCGAGTTGACGCTTCGCGCCGGGGAACGCGCCGCTGCGCTCGCCGAGAAGGTGCTGCTGGCACTGCCGCCGTCGGCGCGATCCCAGGGCTGGCTGACCAGTCTGGGCCACCACCAGCAAGACCTGGCCCAACTGCGGGAATACGCCGATCTTTACGGCGTGTACGCCCGCGCTGAGGTGATCTACGACGACCGCCGGCTGCGGGAGCTGCACGGGTCGCTGCCGGCGCAGCGGGCCACCGAGCACGGTTTCGACCCCACCGTCATCGACTGGCGGGCCTACTTGCAGGACGTGCACTGCCCGTCGATCACGGCCACGGTCCGTCGCGCCGGGCAGCGCCGGGGACGGTCCACCGCCGGACGTCGCGCATCGCCGGTGACCTCGCT
Source organism: Pseudonocardiaceae bacterium (assembly GCA_035606945.1). Lineage (GTDB taxonomy): Bacteria > Actinomycetota > Actinomycetes > Mycobacteriales > Pseudonocardiaceae. The sequence continues at coordinate 35,478 of DATNDR010000026.1, forward strand.
GCCCGAACGCACGGATGTGGCTGCGGTGTTCGACCTGGAGGGCACCATCGTGAACTCCAACGTCGTCGAGTCCTACCTGTGGGCCCGGTTGGCCACGATGCCCCGCTCCGGCTGGCTACGCGAGCTGGCCGATCTGACGCGCTGCGCTCCCCGCTACCTCTACGCGGAGCGCCGGGACCGCGGCGAACTATTGCGCGCCTTCCTGCGCCGCTACGCCGGTGCGCGGGCCGACGAGCTGCGCGTGCTGGTCACCGAGGTGCTCGGAGACGCGCTGCTGCATCGGGTTATGCCGGAGGCCACCCGGCAGATCCGCCGACACCGTGCGGCCGGGCATCGCACCGTCCTGATCACCGGTGCCGTCGACCTGCACGTGGAACCGCTGTCGGTGCTTTTCGATGAGGTGGTGGCCAGCCGGATGCACGCCCGCGACGGTGTACTCACCGGATTCCTGGAAACCCCGCCGCTGGTCGACGAGGCGCGCGCGGCGTGGCTGCGCAACTACGCCCAGGACCACGGCCTGCACCTGGATCGCTCCTACGCCTACGCCGACAGCTACTCCGACCGCCCGTTGCTGGAGGCGGTGGGGCATCCGCACGTGGTCAACCCGGACTCGCAGTTGTTCCGGTACGCCCGCCGGCGCCGCTGGGTGGTGCACCGCTGGGGTGAACACACCGGTGGGTTACTCGAGGTGCTGCTCGACGTGACCAGCCAGGGCGCCAGGAGCGCGCGACGATGAACCTGGCGCTGGAGTATCACCGCTGCCCCACCCGCTACTTCGCCGCCCGCGCGGTCAGCACCACCCGCACTGGCGCGCGGCTGGCCGGCGCGCTGGCCGGCAATGTGGCACCGCTACGGCTGGTCGAGCAAGCCGATCCGGCGCCGCCCGACGACTCCTGGACTCGGGTCGAACCTGCGCTGTCCGGGATATGTGGTTCCGACCTCGGCCTGCTGACCGGCCGGTCCTCGCCCTACCTGGGGCCGTTGACCTCTATGCCTTTCGTGCTGGGTCACGAGGTGGTGGGCCAGACTGTCGATGAACTGCCCGGGCTGCCGCGAGGCAGCCGGGTGGTGATCGACCCGGTGCTGCGGTGCGCGGCACGCGGCCTGCCGCCCTGCCCGGCGTGCCTGGCCGGGCACACCGGCCGCTGTGACGGCATCACCACCGGGCGGCTGGCGGCTGGATTGCAAACGGGATTCTGCGCCGACACCGGCGGTGGATGGAGCCGGCGCCTGCTCGCCCACGCCAGTCAGCTGCATCCGGTACCTGATTCGCTGCCCGACGAGATTGCGGTGCTCGTGGAACCGCTGGCCTGCGCGGTCCACACAGCACGGCGGGTACCGATCAACCCAGGGGCATCGGTGCTGGTGATCGGCGCGGGCACCGTGGGCCTGCTCACCCTGCTTGCTTTACGAAAGTTCACCGCGGCCGGCGAGGTGCATGTCATCGCCAAGCACGGCCACCAGGCCGAGCGGGCCCGCGAGTTGGGCGCCACCCAGGTGATCGGCACCGAGAGCACCGCCAGGGCGCTGCGCCGCAGCAGTGGAGCGCTGCTGGTGGAGCCGGAACTCGGCGACGGTTACCTGCTGGGTGGCATGGACATGGCCTTCGAGTGCACCGGCGGCTCGGCGGGCCTGAACACCGCGCTGCGCTCGCTGCGGGCCGGCGGCACGGTAGTGGCATCCGGGATGCCCGCCGGCGGCGTGGACCTCACCCCACTGTGGTACCGCGAGCTGCACCTGGTCGGTGCCTACGCCTCCGCAATCGGCGAAGAACCAGACCGGGGTGATTTCCCGGCGGCCATCGCGCTGGCGACGGCAGCGCCACTGGACGGCTACGTTGATACCAAGTATCCACTGGATCAGTGGCGTGACGCGGTCGATCACGCTGCCGCGGCCGGCCGGCTGGGAACCATCAAGGTCGTCTTCGCGCCCGGCAGATGAACACCCGCAGACCAACGCAGCGGCAGTGCAGGGCTGTAGTGAGGGGCAGGAGAGAATGTGGGCAGACCAGGTTTCGTGCTCGACGTCGATGAGCGGACCCCGCCGCTGCTGATGCACGAGGGTGAGGGATTCCGGCTGGAGCGCTTGCCGCTGGGCAGCCAGGTAATCTACCCGCCGGAGTCATTGCCGGGCATCGTCGACCTCGAGCACGCGATCCGCCACGCTCTGTTGCATCCACACGGCAGCGACCCGCTGCCGCAGCTACTCCATCGCGGGATGCGGCTGACGGTCGTGTTCGACGATCTGTCTCTGCCGCTACCGCCGATGCGCACCCCGGATGTCCGGCAGCGGGTGATCGAGCAGGTCCTGGAGATGGCCGCAACCGCAGGGGTGGACGACGTCGAGCTGATCGCCGCTAACTCGCTGCACCGCAGGATGACCCCCGCGGAGCTCAAACGCACCGTCGGCGAGCGGGTCTTTCGCGCCTTCTACCCCGACCACCTGCGCAACCACGACGCCGAGGACCCTGATGGTCTGCTCCACCTCGGCACCACTCAGCACGGCGAGGACGTGGAGATCAACCGGCGGGCCGCCGAGAGCGACCTGATCGTTTACGTCAACATCACCCTTACCGCGATGAGCGGCGGATCGAAATCAGTGGCGGTCGGCTTGGCCAGCTATGCCAGCCTGCGCCATCACCACAACGTGCATACGTTGCGGCACTCGCGCTCGTTCAACGATCCTCGCAACTCCGCGATGCACCATTCCTACGACCGGATGGCCGATGTGATCGGCGGTCATGTGCCGGTGTTCACCATCGAGACCACGCTGAACAATCAGCCGTTTCCCGCCGCACTGCGCTTTCTCACCCGGCGCGAATGGGAGTGGAACCTCACTGATCAGGCCAGCTACCTGGCGCTCAAGCGCAGCAACGACTTGGCGACGCCGAAGCTGCGGCGCCGGATCTGGCAGGCCACCGAGGCGCCCTACGGGGTCACCGGGGTGCACGCCGGCGCGCCCAGCCAGGTGCATCCCCACACGCTCGCCGCGGTGCACCGCCAACAGCTCACCGAGGTGCACGGCCAAGCCGACGTGGCGATTTTCGGATTGCCCTACATCTGCCCGTACAACGTCAATTCGATCATGAACCCGATCCTGGTGATGTCGCTGGGACTGGGCTACTTCTTCAACCTCTACCGGAGCAAGCCGATCGTCCGGCAAGGCGGGGTGGCGATCTTCTACCACCCGATGCCGCACGAGTTCCACCCGGTGCACCACCCCAGCTACATCGACTTCTACGAGTTGCTCACCGAGACCACCGACCCGGTGATGCTGGAGACCAAGTACGAAAAGCAGTTCGCCACCGATCCCTGGTACACCCACCTGTACCGGACCAGTTACGCCTATCACGGGGTGCACCCGTTCTACATGTGGTATTGGGGAGCGCACGCGATGCAGCACCTGGACGATGTGATCTTCATCGGTGGTGATCGGTCGACCACCGCCCGGCTGGGCTTCCGGGCGGCATCGAGCCTGGATGACGCGCTGGAGCTGGCCCGGGACACCGTCGGGCGCAATCCGCAGATCAGCTACCTGCATGCCCCTCCGCTGGTGCTGGCGGACGTGCGATGAGTGGCCTGCGTGCTGACCTGAAGCTGTTGCGCCACGGCCGCGACTGGCGCGGCCGGGCCCGGGTACCCCGTTCGGCGCAGCGGTGGGAACAGCCGGAGACCGGGGAAGACTTCCCCACCGCATGGGCCCGCACAGCGCCCGCCGGAGCGATCCGCCACCTCCTGCAGCAAGCGGTGCTCAAGCCGGTGGTCTGGAGCCAGACCCGGCCGGTGGTGCATGGCCGGGAGTACCTGGAGGGCATCCGCGGACCGGCGATCTTTGTGGCCAACCATTCCAGCCACCTGGACACCCCCTTGGTTCTCGGTGCCCTGCCACCGCGGATCACCAAGAAGCTCGCGGTGGGAGCGGCGGCCGATTACTTCTTCGACTCCCGCAGCATCGCCGCCGCCACCACGCTGCTGTTCAACGCATTTCCAGTCGAGCGGCGCGCGTCACGGCGGGGCCGCAGCCTGGCCGCCGAACTGGTCGACGACGGCTGGAGTCTGCTGCTGTACCCGGAGGGCAGCCGTACCGTGGACGGCTGGCTCACCGCTTTCAAGCTGGGCGCAGCGCAACTGTGCGCGATGAAACAGGTACCCGCGGTGCCGATCGCCCTGCGCGGCACGTTCGCCGCGATGCCCCGGGGCCAGCGCTGGCCCCGCCCGGGCCGACCCCGGGTCACTGTCCGGATCGGTCGGTCGCTGTACGTCGGAGCAGACGAGACGGTGCCCGAGTTCCGTGCCAGGCTGACGCGTTCGGTGGCCACTCTGTGGGCCGAGGACGATCTCGGCTGGTACCGGGCGCTGCGCGCGGCAGCCGACGATGCGCTCGCGCTGCCCACCGGCTCGCGTAGCGTGCTGCCCACCACTTCCTCGGGCGAACCCGCACACAGCCACGACGTGGCCCCCTGGCGCCGGATCTGGGAAGCCACCCGGCCCCCCACCGACGACGCACCCCGCCGGGTCTGGACAGACGACTAACCACAGTCTCACGGACGCCCATGCCCCTGGGCTTCATTGGCGGCGGGGAGTAGGTGCGCACCGCCCAGCGCGAGCGGCGGCCGGGCCAGCCTCTTTCCCGGCCACCCGCTGGCGCGGCCGACCAGGGAGATCAGCGCCGGGACGAGCAGCGACCGGACCAGGAAGGCGTCGATCAGCACGCCGAGGCCCATCGCGAAGGCGAGCTCGTAGAACGGCGCCAGCGGGATCAGCGCGGCCAGCGAGAAGCTCGCTGCGAGGGTCACCCCGGCGGCGGTGATCGCCCGGGTCGATCGCGGCACGGCGACCGCGAGCGCCTGAGGCAGCGGTCGCCGGCGGGCCTCGTCCCAGATATAGCCCACACTGAAGATGGTGTAGTCGCTGCCGAGCGAGATCAGCAGCACACCGGCCGCAAACGGGATGTAGAAGATCAAACCATCTTGCCCGAGCAGGCCTTGGAACAACGCCACGGTCAACCCGAGTGCCGCACCGACCGCCAGCACGGTGCTGGCCAGCAGGTAGAGCGGAGCGACCAGGGCACGCAGGAACAGCACGAGCAGCGCCAGGTTGACCAAGCCCACCGCGACTGCGACCCGGACGAGGTCTCCTCTGGCCTGGTCGGCCAGCGACAAGCCGGTCGCGGTATCGCCGATGTAGGACACCTGCGCACCGCCCAGTCCTGCCGTGGCCAACAGGTCGGGCATGGCCGCGCGCAGTTGGCGCAGGTGCCCCAGTGCGGTGGCGCCGAGTGGGTCGCTGTCGAACACGAGCAGTAGTCGAACCGCGCCACCGTCCGGCGCACGGAACACGCCCAACTGCGCCGGCAATCGCTCGAGAGGCAGCGGATCGCTCGGGCCGAGCACGATATCCACTCCAGCCTGACGGTGCAGTTCGCCGACCAGCGTCGCCAGCGCCGCGCCGCGGTCGGTGATGCCGGGTGCAGACACGATGACCCCGGTCGGCGCCAGGATGCCGGGGGTGAACCCGGCAGCGGCCGCCGCGGCGGCCTGCCGCACCGGGTTGCCTGCCGGCAGGGCAGCCACCGGCGACACGGCGCTGCCCAGCGCGAACACCGGCCTGCCGGCCATCACCAAAACCGCGATCACCGCAACTGCGACCACCGCCGCCACCCACCGATTACCGAGGTACTTGAGGCGGCTGGGAGCTGACTCTGACATGTCGACGGTGTCGCTGGGGACGGGCTCGGACACCACCGCACGCCCCACGTCGGGTCCCGACGGTGGCCCGGCGGCGAACCCAGAAGGCCAGAACGCCCATCGACCCAGCACTCCCAGCAGCGCGGGCACCAGCAGCAGCGCCACCGACAGGCCGACCAGCACCGTGACTGCGAGACCAGGGCCGAATGCATGGAAGATCGCGGACTTGGCGACCACGAGCGCGGCGACTCCGGCCGCCACAGTCAGGCCCGCGGTCAGCACAATGGCGACGTACTCGCCGACGGCGTCCCTCGTGGCCGCGGGGTTGATCTGCCCGGCTCGCAACCGTCGCCGCAAACCGGACAGAAAGAAGATGCTGTAGTCGGTCGTGATACCCAACATCAGAGCGATCAGGATCGGCTCGATCTCCACCGGCACGGTCAACTGGACGACGCCGGCAAGCGCTCCGATGACCCGATCCGCCAACAGGTAGCCCACTCCTGCGGTGACGAGGGTGACCAACGGCGCGACCACTGAGCGGAAGGTCAGCCCGACGATGAGCGCGATCACCGCCAGCGTGGCGATCTCCACCCAGATCAGCCTGCCCTCGAGAATTCTTCGTTCCTCTGCTTGGGTCGGGATCGTCCCGGCGACCCCGACCAGCGCATCGTCCGGTTGGTTGATCGATGTGGCGTAATCGCGAGCCACCCTGTCTTGGCCGGCGAGGCCGAGGGTCGGATCCGTGAACAGGTAGGTCACCACGGTGGTGTTCTGCTCGCGAGCGGCCGGAACCAGTTGCGGATTATTGATCAGGGGCAGGGCCCCGAACAGGTTTCCACTCGGTTGGCGGCCGGCCGCAAGGGTGCGCTGATCGACCTCGACTGCGCGCTGCACGGCGCGGCGGATAGCCTGCGCATCCAGGCCGGCCGGGTCGCGCTGCACCACCGCGGTCCCGGTGAGCAGCGGCAGGCCGAAACGCCGGATCGTGGCGATTTGGGCCTGGATGGCCGGATCGTCGGCGCCGATCACGTTGGACAGCCCGCCGCCGGTCGCCGCCACACTGGGCAGCATGGTCAGTGCCGCCCAGGTGATCGCGCCCACCAGGGGCAGCACCAGCCAGCGCAGGCTCACGATGAGATGTGCGTACCGCTCCGCGAGGCGCATCGGCAGCTACCGGTCGCTTCCCCTGCTGACCTGGCGCCGGTCCACCCGCCAGCTCGCGGGCAGCGCGAGACCCAGCCGGCGCAGCTCCGCGGCCGCCAGGTCATGGTGCCGCCCGACTACAAGGTCGCCCCAAGGGTCTTCGCTGATCTGGCGTAGCCGGGCGTAGGGCAGCCGCGACACCGCGCCGTGCGCCAGGTACGCGAGCAGCGGTGGATCGACTGATTCCGCCAACAGGCGACGCAGGCGGCGTATCTGCACGAACCTGATCACGCGCAGCGGCAGGTAGCCGCAGAGCAGGGGTGCTAGCGGCACCACGGCGATCGCCAACCCGACAACGACCGCGAGCGCGTGTACTCCCGCCACCGCGCTCGCCGCATCGGCGCGGATACTAGCCGCGGTCTGCTGCACGCTGTTGGTCAACGGCCCGATACTCGCCCCCACGAAGGGCACCCGAGCGATTGCGGCCAGCGAACGTCCCACCTGATCCAACGCGGAGGCCGCGTTCAACAGGCTGCTGTTGAACCCGGCCAATCGAGCCATCTCAATGCCGGCGAGCACCCCGAGGGTGACGAAGACCACGACAACCAAGGCAGCTATGGCATCTAGGCGACGCACGGCCCGCGCACTCGGACCGAGCGCCCACTGCGCGGTCACCGGAGCTGCCCTGCCATTCCCACACCATGGCATGCATCCGGTCTGGCCGCAGCGCCACGCCGGGTGGCTAGCCGGCCCCGCCGCCCTTGGGCAGCGACTCGTAAATCTCCTTGCACTCCGGGCATACCGGCGAACCCGGCTTGGGCGCACGAGTGACCGGAAATGTCGCACCGCACAGGGCCACCACCTGCGAGCCCAGCACTGCGCTTTCCGTGATCTTTTCTTTGCGCACGTAGTGGAACATCTTTGGCGAATCGTCGCCGGTAGCGTCGGTTCCCTCGGGCCGGGTGTCGACATCCGGCAACGTCTGAGTCGGCGTGCTCACGAGTCCATCATGCCGCACCACCGCTGCCAGGTGGCGGGATCACCCATCGATGATGGGGTGGTCGCGACTCTCCAGCTCTCGCTGGGGGCGATCGCTTGTTTCTACGCCGCGTCCGAACCTGTTGACGTGCTCGGCTTTGCGAGGGCCGCGATCATTGGCGATGAGCACCGCCATCCAGGGCAGAGGGACCGAAAGCACGACAAAGGTGAGGGCAAGCCACCAGGTCTGATAGAACAAGCCGGCCAGGAGCAGGCAGGGGATGCGGGCGCCCATCAGGATCGCGTACTTGCGCCGGCGGGTGGCGTACTGCTCGGCGTAGGACGGTTCCGCGGCCGTGATGAGCACGGCGTCGTCGCCTCGCCTGCGGCCGTGTTCAGGTTGATCCCGCGTGCCCTCACGTCCCGGTCTGATTACTCCCGACCTCCCTATTTCTTCGCTTTAGCAGCCGCTTTCATTTGCTGCTTGTGCTCGCGAACCCTGGCCAGCGAGTCGGCATCGGTCACGTCGGCGATCGATCGATAGACCCCTTCGTCGCCGTAAGGGCCGGCGGTCTCTCGCCAGCCCGCGGGCCTCACATTACGCTGTTTACCCAGAAGCGCCAGGAAGATCTGCGCTTTCTGCCTCCCATAACCCGGTAACGCGACCAGCCGGTCGAGCAACTCACCTGCGTCTGAGACATCCCGCCATAAACCGGTCACGTCGCCGTGGTAGCGCGCTACCAGAGCCCGGCAGAGGTCCTGCACGCGGACAGCCATCGACTTGGGATAACGATGCAACGCCGGCGGCGTCGCGAACAGCTCCGCCAGGGCATCGGGGTCGTAGTCGGCCAGTTCGTGAACGTCAAGCTCGTGCCCCAACCGTTGCTGGAGCTGGTAGGGCGCCGCGAAGGCCCGTTCCATCGGCACCTGTTGATCGAGAAGCATGGCCAGTAGCAACGCCAAGGGATCCCGCTCCAGCAACGCATCCGCGGATACATCCTGGCTCAGCATCAAGGGCACCAATGACCTCCTCGATTCTTGCCGCCGTCGACGCAGCTCAGCTGTCGATGCCGACTAGGCCCATCACCTCGGTGCGCCAGTCCTGGTAGGCGGTGGCCGCGCTGGCCCGATCCTGCAAGTCCGGATGGGGTTGCGCGTCATCGCCGCCGCCCAGCGCGTAATGCACGATCTCCTCGTCGCTGCGCCGGCTGCTGACCACCTTGACCTCGACGTGTTTGGTGGCGAGCTCGGCCCGGGCGGCATGGGCGAGCAGGTGCAGCAACGCGAGCCGGGAATGCTGATCATCAGGAAGCGACATCTCGTCCGGAGTATTGCCCGATACCAGCACCACGGTTGCGCCGGGTGCCAGCACCGGCAGCACCCGATCGACTGCACGGAAGCGGGCCAGCAAGCCGGCTGACAGGAATGACCCCACCCGGGCCACCGCGGTGTCTCCGTCGGGGTGGATGGTGATGGGCAGCTGGATGTAGAAGTCGAGGCCGTCGCTACCCGGCTCGCCCGGCAGCGCCGCTGGATCGGTGATGACCACGGGGTCGGCGCCCGCGTCTCTGAGCAGCTCAGCAAGCCGTTGCGCCCGATCGGCCGACCCACTCAGGAGCCCGATATGCCCCATCGACCTTCCTCCAACGCGTTCGCACCGGTCGGTGGACCAGGCGTCGGCTGATCCCATCCCAATAGTCATCGTAGGGGCCCGCCCGAGCGACTGGCGAGAGCAGCGTGGCCCCGGCGTCACTCACCGACGCCGGGGCCACCAGTCAGGTTGGTCGCGATCGAGCTGCCGCGTCAGATGGTGGTGGCTTTCGTCGCGTTCGAGGCGGCCTTGGGTGCGTCTTGGGCGACCCGAGCTGCGCTGGTTGCAGCCGACCTGGTGGCGGCGAGCATGCTCTTGGTGAATTCCCGCTGGGCTACCAGGGCCTGCTCAGCACAGTCGTATGCCCGGTCCACGACCTCGTCGGCGCTGGGCATCTTGGCGTCCGCAACCGGCCACAGGCCGACGAAGGGCCGCATCGTGTCCGCCCAGATCCGCATTGCATGAGCGAAGGCTTCCTGGCTGCGGCGGGTCACCTCGGTCATGGTCTCCGATGTGGTCATCGCCATCACTTCCTTACCGTCATAGTGGTCGATAACCAAACTATGCACTTGTGTTAAGTATGTCAAGCGCAACCCGGTCCATCAGCCGATCTTGCCCTCGATGAAGCTGCGGTACACGCTGAGCAACGCTTCCCGCTGCGCATCGGTGAGCCGCGGATCGGCACGGATGGTGTCTTCCGTGCTGGCCGGTGGATCAGCAGGAGCGGCGGCGGGTGCGCCGGCAGGTGCGTCGGGCGGCTCGGGCTGGGTCCATCCCGCCTTGGCCAAGAGCTGTTCAGTAGTCAGCCCGAGCGCATCGGCGATGGCTCGCAACACGGTGAGCGAGGGCTGGTGCAGGCCCCGTTCGACCTGGCTGAGGTAGGCGTTGGAGATCCTGGTCATGGCCGCCATCTCACGTAGCGACAGATCGGCCAGTTGGCGCTGAGCGCGGATGAACGCCCCCAGCGGACCCAACTGCGCCTGCCATGCGTGGGGCACCTCGGCGCCGTCGTCTGCACTCGCCATGGTTCACATCATCCGCTCGCGTCATCCCCGCACCCGGGCAGCCGTTACTTCTCGAGCACGTACGTGCCCGGAGCGGCCACTAGCGGCGGATGTTTTGCGCTGCCCAACGCAGGTGGAGTCCGCTGCTCGCCGGCCCGCGCCTCGATCCACGGCGTCCAGTCCAGCCACCACGACTTGCCGACCTCGCTGGCCTGCTGGCGCCAGCTCTCCGGATTCTCGGGCAGCGTCTCGGCGGACCCGACCCAGTGTTTTGATTTCGGGTTGGGTGGGTTCACCACGCCGGCGATATGCCCGGAATTGGAGAGCATGAACCGTACGGTGCCGCCCATCAGCCTGGCACCGGCATACACGGCCTTCCACAACGCGATGTGATCCCGTTCGGCGGAGATGAAATAGCTGTCCTTGCTGATCTTGCTCAAGTCCAACCGCTCCCCGGCCAACTCGAGTTCGCCTTTGGCCAGCCGGTTCTCCAGGTACAGGCACCGCAGGTACTCGGTTTGCATGGTCGCGGGCATACGGGTGGAGTCGGCATTCCAGCTGAGCATGTCGAACGGCGCCGGCTCCTCACCCAGCAGCCAGTCGTTGACCACGTAGTTCCACACCAGATCCCGGCCCCGTAACAGGTTGAATGTGGTGGCCATGCTGTCCGCAGGCAGGTAACCCTTGCGCGCCATCACCCGGGTCAGGCGGGTGATCGCCTCCTCGTCGGTGAATACTCCCAGCTGGCCGGGCAAGGTGAAGTCGAGCAGGGTGTTCATCAGAGTCAGCGAGCCGATCCGGTCCTCGCCGCGAGCGGTGAGCCAGGCCAGCATGGCCGCGGCCATGGTGCCGCCGAGGCACAGCGCCGCCACGTTGGTCTGTTGAGCTCCGGTGATCTCCTCGACCACGTCCAGCGCGGCCAGTGGCCCTTCCAGCAGGTAATCGCTCATGGTCAGCTCGGCCAACGTTGCGTCCGGGTTCCGGTAGCTGATCATGAAACAGGTGTGGCCGTGCTGCACGGCCCACTCCACCAGGCTCTTTCCGGGTGCAAGATCCATGATGTAGTACTTGTTGATCCACGGCGGGCTGAACAGCAGCGGCACCCCGTGCACGGTCTCGGTCTGCGGCTCGTACTGGATCAGCTCGATCAGCCGGTTGCGGAACACCACGCTGCCCGGGGTGGCGGCCAGCTCGTGACCGGGCCGGAAGCGACCCGGGGTGACCTGGCGCGGCATGCCCTTGTTGGTCGCCAGGTCGCGCAGGGCATTGCCGGCTCCGCGCACCAGGCTGCGGCCCCCGGTGTCGAAGGCCTTCTTCAACGCCGCCGGGTTGGTCACCAGCCAGTTGGTCGGCGCGGCCGCGTCGAGCACCTGGCGCAGCGCGAAGTCGGCCTTTCGCCGGGTGACCTCATCTAGATCAGCCTCCGCCAGCAACCCCTGCAAGAAGTCTTCCAGCAATGCGTGCTGCTGGCGCAGCAGGTAAAACAAGGGGTTGCTGGTCCAGGCCGGGTCGGAGAACCGCCGATCCTCCTGCATCTGGGCGGGACCCTCACGGTCCAAGCCCATGGTGCGCAGCGTTGCGGCCAGGGCGGCTTGAGCGCTGCGCATGCCATATTCCATCGCCGACCGGGACAGTGCTGCCGGCTGCCCGGCGACTGACATCGCGAACCTGCCCAGCGCCTGACCGAACCCGGCGGGGTCCAGCTCGGCCACCGCAGAGTCGACGCCGAGCAGCGATCGGACCGCGGACACCAGGTCCGCGGCGTCCTGACGAACGTCAGCCAGTGGATCGCCGGCGTCGCCGGTTGACCCAATCGGTGCAGTCACAACACCACCTCCACATCAACCTGTACACGAGCGTCCCGACGCAGCGGCTGCAGCGCAAGTCACGGACCTGGCAGTATCCAGCGCCGTGCGAGCGGTGGTGAGCCGAGTGACCGAAGCAGCGGTGCTGGTGGACGGCCAGGTGGTCGGCGCATTGGATCAACCCGGGTTGCTGGTGCTGCTCGGCGTGACGCACGACGACGGGTCCGGACAAGCCGAGACGATGGCGCGCAAGCTGCACGAGTTGCGGATCATGCGCGACGAACGCTCGGTCGCCGACACCGGCGCCGGGGTGCTGGTGGTGAGCCAGTTCACCCTCTACGGCACCACGAGAAAGGGCCGACGGCCTTCCTTCACCGCGGCGGCCCGCCCCGAGCACGCCGAACCGTTGATCAACGAAGTCATCGCCCGCCTGCGCGCCCGCGGCGTCCCCGTGAGCACCGGGCGCTTCGGCGCCACGATGGCCGTACGCAGCGTCGCCGACGGCCCGTTCACCGTCCTGCTCGACGTGTGACGCCCTTCAAGACCTGCCAACCAGGGTGCTGACCGCCTTGAACCGCCACCAACCTGAGAAGTCTCTGAGGGTCCGCCGGACTCGGCACTTCACCGCAAACTCGTTCGTCGTTCCGGGCGAGAGTCCGGGAACGGAATCGGACCTCCCGACGTTGTAACCGTCGACGCCTCGGGTACCCGATGGCCAGACACACGCAGCGTCGCGCCGATCGCCAGCGCCGCGCCAGTCGGCACGAGGATCCGTCGCAGGAAAGGAACCTGATGACCGTCGCGCAGATTACCGTGGAAGCCGACATTGCCGTTGAGGCGGACCTCGATGCGCAGAGCCCGGCAGCGGACCTGGTCCGCGTTTACCTCAACGGCATCGGGCGCACTGCGCTGCTCACCGCGCAGCAGGAGGTCGAGCTCGCCAAACGCATTGAGGCGGGAGTGTTCGCCCGTCACATCCTCGATACCGGGGTGCGGCTGACTCCCAGCCGGCGGGCCGATCTGGCGCGGCTGGTACGCGACGGCCGGCAAGCGAAGGACCACCTTCTGGAGGCCAACCTGCGATTGGTGGTGTCGCTGGCCAAGCGCTACACCGGTCGCGGAATGCCGCTGCTGGACCTGATTCAAGAGGGCAACCTCGGCCTGATCCGCGCGGTGGAGAAGTTCGATTACACCAAGGGTTTCAAGTTCTCCACTTATGCCACCTGGTGGATCCGCCAAGCCATCACCCGCGGCATGGCCGACCAGGGACGCACTATTCGATTGCCGGTGCACCTGGTGGAACAGGTGAACAAGTTGGCCCGGATCAAACGGGACTTGCATCAGCAGCTGGGTAGGGAAGCAAACCATCAGGAGCTTGCCGACGAATCCGGCATACCGGTGGAGAAGGTAGCTGACTTGCTGGAGTACGCCCGGGACCCGGTGAGTCTGGACATGCCGGTCGGCGCCGAGGAGGAAGCGCCGCTGGGTGACTTCATCGAGGACGCTGAGGCCACCGACGCCGAATCCGCAGTAATTTCTGGATTGCTGCAAGATGACCTGCGCCGGGTGCTGTCCACGCTCGAAGACCGGGAGCAGAAGGTCATCCGGTTGCGCTACGGCCTCGACGACGGCCAGCCGCGCACGCTGGACCAGATCGGTAAGCGGTTCGGGCTTTCCCGCGAACGGGTCCGCCAGATCGAGCGCGAGGTCATGGCCAAGTTGCGCCACGGAGATCGTGCCGAGCGGCTGCGCGCCTACGCCAGCTGATTAGGTTCCGGCTTCAGCGCGTCACCGCTCGAATGGCAGCATTGACGCCGTCGCGTGGGGAAGGCACTGTCAGCTCAAGACGTGATAGGGACCACGCGACGTCAGGCTCAGGCTGTCGCGCGCCGCGGAAGGTCGGGCTCGTCGGGGGTCCGGCCTTCCCACCTTGCAGGGATCGCGTGTTCAGCCAGCTGCTCATCCCAGCTTGCATCGAGGTCACGCACGATCACGAACCGTAACCTGCTGGCACCGGGATTGAAAAAATACGCCTTCGCGGCCCATTACAATACGGCGAAATTTCCCCCACGCACGGCAGGTCAGGAATAAACTTTTCAACTCTATCGAGACGCCGCACGCCGCGCGATCCGCGCTCGTACGGACTGTTGGAGTCGGAAAGGAACGGGCTCATGGCACCGACAAGGGGGAAGGTAGCTCGCTTCATCACAATCTCCACCTGCTGCATTGGCTTGGCCGTGTCCACGTCGGCCTGCTCGAAGCTTCCTGCGGAGAACAACAGCCAAGGGAACGAACGGGCCAAGACAGAGGCGACGATCCGGCAACAAGAGGACGGCCAGCTTAAGGCCATCAGTGCCAGGCAGCTCGACACCACCGTCTCCTACTACGCTGACGGAGCGGTCGTCTCGGCGCCCAACGGACTGGACGCTCGCACCAAAGACGAAATTCGGCGGACATGGGAGCAAATCTTCGCGTCCGTGCCGGCTGGGGTTCCCGTTACCGGCGGGACCACCCAGGTCGAGGTGGCCAACTCCAACGACTTGGCCTACGCCCTAGGTTTCTACACGATAGACAATCCGCCGGTCGACAAGGGAACATACCTCGACCTCTGGAAAAAGCAGCCAGATGGGTCATGGAAGATGACAGTCGCCGTCATCAAATCCGACATGCCCGCCCCTGCTCCTGCGCGGTAATCGCGTGTCAGTCGGTTCACTCGCTGGGGTCGTCGGGGTCCAGGCCGTGCAGCGGGTAGACAGCGCGCCGGGTCTCCCGGATCGCCCGGTCCAGCTCGGTATCGGCGGTCCCGTCCCAGGGCGTCCAGTGGGGCTCGGCGCCGTCTGTCATCGAATCCGGCAGCTTCGCGCCGTGGGCAACCGAGGCGGTATACGCGGTCCACTCTGGCGGCACCGCGGCGCGCACGTCAACCTCGCGGCCAAGGACGGTGGCCAGCAGATGCGTCCAGGACCGCGGGACCACCCGGAACAAGGAGTAGCCGCCCCCGCCGAGGGCTAGCCAGCGACCACCGGCGGTCGTCTCGGCGAGGTCGGCCAACGCACGGTGGGCAGCCCGTTGACCGTCCACCGACAGCGCCAGGTTGGCGAGCGGATCTTCCGCGTGGGTGTCCGCACCGTGCTGGGTGACTAACACCTCGGGCCCAAACGCGCGCAGCAACGCCGGCACGACCGCATGGAATGCCCGTAACCACTCGTCGTCGCCCGTGCCGGGTGGAAGCGGCACATTGACTGCTGAGCCTTCGGCGCCAGGGCCGCCGATGTCGGTGGAGTTTCCCGTGCCCGGGAACAGCGTCGCCGGGTGCTGGTGCAATGAGATGGTCAACACTCGGGGATCGTCGATGAAGGCCGCTTCCACGCCATCGCCGTGGTGCACGTCGATGTCGACGTAGGCCACCCGGGACACTCCCCCGTCGAGCAGCCGCCGGATCGCCAGCGCGCAGTCGTTATAGATGCAGAAACCGGAGGCATAATTGCGCATCGCATGGTGTAACCCGCCGGCGATGTTCACCGCGCGCGCCGCGTGACCGCTGAGAATCTCGTCGGCGGCGAGCAACGAGCCACCGGCGACGAGCGCCGAAGCCTCGTGCATGCGGGCAAAGGCGGGATTGTCCGGAGTTCCCAAGCCGTGTCCCCGGCGCCCGCGGGGCGCTTGCTTGACCGCGGCAAGGTAGTCGTCGGAGTGCACCGTGCGCAGGTCCTCGTCGCTGGCCTGTGCGGGTGCCACTAACGGCACGCCGTCAAGAACGCCCAGCGAGCGAGCCAGCCGGATCGTGAGGTCGAGCCGGATCGGGTTCAGCGGGTGCCGCCCGCCGAGGTCGTACCCGAGCAGGGCATCGTCCCAGATGATCACCGTGCGGTCAGCACTCATGACGTGCACGCTACCGGCCGGAGTGACCGGTGAGCGCGCGAACGGCGCCTACCCACGCGCGAACGGCGCCTACCCAGGAGCCGGGCCAGTGGCCACCGGGCGGCCCGGATCAGTGCACCACTGCGACCAGGAACCGGCGTACAACGCCGCCGGGCGGGCCGCAGTCGTGGCTCCGGCGAGTTCGAGTCCGAGCACCAGAGCGCAGGCGTTGATCCCGGAACCGCAGTATGCGCCGACTTCCGCATCCGCCACTCCCCACTGGCGCGCAAGTTCCCGCAAGCGGTTCGGTGGCAACCAGCGGCCCTGCGCATCGGTCAGCTCGCTGAACGGCGCGTTGGTCGCTCCCGGGATATGGCCGGCACGCGGATCCACCGGCTCGGTCTCCCCCCGGTACCGGTGGCTTGCTCGAGCATCGAGCAGTACCCCAGTGCGGGCCAGTGCCGCGGCACGCGTTGCGTCGAGCACCGGCATCCCGCCGGGCCGTACGGTGAACGTGCCAACCGGAGGTTCGGACACCTCGACGGTCACCGGTAGCCCGGCCGCCCGCCACGCCGCGATCCCGCCGTCGAGCACCGCAACCGCATGGTGTCCCGCCCAGCGCAGCAGCCACCACAGCCGTGCGGCAACCGACCCATCCGCCGCGTCGTAGGCGACTACCGGGGTCGTTGCGCGGACGCCGGCGGCTCGCAGGGCGACCTGCAGCGCCCCCGGGTACGGCAGCGGATGCCGCCCGCCTGGACCCGGTGGTCCAGCCAGATCGGCGTCGACGTCCACAAAGACCGCACCCGGCAGATGACCGGCGCGGTAATCGACGCGACCCGGTGGCCCGGTGAGCGACCATCGCACGTCCGCCACAGTGGGCGGCTCGGGACCGGCCAGCAACGTGGCCAGCTCCTGGGGTGAGATCACCGGATGCACGGCGCCCATCCTGCCGCCCCTTGACATGCAGTCTCCGCAATGCCCCAGTCGCGATTTACCATAGATACAACCGAGGGAGACTGGTGTGAACGAGCTCATCGACACCACCGAGATGTATCTGCGCACCATCTTCGAGCTCGAGGAGGAAGGTGTAATCCCGCTGCGCGCGCGGATCGCCGAACGTCTTGCCCAAAGCGGGCCCACGGTCAGCCAGACAGTGGCCCGCATGGAGCGAGACGGCCTGCTCAACGTGGCCGACGACCGGCACCTTGAACTTACCGAAGCCGGCCGTAGTCGAGCCATCTCGGTGATGCGCAAGCACCGGCTGGCCGAACGGCTGCTGGTCGACGTGATCGGCCTGGAGTGGGAGCAGGTGCACACCGAAGCCTGCCGCTGGGAACACGTGATGAGCGAGGCCGTGGAACGCAAGCTGGTTGCGTTGCTGGGCAACCCGACTACGTCTCCGTACGGAAACCCGATCCCAGGCCTCGACGAGCTCGGGGTCGGCGAGCCCGCCGCCTCGATCGAGCCTGATCTGGTTCGGCTGGACGAGGTGGCCCGGCGTGGCGGGGGCACGGTGGAGGTGCGACGCATCGCCGAGCATGTGCAATTGGACCCGGCCATGATGGCGGACCTGCATAAGGTCGACGCCGTGCCCGGCAACGTAGTGCAGGTGGCCGCGCAGGCGCGGACCACGCATCCGGTGGTGCTCTCCGGCCGGGGCGCCACTGTCGAGGTGGTCGGCGCCCTTGCACACGCCGTCATGGGCCGTCGGCGGTGACAGGACCGTCTGGTTTGACTAGTCCGGACCGGATGCGGCTGCTGGTCACTGGAGGGGCGGGTTACATCGGTAGCGTCTGCGCCGCGCGGCTGGTCGAGGCCGGTCACGACGTCGTGGTCTTGGATGACCTGTCCACCGGTCACCGTGACGCGGTGCCGGATGGCTGCAGGTTCGTGCAATGCGCTGTCGAGGATGCCGGCACGGTGTTGGCCGACGGTTTCGATGGGGTGCTGCACTTCGCGGCTCGCTCACTGGTCGGGGAGTCGATGGTTGCGCCGCAGCGCTACTGGCTGGGCAACGTCGTGGCATCGTTACGGCTGTTGGAGGCGATGCGTGAGCACGGCACTCCGCGGCTGGTCTTCTCCTCCACCGCGGCGACCTACGGAGAACCCGAATCGCTGCCCATCACCGAGGACGCGGCCACTCGACCCACTAATCCCTATGGGGCGACGAAGCTGGCGATCGACCACGCCATCACCTCCTATGCCATCGCACACGGCATTGCTGCGATGAGCCTGCGGTATTTCAACGTCGCCGGTGCCTATGGTCCCTACGGTGAGCGGCACTCCGTCGAAACCCATCTCATTCCGCTGATCCTTCGAGTCGCTCTCGGCCATCAAGACAACGTTATGGTATTCGGCAATGATTGGCCGACTACTGATGGCACCTGTATCCGCGACTACATCCACGTGGTGGATCTCGCCGACGCTCATGAGAGGGCACTTGAACGGGCCATTCCCGGGCAGCACCGGATCTACAATTTGGGTAACGGAACGGGTTTTTCGGTTCGACAGGTGCTGGACACCTGCCGGCAGGTCACCGGGCACCCGATTCCGGCGCAGCCCGCGGCACGGCGGCCGGGCGACCCAGCGGTCCTGATCGCATCCAGTGATCGTGCGCGTGCCGAGCTGGGCTGGAAGCAGGAACGCTACGACCTCGCCGTGATCATCGCTGACGCCTGGCAGTTCGCCCGCCAGGCTCCCTGATCGCCGCCACAGGATGTCACCGGTTTCGTCGTGATCGTCGGGCGCGCGACTTGCGGGCAGGCCGCCGCAGGGCGGCCGCAGCGTCTCTGGCGACACCGCGCAGTAACTCCGGTGGCAGCCCTCCGTCCAGCGCAGCACGCAGCAAACCGGACAATGAGTGATGGGGGCAGGCGTGCTGGGCAGCGTCCAATGCGACGCCCGCCAACGCACCGTCGCCGCGCAGGTAGGCGGTAAGCGCCAGCAGGGCCGCCGGTTCAGCTCGCTCTGGTGCCGGCGTAGCGCGGACGAGGGCCAGCCACAGCCGCTCGGCGGCGACCGCGCCGGAACCCGAACACCAAGGCAGGCAAGCGTCTCGGACCCGGTGGTCGCATAACGCGGAGGCCACCTCGCTGACGACGCTGTCGCTCAACGCCAGGTTCCCTGCCTCCGCTGCCCGGTGCAGTTGTCGCAACTGCGCGAATCGCTGCTTGACCAGCCGGGCGCTCAACGGGTGCTCACCGTCGGCTGCATCCAGCAGCACCGCGCGGCGGTGCAACGCGGCAGGATCCTCTGTGGCTAACAGCTCGGCAAGCTCCTCGCGGCTACCGAACGTCACCGCACCCGAGGCGACCGTGGCCGCCGCCAACGGGCTGGTCGCTGGATCGGCCACGGTGCCAGTACCCAGCGAATCGTCATAACAGCGCCATGGCGCCCCTCGCTTCGTCTCGGTGGTCCACGCCGCAAGCATCACGGGAAGTCCCGCACCGGCCAGCACGTCATGAAGCGCAGTCACCAACGCTCGGTGTGGGAGATCCTCATCGGCACTTGCATTGCCCCCTATGACGACCAGCGCGACGCCGGTGGGCTGCGTCCTGGCGATGGGTAGTAACAGCTGCTCGGCCAGCCGTCGCGCCTGGTCGGGCGCGACCAGATCAGTCCGCAACGTCAGCCCCAAGCTTCTGCCGTGCAGAGCCAGGAGCACTACGGAGTCCTGCGGGTGGAAACCCAGGAGATGAGGAACGGCGGCGATCAGCTCGGACGGGTCGGATAGCCGGATACTGCCGGCGGTAGGTGCGCTCATGGCGCTGAACAGTCCTCCTGCGTTACCGCGGGGTACAGCCACGCGGTCGCCGGCTGTGGACTGCGGGGGGACTGTGGACTACCTCGCCATCGCATCCCTCACCATGGGAGAAATGTCGGCGGCGTAGGTTAAGCTGCGCCGCCGCTACACCCCTCGACCGCTGCCCGCGGCCGTCGGCAGACATAGGTCACCGCCGGAGGCAGATTCCACCACACCGTGCGCGTGGTGAGCACTTCGTCGAAAACCTCATCGAGCAACGTACGAAACTGCCGTGCCCGGGTCATCGAGAGTGCATGCACGTACGCGAAGGTCGTGAAGCAACCCCCGGGCGCCAGGGAGCGTGCTGTGGCGTTGACGATCGCTCGTTGCAAGTCCGTGCCGATCAGTGACCAGGGCAGCCCACTGATCACCGCATCCACTGCCGATATGTGATGCGTGGCGAACAACCGCTCCAGTTCGACGGCGTCACCGACCAGCACCTCGACTCCTGGATGCTCGGCCCGCAGGTACTCGGCCAGTACCCGGTCGATCTCGACCGCCACATGGCGCCCACGGGCACCGAGCCGGCACTCGATTGCGGTCGTGACCGACCCGGTGCCTGGCCCGAGCTCGACCACGACCGGCTCACCGGCACGGGGTACCACGGCGGCCAACCGAGCCGCCAGCTGAGACGAGCTCGGCGCCACTGCGCCCACCGTGGCTGGGCTGCGCACGACGGCGGCGAGGAACGCGACAACGTGTCGCGACAGCAGCGGCATGCTGCCAGATCCTGCCCGTCGGGACGCCACGTTGTGAAATCGATCTCCAGCAGCTGCACACCCACCTGAGGCCACGGCGGCGGAATTCGCCACGGTGCGACTGGATGAATGAGCCGGCGCATCGCGTTGTATCTGGTATGGATACGGAGCTGTACCGAGTCGAGGAACGGCCGAGCGGGGTGGGCATGGTGCTGGTGCATGCCCTGACCGGGTTCATCGATGCCGGCCAGGCTGGGCACCTGGCGGTGGCGCATCTGTTGGCGAATCTGGAGCATCGATTGGTGGCCACGTTCGACATCGACCAGCTCCTGGATTACCGCTCCCGCCGCCCGATGATGATTTTCGACGAAGATCGGTGGGCGGGTTATGAGCAGCCCGAGTTGGTGCTTTACGAGGTCGAGGATTGTGTGGGTACCAGATTCTTGCTGCTGGCCGGCCCCGAGCCGGATCTACAGTGGGAGCGGTTTGCGGGCGCTATCCGCGAACTGGTGGACGACTTCGGGATATCACTGACAGTGGGTCTGGGCGCGATGCCGATGGCGGTGCCGCACACCCGCCCGGTAATGGTCACTGCGCATGCAACCCGACGCGAGCTGATCTCCGGCTATCAGCGGTTGTTCAACACTGTGCAGATCCCCGGCCACGCCGGGGCGCTGGTGGAGCTTCGGTTGGGTGAAGGCGGGCACGATGCGATGGGTTTCGTGGTGCACGTGCCGCACTACCTGGCACGTACGGAGTACCCGGACTCCGCTCGTGGCCTGCTGGAGCACCTGGCCCGCAGCAGTGGCCTGGATCTACCGGTAGACGCACTGCTGCCCGCTGCGCAGCGGGTGCTGGATGAG
This sequence comes from Pseudonocardiaceae bacterium, assembly GCA_035606945.1. Classification (GTDB taxonomy): domain Bacteria; phylum Actinomycetota; class Actinomycetes; order Mycobacteriales; family Pseudonocardiaceae. The sequence goes on from DATNDR010000026.1 coordinate 56,912, forward strand.
GTCAATGAACGCCTGGCTCACTCACCGCAGAGCAGGTCGGTGGTCGCTAACTTGGAAGAACAGTTCGACAAGGTCATGAGCGAGTCGCAGCGACGCTCGCTGCTGTCCGCCGATGCCGAGCCGTTGCCCACCGGTGATGAGATCGCTGCCGAGCTTGAGCAGTTCCTCGCCGAACAGGAAGGTCCAGCCGAGAACTGACGCCGAGGCGGGACCGCCGCGCCCGGTCAGCTTCCGGGGAGCTGGCCGAGCGCCACCGTGACGGTTCGGGTACCACCGTCCGGAGTGATCAGCGTCACCGGGACGCGCTGCCCCGGATCGAGGTTGGCCAGCACCCGGCTCAGCTCAGTAGTCTGCTGCACCGGAATGTTGTTCACCGCGGTGATCACCTCGCCGGCCTGCATACCAGCCGTCGCAGCAGGCCCCCCTGGCCGCACGCTCAGCACTCCCACACCAGTCGGCTGGCCGTCCGGACCTACCACGGTGACCACCCCCACGCCCAATTCGGCGCGGTGAGAGTTGACCACGTGGCCGTCATGAGCGATGAGCTGCCCGGCGATATCGGTGACGACGTGGCTGGGAATCGCAAAACCGATGCCCGGCGCGGCGCCGCCCAGACCCTCCGACTGTGGCTCGAGCGCGGCCAGGGTGGGGATACCGATGACGTCACCGGCCAAGTCGACCAGCGCGCCTCCGCTGTTTCCCGGGTTGACCGCAGCGCTGGTCTGGATGATCTCAGGCAGCGTGGCGCCCGGGCCGCTTTCGGCGGGCTCAGTGACAGTGCGGCCGGTGGCCGAGATGATGCCGTTGGTGACGCTGCCGGTCAGGCCGAGCGGGTTGCCCATGGCCATCACGATCTGTCCGACCTGCAGCTTGGTGGAATCGCCGAAGTGCGCCGGATGCAGCGACGGCGGTGGCTGATCGAGCCTGATGACGGCGAGATCATCCGGCGGGTAGGCACCGACCAGGGTGGCCGGGATCGTTTTCGGGCTGTCAGCCAGCCGCACTTGGAACTTCGTCGCCTGACCGACGACATGGGCATTGGTGACGATATCGCCCTTGGTATCGAAGACCACGCCGGAGCCGAGAGCGCGATCGGTCGTGATCTGCACGACAGACGGCAGCACTTTTGCTACCACGCTGACATAAGCCTGCTCCAGAGCGGGGGCATCCGCGGGCAACGGCGCTGTACTGGACGAGGACTGGGCGGCGGTGCCGCCGGCGCTGCATCCAGCCAGGGCGATGACCGTGGCGGTGAGTGCGCTGATCAGCGTCGAACGGGTCAACTTCATCGTCGGCTCCCGGCAACTGATCGGATGCGGCCGGCCCGGACCGCAGGGTCATCGTTCATGGCGGCTCCGCTGGCCATCCGCTGCGCCAGCCGGGACGCCAGGGCCATGATCGTAAGGGCGGGGTTGGCGCTGCCCTGAGTGGGGCACACCGATCCGTCGGCGAGGAACAGGTTGGGCACCGCCCAGGCGCGCTGGTTGGAGTCGACGACGCTGTGCTCCGGGCAGCTGCCCATCCGGGCGCCGCCGATGAGATGGGCGAAGCGCTGGATGGTCAGCACGTCCTGGGCGTCAGCTGCGTGCAGGATGTCGGTGATCACCTTGGTCGAGTAGGCCATGTTCGCCTTGTCGTTGTCGCTCAGGGTGTAGTCCATCCGCGCGACCGGCTGGCCGTAGGGATCGGTTTCGTCGGCCAGGGTGATGCGGTTGTCCGGATGTGGCAGCAGCTCGTTGAGGACCCCGATGGTCGCCCAATGGTTGTAGTCGCGCATGTACTCGCGCAGTGCCCGGCCCCAGTGCCCGTCAGCCAGCACGTGCTCGGCCCAGCCGATCGGCATCGGGGACACCGTCTGGATGGAGAATCCGCGAGCGAACCCACGGGCGGGGTCGGTCTCATAGAACTGCTCGCTGGAGATCTCCGGCGGCGGCGCCTTGTACATCCGCAACTCGTAAGGCCACCGGCCGGCGGTCTGGGTAGCGCCCTGCACCATGATGTAGCGGCCGACCTGATCGGCGTCATTGCACACGCCGTGCGGAAATCGCCGGCTCACCGAGGCCAGCAGCAACCGCGGGGTCTCGATCGAGTACCCGGCGACCGCGACGTACCGGGCGCGTTGCAGCCGGTGGACGCCGTCGGATTCGGTGGTGTACACCACACCACGGGCCAGGCCGGAGTCCTGTTCGATGTCTATTTGCAGGGCCATGCAGTTGGCCCGCACTTCCACGCCGTGCGCCAGCGCGTCGGGTAGGTGGGTGACGTACGGGCTCGCCTTGGCGTTGACCTTGCAGCCCTGCAGGCAGTAACCGCGGTAAATGCAGTGCGGGCGGTTGCCGAAGGTCCCGTTGACGATCCCCACCGGGCCGACCCGCATCTCGATGCCGCATCGCAACGCGCCCTCGCGCAGCTTGTCGGCGGCGCCGGAGACCGGATGCGGGGAAAACGGGTATCGGTGCCGGTAGCCCCACGGCCAGTCCTGACCAGCCACCGGCAACTCGGCCTCCACCTGCTCGTAGTGCGGGCGCAGGTCTTCGTACTCGATCGGCCAGTCTGCGCCGACCCCATCGTCGGTGTAGGTGGACAGGTCGCTGGGGTGGAATCGGGGGGTGTAGCCGGCGTAATGGACCATCGATCCGCCCACCCCACGCCCGGAGTTGTTCTTCCCGAGCTCGATCGGGTCGGCTCCGCCGATGATTCGCTTCTGGGTCCAGTACAGCGGATGGCTGCCGGCCTCGTCGGACACCCAGTCCTCGTCGGGGTGCCAGAACGGGCCCGCTTCGAGGATCACCACTCGCCAGCCGCGCCGGGCCAGCCGCTGGGCCAGCACGGACCCACCTGCGCCAGCTCCGACGATGACGAGATCAACCTCGTCCCCATCGGGGTATCGCGCCATGGTGGCCTCGCCCGGCAGGTCGCGCGAATGCACGTCCAGCAGGAACCGGGAATCGTTGTCCCGCGGCCCGATGGCTCCCTTGAGGATGCCGCGCCAGAACGTACCCATCACTGTCCTGTCACGACTGCCAGGTATCGACGACCTGCACCGGGTCCTCGTCGGTGGCACCGGGCTTCTCGAACGGTTCCCGCACCGCGGCACCATCAGCGCCGGGGCCTCCGAGGCGCATGAACCCTCGGGGGTAGGCCGGGCCGCCGAAACCGATCTCGTTCCACGACCAGGGATGGGAGTAGAAGGCGGCGCACGCGTAACGCGTCCACAGGCTCCACACGTGCTTTGCCGGGTAGCCGTGCCAGTGCTCACCCCGCTGCGACACATCCTGTAACGCCTGCATCAGAGCGGCCTGCAGCGAAGGCTCGAGCTCACCAAATCCCTTCTGAAAGCGGGCTCTTGCGTCATCGTCGAGCGCCGCCAGGCTCGTACGCCAAGCCGCACCGTCCTCTGGGAGATCGTCGTAATGCCAGCCGTCGGTCTCCCCTCCGGCAAGGCGCGCATCGATCATTGCCAGCACCGGGATGCGAGGCTCGCCGTCCTGCTCGAGCAAGAGGTCCACAAGGGGTTCCGCGATAGCGATTTCTTCAGGGGTGAAGAAGACCATGACGTTCGGCAAGGCAA
>DATNDR010000027.1:0-20047 GCA_035606945.1 Pseudonocardiaceae bacterium
GAAACGCCCGGACCCATCCCGAACCCGGAAGCTAAGCCCTCCAGCGCCGATGGTACTGCACCCGCCAGGGTGTGGGAGAGTAGGACACCGCCGAACACAACCCCACCACAGGGGCCCCCAACCACACCCCGGGGGCCCCTGAGTGCTGCTATCGATGAGAGGATCTGTGACCGTGTCAGCCGGAGAAAATCCGACTCCAGACGCGGCCCGGAACGGTGGCGCGGCCCGGACGGCAGGAATGCGGGGTCGTATCGCCGGCCGACCCCCAGCAAAGCAATTCGGCTCGCAACATCGTGCCGACAGTGATCGAATGGCGAATCGCGGAGCATCACAGCGTCGGGACCCGGCGCCGACCGACAGCGAACCGTCCCGTCCGGAACTGGCTCCCGACGTAGATCCGAGCGAGCTGGATCAGGAAGTTCGAAAAGAATTATCGACTTTACCCAAACGCTTGGCCGATCTGGTGGGAAGCCATCTCGTCATGGCAGCGCGCGTACTCGACGACGACCCTCAGCTGGCTTTGGCGCATACCCGCTTCGCGCGAAGCAAGGCGAGTAGGGTCGCGGCCGTGCGGGAAGCTGCGGGACTCGCGGCTTATGTCGCCGGGGAATGGTCTGAGGCACTTGGGGAACTGCGCGCTGCCCGCCGCCTGGGTGGTGATCCCGGGCGTCTGGCCGTGCTGGCCGACTGCGAGCGAGCGCTGGGGCGGCCAGAGCATGCCTTGGAGATCGCGCGGAGTCCGCAGGCCGGTCAGCTCGGGGTTGATGAGGCGGTCGAGCTGCGCATCGTGGCGGCCGGCGCTCGTCGCGATCTCGGGCAGTTCGATGCTGCCGTGGTCGCATTGCAGGGACCGGACCTGGATGAGGCGGGAGAGGAGCCGTGGCGGGCCCGGTTGCGCTATGCGTACGCGGACAATCTGCTTGCCGCCGGCCGGCATGAGGATGCGATCCGCTGGTTCTTGGCTGCCGCCGAGGCTGACGTGGAGGGCGCCACGGATGCGGCGGAGCGCGCCGTGGAGCTCAGCGAGCGACCGGAAGCGGAGTGAGCGGGCTGCTGGACGGCTACGACGCGGTACTGCTCGATCTCGACGGCACTGTGGTGCGCGGAGCACATGCTGTAGGCGAGGCGCCCGAGGTCGTGAACGAATTGCGCAAAGCCGGGCGAGCGGTGCAGTTCATCACCAATAACGCCTCCCGTGCGCCGGAGGAAGTCGCCGAGCAGCTCACTGGGTTGGGGGTTCGGACCACTCCGGAAGAAGTCCTCACCAGTGGTCAGGTTGCGGCGACGCTGCTCGAGTCGCTGCTGCCGGCGGGCTCGGCAGTCCTGGTGGTCGGTGCTGCGGCCCTGGTCGCTGCGGTGCGGTCGGTGGGGCTGCGGCCGGTGGCTGAGGCAGCTGACCAGCCGGTCGCGGTCGTGCAGGGTCACTCCCCGGAGACCGGGTGGGCGCAGCTGTCCGAAGCATGCCTGGCCATTCGCAGTGGTGCGCGGTGGATCGCGTGCAACATCGATCCCACGCTGCCCAGCGAGCGGGGCCTGCTGCCCGGCAATGGAGCGATGGTGGCAGCGTTGCAGACCGCCACCGGTCACGAGCCCACGGTGGCCGGCAAGCCGGCGCGCCCGCTGCTTGACACGGCCGTGAACCGCATCGGCGCGCAGCACCCGCTGGTGGTCGGTGATCGCCTGGACACCGACATCGCGGGGGCACGGGCTGCTGGGTTGGACGCTCTGCTCGTCCTGTCCGGTGTCAGTGACGCGGTCGCTGCGCTTGCGGCGCCTGCAGAGCAACGTCCCACCCATCTCGCCGCCGACGTGCGAGCACTGCGCGGGCCCCTGGACAAGACGCTTATCCAGCCTCGGCGCGGCTGGCGTGTCGAGATCGATCAGGCGGCTAATTGTCTGCTGCTGAGCAGCGCCGGAGCCGGCGAAGATCCGCTGGACGCGGTGCGGACGCTGTGCGCGGTCTGGTGGGAGGAGCACTCCGGGTCGGTGCAGGTGCGGGCGTGCGACGACACCGCAGTCACGGCGTTGGAAACGGTGGGTCTGGCGTGAGAGGTAGCGTTGATGGTGACCCCAGCGGCCCAGGAGACAGCTCGATGACGTCCCAGCCATCCGCACCCGCCGTTCCCCCGTCCACCCGCATTACCGATGCGCTCGCCGGCCTTGCAGACCTCGACGAGCTGCCGACCGCGGCGCACGTGGCGCGCCTGCGTGCCGTCCATGACGCCCTGACTGAGGCCCTGTCCAGCATCGATGAGATTTAGATGCGGCGCAGGGCCCGGCTGGACGCCGAACTGGTGCGGCGGGGTCTGGCGCGTTCTCGGGACCACGCAGCCGAACTCGTCGCGCAGCGCCGAGTCCACGTCGGCGGGCTGACAGCCACCAAGCCGGCCACCGGGGTCGACGCGGACACCCCGCTGCTGGTCCGGGACAGCGACAACGAGCCCCACTGGGTTTCCCGCGGTGCCCGCAAGCTGCTCGGCGCGCTGGACACCCTCGTCGCTCGGGGTCCCACCATCGCGGGGCGGCGCTGCCTGGACGCCGGTGCCTCCACGGGCGGCTTCACCGACGTGCTGTTGCACCGCGGCGCTCGGGAGGTGATCGCAGTCGACGTCGGTTACGGGCAACTCGCCTGGTCGTTACGCACTGACCAGCGCGTCCGGGTGTTGGACCGGACCAACGTGCGGGCGCTGCAACCCCAGGACATCGGTGGCACTGTCGATCTGACCGTGGCGGACCTGTCGTTCATCTCGTTGCGTCTGGTGCTGCCCGCTCTGGCCGTATGCACCGCACCGGAGGGCGACCTGCTTCCCATGGTCAAGCCGCAGTTCGAAGTCGGCCGCGAACGCGTGGGCGCCGGTGGTGTGGTCCGTGACCCGCTGCTGCGTGCCCAGGCCATGCTCGACGTGCTGGCGGTCGCGACCGACCTCGGGCTGGGCTTGGTCGACGCCATCGCGAGCCCCGTACCCGGACCGTCCGGCAACGTCGAGTACTTCTTGTGGTTGCGCCGCGGTGCGGCCGATCCGCAGCGCGATGCCGAGGATCTGGTGCATGCGGCTGTGCGCAGGGGGCCGCAATGAGGTTCGCCCGAGAGGTCCTGCTGGTGCTGCACACCGGGCATCCGGAGAACCTGCGCACCGCCGAGCAGGTTGGTCACCAGCTGACCCAGGCTGGGGTCGGGGTGCGGGTACTGGCCGCGGAGGCCACCCACCTCGACGCCGCGTTGTGCGACCACCAGATGCCGATCGGGCCACAGGCCGCTGCCGGCGCAGAGCTCATCGTGGTGCTCGGGGGTGACGGGACCCTGCTGCGAGCCGCTGAACTGGCTCGGCCATGCGGCGTTCCCCTGCTCGGCGTGAACTTCGGTCGAGTCGGTTTTCTCGCCGAGGCCGATCGTGGATCCATCGATGCGGTCATGCACGCGATCGTCGACCGTGACTACCTCGTCGACGAGCGGATGACCGTCGAGGTCACCGCCCGGCTCAACGGATCCACGCTGGCCCGTACCTGGGCGCTCAACGAGGCCAGCGTCGAGAAGAGCAGGCGGGAGCGACTGCTCGACGTGGTGCTGGAAGTAGACCGCAGACCGGTCTCCGGTTTCGGCTGTGACGGCGTGCTCTGTGCGACTCCGACCGGCTCTACCGCCTATGCCTTCTCCGCTGGGGGACCGGTGGTGTGGCCGGACGTCGACGCGCTGGTGGTGGTACCCAGCAACGCACACGCGCTGTTCGCCAAACCGCTGGTGGTGTCGCCGGACTCGGTGGTTGCGGTGGAGGTCGATCCGCATGGACACCCCGCGGTGCTGTGCTGCGACGGGCGGCGCACCTTCGCATTACCGGCCGGCGCCCGGATCGAGGTGGTCCGCGGCGCCACCCCGATCCGGCTGGTGCGTCTGCACGACCGTCCGTTCACCGACCGGCTGGTGCGCAAATTCGAGCTGCCGGTGCAGGGCTGGCGGGGCCCACGCCCTGCCAGCTCGTGAGTGCGGAACAGTGTTCCAGCACCAACGCCCACCCGCGAGTCGGCTAGGGTGCGGGCCGTGCTCACCGAGATGCGCATCGAGGGCCTCGGTGTGATTGACGAGGCCACCCTGGATCTGCACCCCGGCCTGACCGTGGTCACCGGGGAAACCGGAGCGGGCAAGACGATGGTGGTCACCGGTCTCCAGTTGCTCGCCGGCGGACGAGCCGACGTGTCCAGGATCCGGCGAGGCGCCGATCGAGCCACCGTCGAAGGCCGTTTCCGGCTGCCTTCGGGAAGCCCGGCCGTGGCGCTGGTCGACGAGGTCGGCGCGCGCGCCGACGAGGACGGCAGCCTGATCGCCAGCCGCACCCTCACCGCCGATGGCCGTTCCCGGGCTTACCTCGGTGGTCGCTCGGTGCCAGCGGGAGTGCTGGCTGACCTGGCCCAGAGCATGCTCGCCGTGCACGGCCAGAACGACCAGCTGCGGCTGCTGCGCCCCGGCGAGCAGCGCGCGCTGCTGGACCGCTTCGCTGGTGACCCGGTATCCGGGCAGCTGGCCGCTTACCGCCGGATTCGGGAGCAGTGGCTGGGCTGTTGCGCTGAGCTGGCCGCCCGCCGGAATCATTCCGCGGAGCTGGCCGCAGAAGCCGACCTGCTCGGCCAGGGCCTCACGGAGATCACCGCAGTCGACCCGCAACCCGGGGAGGACGCTGCGCTGCTCGCCGAGGCTCGCCGGCTGGCCGACGCCGAAGCCCTCCGGGAGACCGCTTCGATCGCGCAGGCGGCACTGTCCGGCGGGGTGGACGGCGCGGCGGACGGCGATCCCGACCAGCCGGGTGCGATCGGTCTGGTCGGGCAGGCCCGCCGCCGGCTGCAGGCGGTGGACGATCCGGACCTGCAGGCATTAGGCGAACGCCTGGCAGAGGCCGCGGCGGTGCTCGGGGACGTCGGTGCTGAGCTCGGCGGTTACCTCGATGCCCTCAACGCCGATCCGGCCCGGTTGGAGCAGGTGCTGGGCCGCCAGGCCGAGCTCAAGCGGCTCACCCGCAAGTACACCGCGGACGTCGACGGCGTGCTCGCCTGGGCCGACCAGGCCCGCCGGCGCCTCGCCGGCCTGGACAGCTCTGAGGAAACCATTGCGGCGATGGCGACCAAGTGCGACGAACTGGCCGCCGAGTTGGCTCGGCACGCCAACGCGGTCACCGAGGCGAGGACCGCAGCTGCCCGGGAACTCGCAGACGCCGTCAGCGCGGAGCTGGGCGGGTTGGCGATGGGCCAAGCGCAGCTGCTCGTGGTGGTCCGCCCAATTCTGGCGTCCGGCGTCGACGAAGCAGCGCTGACCATCGCCGGATCGCAACTGCGGGCCGGTCCGGACGGTGTCGACGAGGTGGAGCTGCGACTGGCGCCGCATCCCGATACCGGATCACTGCCAGTGCACAAGGGCGCATCCGGTGGGGAGTTGTCCCGGGTGATGCTGGCGCTGGAGGTGGTGCTGGCCGACGCCGACCCGGTGCCCACGATGGTCTTCGACGAGGTCGACGCCGGAGTGGGCGGGCGAGCTGCCGTCGAGATCGGTCGGCGCCTGGCCAGGCTGGCCCGCACCCATCAGGTGGTGGTCGTCACGCACTTACCCCAGGTCGCCGCCTACGCCGACCGGCATCTCGTGGTGGACAAGGCGACCTATGCCACCGGGTTGACCCGTAGCGGAGTCCGTGAGCTCGATGAGGCGGCGCGGGTCAGTGAACTGGCCAGAATGCTGGCCGGGCTGGACGACACCGACACCGGTCGCGCACACGCCGAGGAGCTGCTTCTGTCGGCGGAGGCCGACAAAAGCCGGCTCGTGAGTGCATAACGGCTCGGCGCGCCTCCGCGACGAGCGATAGCCTTTTTGTCACCATCGCCAGCATGAATATCTCCGGCCTGCTCAGCCGGTCTGACCGCGAGTTGCCCGGAGTGACGGGGTTGGCCAGGGTGGACCGCCGCGCCGACGCGCTGGCGCGGCGCGTCGGTCGCGGCGACATTGCGGTGTTCGATCAGGTCGATCTGGATCGCCGGACCGCCGATGCGCTGGTCGCAGCCGGAGTCGCCGCGGTGATCAACGCGGCACCGTCGATCTCCGGGCGGTTCCCGAATCTGGGCCCCGAGATACTGATCGCCGCGGGCGTCGTGCTGATCGACGCGGTCGGCCCCGACGCGCTGCGCATCAAAGAGGGCAGCCGGCTGCGGCTACACGAAGGCCGGGTGTACGTCGGGGAGACTGAGGTCGCCTGCGGCATCGAGCAGGATGCCAACTCGATCGCCGATTCGATGATCGAGGCCAAGTCGGGGCTGTCCGCTCAGCTCGAGGCGTTCTCGGCGAACACCATCGAATTCCTCCGGCACGAACGCGCGCTGATCATCGATCGGGTCGGCGTACCCGACATCAACGTGTCGCTACGTGGCCGCCAGGTCCTCGTCGTGGCCGCCGGCTACAACTACATCGAAGACCTGGCCGCGCTCAAGCACTTCATCAAGGAATACCAGCCGGTGCTCATCGGTGTCGAAGCGGGCGCCGACGCGCTACGCGCCGCCGGGCATCGTCTGCATCTCATTGTCGGTGACCCCTACCAGATCGAGACGGACACGCTCAAGTCAGCCACCGAGGTCGTGGTACCCGCACAACCCGACGGTTTCGCTCCCGGGCTGGAACGGATCCAAGATCTGGGTATCGGTGCGGTGACCTTCCCCGCGGTGAGCAACCCGGAGGATCTGGCCCTGCTGCTGGCTGAGGCGCACGGCGCCGAACTCGTGATTGCCGTCGGCTTTCAAGCCACCTTGCAGGAATTCCTCGACCGGGGGCGGTCGGGCTCCAACCCGTCGACATTCCTCACCCGGCTGCGGCTGGGCAGCAAACTCATCGACGGTCATGCCGCGGCCGCGATGTATCGCAGCCGGGTGTCGGTCAGCGCCGTACTGCTCATGGTCCTCGCGGCGCTGGTCGCGGTCACCGCCGCGCTGCTGGTCTCGAATGTCGGCAGCGCTTTCGGTGTCCTGATCAGCGATAGCTGGAACGCTGTCGTGTCCTGGATCAAGGGGTTGACATAACCGGTGATCTCACTGCGGTACCACATCATCTCCATCGCCGCCTTCTTCCTGGCGCTTGCTCTCGGGGTGGTACTCGGGTCCACGGCGATCAGCGATCGGTTGCTGTCCGGGCTCAGCTCCAACCGGGCGGAGCTGACCCGCCAGGTGAGTGAGCTGCAGACCGAGCGCAATGCACTGCGCGCCCGGTTGACCGATGCGGACGCCTTCGGCGCCGCCGTCGGTCCGCGGGTGGTGACCGGTGCACTGCGGGGCCGCACCGTTGTGCTGGTCACCACGGCAGACGCCAACCCGGCCGACCGGGACGCGCTGGCCGGGCTGATCAGCAACGCCGGCGGCACCGTCACTGGTGAGCTGCAGCTCACCGATGCGTTCACCGATCCGTCGCGCTCCGATCAACTCAGTGAACTGGCTACCCGGCTGCTGCCGGCCGGCCTGCGGTTGCCCACCGCGTCGGACGCCGGGACCCTCGCCGGCGGGCTGCTCGGCTCGCTGGTGCTGGTCAACCCGCATAGCGGCAAAGGTCAGACCACCAGCGCCGAAACCACTGCCGTGCTCGCCGGGCTGGGTGACGGTGGTTTCATCCGGCTCGGACCTCAGGTGCAACCGGCCCAGCTCGTCGTGGTCCTCACCGGTGGCACTATCCGTGGCAACAGCAGCGGCGATCGTGCCGGGATCCTGGCTCGGTTCGCCACCCAGCTGGATCGTTCCGGCGGCGGCGCCGTGCTCGCGGGCAGGCCCGGATCAGCCGACGGCAACGGCCCCATCGGAGTTGTGCGTGCGGACACCGCAGCGGCCTCTGTGCTGTCCACCGTCGACGACGTGAGCACCGCGGCCGGGCGCGTGGTGACGGTGCTGGCGCTGGCCGAGCAGGCCCAAGGCCGGACCGGGCGGTACGGCACCGGCAGCAACGCACAAGCGGTGGTTCCCGCCATCGCAAGCTGACCGGCGAGGCGGTGCCCCGAGACCACCGTCAGCAGTGTTACCGTGAACTTCCGTGGTCGGCGGCGCGCCGCCAGCTGCATCGCAACCGGTCACCAATCGAAGGGCCGGTCCGGACCACGGGAGAAGGTCTTGGTCTCACTTGCCCGCCCAACCAGGTACCTGTTCGTCACCGGCGGTGTCGCCTCCTCGCTGGGTAAGGGGCTCACCGCGTCCAGCCTGGGTCAGCTGCTGACCTCCCGGCGGCTGAGGGTGACGATGCAGAAGCTCGACCCCTATCTCAACGTCGACCCTGGCACCATGAACCCCTTCCAGCACGGCGAGGTGTTCGTCACCGAGGACGGCGCCGAGACCGACCTGGACATCGGGCACTACGAGCGGTTTCTGGATCGCAGCCTCGGCTGCAAGGCCAACGTCACCACCGGCCAGGTCTACTCGGCGGTGATCGCCAAGGAGCGGCGGGGAGAGTATCTCGGCGATACCGTGCAGGTGATCCCGCACATCACCGACGAGATCAAATCCCGGATCCTCGCGATGTCCGAGCCGGCGAGCGACGAGCGCCCGCCGGATGTGGTGATCACCGAGATCGGCGGGACCGTCGGGGACATCGAGTCGCTGCCGTTCCTCGAAGCGGCCCGCCAGGTGCGACACGACGTCGGCCGGGACAACTGCTTTTTCCTGCACGTCTCGCTGGTGCCCTACCTGGCTCCGTCCGGCGAGCTGAAGACCAAGCCGACCCAGCACTCGGTGGCCACCTTGCGCAGCATCGGTATCCAGCCCGACGCGCTGGTCTGCCGCGCCGATCGGGAGATTCCGGACGCGCTGAAACGCAAGATCGCGCTTATGTCGGATGTGGAGATCGACGGTGTAGTGGCCGCGCCGGATGCGCCTTCCATCTACGACATCCCCAAGGTGCTGCACTCTGAAGGTCTTGATGCCTACGTGGTGCGCCGACTCGGGCTGCCTTTCCGGGACGTGGATTGGACGGAGTGGGGAGACCTGCTCGATCGGGTGCACAACCCGACAGAGCTGGTGCAGATAGCGCTGGTGGGCAAGTACGTCGATTTGCCGGATGCCTACCTGTCGGTGACCGAGGCGCTGCGCGCCGGAGGTTTCGCGCACCGGGCTCGGGTCGAGATCCGGTGGGTGCCCTCAGACACCTGTGAGACGCCTGAGGGGGCGGCGGCGGCGTTGGCCGGGGTGGACGGGGTGCTGGTACCCGGCGGGTTCGGAGTCCGCGGCATCGAGGGCAAGATCGGTGCCATTCACCATGCCCGGATTCGCGGGATTCCCGTGCTGGGCCTGTGCCTGGGCCTGCAATGCATGGTGATCGAGACCGCCCGCAATCTGGCCGGTCTCGACGGCGCCGGCTCCACGGAGTTCGATGCCGAAACGGCGCACGCGGTGATCTCCACCATGGCTGACCAGACCGACGTCGTTGCCGGTCAGCGCGACATGGGCGGGACGATGCGGCTGGGTAGTTACCCGGCAGTGCTGGATTCGGGCTCGGTGGTAGCCCGGGCGTACGGTGCTACCGAGGTGTGCGAGCGGCACCGGCACCGCTACGAGGTGAATAACGCCTATCGGGACAAGCTGGCCGCCGCGGGTCTGGTGATCAGCGGCATGTCGCCGGATGGCCATCTCGTCGAGTTCGTCGAGCTTCCCGAGCTCACCCACCCGTTTTTCGTCGGCACCCAGGCCCATCCGGAACTTGCCAGCCGCCCCACCCGCCCGCACCCGCTGTTCGTCGCCTTTGTCGCGGCGGCGCTGAACTACCGGGCCGCGGACTGGTTGCCCGTCGAGATGCCGGCGACACTGCGGTGAGTCGCCCGCACGAGTTCGCGGTGTGCGGCAGCGACACCCTGCACGTCGGCAAAATCCTCGCGCTACGGCTGGATCAGGTGATCATGCCCGGTGGACTGGAGGCCAGGCGTGAGGTCGTCGAGCATCCCGGGTCGGTGATCATCCTTCCGCTGCACGACGACTCCTCCGTGGTGATGATCGACCAGTACCGGCACCCGCTGGGGCGCCGGATCCGCGAGCTGCCCGCCGGGCTACTCGACGTACCGGGGGAGGACCCGGTGGCGACCGCCAGGCGCGAGCTGCGCGAGGAGGTCGGCTACACCGCGCGGGACTGGTCGGTGCTCGTCGACCTGGTGCCCTCGCCCGGGTTCAGCGACGAGTCCCAACGGGTGTTTCTGGCCCGCGGCTTGACCCAAGTCGACCGGCCCCCGGGTACCGACGAGGAAGCCGACCTCGACGTGGTCCGGCTGCCGCTGGCCGAGGCGGTGCGGCAGGTGTTGACCGGTGAGATCGTCAACGGCCCGGCCGTGGCGGGGCTGCTCGCCGCCCACGCCGTGCTAGCCGGTGTCGCGCAACCACGCCCGGTCGATGCCCCCTGGCCGGACCGCCCGACCCGCTTCGCCGCTCGCCACGCGAAGTACGGTCTTATGGATGCTTAAGCACCTTTCAACACTTCCGAGGACGGTCTTATGGATGCTTGTGCACCTTCCATTCTGGCGTTGAGCCCGGCGTGAAGATTGGTGTTCCGGGTGAGCTGAAGGTCCACGAGTACCGGGTTGCGCTCACGCCCGCCGGGGTGGTCGAGCTGACCCGTCGCGGGCATGAAGTGCTCGTGGAACGCGGTGCCGGGGTGGGGTGCGCATTTCCCGACGAGGCTTACCTGGCTGCGGGGGCGCGCATCGTGCCGCAGGCCGATGACGTGTGGGACCAGGCCGAGATGGTGCTCAAGGTGAAGGAGCCGGTGCCGGCTGAGTATCACCGGATGCGTAAGGGCCAAATCCTGTTCACCTACCTGCATCTGGCTGCTTCGGCGGAGTGCACCGCTGCGCTGATCGATGCCGGGATCGACGCGATCGGTTACGAGACGGTGCAACTGTCCGACGGCTCATTGCCGCTGCTGGCCCCGATGAGCGAGGTCGCCGGGCGAATGGCTCCCCAGGTGGGGGCGCACTGCTTGGAACGTATGCAGGGCGGGCGTGGGGTGCTGCTCGGCGGCGTTTCCGGAGTGCCGGCCGGCAAGGTGGCCGTGCTCGGGGCCGGTGTGGTGGGGATGAACGCGGCCAGCATCGCGCTGGGCATGCAGGCTGAGGTGGTGGTGCTGGACACCAACATCAACAGGCTGCGGGAGATCGATTTCAGCTACCGCGGTCACTTGCAGACCATCGCGTCCAACGCTTACGAGGTGGAGAAGGCCTGCGTGTGGGCGGATCTGGTGATCGGTGCTGTATTGCTGCGGGGCGCGAAGGCGCCCACGCTGGTCAGCCATGATGTTGTCGAGGAGATGCGACCGGGCTCGGTACTGGTCGACATCGCCATCGACCAGGGCGGTTGCTTCGCCGACTCGCGACCCACCACGCACGCCGATCCCACGTTCACCGTGCACAACTCAGTGTTCTACTGCGTGACCAACATGCCCGGCGCGGTTCCGCACACCTCCACCTATGCGCTGACCAACGTCACGCTGCCCTACGTGTGCGCGCTGGCCGATAAGGGACTGCGGCGGGCGGTGCAGGACGACCCGGCACTTGCCCTCGGCGTCAACGTGGTGGCCGGATCGGTGGTGCTCGCCGAGGTCGCCCAGGCGCACGGCCGCGACTACGTTCCCTTGTCGGAGGCACTCGGGTAAGTGATAGGTCTCATGGCACCAGACGCCGACGCAGTTCCCCCAGCAGTTGCCATGGTGATCTCGGAGTATCTCGATCACCTGGCGGTCGAGCGCGGCACGTCGGCCAACACGCTGGACTCCTACGCTCGTGACCTGCGCCGCTACGGCGCTTACCTGGCGTCGACGGGCATCCTCGAGCTCGCCTCGGTGGGCGAGGAACAGGTGACTGGCTTCCTTGCAACGTTGCGGGACGGGGATGGCCGGCACCGTCCGCTGGCGCCGTCTTCGGCGGCCCGAGCCCTGGTGGTGGCTCGCGGGCTGCACCGGTTCGCTTTCCGCGAGGGACTGGTGCGAGCCGACGTCGCGGCCGACGTACACCCTCCGCGCCCGCCGAAGCGGCTACCCAAGGCTCTGGGGCTGGACGAGGTGCTGCGGTTGTTGGAGGTATTTCCGGCCGATGGCGGGCCTCGTTGCCTGCGTGATCGGGCGCTACTGGAGCTGTTGTACTCCACCGGTGCACGGATCTCCGAGGCGGTCGGGCTCGACCGGGATGACCTCGATGCTCCGGCGCGGACCGTGCTGCTGCGGGGCAAGGGTGGCAAGCAGCGGCTGGTGCCGGTGGGCCGCCCGGCGCTGGCCGCGCTGGATGCCTACCTGGTGCGTGGCCGCCCCACGTTCGCCGAGCGAGGACGGGGCATACCGGCGGTATTCCTCAACGCGCGTGGCGCTCGGCTGTCCCGGCAAAGCGCGTGGGCAGTCCTCCGGGAGGCCGCGGCGCGGTCCCAGATCGCCGCAGCGGTGTCACCCCACACCTTGCGGCACTGCTTCGCCACCCACCTGCTGGAAGGCGGCGCTGATGTGCGAGTGGTGCAGGAGCTGCTCGGTCACGCCTCGGTGACCACAACGCAGGTCTACACGTTAGTGACGGTGGACAACCTGCGTGAGGTCTACGCGACCGCCCATCCGCGTGCCCGAGACTAGCGGGGTCTCCTACGGCGAGGTGCGTTGAAGGCGTTTCCTGCAGCGGAATAGGCTCCTCGGGGATCGCACCGTGCTGACCTAGCTACGGGCTGGAGGGATCGGTTCCATGTCGTCCTGGGGGTCTGCGCAACAGCCGTTGGTTGCGCCGAGCCCGACGATCTCAGTTGACGGAAATATTGCTGATGAGGTCGTAGGCGACGGGTGCGATATCGCCGGACGCGCTCGCCGGGCGGTGCCCCAACCTCCCCCGCTGGACCGGCACGGGCCGGCTCGGGTAGTGGCGATCTGCAATCAGAAGGGCGGGGTCGGCAAAACCACGTCGACGATCAATCTCGGGGCCGCTCTGGCCGAGTACGGCCGCCGGGTGCTGCTGGTCGACTTCGATCCTCAGGGGGCGCTCTCAGTCGGGCTCGGGCTGGCCGCGCAGCACCTCGACCGCACCATCTACAACCTGATCATGGAGCAGCGCGTCGAAGTAGACGAGGTGATCCAGCCGACATCGGTGCCGGGTATGGATTTGCTGCCCAGCAACATCGACCTGTCCGCAGCCGAGGTGCAACTGGTCACCGAGGTGGGTCGGGAGCAGGTGCTCGGTCGAGCGCTGCGGCCGCTGCTGCCCCGTTACGACTTCATCCTGGTGGACTGCCAGCCTTCGTTGGGACTGCTCACCATCAATGCATTGGCCTGCGCGGATGGTGTGCTCATCCCGCTGGAATGCGAGTATTTCAGCCTGCGCGGGGTCGCGCTGCTGATGGACACCATCGATAAGGTGCGGGACCGGCTCAATCCCAAGCTCACGGTCACCGGCATCCTCGCCACCATGTACGACCCCCGTACGCTGCACGCCCGTGAGGTGATGGCGCGTGTGGTGCAGGCTTTCGGCGACACCGTGTTCGACGCCGTGATCGCCCGGACGGTCCGGTTCCCCGAAACCACCGTCGCTGGTGAGCCGATCACCAGATGGGCGCCCAAATCTGCCGGTGCAAAGGCGTACCGGGCGCTGGCCCGTGAGGTGATAGCAAGGTGAGACCTGCTTGCAGGGTCGAAGCAGCTGAACGGACGGTGTTGCACGATGATGTGGTGATGCCGGCCTCGTCGCCTCGCTTCACGGTGCGGCTGGACAACTTCGAGGGCCCATTCGACTTACTGCTGCAGCTCATCTCGCAGCAGCAGATGGATGTGACCGAGGTGGCCCTGCATCAGGTGACCGACGAGTTCATCGCGCATCTGCGGCTGCTGGGCGAATCGTTCGACCTCGACGAAACCACCGAGTTCCTCGTGATAGCGGCGACCCTGCTGGACCTCAAGGCAGCCCGCTTGCTGCCCAACGCCGATGTCGAGGATGAGACAGATCTCGCCCTACTGGAGGCTCGGGACCTGTTGTTCGCGCGGTTGCTGCAATACCGGGCTTACAAGCAGGTTGCCGCCTTATTCGCCGAGCTCGAATCTGCGGCGCTGCGCCGTTACCCCCGATCGGTGGGAATTGAAGAGAGATTCGCCGGATTGCTGCCCGAAGTGTTGCTGGGCGTCGACGCTGCTCGATTCGCCGAAACCGCGGCCGCAGTCTTTCGTCCGAAACCGCCGCCGCCTACGGTGTCATTGGAGCACCTGCACGCCCCCCGAGTGTCGGTGCATGAGCACGCCGCGGTGCTCCGCAGCCGGCTCGCCCGCGATGGTCAGGCGAGTTTCCACAGCCTGGTTGCCGACTGTGCACACATCAGAGAGGTGGTTGCCCGATTCTTGGCGTTGCTGGATCTGTACCGTGCCGCCGTAGTGGTCTTCGACCAGACCGATCCACTCGGCGACTTGCACGTCCGGTGGGTAGGTGGAGCTGAGCAGGCCGCTATCGAACCGCGGGCGGACGGGGAAGAGGACGAGGAATACCGTTGAACAAAACCGCGCTCATGGAAGCACCACCCGGGACCCCGGGTGCGGGTGTCCCGCAAAGCCCGGGTGCGGGTGTCCCGCAAAGCCCGGGTGCGGATGCCCCGCAGGACGAGACGCTACCGGCGTTGCATCGTGACGATGAGCTCGATGCCGCCCTGGAAGCGCTGCTGTTGGTGATCGACTCACCAGTCGGCGAGGATGTGCTGGCCAGCGCACTGGGTCAGCCGGTGACGCGGGTCGTCGAGGCACTGCAACGGCTACGGGACGGCTACGACGACCGTGGCCGCGGGATCGATCTGCGTCAGGTGGCCCAAGGATGGCGGTTGCACACCCGCGACGTGTACGCACCGTTCGTGGAGCGGTTGCTGCTGGACGGACAGCGGGCCAGGCTCACCCGGGCCGCCCTGGAGACTCTCGCCGTGGTGGCCTACCGGCAGCCGGTCACCCGCTCCAGGGTTGCCGCGGTGCGCGGGGTGAACGTGGACGGAGTGATGCGTACCTTGCTTGCTCGTGGCCTGATCGAGGAGACGGGAGCCGATCCGGAGACCCACGGTGTGCTCTACTGCACGACCGAGCTGTTCCTGGAACGGCTGGGGCTCTCCGCGCTGGAGGAGCTACCTCCGATCGCGCCGCTGTTGCCCGACATCGACTCCATCGATGACGTCCCCACTTAAAGCGATGTCGCAGCCCGAGGCCGTGTCCCCGTCTGAGGCGGTGTCGCAGTCTGCGGCGCTGCCCCGGCTGCATAAGGTGCTCGCCCAGGCCGGGGTGGCCTCCCGGCGCGCCGCCGAAGAGATGATCGCCCGCGGCCGGGTCCAAGTGGACGGGGCTGTGGTGCGCGAGATGGGGGTGCGGGTCGACCCCGACAACGCCGTCATCCACGTCGATGGCATGCGGTTGGAACTGCGTTCGGACGTGGAGCACCTGGCCTTGAACAAGCCCCGCGGCGTGCACTCCACGATGTCCGATGACCGCGGAAGGCCCTGCGTCGGCGATTATGTGGCCGACCGGGCACAGCGCTTGTTCCACGTCGGACGTCTCGACGCGGACACCGAGGGCCTGCTGCTGCTCACCAACGACGGGGAACTCGCACATCGGTTGATGCATCCCTCCTACCGGGTGCTCAAGACCTACCTGGCCGAGGTGTCCGGCCCGGTGCCCCGGTCGCTGGGCCGTACCCTGCGCGCTGGAGTGCACTTCGACGATGGCCCAGTGGCCGTCGACGGATTCCGGGTCGTGCAGGCCCTGCCCGGCAAGGCGCTGGTTGAGGTGGTGCTGCACGAGGGCCGTAAACACATCGTGCGCCGCCTGCTCGCCGAGGTCGGTCACCCGGTCCACCGCTTGGTCCGCACCGCGATCGCCGACGTCCGCCTCGGCGAACAACGCCCCGGCACCGTCCGCGCCCTATCCCGCGCTGAAGTGGGCACCCTCAACCGCGCCGTAGGCCGCTAACGCCCAATCCCGCATTCAGCCGGGCTCAGCGGCGTTATTCGGGCCCGTTTTACCCCGCTGAGCCCGCTGAATGCGTCGGGCAGAATGGGGACGGTGCGGACAGGAGGTAGGTTGCGGGGGATCGTGGCGGTAGATGGGCCGGCCGGTACCGGGAAGTCCACCGTGGCCCGGCGGTTGGCGGCCTCGTTGGGCGCGCGCTATCTGGATACCGGGGCGATGTATCGAGCCGCCGCACTGGGCGTCCTGAAGGCTGGGCTGGATCCAGCTGAGTCCGCTGCGGTCAGTGCGGAAGTAGCGCGGCGGCATATCGAGGTAGATACCGATCCCGATTCCTCGTTCGTACTGCTGGATGGCGAGGACGTCTCGGAGGAGATCCGCGGCGCGGCGGTGACGACTGCCGTGAGTCCGGTGTCCGCGGTGGTCCAGGTGCGGGCGCTGCTCGTCGCCCAGCAGCGTCGGATCATCTCCGAGGCCACCACTAGCGCCGGTGGGATCGTGGTAGAGGGGCGTGATATCGGGACCGTGGTAGCACCGGATGCGCCGTTGAAGGTTTTTTTGACGGCGACGGCTGCTCAGCGGGCGGCACGCCGAGCAGCGCAGGACGGCATGTCCGACCTGGCAGCCGTCCGAGCCGCGGTGGACCGCCGCGACCGCTTCGACGCGAGCCGGGAAGCCTCGCCGATGTGCGCCGCCGATGATGCCGTCGAGCTGGATACCACCGCGCTGGACGTCGATGACGTTCTGGACCGATTGCATGACCTGGCTGTGGCGCGTGGTCTGGTCGCCCCGGCAGTTCGGGATCCACTGTGACGCTGGAAGTGCCCGAGGGCACCTGGCTGTGGTTGCAGGGCTTTACCCGCTGGATCGGGACCTGGTGTTTCTACGCCGGCTTCCGGCTGCGGATCTGGCATCAGGAACGGATCCCGGCTACCGGTCCGGTGGTTGTGGTGGCCAACCACAGCGCGATGGTCGATGGCCCGCTGTTGTACGGACTGCTGGGTCGGCGTACCGCTTTTCTGATCAAGGAGGAGATGTTTCGCGGACCGCTGGGCTGGCTACTGCCCCGGATCGGGCAGCTGCCGGTACGTCGCGGCGAGGCTGATCGGGCGCCGCTGCTCACCGCGGTGCGGCTACTGCGTCACGAGGGCGTCGTGGTGGTTTTTCCGGAGGGCACCCGCGGCGATGGCGAGGTGCGAGACGCGCAGCAGGGTGCCGCGTGGCTGGCTCGAACCGGGGGCGCGACAATACTGCCAGTGGCGATCCGGGGAACGCGCCGGCCGCCGGGTAGCCGTCGACGATTTCGGCCGCGGGTTGATGTCCTGGTCGGGCAGCCATTCGCGGTACCGCCGGGCAAGGGCCGAGCTGTGCTGGCCACAGCCACCCACGAGGTGCGCAACCGGCTGGCTGCACTGGTCACCGAACTGGATGCGATCCGCCGCCGGGGTGGACCGGATGTGGCGCGAGGAGAGGGAGCGTGATGAGCGGCCTGGCGCCTGACGACGGGATCTGGTCCGACGAGGCCGAGTGGACAGCGCTCGATGCCGCCACAACGGTCGAGATGGAGCCGGACGTCGCGCTTGAGCAACCGGTGCTCGCCGTAGTGGGCCGGCCCAACGTCGGTAAGTCGACGCTGGTCAACCGCATTCTGGGGCGCCGCGAGGCAGTGGTGCAGGACGTGCCCGGGGTGACCCGGGACCG
The DNA here is from genome assembly GCA_035606945.1 of Pseudonocardiaceae bacterium. Taxonomy (GTDB): domain Bacteria; phylum Actinomycetota; class Actinomycetes; order Mycobacteriales; family Pseudonocardiaceae. The sequence continues at coordinate 17,630 of DATNDR010000027.1, forward strand.
GGTGGCCTACGACGCGCTGTGGAACGGCCGCCGGTTTACCGTGGTGGACACCGGAGGTTGGCAGCCCGACGCGCGGGGTCTGCAGGCCGCCGTGGCGGCGCAGGCGGAGCTGGCCATGCGCACCGCGGACGCGATTTTGCTGGTGGTCGACGCCACGGTCGGAGCGACCGAGGCGGAGGAGGCGGTAGCCCGGGTGCTGCGCCGCTCGCCGACACCGGTGGTGCTGGCCGCGACCAAGGTCGACGACGAGCGACTGGTCGCCGATACCGCGGCGCTGTGGACCTTGGGGCTGGGCGAGCCGCATCCGGTGAGCGGGTTGCACGGGCGCGGTACCGGCGATCTGCTCGACGCGGTACTGGGCGTGTTGCCGTCCGCGCCGCGGGAGGGTGTCACGCGCAGTGCGGGACCGCGCCGCGTTGCGCTTGTCGGCAAGCCCAATGTCGGTAAATCGAGCCTGCTCAACCGGTTGGCGGGCGAGCAGCGGTCGGTGGTGCACGAGGTCGCCGGCACCACGGTGGATCCGGTGGACTCGCTGCTGGAGCTCGACGATGAGATGTGGCGGTTCGTGGACACGGCCGGCTTGCGCAAGCGGGTGCGGACCGCCAGCGGCACCGAGTACTTCGCATCGCTGCGCACCCGGGCGGCGATCGAGGCCGCCGAGGTGGTGGTGGTGCTCATCGACGCCAGCGAGCCGATCACCGAGCAGGACCAGCGAGTGATCACGTCGGTTATCGAATGCGGCCGCGCGCTGGTGCTGGCATTCAATAAGTGGGACTTGGTCGACGACGACCGGCGCCGGGAGCTGATCCGGGAACTGGACCGTGACCTGGCTCGGGTGAACTGGGCGGAGCGGGTGAACATCTCGGCGCGCACGGGACGATCCGTTGGCAAGCTAGCGCCGCTGCTGCGCACCGCCCTGGAATCCTGGGACCGGCGGGTACCCACGGGGCAACTCAACGCGTGGTTGTCCGAGGTGATCTCGGCGACGCCACCGCCGGTACGCGGGGGTCGCGCACCCAAGGTTCTTTTCGCCACCCAGGCCGGCACCCGACCGCCCACCTTCGTGTTGTTCACCACCGGGTTCCTGGAAGCCGGCTACCGCCGGTTTCTGGAGCGGCGGCTGCGAGAGACGTTCGGATTCACCGGTAGCCCGGTGCGCATCTCCGTCCGTGTTCGAGAACGCCGCTCACGTTAGCGCCTTCGCGGAGATGCTGGTCACGACTCTTGGACTGGTGTGCGGGTTGAGGGGCAAGGTGGAGTCACAACCAGGATGCGACGGAAAGGTTTGGTGTGTCCGCCACGATCGAGGTGTTTTCCGATTTCGTCTGCCCCTTCTGCTATCTCGCTGAGCAACCACTCGCGGATGCCGTCGAGGGCGCTGATGTGCAAATCTCCTGGCAACCATTCGAGCTTCGCCCGGAACCGACGCCGACGTTGCGACCCGAGGGTGATTACCTGCAATCGACGTGGCAACAGGTGGTCTACCCAATGGCCGAGCGCATGGGCGTCCCGATCGTGCTGCCTCGGGTGTCGCCGCAGCCCTATAGCCGGCTGGCCTTCGAGGGCTTTGCGTATGCCGCCGAGCGAGGTCTCGGGCAGCGCTACACCGAGCAGATATTTCGCGCGTTCTTCGTCCAGCAGCGTGACATCGGCCGGCCGGAGGTCTTGACAGAGGTCGCCGCGCAGCTCGGCCTGGACGCCGATGATTTCCGCGCGGCGCTGGACAGCGGTCGCTACGCCGCGACGCACCAGCGGGCGCTGCGCCGGGCCCATGAGCTGGAGATCACCGTTGTCCCCACCATCCTGACGAATGGACGCCGGCTGGAGGGGATGCCTTCCGCGCAGGCCCTGCACGAGCTGCTCGACGGCGCGGTGGCGCTGCGGTAATCCCGCTCGGTGAACATGGTGCGCCCCGGCGCGGCGTCGGCTTAGCTGTGCCCCGCGTCGGGAACTCCTGCTTGCATGGAGGATCTCAGTGGCTTCGTGCTCGCCCGGCTCGCCGACGACGAGCGGCGGCTTGAGGCAGGCGAGCTACCGCACATCGATGAAGCAGAGCGCCGCGGCCGGCTGCGCATCATGCGCACCGACGACCAGCAGGGGTTGCTGCTGGTTGCGGGGCCGGTCGAAGCCAGGGAAGAACGTGTCCCCGTTCCGTTTCCCGAAAAAGCGGCATTTCTCCGGGAGGAAGCTCACCGTCAGCGTGACGGAGCCATGCTCGGCCTGGTGGCGTCGGTGTATGACGCACATCCCGATTGGCGGGAGGACTGGCGGCCCTGAACGCGAACTCCGGTAACTACGCCGGCTGCGCTACGCTGACAACACGCCCGCGAGGGCGCGGCCGGGACGTGGCGCAGCTTGGTAGCGCACTTGACTGGGGGTCAAGGGGTCGCAGGTTCAAATCCTGTCGTCCCGACCAAC
>DATNDR010000069.1:0-17972 GCA_035606945.1 Pseudonocardiaceae bacterium
CACCCACAAAGGCGCCGAGCTGATCGCGGTCGCCCACGGCCTCGTACAGGTCATCCTCACCAACAGCCGCCCGGTCCTGCGACGCGGCGAAGTCCTACTGATCGACGCGACAACCATCGAAGGCTGGCGCAACCTCGGGCCGTCTGAAGCAACGCTGTTCTGGATCCTCCGCAACTGAAGGCACCGAGCAATATCGGCGACATAAAACCCTAAGCCGACATGCTCGAGCAGCATCCTTCGCAGGGTGGAAGGTGCGGCGTGAGCCGCTCCTGGGGGTGCCGGTGTCGGTCGGTGGGCTGGATCTGTGTCTCGGTCGCATGGCTTCGCGGCATGGTGATCTCCATGGTGGGTTCGGGAAGGTGGACGCGGCCTTACCTCGCGTTTCCGGTCGAGCAGCTCGTCGAGCTGCAGGCAGCTGACGGCAGGGCAGTGGACACCGATGTCGCGGACACCAACGCCGGCCGAGCCCGGCGCGAGGTGGGCGCCCCTGGTGGCCAACGGGGCCCGGCAGGCGATGACCGATATCGAGCTGGCCCTAGAAGCATGATCACCGGGCACTACGGGTGCCGCCACGCCTGCCACGCGGACATCTCCCTCGCCGTGCTGGAGGTCATTCCCCAGGCAGGGTTGTGCCTGGGCTGTCAGCGCAGCGAGTCCGACCTGCGGTAGTTCATCAGGTATGCCGTCCAGCTAGCTCTCAGCGCGTGGAGCTGGCGCCGCCAAGGTGCTGCCTCTACCTGTCAGCGGGCCTTCATCTTCAATCGTCCGCGTGGCGGTGGCACCGAGCCGGCCGGTGTCTCCGGCGCTGATTCCCGGCTTGAGGGCAGCAAGTCGTCGTACCTGGGCATGTCTGTCCCGTTAGGTGCATGATCCCGCCGTCAAACGGGGCCTGTGGGCGGGGGTTGGAGGCGGGGTTGGAGCGGGGTGATCTGGCGGGTGCGGCGCATTGAGTGTGGTCATCGTCAACAATTTCCTTGCCCACCCTCATTGTGATCAGCGGTCCGCCGGGGACGGGAAAGACCACACTCGCGCACGCAATCGCCTCGGCCCTGGGATGCCCGGCGATCTGCCGGGATGAGATCAAAGAAGGCATGGTCCACGCCACCCCCGGATTCGCCCCGAGACCAGGCGACGAGCTGACAACACGCACGTTGCCGACCTTCTTCGGTGTCCTGAAACTACTGCTCAAAGCCGGGGTCACCACCGTGGCCGAGGCAGCGTTCCAAGACCGGGTGTGGCGACCGGGATTAGAACCGCTGCAAGACCTCGCCCGGATTCGCATCGTCCATTGCGCCGCCGACCCCGAATTAGCACGGGAGCGGACACTGCGACGCAAGAAGCAAAATCCAGTGAGGCAGGCGCATCCCGATCCGACCAGGCGGAAGTAGGTCACAACCAGTTCGACCGAGTCTCGATAGAAGCGCCGTTCATCGAAGTCGACACCACCGACGGCTACGAACCCGAACTCGACACGATCGTGGCATTCGTCAGCAGCGGCCGGACCTAATTCCCACACCCCTGGACCCAATGCCGCTAACTTAAGCCTTTGCCCAGCTCAGGGTGGGTGTGCAAGCGCCAAGCAGGGACGATGGCGCCCCGGGTCGACAGCTTGGGTTGACCCTCGTTTGCAAAGCCGCAGGTAGCGTTTGCGCGAAGCGCGCCACGGCAGGCCCACAGCCTCTGGTCCCGATATCCTCAAACCGCCTCTGACCTGCGAAAACCTTCCCTTAAGTTAGTGGCATTGCCCCTGGACCAGGCCAGCATCACGCGATCACAACGACATTCGGACAGTTCTGATATCCGACTCTGCCATTAGTGCGGACCGCGGCGAGTGCTTCGCGCAGGCCCGGTCGGTCGCGATTGGTTCGGTGAACCCGTGATCGACATAGATCCGTTCGGGCGCAACACCGAGGCGGGACAGGGCTTCGCGTTGCGCGGTGAGGTCATGAAGATCAGTGCTGCACCGATAATAGCCGACCGGGAGCTCACCCGTGATCGAAGTGTAGCGGATAGCCTCCCTTCACCGGGCATTAAATAGGGCAGGGCTTACGGGAATGCGCGGGTCATAGCCGAGCTGTGGAAATGTGCCGCCTGCGGATGCGGTGACGACGGCCCGGTGAAGGTTCCCGTTACGGGGGTTCCAGCTCAGTTCGGTACGCGGGCGGTACTGCCGTTGCGTCAGTGCGTCGCAGTGGCGCGGTGGCAGTCCGGTGCAGGTGTCGTGGCTGACGGTGCTGCGCCCCCGCTTACTGGATCATGTTTCGTGGCGGTCGTGTTGGTCCTGGTCTGGGAGGTCTCCGACGATGAGGCTGTTGCCCGAGGGCCAGGCGAGGTAGCGCCAGGACAGATTCAGCAGGGTTGAGAGCCGGTTACGGTTACCTAGCAGCATGATGATGTGAAGGCCGAGCCAGGCCAGCCAGGCGAGGGCGCCGCTGAGGCGCACGCCGTGGGGAAGTGCGACGACGGCGGCGTTGCGGCCGATGGTGGCCATGCTGCCTTTGTCGCGGTAGTGGAACGGTTGGGTGGCTTGGCCAGCTAAGAGGTGACGGATCTGCCGGCCGGCGTGGGTGCCGGTCTGGATGGCTGGCTGGGCCTGCTGCGCCAAGGGTTGTCCGTCGATGAGCGCGAGGTCGCCGGCGGCGAAGATCTCGGGGTGGCCGGCTACTCGCAGGTGATCATCGACGAAGATTCTGCCGCCGCGACCTTGCGGCAGGCCCCACTTATGTACGGCCGTGGAGGCGGTGACGCCGGCGGCCCAGATCGTGAGGTCGGCGCGCAGCATCGTGTTGTCACCGAGGACGACCGTGTGGGGTGTGACCTCGCGAACAGCAGTGTCCAGCCGCACCTGCACTTCCCGCTTGCGCAGCTGGGCGAGGGCGTAGCGACGAAGCCGGGGAGGGTAGGGCGCAAGCAGCTCCGGGCCCTGTTCGAGGAGCATGATGTTCACTTGGCGCGGGGTGATCTCGGGAAAGGCAGTCTTGACTGCTGCGTTGCGCAGTTCGGCCATTGCGCCGGCGGTCTCTACACCAGTGGCGCCGCCGCCGACAATGACAGCGGTGAGGTCCCCGGTTCCGGTCCGGGCGGCGAGAGCTTCCAGGCCGGCCATCAGGCAGTCCCGCAGGATGATCGCTTCTTGACGGGTGTATAAGGCCATGGTGTGCTCAGCCGCGCCGGGCACACCGAAATAGTTGGTCGTGACTCCGCTGGCCAGCAGTAGATAGTCGTATCCCAAACGCGCGCCACCATCGAGGACCAACTCCCGGGCGTGTGTGTCGATGGCGGTCACGCTGCCGCGGCGAAACCGCGCGCCATGGCGGCGGACGAAGTTACGCGTCGGGTAGACGATGTCACCAGGGTTCAATCCGCCCGTCGCGACCTGGTAGAGCAACGGCTGAAAGGTGCTATAGATGTGGCGGTCAACCAACGTGACCTGACCACCTGACTCGCGCAGCTCCCGCACGGCCGCCATCCCGGCGAACCCAGCACCCACCACGACAACACGACTCATCCTGAGTCAGCTTTCCACCCATTCCGATAACGTGCAGCCGATCCGCTATCGGTGTGTTGGAGCGTCACAAGAGGCCTTGTTGCACTTGGCGAAGCCGAGGCACAGCGGACGAACAGCTGTTGCCGGGTCGACGGTTGTGGCTACGGCGTGGCCCGCGGCGGCATGTGTCAGTTGCACCACCAGCACTGGGACCGCGCTGGGCGACCGGACCTGGACGGCTGGTTAGCCAACCCGCCGGCGATCAAGCAACCCACGCCGGGCACGGTTTGCGCGATCATCGACTGCCCGTTGTGGCCGCAAGCAGACCTGCCGTTCTGTCACACCCACGCCAACACCTGGAGGGTCAACAAACGCCCCGACGTGGCGGCCTTCGTCGAACGCTTCGCCAGAGTGGAGATCACTGAAGATCAGATCGTCCGCGTTGGCGGGCTGACCCCGCAGCTGCGCCTGGAGATCCAGTACGCGCTGCAGTGCCGGCGCGATCAGCGCACCACCAAGACGCTCCCGGCCGTGGTCGTGGCCCTGGTCCGGGCACTGGTCACCGCGAACGCGAGTTCCCTGTTGGAGCTGACCAAGGACGAGTAGCTCGCCCGGATTGGGCGGCCAACGCACTCCATGATGCGGTCGTTGCTGGTCTACGCCCGTCGCCCAGGTGGCCGACCTGGTCGAGGCCGGCGGCTGGGAGGCCGAGTTCGCCCGCGACGTCTGGCAGATGCGTCGACTCGGGTTCGCCGGCAATCAACGACTCGACTTCACCGCAATCGGTCAGCCCTGGCTGCATGAGCTGGTCAAACGCTGGCTGCGCTGGCGGCTGGGCACCGGACTCGGCCTGGAGGTTGCCCGCCGCGGGCTCCGGGCTCTGACCCACTTCGCCCGGTTCCTCGACCGCATCGGCGCGAGTGCGTTGGCCGGGATCGACCGGGCGGTGCTCGAGCGCTACCTGGCCGACCTACACGCCGAGCTGGCCGGCCGCCAGCGCCACGGCGACCACATCGGCCAACTCAACTCGTTCCTGCACGCCGTACGCCAACACCACTGGGACGACACCCTGCCCGCCGGCGCGCTGATCTTTTCCGAGGACTACCCGACCCGCGCCGAACGCCCACCCCGAGCATTAGCCGAGCAGGTCATGGCCCAGATTGAGCACCCGGACCACCCAGCTGCCCCGTTGGACGGCCCAGCGGGCCGCCTTCACAGCTCAGAGCAATCCCACCAGCCAGTTTCCGCTGGAAAAGAACACGTAACCGTCTGCCCGACAACGGATGGAACGGATGCGTGATAGTGACGAAAGATTCCGAAACCTCAACAGGCTTGCGGGGCCGGCGGAATTAGCTAAAGCGCAAATCCACGCCACTCTAGCAGTGGCCGACGCTATAAGCGCCGTAGCCGAAGCCATTGTCAGAACACGCCCACAATAGACGGAGTATGGCACAATAGCTAGCAACGATACCATCGTTCCGGGCGGCATAGTCTACGGCGCGGTGCTCGCCTCGGTGCCGCACCACCAGCCTTCCCGTCAAGCGCTACCCTGAGACCACGACCGCGACATTCACAGTAGCGAGCAAAGGGCCCTGAACTCAGGTCATCTGCCGGATCCTGGATCGATGGTCGCTATTTGGTCGGGACTGGAGCATGGTGAACAGGACCGGCCCTGGTCGGTCTGTAGGACCCACCGCTTCCTTGGATCCGATGGCGCTCCCACGCGCACCAACCGACGACGTGAGCCAGCGGAGACAGCGATGGCGAGCAAGAACAAGGGCGGCCGCGAGGCCAAGAAGCCGAAACAGGACCAGAACAGAAACAAAAGGGCCAAACCCCGCCCGCCAGGTCGGCGCTCGACGCCATCCAAGGACGCGCCGACAACAAGTAGCGGTAGCGCGATCGGACACCGAACAGCGCGGAATCCAGGCACGCAACGGCCCCGGCTGGTGTCCTACAGCTGGGGCTGTGGGGCGAGACCGAAGCGCACCGGATGGTTTACAGCAACCACGACGCCGAGGCCATGCTAGGTCCCGCCTGCCTATGTGCGTTCGTCGTGGCCGGTGGCGCCTATCCGACGTAGGACGCGGTTGATGTCGGATGGTGAGATGATGCCGACCAGTACGCCGTTGGAGAGCACGAGGGCGCGCCCTTCGGCGCACTCACTGAGCCGGGGCAGCAAATCGGCCGCCGGCTCCTCCGGTCGGGCCTGTGCCAGCTGCTCCATGGGGCAAGCGATGTCTCGTAGTCGGGTGGTGGCCCGGTCCTGTGGCTCCACTTGCCGGATCTGGTTGAAGGTGACCAAGCCGACCGGTCCTCGACCGTTCTCGGTCACGGGGAATGTCGAGTGCCGGTGCCGGATTAGGTCGCTGCTCAGCAAATCTGCCACGGTCATCAATCCTGACGCGGTGATCGGATTTGGAGTCATAACGTCGCGGATGGCTAGCTGGCCGAGCTGGTTGCGGACAGTGGCCTGCTGGCTTTCCGCAGTGGCCGCTCCGATCAAGAACCAGCCGATCAGCGCGAACCATAGACCGCCGAAGTCGGCCCGGGTGAAGAAAATGATTAGGCCTAGGGCCACAAGGATCCAGCCGAAGACCTCGCCGGCCCGACTGGACCACTGGATAGCCTTGAGCCGGTCGCCGGTGCGCCACCAGATGATCGAGCGCAGCAGCCGTCCACCATCTAGAGGCGCTGCTGGGATCGCGTTGAACACCGCGAGGAAGATGTTGATGGCGCCCAGCCACCCGAAGCCGGCCACTACGAGGTCGGACCCACTGGCCGCGAGCAGCTCAGCCACCATCAAGAACACGGCGCCGAGCAGCAGGCTTACCAATGGGCCGATCCCGGCGATGCGCAGATCGGCGCCGGGGCTCCGGGCTTCCCCGGATAGCCGGGCTACTCCGCCGAACAGCCACAGCGTGATTTCTTCCACACGTAGGCCATTGCGCCGCGCCACCAGCGCGTGTGATAACTCATGAGCCAGCAGCGAGACGAAGAAGGCCACCGCGGTGAGGAGTCCAGCAGCTACGTAAGCGCCGGTGCCGTACTGCGGGTAAGCAGCCGGGAAGCGCGACGCCGCCAGTCCCCAGGCGATGAGCGCAAAAATGACCAAGACGCTCCAATTGACCCCGATGCGGATCCCCGCGATGCGCCCCAAACGAAAACTTGCTTTCATGCCGATCACATAACCATGGACTGGGATTGCGAGCACGAGCCGATGTGGCCGTACCGACCCGGAGGCATGCGCTCAGCGCCTTGCCCCCGCCCGCACCCGGAAAGGTACCCCCGGCCCACCGCCAGGCACGCAGGAGCTAGTGGCGGGAGACTCGTTTACCCAACGAACTGTCGAACCGGGCGACCGGTCACCCCGACGACGGCTCGGAACAATGAGCCCGCCCATGGGTCTATCCCTGGCTCGAGGCCTTCTCGTGACGTGGTGATAAATAGCTGGTCCAAGTGGAGACCGCCGAAGGTACAGGCGGTGACTTTCCTGGTGGGCAGCTCGATCACCTCGTCGAGCGCACCTTCAGGGGTGTAACGCCGCACTGCACCGCCGTCGTAAAGTGCCACCCAGACGCCGCCGTGCTCGTCAACGGTCAAGCCATCGGGATGGCCGTCTTCTGCGGGGATCTCTGCAAATGGGCGCCGCCCAGTCAATCCCTCATCCCGGTCATAGTCGAAGACGTCAATGCGGTGAGTAGCTGTGTCGTTGTAGTAGGCAAGGGAACCGTCCGGGCTCCACTCCAGACCGTTCGAAATAGTTATTTGTTCCAGCACCACACGCACGGAGCCGTCCGGATCAAGCCGGTACAGCGCACCAGCACCGGGCTGTTGGCTGTAAGCCATCGACCCGCAGTAGAAGCGGCCATCGGGATCGCAGCCTCCCTCGTTCATCCGCACGCGGTCATCAGCCCACAACTCGTCCAGGTGCGTGAGCGTCCCGTCGGCGTCTTCCAACGCGAAGCCCCGCTCAACGCCGAGGACCGCACCACCCTCGCGGCGAGGGCGAATAGCGGCGGCCACCTTGCCGACATGGCGCCGCGTGATCGCGCCGTCGCCCGCCAGGGACAGAACATCACCGGCCAGCATGTCCACCCAACGCAGGCCCCCCCACTGCATCGACCAAACCGGCCCCTCACCGTGGTAAGCCACGGGGCCGGTCACTGGTTCAGCTTGCACAATCTAACCTCCGAAGAGCCGGCGCAGGCGCGGACTGGTAGGCGGCGGTCATGGCAGTGTCAACGGCGAACGCTCGGTTCGTCACTCTGGTGGCTGCCGGGGCTGCGCGGCGGTCAGTTCCACGGTCGCCGCACAGGCGTCGGTGTTCTCTTGGGGCGTAGAGCACTACGTGCTAGGCACTGCGCTGCCAGACCACAACGATGCGCTGACCCTGTGCGGTCACGAACATTGCGTCGCAACCCGATCCCGGCCAGTCGGGCCTCCTTGACTTCCACCGACATACTCCTCCATCCGGTTCGCCCCAGGCTAGGTGACTCCGAGGCAGCCCGCAGTCGATTGGTCGGCCAGCTCACAAGGGTCGAGCGGCCGCTCAGCCGCGCCGCTGCCACCGGCGCGTGGTTGAGCCTGCTGGCTGCGGTGTGGTGCCGCTCGGTGGGCACCACCTGGACGCTGGAACTCGCGCACTCGACCGCGACACCCCGCTGGGGACGATGGCGGGCTGGATCAGCTCGGGCGTGCCGGTCTCTCAACCAGAACCGGACGCGCTGGCCCCCGAGCTTCTCGCCGCCCGCGGGCTGCGGCTGCTCCGCGATCCCCCTGCACCCACAGTCGGCACCGCATTGGCTTTGGGTGCGCCGACACCGAACTGATCACACTGGCGGACGGTCCGACGATCAACCCATCCGACACCACCGCAGTAGACCGGTCGACCGACGGCCCCGCGGTACCAAGACAACGGCAGATCACCGGAAACCAATGAATGTCAGCTGAACACGCCCGGCGGGGGTCCTCTGTCACGCCTCAAGTAGGCGTCATTGCTCAGGATTATCCGAACTTCGGACTCGACAACGGCGGGGATAACGAGGTGGAAACCAAGGCGCCGGAGACACGAGGCGCGTTCCCCCGGAGCAGCATGGGCGTGCGCCTATGACGGCGTTATCAACCTCTGACGAAGCCGGATTTCGAGGACCCTCTCAGCCGCCGGGGACGCCACTGACACGATGTCCCGGTCGAGGGTCCACGGGAGCACCTCCGCAGGTTTGGCCCCCCCGTCTGCGGTAGCTCCTGTCTTCGGTGACCACAACACCGGCGTGGCAGGAGGCGCTCAGCGATGCCGTGGTCGCGCTGGACCACGGTTCACGCGGCTGTCGACGTCTCACGCGACCCTTGCAGCTGGGAAACATCGGGCATCAACTGATAGATCGTGGTGGTCGTTGCTGGAGTAGTTCGGCGAGGACGGCGGCCTCGCTGATGGGCGGGTCTTTGCTCGCGGTCAGCAGCGTTAGCGTTTGGCCTGTTGCCAACTCGCGCAAGTGTGCCAGGGCCGTTGCGTGCTCCCCTGAGGCGAGTTCGGTCTGGTAGCGGCGCCGGAACTCAGCGAACCGCTGCGGGTCATGGCTGTACCACTTGCGTAGCGCCGTCGACGGTGCGACCTGCTTGCACCACTCGTCGATGTCGGCCTTGGATTTGCTTATTCCGCGTGGCCACAGGCGATCGACCAGCACTCGGTTCCCGTCCTGATCCGTTGTCCGGTCATAGACCCGGCCCACCTTCACCGTGGTCACCATGGGGGAGGAAGGTGGCCCGGAGGCGGCTGCCGTCCGCTCGGTCTCGTGGTCCTCGGCATTGCCGTCAGTCATGATATTCACGTCCCATCGTGGTATTCCGGCCGGTCAACGCCGGGCTGCGTTGTCCAGAAGGTGTGTATGAACTGCCGATTCGGCGTGCGTCGTCATCCCATGCGACCCATCTTGATTGAACTCGCGTAGGGCACCGGCCCGGTGCGGGTCGTCGAGGGGCCGCTGCGTCGACGCTGAGCGCTACGTCGGTCGGATGGCCCAATGGGGTTATCGTCGGCAGCCTCGTCACCCGAGGACACTGCGCGCGTGCGCTGAAGCTGATCAGCGACCCGCAACGCCGCCTGGCGCACCGGCGGTGGCACGGAGCGGCCGTCGGCGGCGAGCGCGAGGCTCACCGCGTTGAGCAGCTGACCCACGGCGCGCATCGTGCGCCCGGCGGCCACGGCCGTCAGTGGCCGTCCACAGAGCAAGATGGACGCCTCCATGCATCTGGCGGCATCGGTTCGATCCTGGGCCAGGTCCGACGAGGTGGACGACGTCATCAGGCTTCCTCCTTGCTCTTCAGGCTCTCGGCCCTCAGGCCTTGATCCGGTTGCTGAATGCGCCGCGCTGAACCCGCATCCGACCCGGTCCGCACCTCCGAAGCTGGTCATGCAGCCTGACGGTGGCCGGACGCCGACCGCGACCTCGGCGAGGATCTGCCCACGGGGAAGGGGGCGGCATTGCGCCGGATCCGCGGCCTTGGCGGCCTGCTCCGAGCGGTGATCTCGGCTGCTGGCAGGGCGCTCGGACCGGGCACGGTGAGCACTGCCGCGAGGATGACCCCAACCGGGAAGGCCCACCGGTGGTGATCGCGCGGTGGGTGCGGCTCGACGGCCTCGAGGGAGCGGCCGAGGTCTGGATCCTCGATCTGCAACGGGAACTGGGCCTCCGGCAGTGGCTTGCGCTCGCTGAGCACGACACACCTCCTGGGTGTCTCCAGGCTTGGCGCTCGGCGCCGAACCATCCACCCACTTCGCATCGTAACACGATATAGTGTCTAGTGGGGTTAGTTACGGTGACGGAACAGGGAGGCGGGGTGATGGTGGATGGCGGCAGCGCCCCGGGCGATGGTGCTCGACCAGCGGCGGGCTGTCCGGAGCAGATGCCGTGCTGTTGCCTAGCCGTTGATCATCTGGGGGTCACTGACCGCATGGCGTGGAGGAGGCAGGCGGATGGGTCGCAACGTTGCGCGACAGCTCATCGAGGCTCACTTTGTCAGCGGTGACCTGGTCGAAGGGCTAGAGGTGGCCCTGCGAGTCGACCAGACACTGACCCAGGACGCCACCGGCACTTTGGTGATGCTGGAGTTGGAGGCGTTGGGCCTGGACCGGGCGCGTACCGAGGTCAGCGTGCAGTACGTCGACCACAACCTGCTCCAGGCGGACGAGCGCAACGCCGAGGACCACCTGTTTCTCCGCTCGGCCGCCCGCCGCTTCGGCCTGTGGTTTTCCAAACCGGGTAACGGCGTCTCCCATCCCACGCACATGCAGCGCTTCGGCAAGCCCGGCAAAACGATGCTGGGCTCGGACTCGCATACCTGCGCTGCCGGATCGCTGGGCATGCTGGCCATCGGCGTCGGCGGCCTGGAGGTCGCGTTGGCCATCGCCGGCGAACCGTTGCATATTCAAATGCCGCAGATCTGGGGCGTGCGGCTGACCGGTGAGCTGCCCCCGTGGTGCTCGGCCAAGGACGTGATCCTGGAGATGCTGCGCCGCCACGGGGTCACCGGTGGGCGCAACCGGATCATCGAGTACCACGGTCCCGGGCTTGACCACCTGTCCGCGATGGACCGCCATGTCATCGCCAACATGGGCGCCGAGCTGGGCGCGACCACCACAGTCTTTCCCGCCGACGAGGCGGTGCGCGCGTTTTTGCGCGGCGAGGGCCGCGAGGGCGATTTCACCGAACTGGTGGCCGACTCCGACGCCGACTACGACCTCACCGACGAGATCGACCTGTCCACCCTGGAACCATTGATCGCACGGCCGAGCTCGCCAGGCAACGTAGTCCCGGTTCGGGAGGTAGCGGGGACCCCAGTCAGCCAGGTCGTGGTCGGGTCCTCGGCCAACCCCGGGCTGCGTGACTACGCGATCGTGGCGGCGATGGTCGCCGGCCGCCAGACCGCCGACACGGTCAGCTTCGACGTCAACCCCTCCTCCCGGGAAATCTTCTCCGACCTCACCCGGATGGGCGCCACGTTCGACTTGATCGCCGCCGGGGCCCGGATCCACCAATCAGGGTGCCTGGGGTGCATCGGGATGGGGCAAGCGCCCGCTGCGGGGCGCAACTCGCTGCGCACCTTCCCCCGCAATTTCCCCGGCCGCTCCGGCACCAAGCACGACGCGGTCTGGCTGTGCTCCCCGGAGACCGCGGCGGCCTCCGCGCTCACCGGTGTGATCACCGATCCGCGCGCTCTCGCGGCACAGCTGGGCCTGGACTACCCGACGCTGGCGTTGCCCGAGCGCGCGTCGGTAAACACCGCAATGCTCGAAGCGCCGCTGCCGCAGCGGGAAGTGGCCGCCGAGGAGCTGGTCAAGGGCCCCAATATCTTGTCACTGCCCGCCTTCCCGGAGCTGGCTGCACGGATCGAGGCGCCGGTGCTGCTCAAGGTCGGCGACGACGTGTCCACCGACGAGATCTCCCCGGCCGGCGCCCGGGCGCTGCCCTACCGCTCGAACATCCCCAAGCTCGCCGAGTTCACCTTCACCCCGATCGACCCCGATTACCCACGCAGGGCCGCCGAGCTCGCCCACAGCAGCGGTCATGTCGTGATCGGCGGCCACAACTACGGTCAGGGATCCTCCCGGGAACACGCCGCGGTCACCGCTCGCTACCTCGGTCTGCACGCTGTGATCGCCAAGTCCTTCGCCCGCATCCACTGGCAGAACCTGGCGAATTTCGGGATCCTCGCCCTGGAATTCACCACCGAGGACGACTACGACGGGATCGAGGCCGGTGACACCCTGCTGATCGACGGAGTACCCGCAGCGCTGACCTCAGGGGGTCATCTGAGCGTGACCAACACCAGTAAGGACGAGCAGTACCCGGTCCACCACCGGCTGTCGCCGCGCCAAGTCGAGATGGTCCTCGCCGGCGGGCAAATCCCCTTGCTGGCCAGGGGACGGAACCCGCGGAGCATCAGCACCCCCGCCGCCGCACGCTAACCCGAAGTTTCGTGATGTTCGGGCGCCGGACAAAACCCAGCGTGTCCCAAGCGTGTCGTGCGCTCCCGAGACATAGATCATTTCCTATCCTCAAAGAAGCTTTCGCATGTCACCGAAGTAGACAGGAGGATCAGCGCGGGCGCGGAGATCGCTCTGGTCAGCGGCCGTATCGGCCGGCCATGATCCAGAAGCTTCGGGCTCACCGCTGGGAACACGTGCTGCGCCAAACCCTGATCGCGCTGGCCGCCGGCCACGAGCTTGATAAGGATGCCAACCCCTGGGGAGGCCACCGTGCACGTCGGCTCACCGTGGCCATGCACCGCTGACACGGCGGCGGGCCGCTCGAGCATCAGCAACCCGATCACGGGCCCGACTCTGCGGCTCTCCCCATGTCGGGACCGCTTGGTCGGGGTCACGCTGTTGCCGCTGGGCCTCATGCTGGATGGCGTGCTGTTGGGGTTGGGGTCAGCGTCACGCAACATCGTCCGGGTGCCGGGTCGAGCGTGGCCTTCAGTCCGGGATGCCCGAGTTCGTCGAGCATCGCGGTGATGAGGTCGAGGTTCATGTTGCAGACGAGGGTGTTGTGCTGGTCGGCCAAGGCGTGGAATGGGCAGTTGGCCAGGACGAGGGTGTCTGCCTGGATTCGAGGCTCGTATCCCTGCTCCGCCAGCGCGTCGGCTACGGCTTGCACCGCCGAGGCGGGTTTGTGCCCCTGTTTCCCCGGTGTGTGGGGCTGTGCGCCGAGCTTGCGACCGGCATCGGTGGCCGCCCGCCGGAGCGCGTCGAGTACGGAGCCGCCGTCGCGGGCTGCGTCTTCGAGGGCTCGGGCCAGGATGTGCCCGGCCAGGTCGTAGTGCCGCTCGGGCAGCGTGACCGTGAGTTGACGGGCGGAGCGCCGGTACAGCTTCGTCGGACGGCCCGCGCCGGGGCCGCTGCGTCCGGACAGGCGGCGAAACTCGGTCTCGAGTAGTCCTTCATCGACCAACTTGTCCAGATGGAACTTGGCCGTGTGCCGGGGCAGGTCGACACCCGCGGCGGCTTGGTTCCGGCTCACCGGCTCGGCCTGGGATACAACGTAGAGATACAGCGCCCGCCGGGCCGGCTCGGCCAGCGCGCTGACGCCGCAGACCTGGGTGCCGAAGTCGTCGGCCACGGGAACTCCTTCTAAAAGACACGATAGTTGACTTAACAGCGGCGAAGCTCTAACGTCAACATTAGCGTCTTTTACAGCCAGGAGGAACCGATGACCACCCGCGGCGTTGCCCCCGCTGAGACCGTCGCTATGTCCCCTATGGCGGTCATGGCTGATCCGGTCACCGACCTGACCGCGGCCGGGGTGGCCATCTGGCTGGATGACCTCAGCCGGGCCAGGCTGGCCACGGGCAGCCTCGCAGAGCTGGTCCGCGATTCCCACGTCGTCGGGGTCACCACCAACCCCACGATCTTTCAGAAGGCGATGAGTCACAGCGACCGCTACGCCCGGCAGATCAGCGATCTCGCGGTGCGCGGCGTCGAGGTGCAGGAGGCCGCACGCATGCTCACGACGTTCGACGTGCGCTGGGCCTGCGACGTGCTACGCAGCGTCTATGACGCCAGCGATGGTGTCGACGGCCGGGTGTCCATCGAGGTCGACCCCCGATTTGCCTACGACACCGAGGCGACGGTCGCGGAGGCCCGCCAGCTGTGGTGGCTGGTGGACCGACCCAACCTGTTCATCAAGATTCCCGCGACCCGGGCCGGGTTGCCGGCCATCGCGCAGTGCCTGGCCGAGGGCATCAGCATCAACGTGACGTTGATCTTCTCCCTGCAGCGCTACGCCGAGGTGATCGACGCCTTCATCGAGGGCGTGGCGCGGGCCCACGCCGCTGGCCATGACCTGACCCGGCTCACCTCGGTCGCCTCCTTGTTCGTCAGCCGCGTCGACACCGAGATCGACAAGCGCTTAGACGCGGTCGGCTCCGTCGAGGCGAAGCGCCTGCGCGGCACCGCCGCGATCGCCAACGCCCGGCTGGCATTCCAGACCTACGAGAAGGTCTTCGCCTCCGAGCGCTGGCGGCCACTCGCCGAGGCGGGGGCTCGACCGCAGCGGCCACTGTGGGCCTCCACCGGGGTGAAAAATCCGAGCTACGACGACACCCGGTACGTCGTCGAACTGGTCACCAGCGGCGTGGTGAACACGATGCCCGAGGCGACGCTAGCTGCCGTGGCCGACCACGGTGCGATCCGCGGCGACACGGTTCGCGGCAACTACGCCGACGCAGCCGCGGTGCTGGCGGCGCTGGCGCAAGCGGGCATCGACTACGACGACGTGGTCCACCGGCTCGAACACGACGGCCTGATCACGTTCCAAGCGTCCTGGGCCGCACTCACAGACACCCTGCAACGCAAGCTCGCGGCCACCCGGCGCGACGGCGGAAACGAGGACGACCCCCGATGAGCGGCACACCCACCTTCGCCATCGTCGGCGCCGGCCTGGCCGGCGCGACGGCAGCCGGGGCGCTGCGCGCCGAGGGCTTCGACGGCCGCGTCGTCCTGCTCGGAGCCGAGCCACACCAGCCCTACCAGCGGCCACCGCTGTCGAAGGACTACCTGCAGGATCACGTCGACCGTGAGAAGGTCTTCGTGCATCCGCCGCAGTGGTACGCCGAGCACGAGGTCGAACTCCGGCTCGCCACCACGGTCACAGCGCTCGACCGGAAGGCCCACGAGCTCGCGCTGGACAACGGGAACCGCCTGCGCTACGACCAGTTGCTGCTCACCACAGGAGCCATCCCGCGCCGGCTGACGGTGCCCGGCTCTGACCTCGACGGGCTGCACTACCTGCGCAGCCTGCCCGACAGCGACCGCATCAAGGCCTCGCTCACCGTCGGTGGCCGTGTCGTCATCATCGGCGCCGGGTGGATCGGGCTGGAAACGGCCGCCGCCGCCCGGGCCACCGGAGCCGAGGTCACCGTGCTCGAACGCGGCGAGCTGCCCCTGCTTGACCTCCTCGGTCCCCAGGTCGCCAGGGTCTTCGCCGACCTGCACCGAGACCACGGCGTCGACCTGCGCTGCAAGACCACCGTCACCGGCATCCGTCCAGACGGATCCACAGCCGGGGCGGTGCAACTGGCCGACGGCACCGAGCTGACCGCCGAGGTGATCATCGTCGGTATCGGGGTCACCCCGAACGTCGAGTTGGCCCAGTCGGGCGGGCTGACCGTCGACAACGGCATCCTGGTGGACCAACACCTGCGCACCTCAGACCCCGCCATCACCGCCGCCGGGGACGTGGCCAACGCCTACCACCCGCTGCTCAACCGCCACATCCGCGTCGAGCACTGGGCGAACGCGCTGCACCAGCCGGCCACCGCCGCCGCGACCATGCTCGGTCGCAGCGCCACCCACGACCGGCTGCCCTACTTCTACACCGACCAGTACGACCTCGGTATGGAATACACCGGATACACCGACCCCCACGGATATGACCAGGTCGTGATCCGAGGCGATCTCGCCGCCCGGAAGTTCATCGCCTTCTGGCTGTCCAAGCGCCGGGTACTCGCCGCCATGAACGTCAACATCTGGGACGTCACCGAACCCATCAAGCAACTCATCCACTCCGGCAAACGAATCGACACCACCCGCCTCGCCGACCCCACCGTCCCGTTGGACGCATTAGCCCAGGGCGGTCAAACGTGAGTGACGAGAGCGGAGCGACATTCATTAGCTGCCTGGGAGAGGAATTTCCGGTGACGGGCGCTGGATGGTGACGAGCTCGGTAGCGGGCTGTCCCCGCAGTCGCCGGCCGATCGAGCCGGCGATCCTGATGGCCTGGACCTTGGCGAGTTCTGCTTTCTCGCCGGTGTGCCGCTCGTCGACGGTGGTAGTCCACAGGTCCAGCCAGCGGGCGAAGTGGGCCGGGGTGAGCTCGACTTTGGTGTTGAGTTGGAGGTGGGGTCGCAGTGCGTTGCGGTGGTACCGACCGGCGCGTAGCAGCACGGTTTCCCAGAAGTCGCACATGATTGGCAGGTGCGCGGGTAGGTCCATGTGGGCGATGTCGAGGAAGATCGGGCCGAGGATGTCGTCGGCGAATGCCCGCCGGTAGAAGGCGGTCACCAGGCCGGCGATGTCCTTGCGGTCAGTGATGTCGCGGCGTGGTGCCC
The DNA here is from genome assembly GCA_035606945.1 of Pseudonocardiaceae bacterium. Lineage (GTDB taxonomy): Bacteria > Actinomycetota > Actinomycetes > Mycobacteriales > Pseudonocardiaceae. Next base: position 16,598 of record DATNDR010000069.1, read on the forward strand.
CGGCGGTCATGCCACGACCCGCGCGACGAGAAGGGCCCCGAGGACGGCGAGCAGCACGACCTTGGCCGCCTCTAGGGTGATGTAGGCCAGGTGCAACCGGGTGGCGATTCCCGCCGTCATGATTGGTTCGCCGCGCTCGGCGTCTGCGGGCTCTGCGCATCCGACGCCGACTCGATGGCGGGGGTGATGTGCGCCACGCACAGGTGCGGCTCGACGAAGGGCCGCAGGCTGCTCGTCGTGGCCGGCGCCCCCAGCTCGGCCAGGGCTCCCCGGAGCAGACCCAGGTGCATCGAGCACACCACCTCCGGGCGCTCCTGGGCGACGGCCCGGAACGGGCAGGCGTGCAGCCGGATCTGCAAGTCCTGCCCCTCGCGGGCGAGTTCGGGCTCGAAGCCGAGTTCGGCGAACAGCCCGCTCACCTGGGTCACCGACTCCTCCGCGGTCAGGCTCGGCGAGGGCCGCGGGGTGAAGCCCTGCTCCCTGGCCACCGCCCAGCCGGCTCGCTCGGCCCGCTGTGCTCGCTCCGCTGGGGTCTCGGCCCAGTGCGTGGCGAGGATCGTGGCGAGCACCTGATATCCGGTCTGTTTCGGGGTCCCGGTGTCACCGACACTGGCCGGGCCGTAGAGCAGCCGCGGGCGTCCCCGTGTGCGCGGCGGCAACTCGGACTGGCTGCGCACCAACCCCGCCTCGCTGAGGACATCTAGGTGGAAGCGCACCGTGCTGACGTGCAGCCCGCACTCCGCCGCCAGTTCTCGCGCATCCAGGGGGCGCTGGCTGGCGCGTAAGGCGTCCAGCAGCCGGACCCGACTGGCCACAGCCAACGCCCCATGCGTCCGGTGTCGCCCGGCCAGCTGGTTCGTCCTCATCCCCCTACCCTAATAAAGAGGATGGACATTAGTCTATTTAACGGTTGAGGGCGGGCTGGAGGGAGAGGCCGTGCGGGCTTACGTGATACCGAACCTGCATCGACGCCCTTGACCGGGCCGGGGAGTGGCTGGTCGGCTGTCTTTACCAGCGAGCCCGGGCGCTCGATATCCACCCCGACGAGCGCGTGGACTGCGGAGCCGGCGAGCCGGTGTACACGGTGAGCCGCCCCGTCGTGATGGGTCGGCGCAGAGGGGAGCGGACAACGGTCCTGGATCATGATCGTCTCCCTTCACGGCCCGCCTGGTGCGCCTCTGACGATCCGCCGAATGAGGCGGGAGGGCGTTAGCACAGCGGGTCAAGGCCCGATGCGGCCAGAGCCGGCGCACGCGCGATAACCGGACCGGGCAGCGCCGCGATGACCGCGTCCGCCGTGGACTCCCGGCTCAGCAGCTGCGTCAGACCGGTGCTGTGCAGCGCTCGGCGTACCACCTCGTGCTCGATCCCCACG
>DATNDR010000085.1:0-4102 GCA_035606945.1 Pseudonocardiaceae bacterium
GATGCTGGTCCGGCTGGAAGACGTCGGTCCCGCTACCGATCCGGTGCAGCTTCGCCAGATTGCCGATCTGCTGAGCGCTGACCGCATTCCCTTCTCCATCGCGTTGTACCCCGTGTACGTGGGTCCTGTGACGCAGCACCCCCGGGTACGGTACACGCTCAACGACAGACCCCAGGTCGACGAGGCGATCAAGTACATGCTGGCCAAGGGCGGGACGCTCATCCTGCATGGTTACACCCATCAGCTCGGGGACAAGCGCAACCCCAACGACGGCCAGGGAGGCGAAGACTACGAGTTCCTGCGCGTCCACTACAACGCCCAGCACGCCGTCGTCTACGACGGCGCGCCCGCCAGGAACCCCGCGGCCTGGACTAGGCACCGCATCGGCATGGCGTTCGCGGCCATCCGCGAGGCCGGACTGCCACGGCCCGAGTTCTGGCAGTTCCCGGAGTATGGGGCATCCCCGGCCGAATACCGCGTCGCGGCGTCCGAGTTCTTGGCCCGGACCGATCGCAGCAGCTACGCGGAGGGGTGGCCCGGCCATGTCAAGCTGCAGACCCTCACAGAGCAGTCGCCGCCGTATCTCGTCCGGGATGTCTACGGTGGCCCGGTGCTGCCCGAGACCCTGGGGTTTATCGACCGCCCGGGCCAGCGGGCATCCGGGCCCGGCTCAGTCCGCTTCCTCCTGGCTGCGGCCGCCGCCCAGAAGGCCGTAGTCCGCGACAACGTCGCCGGCTTCTACTACCACCCATTCCTCGGTACCGAGCCGTTGAGGCGCCTCGTCGATGGCCTCCGGCATGAGGGTTACCGATTCGTCAGCACCTGCACCGTACTGAAGGGATAACAATGCTGACCATAGCTACCGTCATGCTGGCCATCGTGGGCGCGTTTTTCGGGCTGTATGCCCTCGCGGTGCTCTCGCTTTCCGTCCTCGCTGCCGTAATCCGTTTGCGAGACAGGCGAGAATCGTGATCTTGCAACTACTTACCTGGCTCGCAACCGCCGGCATTATCAGTATCTTCGTCCACGCGGTGCGGTTGTGGTTGGTGAGCCGACCGGCGGCCATACCGCCAGCCACCGTCCACGCAGCCGCAGACGGGTTCCTGTTCACCTTCGTGGTGCCCGCACTCAACGAAGCGCGAGTGATCGAGCACACCCTTGACCGGCTGCTCTCGCTTCCGGTGCGCCACTGTCTGGTGCTCGTCATCGATGACGGCTCGGACGATGGGACCGGCTACCTTGTGGAGTCGCATCACGACCCCCGTGTACGCCTTTTGCGCCGGGAGTTCCCGGACGCGCGCCGCGGCAAAGGCGCCGCGCTGAATGCCGGCTTTCACCGGCTCCTGCAGGAGGTGGGTAATTGGCCTGCTGACAAGGTCATCGTCGGCATCATGGACGCCGACGGTCGGCTCGACCCAGAGGCCCCGGACCGGGCTGCCGAGTATTTCGCGGACGCCGATGTCGGCGCTGTCCAGGTAGGCGTGCGAATCAGCAACCGCGAGGACAGTGTGCTGGCGCGCTTGCAGGATATGGAATTTGTCACCTACACGGACGTCTTCCAAAGTGCCCGTGATGTGTGGGGCGTGGCTGGGCTCGGCGGAAACGGCCAGTTCGTGCGACTTGCTGCGCACCTGGATCTGGCGCCCGCCCCGTGGACCGACGGGCTGACCGAGGACCTGGAGCAAGGCCTGAGGTTGATCTGCGCCGGCTGGCGGACCCGGTATCGCGGCGATGTCGCCGTCCACCAGCAGGGTCTGGTATCGGCGCGGCGCCTGCTGCGCCAGCGATCCCGATGGTTCCAGGGCCACTTGCAGGCCTGGCGCCAGATTCCGGGCATCATCCGGCGTGCCCCTCTGCGGACCGTGCCGCACCTGCTTCACGTCCTAATGGTGCCGGTCCTGCTGCTCGTCAATGTGGCGATGCTTGCCTCGCTGGTAACGATGCTTACCGGGATCGCTATCTCGCCGGGCGTCAGGTCCAGCCTCGTCCATCCCGAGGTCTTTCTGGGCTGGTACTGGCTCACCTTCGCGCTGGCCGTGTTTCTCACGGTGTCGGTGTACGCCCGGCGCGAGCCTGGACTGCGCCTCCGGAAGGTGGTGCTCCTCGGTCACGCTTTCGCGATCTATTCGCTGCTGTGGATCGTGGCCGGCTACTGGGCATTGGGCCGGATCCTGCGCGGCAGGCAGGGCTGGCACAAAACCGAGCGGCTTATCGAGAAGCCCCGCGAGACGGAAGCTGTGAGGTGAGATGCGCCGTAGTGCTGGGGTGGCCATGGTAGTGGCCCTACTGCTCATCGGCTGCACCTCCACAGCCGCGACCGCGCTCGGGCCCGGCCGCCCGTGGCACCTTGCCTACGACGGCTTCGGCCACGCCTGGTCCAGCATCCGACGCGGAGTCACTCTCATTACTGTCCAGCCGGCCCGGCCCGCCTCCCGGGCCCAAACGCACGCTGCGCTCGTGCTCTCGCGCCACACCTGGCCGGATCTCGTCGCCGAGGTCCGGCTCCGCACCAACCGCCAGTTGCGCGGGCCGCATCCCAACCCCTGGGAGGTCGGCTGGGTTCTCTGGCATTACACCAGCGACCAGCGTTTCTACTACATCGTCCTGAAGCCGAACGGCTGGGAACTCGGCAAGGCCGACCCGGGCTATCCCGGTGACCAGCGCTTCCTGGCTACCGCGACTCATCCTGTCTTCCCGCCAGGCCGGTGGTACACGGTCAGGGTCCAGCAGCGTGGCGACGGCATCGAGGTAGACGTGGACGGCCGCCGCCTAGTGCGTCTTACCGACAGCCAAGACCCATACCGGTCCGGACGGGTGGGTCTGTACACCGAGGACGCATCGGTGACATTCCAGCCCATTACCGTAGGCCCGGTTTCCTGACCGCACAACGCCAACACCAAAGGACACATATGAGGATTGGACAATTGTCGGCGAAACGAATCATGGTCATCTACGGAACCCGGCCAGAGGCGATCAAGCTCGCACCGGTGATCCGCGCGATCGGCGCCTCCCCGCGGCTCTGCCCCGTCGTTACCCTGACCGGGCAGCACCGGACAATCGTCGAGCAGGTCAACAGCATGTTCGGGATACGTCCGGACCACAACCTAGACGTCATCCGGCCCCGCCAGTCCCTCCACGGCCTGACCGCGCGGGTCCTGGAGCGCCTCAGCCCGGCCCTCCAGCAGGTCCGTCCCGACGCTGTCGTAGTTCAGGGCGACACGACCTCGGCTTTCGCCGGAGCGCTCGCAGCATTCTACGAACAGATCCCCGTGGTCCATGTCGAGGCCGGCCTGCGGACTGGCGACCTCTACTCGCCGTTTCCCGAAGAGGCCAACAGGCGGCTGACGGGCCAGATCGCCTCCCTGCATCTGGCGCCGACACCGGAAAGCGAGGGCAACCTGCTGCGCGCTGGGATCCCCTCCCGCAGAGTCATGGTTACCGGCAACACGGTTATCGACGCTCTGCTGTGGACAGTCAAGCAGCGCGTTCCCTACGGCGATCCAGCACTCGACGCGATCGACTCCACCGATGCGCCGCTACTGCTGGTCACTACACACCGCCGCGAGTCCTGGGGGGATCGAATGAGGGACGTCGCCTGCGCCGTCGCCGAGCTCGCCCGGAAGCACCCAGACCTGATCGTCGTGCTGCCGCTTCACCCCAACCCCGTCGTAAGAGAAGCTCTCATGCCCGCTCTGCAGGGGATGGACAATGTCATGCTGGTCGAACCGATGGGCTATGGCGCTTTCGCCCGGCTGCTGCAGCGCTCCACCGTCGTCCTCACCGACAGCGGTGGGGTACAGGAAGAGGCCCCTAGCCTAGGCAAACCGGTGCTGGTGATGCGCGACACGACCGAGCGCCCGGAAGCAGTCTCCGCCGGCACGGCCCGGCTAGTCGGCACAGATCCCGACCGCGTGTACTCCGAGGTCAACCAGCTGCTCACCTGCCCGCGGGCCAATAAGACGATGGCCAATGCCGTTAACCCCCACGGCGACGGCCGCGCCGCGCAGCGGACGGCAGAAGCCATCAAGCACATGTTCGGCCTTGGTAATCGGCCAGTTCCCTTTGGCGGCAGCACCACCAGCGGAGAATGACCCGCCCGGCG
>DATNDR010000102.1:0-5605 GCA_035606945.1 Pseudonocardiaceae bacterium
CCGCAGCATGCATATGCCCATCGGAAGCATCGGACCCATCCGCGGCCGGGCCCTTCGCCGACTACGAACCCTTCTCCACGACCTCGAGTAGCTGTGCACACCACGACCGCAGCCAACCCTTCCTGGAGAGGGCGCCAGCAGGGTCGGCACCGCCACGTCCTGTGACGTAATCACGCGGTTGCGCAAAGGCGATCCGCACCGGATGGAGGAATCCGCGGAAAGACAGAACTTGCTCCAAGGGGTTCGTTTGGCCAGGCCGGCCGCCGTTGATTCGCAGGGTGACGACGTTGGCCGGGTTTGACCTGTGGCCGTTTGATCTGCCGCGAGCCACGTCGCTGGTTTGTGATCTGGCCTGTTGACCGTTGGGTCAGATGATTCCTCCGCGGTTTCGCGGTATAGAGGTGTTTGTACTGGATCCAGGCGATATTTGGCTATGTTCGGTTTGTTGGTTGCAGAACGCGATGGGCAATATTCTGGAATCCACTTTCTTTGGACATGGCTGCGTCCGAAGGAATTGGGGGGCGATGAGCGATTTGGCGTCCGGCACGTGGCTGGCCGGCTACCGGCTGGAGCGCCTCATCGGCGTGGGCGGCATGGGGTCGGTGTATCTGGCGACCGAGATCGCGCTGGAACGCCGGGTCGCCGTGAAGGTGATCCGTCCCGAGCTCGCCAGCGACGACCGATTCCGGCGCCGGTTTCTGCTGGAATGCAGGCTCATCGCGCAGCTGGAGCACCCCGCGATCGTCCCGGTGTACTCGGCCGGGGAGAGCGAGGGCCGGCTGTTCATCGCGATGCGGTATCTGGGCGGGGGGAGCCTGGAGGAGCGGTTGCAGGATGGGCCGCTCTCGCCGGCGGAGACGATCGGGATGCTCGCTCCGGTCGCCGACGCGCTCGATGCTGCGCACGCCGCCGGGGTGGTCCACCGCGACGTCGCGCCGGGCAACATCCTGTTGGAGGGGTACGGCGCGTTTCTGTGTGACTTCGGGCTGGCTCGGCGGGCCGAGTCGCCCAGCGGATTCAGCCGCGACGACGGGCCGACGGTCTCCGGGACGCTCGGCTACGTCGCCCCTGAGCAGCTCGAGGGCGACACCGTCGATGGTCGCACCGACCAATACGCGCTGGCCTGCGTGTTGTTCGAATGTCTTGCCGGTCGGCCGCCGTTCCCGCGGAATGTCGAGCTGGCGGTCGTCTACGCCCACTTGTCGGAGCCGCCACCCAGCCTCAGCGGGCTCAACCCCGCGCTCCCGCCGGTCGTAGATCAGGCGATCGAGCGCGGGCTCGCGAAGCGGCGGGAGGACCGCTTCGCCAGCTGCGCCGAGCTGGTGGAGGCGGTGGATGCGTCGCTGCGGCTGACTTGGACCGACCGGGCACCGCCGCCGCCGCTGGTCACCGTCTCAGGAACGATCGAGTCGCCGTACCGGGGATTGAACGCGTTCGACGAACGAGACGCGGCGTTCTTCTTCGGCCGCGAAGCTGCCACCACCGCAGTGCTGGCACGACTGTCGCGAAAGCTGGACGGTCCGGGCCTGCTGGTGATCTCGGGGGTGTCAGGTGCGGGCAAGTCGTCGCTGCTGCGGGCCGGGATACTGCCACGGTTGCGTGGCGAGGGGCTCGCGGCCGCACCGGAGTCGGCGGCCTGGCCGTGCCTGGTGTTCACCCCAGGCCATGCCCCGCTGGACGAACTAGCCCTGCGAGTGGCGTCACTGGCAAGAGCGGACGCCGCCGCGGTACGACGCACGCTGGTCGCCGATCCGGCCGGGTTCGCCCTCACCGCGCGGCAGGCCGCCCTCGCGCAGGAGGCTGTGTCGACGCCGGACGGCCAGGCTGCGGGTTTCCGGATGCAGCATCGGCTGCTGCTGGTGGTCGATCACTTCGAGCAGCTGTTCACCCAATGCCCCGACGAGGACCAGCGACGGGCATTCGTCACGGCCCTGCACGCAGCCGCAGCCTCCGCGCCCGCGCAGACGCCGCCAGCTCTGGTTGTGCTGAGTGTGCGGGCCGACTTCGAAGCCCGCTGCGCCGACTACCCCCATCTGGCCGACGCGATCCAAGACCGCTACCTGGTCACGGCGATGACCGACCGGCAGACACGGATGGCCATCACCGAACCAGCCAAGAAGGCAGGCTCCCGCGTCGAAGATGATCTCGTCGAGATCCTGCTGCGCGAGATCACGAGCCCCCAGCCCAAGACGCCTTCCCCGGCCACAGCACAAGTCGCGGTAACCGGTGCGGGAGTTCTGCCACTGCTGTCACACGCGCTTGACCAGGCCTGGCGACACCGCGCCGCGGACACCCTCACCGTCGCCGACTACGAACGGACCGGCGGCATCGAAGGAGCCGTCGCCGACAGCGCCCAACGCGTCTACGACCGACTCAGCCCAGCGCAGCAAGCCGCCGCCAGACAAGTATTCATCCGGCTGATCGCCACGAGCCCTGACGGTATCGACACAGCCGACCGTGTCTCACGGACCGACCTCACCGCAGGAAAATCCCAAACCGAGGCGCAAGACATTCTCGCGGTCCTCGAGGCGTTCACCGCCGAACGGCTGCTCGTCCTCGCCGCCGACACGGTGGAGATCAGCCACGAAGTGCTGCTAACGGCCTGGCCACTGCTGCGCGACACCTGGCTGGCCGAGACCCACACTGACCGGATCGTCCGCACCCGGCTCCACAACGCCGCAACCGAATGGACCCAAGATTCCTGGGACCCGTCCTACCTCTACAGCGGCAGCCTGCTCGATGTCGCCACCGAGACCGCCGCCCGCGCCGGCGCAGACCCGGCCCACTACCCACCACTCAGCGACATCGAACACGACTTCCTCCACGCCAGCAACCAAGCCCACCGCAAACGAACACGCCGACGGCGCGCAGTGATCGCGTTTCTTATGGCGCTCGTCATTACAGTTGCGTTCGCCGCAGTGATGGCCTTCCGCGCTAGCCACAACGCCGCCCAACAGCGCGACATCGCGGTAGCCGGTCAACTGATCGCAGAGAGCGAAGCCCTCGGCGATTCCGACCCCACCACCGCCAAACTGGAGAGCCTCGCCGCGTGGCGCATCCACCCCTCCGACGAAGCCCGCTACGCCATGCTGACCGCAGATGCACATCCTGGTCTTGCGATCCTCACCGGCCACACCAGCGACGTTGTATCGGTGGCGTTCAGCCCGGACGGCAAGACGCTAGCCAGCGCCAGCGCCGACGACACGGTAAGGCTCTGGAACGTAGCCACTCGCCGGCCAATCGGGGCCCCGCTTAGAGGCCACACCAACGATGTCAGATCGGTAGCGTTCAGCCCCGACGGCAAAACCCTAGCCAGCGGCAGTGCCGATGACACCGTGCGGCTGTGGAACGTGACCACCCAGCGGTCGATCGGGGAACTCAGAGGCCATACCCGCGATGTAGTCGCGCTCGCGTTCAGCCGAGACGGCAAGACGCTCGCCAGCGGCAGCTTCGATCTGACGGTGCGGCTGTGGAACGTAGCTACCCGCAAGCAAGTCGGGGCTCCGCTTACAGGCCACGGCGGCGACGTTTTGTCGGTGGCGTTCAGCCCGGACGGCAGAACACTCGCCAGCGGCAGCTTCGATGACACGGTACGGCTGTGGAACGTGACCACCCGCAAGCAAGTTGGCGCTCCGCTCATCGGCACCGGTCACTCCAACGTTAGCTCGGTGGCGTTTAGCCCGGACGGCAAGACGCTGGCCAGCGGGGGCGGTGACACCGTGCGATTGTGGGACGTGACCACGCACCGGCCGATCGGGGATCCACTGGCCGGCCACAGCGGTGATGTTTTGTCAGTGGCGTTCAGTCCTGATGGCACGACGCTGGCCAGCGGCAGCGTCGATGAGACGGTGCGGCTATGGGACGTAGCGACCCACCGGCCGATCGGTGGTCCGCTAAGCGGCCACACCAACGCCGTCGTCGCGGTGGCGTTCAGCCCCGACGGCAGGACGCTGGCCAGCGGCAGCGACGATGGCACGGTGCGGCTATGGGACGTGGCCATCGGCCGCCCGCTCGGCAGCCCGCTCACGGGCCACACCAACGGTGTCCTTTCCGTGGCTTTCAGCCGAGATGGCAAGATCCTGGCCAGCGGTAGCTTCGATGGCACGGTGCGCCTATGGCAGGCGACCAGCCGCAGGCCCCTCGGGGAACTTACCGGCCACACCGACGGTGTCCGGTCGGTGGCGTTCAGCCCGGACGGCAAGACCCTGGCCAGCGGGGGTTTCGATGACACCGTGCGGCTGTGGGACGTGGCTACCCGCCAGCAGATCGGAGAGCTCAAAGGCCACACCGACGGTGTCCTTTCCGTGGCGTTCAGCCCGGACGGCAGGACCCTGGCCAGCGGCGGCCTCGATCACACGGCACGGCTATGGGATGTGACCACCCATCAACCGCTCGGGGAGCTCAGAGGCCATTCCCGCGATGTCTATTCGGTGGCGTTCAGCCCGGACGGCAAGACCCTGGCCAGCGGTGGCTTCGATGACACGGTGCGGCTGTGGGACGTGGCAACCCGCCAGCAGATCGGGAACCCACTCACCGGTCATACCAATGGTGTGCTCTCGGTGGCATTCAGCCCGGACGGTAAGACGGTGATCAGCGGCAGCACCAACGACGTGGTGCGGCTGTGGGACGTGGCAACCCGCCAGCAGATCGGGAATCCACTCACCGGCCACGCCAATGCTGTCTCGTCGGTGGCATTCAGCCCGGACGGCAAGACGCTCGCCACCGGCAGCCTGGATGACACAGTACAGCTGTGGGACATTGCCACCCGCCAGCAGATCGGGGACCCCCTCACCGGAAATTCGGGTGAGGTCAAATCGGTGGCATTCAGCCCGGACGGCAAGACGCTCGCCACCGGCAGTGCCGACCACACAGTGCGGCTATGGGACGTCGCTTATCTTGTGAACATCGTGCCGACGCTATGCGCATCAACCGCACGATCGTTCACGCGTGCCGACTGGCGGAAATACGTACCGCCAGGCCCGGGATACCGAAGCCTGTGCCCCTGAAGCCCGTGGGGTCGGTCAACCTGGAGGAGTGTCACAGCTATGGGGGTACCGCCGCTTACAATACAGCCCGACGGGTCCGATGAATCACGCATAGTTATTCGTGTGTCGCGTGTCGGAATTATATTGACTCACGCCCGCCTGGCCGCCAGACGAATAGCGATGGTCGCTGGACATTTGTCGCGGCTAATAATCGCCGACCCTCCGGGCGTATGCTTGACATCCATTCGGTGGAGTATCCGAAATCAGCGCAGAGATATTGATCATAACAAGTGCTTCTCCTGCGATTTTCTATAGGCCCCAGTCGGCCTGACACTGGATACGCGGCCTTAACGTGTGCATCTGTGGTCATTCGGTGCGCAGAATGCGGCACCGCGATGGGCCTGGCCACGTCTGAGTTAGTTCAGTCCTGCTCGGACTGCGGCCTCTCCAGTCGCTATGGGGGGATATGCTTTTGTCGGCCTCGATGACGACGCAGCGGACTCGGCATTGGAGGCGACGACCGTGCTACCGCAGCAATGGCTGGTATCTTCGGGTGTCAGCTCACCAAGGGCAACGGGTCGGTATGACAGTGCTCAACACGGCAAGTCAGCACGCGGCAT
>DATNDR010000088.1:0-5585 GCA_035606945.1 Pseudonocardiaceae bacterium
GCAATAGGCGTTGTTGTTGCCCCGCTGGGTGCGGCCGAGCTCATCGCCGTGCAGCAGCATCGGTACGCCCTGCGAGAGGAACAAAGTAGCCAGCATGTTGCGTCGTTGCCGGGCCCGCAGAGCCAGCACCTCGGGATCGTCCGTGGCGCCCTCCACTCCACAGTTCCAGGACCGCTTGTCGTCGGTGCCGTCCCGGTTGCCCTCACCGTTGGCCTCGTTGTGCTTGTCGTTATACGACACCAGGTCGGCGAGAGTGAACCCATCATGGGCGGTGACGAAGTTGATGGACGCGTACGGTCGCCTCCCGTCGTCCTGGTAGAGATCCGAGGAGCCGGCCAGCCGGTAGCCGAACTCTCCGAGTGTCCCGGGCCGGCCCCGCCAGAAGTCCCGCACCGTATCGCGGTACTTGCCGTTCCATTCGGTCCACAGCGGTGGGAAGTTCCCCACCTGGTAGCCGCCCGGGCCGACGTCCCACGGTTCGGCGATCAGTTTCACCTGGCTGATCACCGGGTCCTGCTGGACCAGGTCGAAGAACGTGGACAGCCGGTCCACGTCGTAGAACTCCCTTGCCAGCGTCGAGGTCAGGTCGAAGCGGAAGCCGTCGACATGCATCTCGAGCACCCAGTACCGCAGCGAATCCATGATCAGCTGAAGGGTGTGCGGGTGGCGCACGTTGAGCGAGTTGCCGGTGCCGGTGTAGTCCATGTAGTAACGAAGGTCGTTTTCGACGAGGCGGTAGTAGGCCGAGTTGTCGACGCCGCGCATCGACAACGTCGGTCCGAGGTGATTGCCCTCGCCGGTGTGGTTGTAAACCACGTCGAGAATCACCTCGATGTTCGCCGCGTGCAGCTCCCGGACCATCGACTTGAACTGCGTGACAACCTCGTGCGCCCGAGATCCGACGGTGCCCGCTGCGGCGTAGCCGTTGTGCGGGGCCAGAAAAGCGATGGTGTGGTAGCCCCAGTAATTCGTCAGGCCTCGTTCGGCGAGATTGCGGTCGGTGATGAACTGATGCACGGGCATCAGCTCCACGGCGGTAATGCCCAGTGACGTGAGATAATCGATCATCGCCGGGTGCGCGAGACCGGCGTAGGTGCCGCGCATGCCCGGTGGGATCTCGGGATGGGCGATGGTCAGGCCGCGTACGTGCGCCTCGTAGATCACCGTCTCGTGGTAGGGCGTACGCGGATGCCGATCGTCAGCCCAGTCGAAGAACGGGCTGATCACCACTGACTTCGGCGCGTGGGTCGCAGAGTCGGCGTCATTGCGCTGTTCCGGGTCGGCTAACTGGTAGCCGAACAGCGACTCGTCCCATTCCACCCCGGGCTGATTGATGGCGGATACCGCTTTGGCGTAGGGATCGATGAGCAGTTTGGCCGGGTTGCACCGTTGCCCGGCGGCCGGATCATACCGGCCGTGCACCCGGTATCCGTAGTGCTGACCGGGTCCGATACCGGGCAGGTAGCCATGCCAGACGAATCCGTCGACCTCGGGCAGCCGGACCCCGGTCTCGAGCGCGTGGGCATCGCCGCCGTCGTCGAACAGGCACAGCTCCACCTCGTCGGCGACCTCAGAGAACAGTGCGAAATTGGTGCCTGCACCGTCGTAGGTGGCACCCAGCGGGTAGGCGGTGCCGGGCCAAGGCCCGGCGCTCGTGCGTGGCGTTCGGTGCCAGAACACGGTTACGCACTCACGTGCGCGGGAACCTGGCCGCGCACGCGCCCGCGCACTTCCCCCAGCCCGATGGTGCTGCCCTCGGGTCCCGGTGCGGTAGCGGTGATCGATACTTCGTCGCCGTCGGCGAGGTAGCTTCGAGTGGCGCCGTCGTCGAGAGTCAGCGGTGACGAGCCGTTCCAACTGAGTTCGAGCAGCGACCCCCGCTGCTCCGGCGCGGCCCCGCTGACCGTGCCGGAGGCGAACAGGTCGCCGGTGCGCAGGCGGGCACCGTTGCTGGTCAGGTGCGCCAGCTGCTGCGCGGCCGTCCAGTACATCCCGGCGAACGGCGGGCGGGACACCAGTTGGTCGTTGAGCCGCACCTCCAGCGTGATGTCCAGACCCCAGGGCTCGGTGTGGGTGTCGTCGAGGTAGGGCAACGGGCGGGGCTCCCGCGGCGGGGGTCGGACGCGGGCGACGGCCAGGGCGTCGAGCGGGATCACCCACGGGGAGATCGAGGTGGCGAAGGACTTGCCGAGAAACGGCCCGAGCGGAAGGTATTCCCACGCCTGGATGTCGCGGGCGGACCAGTCGTTGACCAGGCATACGCCGAAAACGTGATCGGCGAAATCGGTCAGCGGCACCGGTCGGCCGGACGTCGACGACGCGCCGACGACGAAGCCGACCTCGGCTTCGAAATCCAGCGCGCTTGACGACGCGAAGGTGACGGTGCCGTCGGGGAGACGCCGTTGACCGGGAGGCCGGCAGATCGGCGTCCCGGAGATCATCACCGTGCCGGCCCGGCCGTGGTAGCCGGCCGGCAGGTGCCGCCAGTTGGCTGGCAGCGGGGGTTGTCCGGGCCGCAAGATCCGCCCGACGTTGGTCGCATGCTGCTCGCAGGAGTAGAAGTCGACGTAATCGGCGACCGTGAACGGCAACCGCATCGTCGTACCGCTGGCCGGTACCAGTAGTGGCGCCAGCACATCGGCGTACTGTTCGTCGGTCAGCCACTCGGTCAGCGCGGCCCGCACCGCAGTCCAGGTCTGGCGGCCGGCGGCCAGCAACGCATCAAGGGTGCCGCCGCCGAACAGCGTGAGGAGTTCGGGCAGTAGGGCCGCTGCAGCGGCGGTGAGGTCGAGGATGGCGTCTCCCACGGCTACCCCCACGCGCGGCTGCTCGCGCGCCGCATCGGTGAAGACACCGTAGGGCAGGGTATGCATCCCGAAGGGGTGGTTCGCGGCCACCCCGGTCCAGCTGGTCTCACTCCAGCCCGTGGCAGTTGCGCTGCTCACTGGCCGGGACCTCGCCCCGACCAGCTCCAGGGATAGGTCCGGTCCTCGCACGCGGCACCGCCCTCACCCAGTTCCAGGGGGCGGAAGGTGTCCACCATGACCGCCAGCTCGTCGAAGAACTCGGCTCCGAGGCTACTTTCAATCGCGCCGGGCTGCGGGCCGTGCGAGTGGCCACCGGGATGCAGCGAGACCGATCCGGGGCCGATCCCGCTGCCCTTGCGCGCCTCGTAGTCGCCGCCGCAGTAGAACATGACCTCGTCGGAGTCGACGTTGGAGTGGTAGTAGGGCACTGGTACCGCCAGCGGGTGGTAGTCGATCTTGCGCGGCACGAAATTACAGATCACGAACCCGGCGCCGGCGAAAACCTGGTGTACCGGCGGCGGTTGATGGATGCGCCCGGTGATCGGCTCGAAGTCGGCGATATTGAGCGCGTAGGGGTACAGGCACCCGTCCCAGCCCACCACGTCGAAGGGATGCCGGGGATAGATGTATGCGGTACCGGTGGCGCCGTGCGCTCCGCGGTGTTTGACCAGCACCTCCACGTCAGCTGCCTCGACCACCTCCGGTGCGCCGGGGCCCCGCAGGTCCCGCTCGCAGTACGGGGAGTGCTCCAGGAATTGCCCGAATCGGGACAGGTAACGTGGCGGCGGCGCGATGTGGCTGTTCGCCTCGATGCAGTACGCGCGCAGCGGTTCGTCCGGGCCCGGCAGCCACCGGTGCGTGGTGCTGCGCGGCAGTACCACGTAATCGCCCGCCGCGACCTCCAGCGCGCCGAACACCGTCTGCACCGTCGCCGAGCCGGATTCCAGGAAAATGCACTCGTCACCCAGCGCGTTGCGGTACAGCGGTGAGGCAACGCCCGCGACCACGTAGGAAATCCGCACGTCGGCGTTACCGAGCACCAGCCGCCGGCTGGTCACCACGTCGCAGCGTTTCCATTCCTGGCCGGCGAACAGCTCGTGCAGCCGCAGGTGCCGGGGCATCAGCGGTTCATTGGGCACCGTGGCGTGCTCGGGCAGCTTCCAGGGTCGGGCGTCGACGATCGCGGAGGGAATCTGCTCGTGGTACAGCAGCGAGGAGTCCGAGGAGAAGCCTTCCGCGCCCATCAGCTCCTCGTAGTAGAGGCTGCCGTCGGGGCGGCGGTGCTGGGTGTGTCGCTTGCGGGGAATCGTGCCCGCCTGCCGGTAGAAGGCCATGGCACCTACAGGTTTCCCCGGCGGGCCTGCTCGCGCTCGATGGCCTCGAACAGGGCCTTGAAGTTGCCCTTGCCGAAACCCATCGAGCCGTGCCGTTCGATCAGTTCGAAGAAGACCGTTGGCCGGTCCTGCACCGGCTTGGTGAACACCTGCAGCAGGTAGCCGTCCTCGTCGCGGTCGGCCAGGACACCCGCTGCACGCAAGGTCTCGACGGGCACCCGGGTGTCGCCTACCCACTCGCCCAGCGCGTCGTAGTAAGAGGCGGGTGTGTCCAGGAACTCCACTCCCCGTTCTCGCATCGCCGTGACAGCTCCGACGATGTCGCCGGTCGCCAGCGCGATGTGCTGTACCCCTGGCCCCCCGTAGAACTCCAGGTATTCGTCGATCTGTGACCGCCTGGCACTGATTGCCGGTTCGTTGAGCGGGAACTTGATCCGGTGGTTACCGCTGCTCACCACCTTGGACATCAGGGCGGAGTACCTGGTGGCGATGTCCTCGCCGACGAACTCCGCCATGTTCTCGAAGCCCATCACGCGGTTGTAGAACGACACCCAGGTATCCATGCGGCCCAGCTCGACATTGCCGACGCAGTGATCCACCGCCTGGAAAAACCGGCGCCCCGGGCGCACCAGGGGTGCACGTGCGATGAATCCGGGCAGAAAGGGACCGCGGTAGCGCGATCGGTCGACCAGAGTGTGCCGGGTGTCCCCGTATGTTGCCAGCGCTGCGAGCCGTACCGTGCCGTACTCGTCGCTGACGTCAGCCGGCTCCGCTAGCACGGTGGCGCCTTGCCGGCGGGCGAACGCGATGGCCCGGTCCACGTCGGGCACCTCGATCGCGAGATCGCTCACCCCGTCGCCGTGGACTGCCACCCGCTGGGCGAGTGGCGCGCCGGCTCGGGTCGGTCCGGTGAGTACGAACCGGACCCGGCCCGCTATCAGCACGTACTCCGCCGTGTCCCGGTAGCCCTGCTCCGGACCCCGGTAGGCCACACAGGTCATCCCGAACGCCGTCGAGTAGAAGTGCGCGGCCTGCCGGGCGTTGCCGACGGCGAAGCGGATGTGGTCCATACCGATGACCGGAAACGGATCCGACCCAGCGTCTGTTACGAGGCCACCGATCAGGGCGTCGACATCATGACGTTCCGGCGGCCGGAACGATGTGGTCATCCCTCGATGCTAACCCTGTCGTGACCACCGCTTCCGATCTTTTATGGCCGACTTTATGGCCGACCCTGAACAGGTCCTAGCGGGATCGGACGGCGGCGTCCAAGGCCGCGCGCATCTGGGCGATCGGTGCGTCGCGGCCGGTCATCAGCTCAACCTGAGCGACGGCCTGGTGCAACAGGACAGCCAGACCGCTGACGATCTGGCAGCCCGCGGCGAGCGCGGAGTAGGCCAGCGGCGTCGGCCAGGGCGTGTAGACGACATCGAGCACGACCGGC
>DATNDR010000115.1:0-85232 GCA_035606945.1 Pseudonocardiaceae bacterium
CGGCACACCCCGGCCCGCCATGGCCCATCGGCGCTGTGATACTCGCCCTCGCCGCCGTCGCGCTGACCTGCCTGACCGCCCTTCCCGAGACCGCGGCCGCCGGCGCAGTGCGGAATGCGAAAGGGACCGGATGAACAGGTACCAGATGTTGGTGATGGTGGTTTTGGTTGTTCTTGCCGGTTGCCAGGCAGGCGGATCGGGGTCCAGGGCAGGCGGCGACGCTCGCACCCCAGTCGTGCTGTTTCCGGCGTTTCACCTCACCAAGCTGCAGGTCACCGTCCACGATCAAGTGGCAGCCCCCGAGTGCCCCCGCTCGGGCAGCTTCGAGGACTGGTTTCGCAACGACCATCCGAGCGCGACGTTCAGCCAGGTTTGCCAGGACAAACTGCTGACGCTGCGCTACGAGCCGAGCCCGTCGACGCCCATGCCACAGCGGTTCTCCGATCAGCAAGGAGTCACTGTCGAGGTCGAAAGCTACGGGATGACCGGCAGTGCGCCGTTTTACGAGCCGCTCTACAAAACACTGGAATCCGCCGGTTACCGGCGGGATCGTGACATCCGCGTCGCCGGCTACGACGCCCGGCTCACCCCGGACATGGGTGATTTCCTACCGCGCACCCAAAAGCTCATCGAAGACACCTACCGGGAAAACGGCAACCGTCCGGTGCACCTGATCGGCCACTCCAACGGACCGTTGTACGCCCACTACCTGCTCACCCACACCACGCGGGCCTGGCGCGCCCAGTACATCCACGGCTTCACCTCCCTGGCCGGCAACTTCCCCGGCCAGGGCCTGCTGTACCCGGTCCTGTTCACCGGGCTCAACGTCGAAGACTTCGGCTATCCGGCGAGCAAAGACAACGCCGAAAGCAGCGCCCGGCTCTACCAGAGCGCCCCGTCGACCTACCTCAGCGCCGCCGACCCGGCCGTCTTCGGCGATCGCGAAACCATCCTGGAAGACGCCTCCACCGGCCGCACCTACACCCCGCGCGACTACCACCAGCTGATCACGGACGCGAACCTCGGCCCGGCGAGGGACATCGCCGATTACTACATCGGCTTCGACAAGATCACCGACCCGGTATCGATTCCTGACGTCGACGTCTACGCCGAAAAGGGATCCGGGGTGTCGACCGTTGTCGGCGCACGGCTGGACAACCTCGCCTCCGGCCAGGTCGTCACGCCCGCCACGAAGTTGGTCACCCGCGACGGCGACGGCAACCAGGAAGACATCACCAACAACGCTGTCCTCGCCTGGCAGGCGATGCGCTGTTTCCGCTTCAGCCTCACCGACAACCCCGGCGTCGACCACTTCGCCCTGCCCAGCAACCCCAACGTGCTGCACCGGCTGCTGGTGAACCTGACCCGCCCAGCTCAGCGATGTCCCTGACGGCGTACGCGGCGGCAGTACGGTGAATTCCTCGGCGCGCCGGACTGGGCCAGCTGGTTGTGCCCGCCTACGAGGAACCAGCCCGATCGGCGAACAGCTCCTTGGAATCGACCTCCACGATATTGAGGACGGGGCGTACCCTTAACTCGTTGGTAGCTGAGAGCGCTGAACGTCAGAGGAGGCGTTGCCGTGGCCGTCGAGCTCAACCACACCATTGTCGCCGCTCAGGACAAGCGGGTCGCAGCGGAATTTCTGACCGATCTGCTAGGTCTGCCTGCGCCGACGCCGTTCGGGCCATTCCTGGTGGTGAATGTGGACAACGGGGTGAGCCTGGATTTCATGGATACCTCGGAGGACATCCGGCCGCAGCACTACGCCTTCCTGGTCAGCGAGGCCGACTTCGACACCATCTTCGGCCGGATCCAGGCGCAGCACCTCGACTACTGGGCCGACCCGTTCCACCGGCAGCCCGGAGAGATCAACACCAGAGATGGTGGCCGCGGGGTCTACTTCGACGACCCCAACGGCCACGTTCTGGAGCTGCTCACCCGGCCCTACGGCAGCGGCTCGGACAGCTGACCACCGCTGACCCGATCGTCGGGACGGCGCCTCTCGAGCATCCGATGGCAGTCGGCGACCGCGTCCCGGAGCAACGTGCGCAGTCGCGCGTTCTGCTCCCGCCGGGAAAGCCCTTGCAACTGCCCGATCATGACCTGAAACGCCGAGCCGACCATCACGCCCGCCGGGTTCAGCAGCTGCCAACCGATCAGCCGCACCCGCGCCCAGCGGCCACCGCGATCCAGGTCGCGGATCCGCTTGATTGATCTGGCCAGCTGAGCGGAGGCGGCCAGTGGCAGCGGCCGGACTGTCGCGGCGGCGGACAGGCAGGTCGCCACCACACGGTGGGTGGTGCGCAGGTCCCCGGCGCCGGTGCCGATGAGATCCGGTGCGAGCAGCGCGAGCTCGCTGCGCGACTGATCGTCATCGATCCAGTCGTTGACCAGCCGGGCCAGGGTGGCCAGCGCCGGATGGGTGCACCGGGGGTGGTCGGTGAAGGTGCACCCGGCCAGGACCGAGACGTACTCCATCACGCACGCCCCGTCCTCTGGCCGGCGGTGACGTCCCCGCTGCAGGATGGGTAGCTGATCCGGTATCCGGCTCGCGTCCCCACCCGTGCCTCTAGCCGAGCGCTGTGCTGTCCACATGATCTGATCTCCTAGGCTCCCGACCTACCGTGCGAGGTCTCTCATCGCAGCGGATACCCAGCCCGGAGCCAGCTTCAACGTCAGACCACAGCGACCAGCTGCTGCAGCACGACGACTGCGCCCGACGAGCGCGAGCACCATGCCCGCCACCTCCCTTTCGTGCGACCCACCAGGATGCTGCGAGCGCGTCAGCCGTCCTGGCCGGCTTCCCCACCCACCCCGGCGTGGGCGAGATGTTCGGCTGGGATGACGCCCAGCCGACCGGCCTGGTAGTCCTCGAAGGTCGCCATCACCTCCGCGCGGGTGTTCATCACGAACGGGCCGCCCCAGGCGATCGGCTCCCGGATCGGGGTGCCGCCCAGCACGACGACGTCCAGTGCCGGATGCCGCGACTCCTGGCGGACCGCACCGGCGATGGTGATGACCTCGCCCGGCCCGAATACGGCTAGCTGACCGGTGCGTACCGGCCTGGCCTGGGCGCCGAGCGTGCCGGCCCCGGACAGCACGTACACCAGCGCGTTGTAGTCGGGACGCCAGGGCAGCCGCAGTGTCGCGCCCGGGCTGATCGTGGCGTGCAGCATCGTGATCGGGGTGTAGGTCGAGCCCGGGCCGCGATGCCCGGCCACGTCACCGGCGATCACCCGGACCAGGGCACCGCCGTCGGCGGTGGTGAGCAGCGTAGATTCGGCAGCCCGCAAATCCTGATAGCGGGGTGGCGCCCACTTGAGCTTGCGCGGCAGGTTGACCCAGAGCTGAAGCCCGTGAAACAGCCCGCCGCTGACCACCAGATGCTCCGGCGGCCGCTCGATGTGCAGGATGCCGCCGCCCGCCGTCATCCACTGGGTGTCGCCGTTGGTGATCACGCCGCCGCCACCGTTGGAGTCGGCGTGCTCGAAGATGCCGTCGATGATGTAGGTGACAGTCTCGAACCCGCGGTGCGGGTGCCAGGCGGTGCCCTTGGGCTCGCCGGGGGCATACTCGACCTCACCCATCTGATCCAGGTGAATGAACGGGTCGAGGTCGCGCAGATCGACCCCGGCGAATGCGCGCCGGACGGGGAAGCCCTCGCCCTCGTACCCGGATGGCGCGGTGGTCACCGACCGCACCGTGCGTTCGACCGCGTCCGGGCCCGGCTGGGAAATCCGGGCCAGCGTGGTGACGTCCGCGACCGTGACAGCTGGCATCGCGGCGCCTCCCTTCTGGTTGACAATTCAACTAACTCGTCAACACTGTTACCGTCCCGTAAATTCCTGCGCGGTTCGGTATCAGGTGTGCTCGTGCATCTCTCGTTAAGCCGACGCCAACGGGATGCCAATCGAGAACATGCATGCTGTGGCGCACGCAGTGTGCACCCGATGGGAGCCGATCGTGATTGCTTCGTTTTATCTCAGCACGGTGGCCGGTGAGGAACTGCTGACCGTGCAAGCGTACGACCTGGATCCGTACGTCACTCTCACCATCCGTGAGCACAGCGTTGACCTCACCCGTGATGAGGCGCGCCGAGCCGCCGATGCCCTTCGGGCCTGCGCGTGCACCGACGAGGGCTCGTGAGCGGCGGGACTACGGCACTGAATGCCACTCACGGGACGCGGCGCGGAAGGTGAGCGACGATGCGGCGAGCGCCGCGACTGCCGCGCCCAGCCCCAGGTAGAGACCGATAGAGGCACCGCTGGTGACCCGGAATGCGTTGCCCAGATTGAACGCGCCCAGCTGCACGTCACCCAGCTCACCGATCCTGCCCAATCCGCCCGCGGCGTCCGGAAACGTCGCCCAGCGCAGCACGATGGTGATGAACGCCAGCGCGGCTAGGGCCAGTGTGATCAGTGATCGCGAAGCGGGCCGGCGCAGCCGCCCGCCCACCGTGCTCGCCAGCACCACGCCCGCCGCCGCCACGAGCAGCAGCACGGAAAACCATGCGCCGAAGCCGGCGCGCCAGGCGTTCACGTTGGTCGATTGCGTGATACCCAGCATCGGGACGCTGGCGGTCAGCGTGTACCAGGGCAGGAAAGCGGAGGCGTACGCCAGCACGCCCGCCGCGACTACGACCCAATCCAGCGCCGTTACCTTCGCCGCCTCGGATCCCGCCATGTCTGATCCGCCTCCCTAGGCCGCAGGCATCGTAGGGCCTGTCCCACTTGCCGCCGCCGTCACGGGGCCCTATGGGCCTTCGCCCAGCCCGGCGTGTTCCAGATCGAGCGAACGCTGGATTCGCCGGCGAGTGACGTCGCTGATCGTGCCGTCGTGATAAAGACGGTCCAGTTCGGCGTTTTCCACATCGAGCAGATCCCGGCGCAGCTGACGGTAGATCGATGCAGTGTACGGAGGTTCGGAGTCCCGATGCTCCTGGATTTGCTGGATGCGGTCCTGCCAGCTGGTGCGCAGTGTCTCGATGACGGAGTCCGGCGCAGCTTGGGTATCGGTGAGGTGATCGAGGTGTGACAGCACGGCGTTGGCCAGCTGCAGCCGTGCGGTGGCGTGCTCGGCCCGGACGTCGTCAACGTTCAGCGCGATGCCCGCCCGCCGGACCAAGGGTGCGAGCGTGAACCCCTGCACCACGAGAGTCAGGACGATGACCGCGGTGGTCAGCAGCAGCACCAGATCCCGGTCAGGCAGCGCGGCTCCGCTGCTGGTGCTCAGCGGGATGGACAGCGCGGCAGCCAGCGGCACGACCCCCCGGGCGCCGGCCCACGACACCACGGCCGGCACCCGCCACGACGGCCGCTCGCCGCGGTGGCGGCGCTGCCGGATCGCCGACAGCGGAAACACCCAGGCCACCCGGACCACCATCAACGTCGCGGCAATGGCCAGCGCCTGCAGTGGCCATAGGGTGTCCATTCCGCCCAAACCCCGGAACAGCGCGGGCAGTTGCAGTCCGATGAGCCCGAACACCGCGCTTTCCAGCAGAAAGACAACGGTCTCGTACACCGCGGCCAGCTGCAGCCGCACGCGCGCGTTCGTCATCCGGGTGGCCTGGGTGCCGAGGATGATGCTGGCCACCACGACGGCGGTGACCCCGGATGCGTGGATCGACTCGGCCAGCACGTAGGCCGCGTAGGGGGTGACCAGCGCCACCACGGTCTCCAGCACGGCATCTTCGGTGCGTCGCCGGATCAGGAAGGCGCCGCCGGCGATCAGGGCACCCACCGCGATCCCGCCACCGGCCAGGATGGCGAACTCGGCGGCCGTGCGGCCTCCCGAGACGGCACCACCGGCAATGGCCACCGACAGCGCGACCCGGAACAGCAGCAAGCTCGTCGCGTCGTTGAACAGGCTTTCGGCCTGCACCAGTGCCTGCACCCGCGGGGGCAGCGACAACCGCCGAGCCAGAGCCGCCACCGCGACCGGGTCGGTGCTGGCCAGCACGGCGCCGAGCACGAAAGCCATCCCGCCCGGTAGCGGGGTGAGCGCGATCGCAACGGCGCCGACGGCGGCGGCGGAGACCAGCACGAGCCCCACGGCCAGCGCGCTGACCGGTCTCCACACCGCCCGAAGGTCGCGCCAGGGCAGTTCCTCTCCAGCGGCGAACAGCAGCGGTGGCAACACCACCAGGCTGACGATGTCGGGGGTGACCACGATGGTCGGCACGCCCGGCAGCAGGCCGACGACCACCCCGGCGATGACCAGCAGCGAAGGGGCGGGCACCCGCCACCGCCGGGCGAAAGTCGCCACCACGGTCGCCAGAATGACCAGGAACAGGACCGTCTCGACCGCGCGCATGCCCGGCACCTCCCGCCCAGTGCAGCCGTGACGAATCCACTGCCGACCAGACTTCCCGGCGCGCCCGAGCAGAACCTTACTTGACCGCCGCTGCTGCGAGCTCGGCTTGCTGGATGCGGCGATAGGCACGGTTGCGCAGCCGAAGCACGGCGGCTGCCAGCACCGCGGCCAGCAGCGAGCCGGCGAGCACGGCGGCCTTGACATCGTCGTTGCGCGCGCTGGTCGCGCCGAAGGCGAGTTCGCCGATGAGCAGCGACACGGTGAAGCCGATCCCGCCCAGGATCGCGACCCCCACGACGTCGATCCACCCGAGGCCTTCATCGAGGCTGGCCCTGGTGAACCGGGCTGTCAGGTAGGTCGCGGCGATAATGCCGATGGGCTTGCCCGCTACCAGGCCGAGCATGACGCCCACGGTGACCGGATCGGTCAGCAGCCTGTTGAGCCCAGCCAGGCCCCCGATGGCGACCCCGGCGGCGAAGAACGCGAAGATCGGCACCGCGACGCCCGCCGAGATCGGCCGCCAGCGGTGCTCGAAGTGTTCGGCCAGACCGTGGCGGCGCACCGGCACGGTGAAGCCGAGCAACACCCCGGCGACGGTGGCGTGCACGCCCGAGATGTGCACGAGCGTCCAGGCGGTGATCGCCAGCGGGAGCAGCAGCCACCACGAACGCACTCCACGCTGGACCAGCACCGCGAACAGCGCCACCGGCGCCAGCGCCGCGAGCAGCGGCACAAGCGCCAGGTGTGCCGTGTAGAACACGGCGATGATCACGATAGCCAGCAGGTCATCGACCACGGCGAGGGTGAGCAGGAAGGTCCGCAGCGCGGCGGGTAGGTGCCGCCCGACGACGGCGAGCACGGCCAGCGCGAAGGCGATGTCGGTAGCGGTGGGGATCGCCCAACCGGCCGCCGCGCCGTCGCGTGCGCCGAAGTTGACGGCCAGGTACAGCGCCGCCGGAACCAGCACACCGCCGAGGGCAGCGGCGACCGGGACCGCGGCGCGCCGCGGATCACGCAGGTCGCCGGTCACGAACTCGCGTTTGAGCTCCAGCCCGGCGACGAAGAAGAAGATCGCCAGTAGTCCGTCGGCGGCCCACTGGGTCAGCGTCAGATCCAGGTGCAGCAACTGCAGCGACGGGGGCCCAACCCGCAACCGGAGAAGGGCTTCGTAGGACTCCCACCACGGGGAGTTCGCCCATGCCAGTGCCACCACAGTGGCACCGAGCAGTAGCCCCCCGCCGATGGTCTCCTGGCGCAGGATGCCGGCGATGCGGCGGGCCTCCACCCACGACCCGCGGCCGAACAAGCGGCGCGTGGCTTCCCGACGCACCTGTTCCACTGTACTGCCGGTATCCTGCTGCGCTGGGGCGCCGGGAAGCCTGGTCGGCAGTCGTACAGACGTGTGGCCAGACACCGGGGAGCGCGCTGGTGAACGACGGCATGAGCGGGGCTGTGCTCGAATGCGCGCAGCCGGCTGCCTGCCTCCCCGGGCGCGCCGCCAACCGGCGTTCCGTCAGCTGGGACGTCCTGCGCAGCGGTTTCGTGCTGCTGGTGGTGATCTACCACTCCACTTTCGTGGCTCCGATCGTCCATCCAGAATTGGCGCCACGCCCGTTCAGTTTCTCTCACCAGGTCGGGGCGAGCCTGCTGCTGGTCGTCTCGGCGTACTTCGCGGCTGCGACGGTCAGACGCCACCCCACCGGCGGTACTGGTGGGGCCGGATAGCGCGGTTGGTGCCCGCGTTCCTGGCAGCGGTAGTGCTGACCTGGGTGATCTTGCGCTGCTTCGGTCCAGCAGAGTGGGCCGTTCCCGTGTCTGTTCGGGCATGTCATGCACACTGCCGTGGTCGGTCCGGACGGGTGGTTCGAGGACTGGAGAGCGATCATCGGCGTTTCCGTCGGCATGGCACTGATCTGCCTGGCCGATCGCGTCCCCGAGTGGGACCGGTGGATACCCGCCTCGCTGCACCGGGCTGTGCAATGGGTGGCAGGCATCTCCTACGGCCTGTACCTGGTCCACCAGGCGATCGGTTTCCTGATCATGCGGCAGCTGCAGGATCTCGGTGCCGGCCCGGTCGAGCAGAGCGCCGCCATGCTCGCCGCCGGGCTGTTGCTGGGATGGGCTGCTCACCCGGTTGATCGAACGACCCGCGCACAGTGCCCTGATGGCCTGGTACGACCGCAGACTGCGGGTGGACGACCGCTCATGCCGTGAAGGTCCAGGGCGGGCGGACGAAGGCGCAGTGCTCGTGGTGCAGCAGGCCGGCCGCCCACGCCTCGCCGGCCAGTTGCGCAGGATGGTGGCAGGCTCGGACGGCGTCGATGCCCGCCGCGGTGAGCAGCGCGAGCGATCTGTCGACGGTGTGGGCGGCGATCTCGGCCGGTAACGCAACCAGCTCGTCAAGCCCTAGCGCGGCGGTGACCGCGTGCACCGGGGCGGTCCGGCTGATCACCAGATCGCCGTCTACTGCCGGTAGCGGAACACCGAACGCGCCGAACTCGGGCCGCCCGTTGGGCCCGCGGCAGCCGCCCAGCTGGGTTTGCAGTAGCGCGGCGGCGGACAGCAGCGAGCTGCGGACCCGGCGACCTCGCCCGTCGCGGTGCCGCCCCAGCAGCCCGGCGAGCACGCCGCTGGTGCTGATCAGCCCGCCCAGGACGTCGAGCAAGGGCATCAGCGACCCGGCAGGGGCCTCGCCGGCCGGAGTGAGGTGATCGGCCAGCCCGGTGTAGGCCTGCACCAGGAAGTCGGTGCCTGGCGGCGGGTGGGGGCCTCGGGCGTCGCCCCAGCCGCACGCGTGCGCAGAGATCAGGTGCGGATTGACCGCGGCGAGGTGGTCGTGATCGAGGCCGAGCTGGGCGGCCTTGCCCGGAACCCAGTTGTGCACGAACACGTCGGCGGTAGCTGCGGCGTCCAGCACGATGCGGCGCCCCGCGGGGTTCCACAGGTCAGCCTCGACCACGCGCTTGCCGTGGTTGAGCGCGAGGAAGCGCGCCGAGCAGTTCCCGGCCATCGGCGGCGTCGCGCGCAGTGGATCTCCGCCGGTTGGCTCTATTCGGATCACCTCAGCGCCGAGCAGCCCCAGCAGGTGCCCGACCAGCGGTGCCTGCACCCGTCGCCCGGCTTCGACCACCACCATGCCGCTCAGCGGCCCGTCCCCGCCCTGCGGCCCGTCTCCGCCCTGCGGGTTGATCGGGTGCAGGGGCTGCAGGGGCTGCAGGGTCCAGGGGGCGGTGAAGGGTTTGGCAGCGGCTAGCTCGTCGCGCCGCTCGGCGTGCCTGCGCAGCCGCTGCACCGCCACCCCGGCTGCCGCTGCGGCGCAAGTCAGCTCGGCGAACGGGCGCGCCTCGGTGGCGGTGTGCAACGCGGCGGGCAGCGGGGCAATCGCGGTCGTATGGCGCAGCGTGAAGGGTCGCCACGCCCGGGCCGCGACCGTGTCGGGCACCCCCAGGCTGGTCCACAGCGCTCGCCACGGCTCGGCGTAGAGCGTCTCGAGCTCGAAGGTGACGCCGTCGGCGGAGCGAAACGGCGGTGGATAGCCGGAGCCCAAGCGGACCGGCGGATCGGGCTCGTCGGCGGTGCCCGCCGCGAGATATGGGGACACCGTGAGCAGGGCCGTCGCCGCCATCGACACGGTGACGCCGCGCGTCGGGCGGCCCCGGAGGCGGGAGATCAAACCGGCCAGGACACCTTGGGCCAGCGCCACTCCGGTGGCGGTGGTCACGTAGTCGACCCCGAGCCGGGCGGCGCGGCGCCCACGGCCCCAGCCGTGTACTGCCATCAACCCGCAGGCTGCCTGCGCCAGCGGTTCGTCGAGCACGCTGCCGCCCGGACCCTGCCGGTCCAGCCGGCACACCAGCGGCCCGTCCGGCAGTTCCGGCCCGGTGAGTACCACGCCGTCACCACAGCGAGCCACGTGCGCTGCTACCCCGGCGCCGGCCAGCTGTCCCCGCAGGATCCGCTCCGGCACCCAGCGTTCGGGCACCGGGTTCGCTGCGGCGCCGCGGCTCCTTCGCGCGCCCCGCAGGGGGGCATGCTGAGCCCTACTTTCCACGGTTAAGTGGTCGCGGTGTCACCACGCGCAGTTCCCGCAGCGGTGGTCGAGACGAGAGGGGTGAGCGGGCGCTAGAGGACGCCGGCGCGGCGCCAGAGCCGCTTCCAGGGGCCGCCGATGAGTCCGATCTCACTGAAGAAATCGACGACCTTGCGGGCCGCGAACTGCTTGGTCTGCCGCCAGTGCGGGTTCGCGGCCGCCGCCGCGACGGCTTCGTCGGCGTCCAGGCCAACCGACGCGTACACCCGCGGGTCGATCAGCCTGGTGGTGGAGAAGTAGACGACCAGGGCGAGGACGAAGCGGCTGTAGGCCATACCCAGCCGGCCCAGCCGGGGCCGCTGGCGGAGGATCTCCTCGCGGGCGTAGCGGATGTGGCGGGCCTCCTCGACGACGTGGATCCACGACACCTTCTGGACGATCGGCTGCAGGGACTCGTCGATCATCTGCTCGCGCTGCAGCGCGTCGAGGATCTCCTCGACATAGAGGGCGCCGCCAAAGGTCAGGGTGTTGGTGGAGGTCGTCTTGAGCAACCGCCCGAGATGGTGGACCAACCAGTCAGGCCCGTAGTCGGAGCCGTCGAACTTCTCCGCCGCCCGGGAGAACATCACCGAGTGCCGGCACTCATCGGCGACCTCGGTCCACCCGTACCGGGCGTGCGCGCTGCCCTTGGGACGGTCGTAGACGTGCCGGATGAGCATCTGCATCAGGATCGTCTCGAACCAGATGCCCATGTTGTAGAGGCTGGCCAGTTCGTGCTTGGTCAGCGCGATGCGCTGCTGTTCGCTCATCTGCTCCCACAGCGCGGTGCCGTAGAGCGAGCTGCGGCGCGGATCGAGGAAGTAGCGGTCCGGCGCCAGCGGCGCCTCCCAATCGATCTCGACGGCGGGGTCGTAGGAGTGCTTGGCCGAGGTCTTGAGCAGCCGCTGCGCGGTGACCTCGCGGTCGGGGACGGGGCTGGCAATCGCTTCAACGGCGCTGGACATTGACGGTCTCCTTGAGAACGCGCGGACGATCCCAAAGTAACTGACTCGTCAGTCACTTTCAAGTGGAAGCCACTCACCACGGCGAATCCGATCCAGGCCCAACCACCCGAAGTCCACTGCCCGGGCCTCCACTTTCGCCCGCGGCACCTCTGGATGCTCCAGCCACCAGGACATCAGCCCTTGCAACGCACCCACGAGCAAGGGCACCAGCAGCCGGGATTGGGCAAGGACCTCCTGCTCAGACAACACCGTAGCGCCGGGTTCGGGGTGGTAGTAACCGGCGAGGACCGCCGCGACGACCTCGATGACCTGCTCGCGCAACCGCCGCAGCGACGCGCCGAGCTCTGGATTGTCCAGGTGCCGAGCGACCAGCGCCCAGGCCTCCGGGCGCTCGCTCACCAGGTCGCAGAGCAGCCGGACCGTGCCGCGCCAGGCACCGAGGGCATCGTCGGCCTTGCTCAGTACGCCGGGCAGTCGCCCCATGAGACCCTGCACGACCTGTTCGGTGACCGCGGCGAACAGCTCCTCCTTGCTCGGAAAGTGCTGATACACCAGTGCCTTGCTCACTCCGGCCCGGGCCGCGACGTGTTCCATCTGGGCGAGGTAGTAACCGCGGCTGCTGAATTCCTGTAGCGCCGCTTCGAGCAGCTCACCTCGCCGCGCCTGGGACGACAACCGGCGCCGCGCGGGTGCTGCGCTCGGGAGTTGTCGTGCGGACGGCCGGCTCACACCGTCCAGTGTGCTCGCTACTCGCGCGCCACGGACGGCGCCCTGTGGTGCAGCTCGGGACGGATTGATCTTGGCCTGAAGTGTCACTACCGGGGGGCCACCGGAACCAGGTCCGCGCGTACCGTCAGCAGCGCTCGCACCACCAGCGCGGTGACCAGTCCTTCAGCCAGTGCCACTAACGAGTACACCCCGATCGTGGAGACCGCTACGGTGCGCAGCGGCAGCCCGGCGGTGCCGCCGATGGCGTACTCCGTGGTGAACAGTGCCGCCGCAGCCAGCACCGAGACCGCAGCGGCGACGCCGGCAGCCACCGCGACACCCATTGATCCGCGGGGCAGCAGCCGGCGCAGTCCGAGCAGCACCGGGTAGCCGACTGCGGCCGGTACCAGGGCCAGGTTCACCACATTGACTCCGAGCGTGGACAGCCCGCCGTCACCGAGGAACACGGCTTGCACGACGGTGACGACGGTGATCACCACTGGTCCCAGCCACGGCCCGAGCAGCGCTACGGCCAGCGTGCCACCGAGCAGGTGCCCCTCTGTGCCCACCGCAATCGGGATGATCGGCGCACCCAGGACCAGGAAGGCCGCGGCAGCCAGACCGGCCAGTGGTAGCTGCCGCTCGGTGGCCCCCCGGCCCGCACGGCGTACGCACACCGCCAGTCCGGCGACGGCCACCGCGGCTCCGGCGATCGCGACCGCCGGGGAGACGAAACCGTCGGGAATGTGCACGGGCAACTCCTTCGGGATGGCGCGTCCCTGACAGGGCTCCAGCTGCGCAACGGCGGAAGGTCTGGCTCCGGGCGGGACCAACCGCCCGATCACAGTGGCGCGACCGCGCCGGGTTCTCACCGGCTTCTTCGTGCCGTTGCGCATCGCACAGTAGGTGGTGTATTTGCGCTGCCGCAAGGGCGGGCGGCTAGCCTGATCTGGCGAGCGAGGAGGCGATCCAGACGACCGGCGCCACGACCCCCCGGGTTTCGCCGGACCTTCGGCAATACGAGATCCGGGTGGCTGGGATGACCTGCGCCGCCTGCGCGGCGCGGGTGGAGCGCACCCTCAACAAGCTCGACGGTGTGAGTGCGACGGTGAACTACGCCACTGAGCGGGCCCGGGTGCGGTGCGCGGCCGGCACCGACCCCCGGGTGCTCATCGAGCAGGTGCGACGCGCCGGCTATGCCGCACAACGGGTCGACGACGTTCGCGACGGCGGCCATGTAGGGGAGCAACGAGCCGCCGACGACCGGGTTGCCGACCTACGCCGGCGGCTGGCGGTGGCCGCGGTGATCGGGGTGCCGCTGTGCGACTTGTCGCTGGCCTGGTCGCTGTTTCCCGAGCTGCGCTTCACCGGCTGGCAGTGGGTGTGCCTGCTGCTGGCCGCTCCGGTGGTCTGCTGGTGCGCGTGGCCGTTCCACCGGGCCGCGTTCAACGGCTTGAAGCACCGCACGTCCTCGATGGACACCCTGGTGTCGGTGGGGGTGCTGGCGTCGTCGCTCTGGTCGCTGTGGGTGATGGTGCGCGGCGGCCCAATCGAGCCCGGGTTGGGCCGTGGTTTGTCGGTGCTCACCGGCGGGGATCATGACCTCTACCTGGACGTCGCGGCCGGGGTGACCACGTTCCTGCTGGCCGGCCGGTACTTCGAAGCGCGAGCGAAACGGTCCGCGGGCGCCGCCATGCGCGCCTTGCTGGCGTTGGGCGCCAAGGATGTCGACGTCCTGCGCGACGGCGGAACCGTCCGGATCCCGGTCGGCGAGCTGGTGATCGGGGACCGGTTCCTGGCCCGACCCGGGGAGAAGGTGGCCACCGACGCGGTCGTCGAGGAGGGACGTTCCGCGCTGGACACCAGCATGGTCACCGGGGAACCGGTGCCGCGCGAGGTCGACGAGGGTGATGAGGTGATCGGGGGCACGATCAACGCTGGTGGGCGGCTGGTGCTGCGCGCCACCCGGGTCGGCGCCGACACGCAGCTCGCCCGGATGACCCGACTGGTCGAACAGGCCCAGGAGGGCAAGGCGGCGGTGCAACGGCTGGCCGATCGCGTCGCTGCGGTGTTCGTGCCCGTCGTGCTGGTACTGGCGGCGGCGACGGTGACCGGATGGCTGGTCGCCGGGCAACCCACCGGGGCGGCGATCACCGCGGCGGTGGCCGTGCTGGTGGTGGCGTGCCCGTGCGCGCTGGGGCTGGCCACTCCGACCGCGATCCTGGTCGGCACCGGGCGTGGGGCTGAGCTGGGCATCTTCATCAAGGGCCCGCACGCGCTGGAGTCCACCCGCCGCGTCGACACCATCGTCTTCGACAAGACGGGCACCCTGACCGAGGGCCGGATGCAGCTGGTGGACGTGCGCGCGGTGCCCGGTGTGCAAGCAGACGAGCTGCTGGCAGTGGCGGGGGCCGTCGAGCACGCGTCGGAGCATGCGATCGCCGCGGCGATCACCGCAGCCGCGGGGCAACGCACCGGTGAGTTGGCGGCCGTGACGGGGTTCGAGGCGCTACCGGGGCTGGGTGCGCGCGGATCGGTCCGCGGCCGTGTGGTGGTGCTCGGCCGACCCCGACTGCTGGCCGACCACGGCTACGCCATCCCGGAGTTGCTGGAAGACCACCGGCGGGAGCTGGAGGACCGCGGCGTGACGGTGGTGCTAGTCGGATGGGACGGCGCCGCGCAGGGTCTGCTCGCGGTCGCCGACCAGGTCCGTCCCAGCGGCGCCGTCGCGGTGGCGGCGCTGCACCGGCTCGGTCTGCGCCCGATCCTGGTGACCGGTGACAACGCCCGCACCACCGCCGCGGTCGCCGCTGAGGTGGGCATCGACGACGTGGTCGCCGAGGCGCTGCCGCAGGACAAGGTCGAGGTGGTGCGGCGGCTGCAGCGCGAGGGCCACAGCGTCGCGGTCGTCGGCGACGGGATCAACGACGCCGCCGCGCTGGCCGCGGCCGATCTGGGCATGGCGATCGGGCACGGCACCGACGCCGCCATCGAGGCCGCGGACATCGTGCTGGGTCGCGAGCACCTGCTCGTCGTCGCCGACGCGGTGCAACTGGCCCGGCGGACCCACCGCACCATCCGGTGGAACCTGGTCTGGGCGTTCGGCTACAACGTCGCCGCGCTGCCGCTGGCCGTGGCCGGCCTGGTGAACCCGCTGATCGCCGGCGCGGCGATGGCGTTGTCGTCGGTGTTCGTGGTGTCCCACAGCCTGCGGCTGCGGCACTTCCAGGCAACCAGCCCATCATGACCGGCACCCCCAGTGGTGGCCGCGGGGTGTGGCTGGCTGTGGCAGCTGGGTTGGTTGGGATGGCCGCGCTCACCGGTGGGTTGCTGGCCACGTTCGGTCCTAGCGTCGGGATGCTCTACGGGCTGTCCGACCTCGGTCCGGTGGTCGATGCCGGGCTGCCCGCTGCCCGGGTGATCGCGCTGGGAGCGGCGGCCGCCACCGTCGGCAATTTGCTGCTGGCTGCGGTGCTGTGCCCCGGTGACCCGTACGGCACGGTGTCCCCGCGCGGCTACGCCGGGCTGCGGAGGGCTCGAGGGTGGGCCACCGTTCAGGCGGTGGCCTCGACAGCGGTAGCGGTGCTCACCGCCGCGGAGAACGCCTCCATCCCGCCGGCGCGGCTGCTGAGCCAGCTGCCCGCGCTGTTCTCCAGTATCGACAGCGTCGAGCAGGCGTCCGGCTGGGCGATCGCGGCGGTCATCGCGGCCGGGGTGGCACTCGGGGCTGGGTGGGCGCTGTCCTGGCGCAGCGCCGTGGGACTGCTGGTCGTCGCCGTCGTGGGGCTGCTGCCAGTCACCTTGACCACCGCCACCAACGCCGAGCAATCCCACGACTGGGCCGGTGACGCGCTTACCCTGCACGTACTGGCGGCCGTGGTATGGCTGGGCAGCGCCCTCGCAGTGCTGGTGGAGCTGACTCGCGGGTATGCAGCCCGAGATGTGCTGCTGCGCAGGCATGGCGTGATCGCGACGTGGTCGTTACTGGTCGTCGGCGGTTACGGGCTGGTGAGTGCCGTGTTGGCGATCGACCCGGTGGATCTGCTGCGCAGCGGCTACGGGCTGCTGGTGCTGGCCAGCGGGCTGGCGCTGGTTGGCCTGGCCGTCGCGGGCCGGTGGGCCCGGGTGGCGGCCCACGCCTGGCCCAGGGCCGCCGCGGTGGGGTGGCTGGCTGGGGTGGAACTGGTACTGCTGGCCGCTGCCGGCGCCGCGGGTACGGCGTTGACCCGGCTGTTCCCTCCGGCCCAGGCCGGCTACCAGCCCAGCCGCCTGGTGTACCTGCTGGGCTATGAGCTGCCCCCGCATCTCAGCGCGCCGGACCTGGCGCTGCACTGGCGGCTCGATCTGGTCTTCGGGCCGCTGGCAGTGCTCGCCGCTGTCAGCTACCTGCTCGGGGTGCGTCGGCTACGGCGAGACGGGCGGTCCTGGCCCGTGGTGCGGACCGCTTGCTGGCTGGCCGGGTGCGCCACGCTCTTGGTGGCCACCTCGTCGGGCCTGGGTAGTTACGGCCACGCGGTGTTCAGCGTGCACATGGTTGCCCACATGTTGCTCGCCACGCTGGTACCCGTGCTGCTGGTGCTGGGCCACGGTGTCACGCTGGCGCTGGAGGCGACCAGCGCCGGGCTGCGCACCCGGCTGCTCAGCCTGCTCGACTCGCCTGCCGTGCGGTTCGTTCGCCACCCGGCGGTGGCCTGGACGGCAGTAGCGGTGACGCTGTTCGGGCTCTACCCGACGGGGCTGTTCGGGTCGATCGTGCTCGAGCACTGGGCACATCTGGGCATGGATGTCGCTTTCCTGGGCACCGGGCTGGCACTGTTCTGGCCGGTGCTGGGGCGCAGCATGCCCGAACGTGGCCTACCGGCGATCGGCCGGATCGTGATGGTGTTCGCGGTGATGGCGCTGCACGCCGCGTTCTCCGCCTGGCTGTTGAGCCGCGCCACTCCCGTCGCCGGGCAGTTCTACACGGCGTTGCGGCTGCCGTTCGTCACCGACCTGCTGGCCGACCAGCGCCGCGGCGCAGTGCTCGGCTGGGCGCTGGGCGAAGTGCCGGTCATGATCACAGTACTGGCGTTGGTCGTGCGCTGGGCCCGCGCCGACCGGGCGGAGTCCGCGGAGTCTGCAGCGTCTGGGGGTGCCGCCGCCACGTGGCGGGATGCGCGGTGGGCCAGTGACGAGGCGGCCTACCCCATCCGCGGGCAGATCCAGGTGCCTACGTCAGAGTGACGACCTTGCGCGTTTCTCATGACAGCGTGCGGCGTTCTGACATACAGGCCGATTGGCAGGGCTTCTCGCAAGAACATTGCATTAGTATCATCATCGCAACAAAGAGTGGAGGGCGGGTGCACGAGGTCCAGATCGAGGTGTTGCTGCTGTCGATGTCCGACGACGACCAGCCGAGGTGGCGTGTCGCGGGCGGCGATCTACCGGCGGGGTGCCGACCCGATACTCGGGCACGTGAACTGGCAGGCTTGGCTGCCGCCGTGCCTGCCGGGACGGTCGTGCACTCGACATCGTGGCGAGCTGGCCCGGCTGGACTGATCCTGACCTACGCGGTCCTACCGGACCCGAACCCGCCCGAGCACGCGCGTGCCGTCCCG
Source organism: Pseudonocardiaceae bacterium (assembly GCA_035606945.1). GTDB lineage: Bacteria > Actinomycetota > Actinomycetes > Mycobacteriales > Pseudonocardiaceae. Next base: position 17,652 of record DATNDR010000115.1, read on the forward strand.
GCGGATGCGACGGTCGTCTGCTCTGCAGACGCCGCGGCGCCGTCCCCCGTCATGGTGGCGGTCGAGCACGTGCTGGCACATGCGCTGCGGCATCTGTCGCTGGTGGCCCGGACCAGTCCGGCGGTGATCGCCGCGGTCGATGCGCATCCGCGGCTGTGGCACGCGGTGGTGGCGTACAGCCCTGACGTGGCAGGTCAGCTCGTCTGTTCCGGACCGGGCCCGCGGCGCCTAGCTGGTAGCCCTTCGGCCGCGCAGTCCGGGTGCGTTCATCGCCCGGATCAGGTCTTCCCGCGCCCGGGCCACCCGGGATCGGATGGTGCCGACCGGGCAGCCGCACACCTCGGCGGCGGCGGCGTAATCCAAGCCCAACACCTGAGTGAGCACGAAGGCGTCGCGGCGGTCGGCGTCGAGCCCCGCCACCAGTTCGCGGAGCAGGATGCCCTCGTCGAACCCCGACCGCCGGTGCGCTGGGTTCGCGGCCACGACGGCGTCCCAGTCCTCGACCGCGGTGGTGCGTGGCCGCGCCGAGCTGCGGCGGATCTGGTCGGCGGCGACTCGCCGAGCGATGGCCAGCAGCCAGGTGCGGGCCGAGGAACGGCCGGCGAAGGTCGGTAACGCACGCAGTGCTCGCAGGTATGTCTCCTGGGTGAGATCCTCGGCCTCGTCCCGCTGGCACAAATGGCCCAGGAAACGGTATACGTCACGCTGCGTAATCCGAATGAACGCCGTCAAGGCGTCGCGATCACCGGCGCCAGCGGCTAACGCCAGCGTGGTGGCGTGTGTGTCATCAGGTCGGGGGTCACCCATGCGGGCAAGGGTAACTAAAAGTTTCCGGGAACCCTAGCTCTCCACTGCGCGACCATTGTCACGTGGACTGCACACAGTGTAAGGAGGCCCTTTCCGCCCGGTTGGACGGTGAGGACAGCGAGGCGGAACGCAGTGCGGTCGATGAGCATGTGGCGACCTGCCCCGGCTGCCATCGGTTCGCCGACGACGCGGCCCGCGTCACCCGGCTTGCCCGCACCGCGGTTGCCACCCCGGAGCCCGATGTCGTCGATGCGGTCCTCGCCGCCGCCCCCCGTTCCCGCCGGCCCCAGCTGATTGCCGCAGTCCGGGTGTTGCTCGGCCTGGTGGGCCTCGCGCAAGCCGAGGTGGCCCTGGTCGGCATGATCGGGGCGCACAGCAGCGAGCACGGCGGCGTCGTGCTGCAAGGCGCCTCGGTGGCCCACTTCGCGCACGAGAGCGCCGCGTGGAATCTGGCGCTGGGCGTTGGCTTCCTGTGGGTCGCCTGGCGCTCATCACGGCCCTCCGGGATGGTTCCCACGTTGGCGACGTTCGTGGCGGTGCTCACCGTGCTGGTCGTGATGGATGCGATGGCCGGCGGCGTGGATACGGCGAGGTTGCTCGCCCACGGGCTGGTGGTGCTCGGCCTCGTCCTGGTGATCGCGCTCGACCGGCTGCCCGGACCCGCCGGCGGAACCGTGCCCGGCATGCCGATGTGGCGGCAGCGCCGGTCGCCTCGCTCGAAATCCGTCGGGCCGGCAACTCGGTCCACTGTCAGCGGCCTGCCACCTGATCTACGACCGACCGCTGAGCATGACGCCACCGCCGTCGCGCATCGCCGGACGGCCTGATACTCCAGCGTCAGCCCCGTGCCTTACCCGTGCACCAGGATCAGCTCAATCACGCCTGGTGCCCGGGTCGATGTTCAGCGAGTAACCAGATCGCACCCTGCGGGGTATCGCGTACCTGGATCCCAGCCCTCGTGAGCCGTTCGCGCAAGGTGTCGGCAATAGTCCACAAACCCTGCTCGCGCGCCTGCTCCCGCACCTCCAGGAGGGTATCGACGAAGGGCGCGACGACGTCCCGGGGATCCCGCGCGCCCAGGACGGCGAACTCGGCCAACCGGGTCACCATCCGGCGCAGCGTGGCGCGGGGGCGGTCGATGCCATCCATTTCCTCGGTATCGGCCGACCAGTCGACGATCGCCTGTTCCAGTTCGAGGACGGCCGTCACGGCCGCGTTCACGTCCCGGGCTTGCAGCCCGCCGTCGAAGGCGCGCTCCAATCGTTCGGCCTCGGCGCGTAGGGAAGGTGTCGGGTCGGTCGCCTGCGCGGCCGGCGATCCCGCGCCCGCTCCCGCTCCCGCCGGTGCAGCCCCACCTGCGGCGACCGCGCGCAGCTCATCGATGGCCACCGTCGTACCCGACGCGAAGATCGTGCTCACGCCCTGCCTGCGCAGGGTCAGACTGGCCCGGCCGAGCACGGTGACAGCGTCGTTATCGAGATCGAACACGGCAGCGGTGTGCTCATCCACGCCCAGGACGACCGTGTCGGCGTCCAACATCGACTCCAATAGTCGCAGCCTGCGCTCGCCGAGGTAGCAGAACCGGGTGTCGTGGGTGCCGCCCTCGGTGTTGTCGTAGTGCGGGATCACCGCCGCGCGCAGGCCGAAGCGAGCGAGCAGGTCCAGGCCGCCGGCCCAGAACGGAGTCGCGCCGACCTTGTAGATCTCATACACCGGCACGGTCACGGCTCCGAGGGTCGCCGCCGCCGCGCTGGCGAATGTGACGCAGCCGCCGTCCGCGAGCTTGCCGGCCAGCACGGCAGGCAATGGGCTGTTCTCCCACAACCCGAGCGCGTAGGTCGGGCTTCCCGGGCCGGAGAAGACATAACCGGCGCCGTCGATCCGCGCCAGCGCCCGTTCGCGGGCCAGCACATCGTCCGCGGTTCGCCACGACGCGACCTCGAGCGGGATCCGGAGATTCCGGAAGTAGCCGACGGTGCGCTGGGAGATCTCGTCGGCGTTCTCCTGGAATCCGTACGGGCTGTCCAAGACGACCGCATCCACCGGTGGCGCGCCCAGTTGGTCGACAAGCAGCCGGTCCACGAGTAGGCGATGCACCTTGGCCATGGTCGGGGCGGTCTCGCCGGATCCCATGATTGCCAGCAACCGTGGGCGGGAAGTCACGAAACGAGATCACTCCTTCGTTCACGTCCAGCCTCAGGCACCCACAGCGTGCCACAGCTGCGGGTATGCATCGACTGCCGTTACTGCGGCGGGGCCGGCGGGTAGGCTCAGGGTGGCTGGCCACTGCTGGAGAGGGGAGCGGAGCACGGACATCCCGCCGCTGACCTGGCATACCGCCTTGACCACCTGGACGTCGGCGCCGATCTTCGACGTGCTGGCGGCACTCGCCGTGGTCGGTTATCTGACCGCGGTGCGGCGCCGGTCACGGACCGCGGCCAGCGGCTGGCCGCTGCACGCGACGGCGTCGTGGCTGGCCGGCGTGGTGGTGTTGCTGCTGTCGGTGCACAGCAGCATCGAGGTGTACGGGCACGCCCTGCTGTGGGTGCACATGATCCAGCATCTGTTGTTGATCATGGTTGTGCCGATATTGCTGATCTGGGGTCAACCGGTGCGCCTTATCTGGGGCAGGATGCCGGGTGGTCGCCTGGTGCGCTGGCTGACGTTCCCCGTGCTGGCTGTGGGGTTGTACACGGCCGTGCTGGTAGCCACCCACCTGACCGGCTTCCCGGAGCTGATGGCCACCCAGCCGGCGGTGCACCAGCTTGAGCAGATCCTCTACCTGGTCAGTGGTTACCTGCTGTTCTGGCCGCTGGCCGGCTCGGAGGCCAGCCCCTGGTCCGTGCCGCACATCGTCCGCTTCGCGCTGCTCGCCTTGGCGATGGGGGCCGACACGCTGGTAGGCGTGGCGCTGATGCTCACCGGGCACCCGCTGGCGCCGAGTACCGCGTTGATGCGCCCGGGATGGGGACCCACCCTGCTGGAGGATCAGAACTCGGCCGGGGCGATCATGTGGGTGGTCGGCGACGGGCTGATGATGCTGCTGATGCTCGCCGTGGTCGCCCAGTGGAGCGCGATCGGCTCCGGCGCCCGGCTCGGCGACTGGCTGGAAGGGGCCCGGCGCCACTCGCTGGCCAAGATCGGATCGCCATCCGGTGCGGACTATGACACCGTCGGGACCAGTGCCGACGTCGATGACGACGAAGAGGCCCGGGCGGCCTACAACCGGATGCTCGCCGAACTCAACCGGCGCTCGCCGCCCCGCCGCAACGCCTGACGCCCGGGTGTATGGCCCGGCGGGGATGGCTGCGCTGATTCCGGGCTGTAAGGAGTTACGCTGCCGGGGTGATCGGGCCGAGCTACAGCATGGCACCCCGGTGTCCGTGCTGCGATCACCGGGCCATCCTGACGCTGACGGCGGCCAACTGCCTGGTGGCGGCATCCGGCCGCCGGCTACAGCGTTTCCGGTGTCCATACGAGCACGGCTGGCATGTGCGCCATGCGGGCATCGAAGGCGGTGGCCTCACGCACCGCCGCAAAAAGCGCTAGGAGCCGCTCCCGGCGTGCCGGTAGTCCACGATGCTGTAGAGCTCCAGCCGGTCGAGGTGGTGGGTGCTGCGCACCTGCCGGACGGTGCCGCTGCGCGAGCGCATCACCAGTGATTCCGTGATCGCGCGGTGCCGCCCATAGCGCACCCCGTGCAGCAGCTCGCCGTCGGTGATCCCGGTCATCACGAAGAACGAGTCGTTGCCGCTGACCAGATCCTCGGTCGTCAGCACCGCGTCGAGATCGAGCTGCGCCTCGTCGGCTCGCCGTCGCTCCTCGTCACTGCGCGGATGTAGCCGCCCCTGCAGTACGCCACCGAGACACTGGATCGCGCAGGCGGTGATCACTCCCTCCGGAGTGCCGCCGATGCCGAGCATGAGGTCGACCCCCGAATCGATGGTCGCCGCCTGCACTGCCGCGGCGACGTCCCCGTCGGTGATGAACTTGATCCGCGCGCCTGTCTTGATCACCCGGCGGGCCAGCTCGTCATGCCGGGGCCGGTCGAGCATGCAGACCGTGATGTCCTCCGGCGTGCTCTCCCGCACGCGGGCCAGCGCGGCGATGTTGTCCTCCGGGGACTGCCGGATGTCGACGACGCCGACGGCGTCCGCGCCGGCGACGAGCTTGTCCATGTAGAACACCGCCGACGGGTCATACATGGCGCCTCGAGGCGCCACCGCGAGCACCGACACCGCGTTGCCCATGCCCTTGGAGGTCAGGGTGGTGCCATCGATCGGATCGACCGCCACATCGCACGGCGTGCCGGTGCCGGCGCCGACCCGTTCGCCGTTGTAGAGCATGGGCGCGTCGTCCTTCTCACCCTCACCGATGACGACGATGCCGTCCATCGCGACGGTGCCCATCATGGCCCGCATCGCCGCCACGGCGGCGGCGTCGGCGCCGTCCTTGTCGCGCCGGCCGACCCACCGGCCCGCCGCCATCGCAGCAGCCTCGGTCACTCGCAGCAGATCCAGCGCAAGGTTACGGTCGGGCGCCGGCCGCGCGGCGGGAGTCGGTTCTGATGCCACACTCGAGGATGCCATACCGGCACGATAGGAGTGGTGCAGCGCAAACACCTCCCTCCACCGGAGGATTCACGGGGTGATTGGACGCAGGGTCATTGAACGTGGGGACTCACAACCCATGCAGCTGGTCGTGATGGGGGTATCCGGATCCGGTAAGAGCACCGTCGCCGCCCTGATCGCCGCCCGGACCGGGTGCGCATTCGCGGACGGCGACGACTTCCACCCCGCAACGAGTATCGCCAGGATGGCCGCCGGCCACCCGCTCGATGACGTGGTGCGAGCGCCGTGGCTGGCGGCGATCGCAGCGTGGCTGGCGGAGCGGGCCGCCCGGGACGAATGCGCCGTGGTGAGTTGCTCGGCGCTGCGGCGCGCCTACCGGGACGTATTGCGCGGCGCGGGTCGCGACGTCCGCATGGTGCACCTGGCAGGACCCCGCGAGCTGGTCGCGCAACGTCTGGCCGCCAGGCGCGGTCACTTCATGCCACCCGATCTGCTGGCCTCCCAATACGCCACCCTCGAACCGCTATCTGCCGACGAACCCGGCATCACGCTGGATCTCACCCTCCCCCCGACCCAACTCACCGACGCGATCCTCAATGCCTTCTGCGCCGATGTCACCGAGAGGTAAGGGTTTGGGAGGGTGGGGGAGGGGAAGATGGGGGCGTGGGGGTGGTGAAGGGGGCGCGGGCGGCGCTGCTGGTGCTGGCCAAGGCGCCGGTACCGGGGGAGGTCAAGACCCGGCTGTGCCCGCCGACCACCCCCGACCACGCTGCCCGGATCGCCGCGGCGGCGTTTCTGGACACCCTGGACGCGGTGCTGGCGGTGCCCGACGTGCTCCCGGTGGTGGCCCTGGCCGGCGACCTGACCAACGCGATCGACAGCGCGCAACTATGCACCCGGTTGCGCGACACCACGGTGCTGGCCCAGCGTGGGACCACGCTGGGCCAGCGGATCGCCGCCGCGTACGCCGACACCGCCGCGGCGCTGGGTCACCGGCCGGTCTTGCAGATCGGCATGGACACCCCGCAGGCCGGCGCCGCGCTGCTCAACCACTGCCGGGAGCTGCTTGACGGCGACGGCGTGGATGCGGCGCTCGGAATGGCTGCCGATGGCGGCTGGTGGGTGCTGGGGGTGCAACGCCCGGAGCTGGCCGATCTGATCGCCGACATCCCGACGTCGCGCTCGGACACCGGCGTCAGGACGCTGGCCGCATTGCGAACCGCCGGCTGCCAGGTGACCGAACTACCGGTGTTGTCAGATGTAGACACCTGGGAAGACGCCGTCGCCGTCGCCGAGGCCGTGCCCGGCGGCCGGTTTGCCGCCGCGGTCGCTGCCGGCTGGGCAGCGCTGGGCGGCCGCCGGTGACCGTCGAACGGACCGCGGTCTTCGACCCGGTCCTGGCTGGTCGGCCCGCCCAGCTCGTCGGCGACGACGGCCGGATCCTGCCGGTGGCCCCGCAGCGCTGGCTGGGCTCCGCGGACGGCGAGGATGCCTGGCTGCTGAACCGGTGCACCGGGCCGACGGTGGATTTGGGCTGCGGACCCGGCCGGCTGGTGGCCGAGCTGGCCGGTCGCGGGGTGCCGGCGCTGGGCGTGGACTGCTCGCCGCTGGCGGTCCGGCAATGCCACTCCCGAGGAGCTGCGGTGCTGCACCGCGACGTGTTCGCCACACTCCCTGGAGAAGGGCCGAGGGAAGGACGCTGGCACCACGTGCTGCTGGCCGACGGCAACATCGGCATCGGCGGGGACCCGATGCGGCTGCTGCGCCGCTGTGCGGCCCTGCTGCGGCGTGGGGGCACCATGCTGGTGGAGGCTGAGCATCCCGGAGCTGGGCTGTGGCGGGGAGCTGCCCGGCTGCAGGTAGCCGGCCGCGCCGCGGGTCCCTGGTTCCCGTGGGCGATCGCCGAGCTGCCGGTGCTGGCCGCGCTGGCCGCGCTGGCCGGGTTCCAGGTGGCGGACCGCTACCACGCCGGTCGCTGTTTCATCGAGCTGCGTCACGTCAGCGGACGGTAAGCCCTGGCACCTTGCTCGACGGCTAGCGTGAAACCGTGACCGTGCTGGATCGGTGGGTTCGCCAGGTGGCCGAGCATCCGCCGCCGGGCCCGTTCCGGGCGCGGTTCTGGCGTAGCCCGTTGCGTGGGCCGTGGTTCACCGCCGTGCTCAGCGTGGTGCTGCTGCCCGGTATCACGCTGATGTTCCTCACCGGTCTGGCGTCCTACGCCGCCTACAACCCGAACTTGGCGCCCGGCAACGACACGACGCCGAACAAGGGGCTGCTCGGTTCCTGGCTGCCCGGCTGGCCCGCCGGCCCGTCCTGGCTGTACTGGGTGAACCAGGGCGTGCACGTCACCCTGGGCCTGGTGCTGATCCCGATCGTGCTGGCCAAGCTGTGGTCGGTGTTGCCCAAGCTGTTCGAGTGGCCGCCGGCCCGCTCGCTGGTTCACCTGGCCGACCGCGCGTCGTTGTTGCTGCTCGTCGGTGGTGCGGTGTTCGAGCTGGTCACCGGCGTGATGAACATCCAGTACTACTACGCCTGGCCGTTCGTGTTCTACCAGGCGCACTACTACGGAGCGTGGGTGTTCATCGCCGCGTTCGTGGTGCACGTGGCGTTCCGGCTGCGCCGGATGGTGACCGCGTTGCGGGCCCGCAGCCTGACCAGGGAGCTGCGGACCCCGCTGTCGGCCACCCGCCCGGAACCTCCGGATCCTGATCATCTGGTGTCGCCCGACCCTGCCCCGCCCACCATCTCGCGGCGTGGCGCGCTGGGCATGGTCGCATTCAGCTCGCTGGCGCTGCTCGGGCTGTCCGTGGGCCAGACCGTCGGTGGGGCGGCCCGGTCGACCGCCCTGCTGGCACCGCGCGGGCTGGAGATCGGATCGGGCCCGAATGATTTCCAAGTGAACAAGACCGCCGTGATGGCCGGTATCGGACCCGTCGACGATTCGTGGCGGTTGGAGCTCAACGGTGCGGTGTCCAGATTGTTCTCGCGCGCCGAGTTGCTCGCCTTGCCGCAGCACACCGCCCGGCTGCCGATCGCCTGCGTGGAAGGTTGGTCCACCGGCGTGCAGACCTGGACCGGGGTGCGGCTGGCTGACCTTGCCGACCTCGCCGGCGCAGCGCCCGACGACCTGTTGTTCGTCGAATCGCTGCAGCGTGGTGGCGGTTTCGGCACGGTTACCCTGTCCGCCGGGCAGGTGCGGGCCGCCGATGCCCTGCTTGCGCTGCGGGTCAACGGCGCGGACCTGTCCCTCGATCACGGCTTCCCGGCCCGGATCGTGGTGCCGGCCATACCCGGAGTGCACAACACCAAATGGGTCTCGCGCATGACGTTCCTGGTCGGGTGAGCCCGATGGCGCGGCGCGAATCCGTCCAACTGCTGGCCCTGCTGGCCGGCTTCGCCGTGGCCGGCTACGCCGCGATCCGGTTACTGGCCGGCAACCCGGTCGGGATCGGTGCCTGGTTCGTCGGCAGCGCGGTCGTCCACGACCTGGTGCTGTTCCCGCTCTACGCCGGGCTGGACGCCGTGCTGGTCGTGCTGCTGCGCCGCTATCCCGCGTTGGCAACCGTGGGTGGCGTGCGATGGCTGAACTACCTGCGGGTGCCGGTGTTGGTGTCCGGATTGCTGCTGCTGGTGTGGGCCCCGCTGGTCCTGCGGCTGCCCACCGAGTTCCACGCGGCATCCGGGTTGCCGGATCAGCCGTTTTTCCGGCACTGGCTGGCGGTGACCGTGGTGCTGTTCGGCCTGTCCGCGGCCACCCTGACCGCGCGCATCGCCACGAAGCCGGAGGATGCCGCATGAATGCAGCCGGCTCCGTCCTCGTCGTTGACGACGATGTGCTGGTGCGTGAGGTGGTCGGCCGTTATCTGGGCCGCGCCGGCTACCACGTCACGCTCGTCGGGGACGGGCACCAGGCGCTGTGCGCTGCCGAGATCAACCCGCCCGATCTGGTGGTGCTGGATCTCATGCTGCCCGGCCTGCCCGGTCTGGAGGTCTGCCGGCGGTTGCAGGCGGCCGGCCCGGTGCCGGTGGTCATGCTGACCGCCTTGGGCGAGGAAGAGGACCGCATCCTCGGGCTGGAGACCGGCGCCGACGACTACATCACCAAGCCGTTCAGCCCCCGCGAGCTCGTGCTGCGGGTGTCCTCGGTGCTGCGCCGGGCTCGCGCCCCGCAACCGGTGACCGCGCTACCCCCGATCACCGACGACGGTCTGATCGTTCATATCGCTGGCCGTCGCGCCATGTTGGGCGGCCACGAGCTGGCGCTGACCGTGCGGGAGTTCGACCTGCTGGCTTTCCTCATCCAGCACCCGGGCCGGGCCTTCACCCGCAGCGAGCTGCTCGAACAGGTGTGGGGCTGGACCTTCGGCGACCACTCCACGGTGACCGTGCACGTGCGGCGGTTGCGGGAGAAGGTGGAGGCCGATCCCACCGTGCCCCGGCGGATCGCCACGGTGTGGGGCGTGGGCTACCGCTACGACCGCGCCACCAGCTTGGGGGAGTGAGCCACGGTGCTCGACGAGCTGCGCCACGTCGGCCCGATCGCGTTGCTGTGCACCCTGCCGGTGGCGCTGCTCGGCGCGCTGCTGCTGCATCGCATGCGCCGGTATTCGATCACCGCTGCGGTGACGGTGCTGGTGCTGGTACCGGTGGCCGCAACCCTGGCCGGGGTGCTCGGCGTCAACGGGTGGATGTTCACTCCCGTGCTGAGCACCGAGCTGGCGGTGGCCGCCGCGGTGGCGGCGGTCAGCGTGCCGGCGGGGCTGCTGCTGGGCCGCGGTATCGCGCAGGAGGTGACCTGGCAGCGGGAAGCCCGCGCCCGGGACCAGGCCGCCGAGTCGGCACGGCGCGAGCTGGTCGCCTGGATCAGCCATGACCTGCGCAGCCCGCTGGCCGGGATCCGGGCGATGACCGAGGCGCTGGCCGACAGCGTCGTGACCGAGCCTGCTGAAGTGGCCCACTACGCGCAGCGCATCGGCCAGCAGACGCAGCGGTTGAGCGGCATGGTCGACGACTTGTTCCAGCTGTCTCGGATCAGTTCGGGGGCCTTGCGGTTGACGCTGTCCGCGATCCCGTTGGGCGAGGTCGTCTCCGAGGCGCTGGCCGCCGAAGCCGTTACCGCGGCGCGTAAGGGCGTCCGCCTGCAGGCCGACGCCGGCAGTGACTGGCCGATCGTGCAGGGCAGCGACCCGGAGCTGGCCCGGGTGGTGCGCAACCTGCTGTCCAACGCGATCCGGCACACGCCACCGGACGGCACCGTGGTGGTCGCCGCGGGGTGCCGCGAGGGGCAGGCCTGGTTACGCGTCGACGACGGGTGCGGCGGCATCCCCGAGACTGATCTGGAACGTGTTTTCGACGTTGGATACCGCGCCAACCATGCGCGCACCCCGGTCCCGTCCGGCGAGCCCGGCGCCGGCCTGGGCCTGGCCATCGCGCGTGGCCTCGTCGAAGCCCACCGCGGCCACATCGAAGCCCACAATCACGGCCCAGGCTGCCGCTTCGAAGTCCTCCTGCCCCTCGCCCCCGATTCCCCGCCCCGACATGGAGACATATCGGGGTGAAAAGGCCCCTTTCACCCCGATATGTCTCCATGTCGGGGACAGCCGCTGTGCGACTACGCCATGGGCGGCTGGGTGCCCATGACGCTAGCGACCAGGCGCGCCGCCCCGTAACGCGGCGGTCCACGCGAGCGTCCCCGGCCCCTCAGGCTGGGTTGCGGTGCAGGGATGACAGAAGAACTCTAGCTATGTAGGGTTAGTTCTATGCCGGGTTTGCGGATGACGGTGGGGGTGCTCGCGGTGCTGGGGGCGCTGCTCGAGCGGGCCGACGCCGAGCTGTACGGGCTGGAGATCGTGCGCGCGAGCGGGTTGGAACCGGGCACCATCTACCCGATCCTGCAACGGCTGCGCGGTGCCGGATGGGTCAGTGACCGGTGGGAGGAACCGGAACCGGCGCGTGCCCAGGGCCGGCCGCCGCGGCGGTATTACCGTCTGACCACGGAAGGCCGGGCTCGCGCCGTTCATGCCCTGCAACGTGGTCGGGACCGCAGTGGTCTGAGCCGGCTGCTCGCGCCTCCCAGCCCGTCAGCAGTTCCCACGACTGAGGGAGGTTCGGCATGAGCGGCCAGCGAGCACTCGTCGCCAGTGACAGCGCGGTCCGCACAGCGGGTTCCGCAGCTGCCGTTGCGACCTCGCTGCGCTGGGTGCCCGGCCTGCTGCCCCGCGAGGAGGGCATGGCGTGGTGGGCCGAAGTGACCTCCAGCCTTGCCGAGACCACCGATCCCGGCGAACGGCGCTGCTACCTGCGCAGCTACCGCCGATCGGTGCCGCAGCTGGTCTGGACCAGCTGGACGTCCCCGGTTCGTCAAGCGCGTCCCGCCCTGGCGGGAATTGCGAACAGAGTCGAGAGGAAAGGGCTGGATATGTCGATGGTGACTCCCGAGGAGAAGTTCGGGATCAAGATTCAGAGCAGCAAGGCGCCCAGAACGCCCGAGCAGAGCTTCTCATTGATCGCCGGCAGCATCTACGTCGTCGGCGGGATCATCGGGTTCTTCATCACGGGATCCGGCAACATCACCGAGGTGACCAACCACGCGCTGTTCGGAATCTTCATGGTGAACCCGTTCCACAACATCGTGCATATCGCCCTGGGCGCGTTCTGGCTGCTGGCGGCATTCGCGCTGACCCCGGCGGGCACCGAGGGGATGAACATCGCCATCGGCGGTATCTACCTGCTGGCCACCGTGCTCGGGTGGCTGGGGTTGTTCTCCTTGCTGTCCATCCCGAGCGGGGCCTCGGGAGACAACTTCCTGCACCTGATCACCGCTTTGGCGACATTCGTCTTCGGCTGTGGCCTGTTCAGGGCGGCGAGCGGGCAACCCGCAACCGCTTAGCCGCGCCAACTCCCGGGCCGTGTTCCCTGCAGCGAGGGGACACGGCCCGTCGGCGTCGTAGCGGCAGGTAGCGTGAGCCGATGACCGATCGGGCCTACCACTGCGTGGCACATGTCGTGACGGCCCTGTTCCGGGCGCTGGACTTGCGCCTCGACGTCGCCGGGCAACAGCACATCCCGGCGACGGGTGGCGGTGTGGTGGTGATGAACCACACCGGTTTCCTCGACTTCGCGCTGGCCGGCACCCCTTTCTGGCGCGAGCACGGCCGGCTGGTGCGCTTCATGGCCAAGCAGGAGGTCTTCACCAACCGGCTGACCGGACCGTTGATGCGGGCCATGCACCACATCCCGGTCGACCGTGCGGCCGGCGCGGCTGCATTCCGGAACGCGATCGAGGCGCTGCGGGCAGGCGAGCTGGTGGGGATCTTCCCGGAGGCCACGATCAGCCGCAGCTTCTGCCTCAAGGAGTTCAAATCCGGCGCCACCCGGATGGCACGGCTGGCCGGTGTCCCGCTGATCCCGATGACGCTGTGGGGCAGCCAACGGGTGTGGACCAAGGGTCGCAAGCTCACCCTGCGCGATGGGCGGCATATCCCCATCAGCATCACCATCGGGGCACCGCTGCAACCTGGGCGCGGGGCAGCGGCCGATGCCGAACTGGTCGAGGTGATGAACAGGTTGCTCGACGCAACCCGCGCGCGTTATCCGGATCCGCACGGCACCGACCCCTGGTGGGTGCCGGCACATCTCGGTGGTACCGCTCCGACGCCGGAACGGGCCGCTGAGATGGATGCGCTGGAGCAACTCGACCGCGCGCGGCGCCGCCAGCCCCCGCCTGGCGTCACTCCGGTGCGACCGGAAGCGCCGTAAGGCCATTCATGAGCACGCCGGGCAGCCAGGTCAGTTGCCCGGGTGGCACGGCCAGGCGCAGCCTGGGAAAGCGGGCGAGCAGGCTGCCCAGCGCGATGCGAGCTTCCAGCCGCGCCAGCGGTGCGCCCAGGCAGTGGTGGATGCCGTGGCCGAAGGCCAGGTGTGGGTTATCGGCGCGGGTGATGTCCAGCGCGTCGGGCTGGGGGACGCAGGCCGCGCCGCGGTTGGCGGCGAGCAGGCCGACGACGACGATGTCCCCGGCTGTGATGGTGGCTGCACCGAGCTCGATCGGTTCACTGGCCACCCGCAAGGTCGCAACCTGCAGCGGGCCGTCGAAGCGCAGCAGTTCCTCGATCGCGGTGCCCAGCCGGTCCGGTTGAGCCTGCAGCAGCGCGTGCTGCCCGGGATGGGTGAGCAGCGCGAGCACCCCGTTGGCGATCAAGTTGACGGTGGTCTCGTGGCCGGCCACGAGCAGCAGTAACGCCATCGAGGTGAGCTCGTCCTCGGATAACCGGTCGGCCCCGTCCCGGACCGCCACCAGCGCGGAGAGCAGATCATCGGCCGGGGCGGCGCGCTTGGCCGCCAGCAGCTCACGCAGGAAGCCCACCATGGCAACGCTGGCCGCGATGAATACCTCCCGGCCGGCCAGCACCCCGGAGACCACGACGGAAGACCACTCGTGAAACTCCGAGCGGCGCTGCGCCGGCACACCGAGCAACTCGCAGATCACCGTGATAGGCAGCGGGTAGGCGAACGACTCGAGCAGGTCGACCTGCGCCGCGCCGGCCATCGCGTCGAGCAGCTCGTCGGTGATCTGCTGGATCCGCGGCGCGAGTTCCTCGACGCGCCGGCGGGTGAACGCCGCGGCGACCAGCCGGCGCAGCCGGGTATGGGCTGGAGGGTTGTTGTTGAGCATATGATTGGTCACTGCGCTGAGCAGCTCGGGGGACACCACGCCCCGGCCGACAGTGGTCAGCACATGTTCGCTTTTGACCAACCGGGGATCGTGCAGCGCCTGGCGTGCCTCGTCGTAGCCGGTGACCAACCACGCCGGGGCGCCGGTGGGCAGGGTGATCTTATGCACCGGGCCCGCCGCGGCCAGCGCCGCGTAGGCGGCGTGACGCTCAGCTGCGCCGGTGGCGGTGAACGGGTCCTCGGCGCTGCGCGAATCGACCGGGGTCATCAGAGCACCAATCTATGCGCCTACGTTGCGGTAGCCCGGCGCCATGATCAGCACCTAAACCGTGATCAACCAGCGGGTGACAGCTGATCAGCGCCAGCGGGGGTGTTCGGGACAGGGACATCGCCGTGACCGAGCCGTACCCGGTCTCCGCGGCCCAGCTGGCGTAGTCGTGTAGCGGGTACCCCGCACCTGCGGACGTGCGCATGCGCAAGCCCAGGGAGTACAGGCTCAACCAACGGCGTTCCCCAGGCTCTGCAGAGGGCAAGGCATCGACGATGGCCAGTGTGCCGCCGTCGCGCAGTGCGGGACGCGGCCGCCGCAGCAGCGCCCGGTTCGTGTCCGGACTGACCAGGTGGCAGACGTTGCCGAGGATGATCAGGTCATACCCGTATCCGGCAGCTCAGCGGTGAACACGTCGCCGGCGTGAAACCGGACCGCTGGCAGGTCGAGGGCGGTTACCTGGACCGTGGGATCGGCATCCGGCCACGGGGAGGTCCTGATGCGCGGACCGACCAGCCCACGAGTCGCGCGGTCCCGACCCATGCAGTGACGTGGCCGGCGTGCCGTATGCGAGCGACCCGCACAGGTTCAGCGGTGGCGGGCGATCCACGTGTCGATCACGACGGTCTGGCGAAAGAGCACCACGCCAGGCTCGTTGGTCACCGTGGACGGCACCGGGGTGAGGGCGGGGCCGCCGAGCTGCGCCGGCCGGCCTTGTGCCGTCAGAGCCCATCGAAGGCCAGCATGGAGCAACAACCCGGCGGCGGTGGCCAGGGAGCTAGCCACTGCGGGATGTCGGCTCGCGCGTCGTAGCTGATCGGACAGCCTCGCGAGATCCCATCGTGTTGGTTGGGGCTGCGCTCGGCGGGAGGGCACCACGGGCCGTGGGACAACCACTGCGGGCAGCTCAGCGGGGGTCTGGTCGGGATGGTCCATATCACCCATCAAACCAGCCTGAACAACATCCGCCGAGCACCCTCCCCCGCAGTCTGGATGCAGAACGCGGTTAAACGGCCCCTCAAAACAGCAGTCTGCATCCAGACTGCGCGGCGGACCGGGCACTGCTAATCGAGGAAACGGTGTTGAAGTGAAGGTAGCGGGATTGGGCATTCGGTTTGGGTGCCGAACCAGCGGTAGCGGTTGCGGGCCACGAACCGGTACACGTCATCCGACGCAGCCTGGGGCAGCAGGGTGAGAGCAGTGAGAGCTCGCCACGGCCACCGGAGGTGTCGAGCTGCGCACGCCACAGCGGCGGACCGCGTGTAACTGTGCCCATCCTCGATCAGATACATGGTCTCGAAATCGATGTCCGAGACTCCGCAACGGCGTAGCGCGAGTAACCCGGCATCGCTGCGCAGGCTGGCAAAGCGCAAGTCGTGATTGGACTCATGCTCGATGAGCCAGGACACCAGTCGAGAACACATGACACAGGTGCTATCGAACAGAAGCACGGGATTTCCAGACGTTCCGGTAATCGGATATCTCCGCTCTGCTCGCCAGGTGCGGTTATTGCTGGCCCGCAAGCCGCGCTTGGGTCTGCGCGCGGCGTTCCTCGAACCGGCTGGCCTGGCGATCAAGCTGGGAGAGGAACTCGGCGAGCTCGGCGCGGGCTTTCTCGCCCTCCGCGTCGAGGTCCGCCAACTCGAACACCGCCCAGTGGCGCAGCAGCGGCAAGATCACTTCGTCGTGGTGGATCCGCAAGTCGTAAATGCCGGCTTTGGCGATCAGCGCGGCTTTGCGGGCGAAGCCGGGAATGACGATGCCTGGCATGTTGAAGTTGATGACCTCATCAGCGATCGCGCGCAGGGCGGGGCCCGGGCAGAGGTCCAGGGCAGCCTTGACGAGATTGCGGTAGAAGACCATGTGCAGGTTCTCGTCGGTGGACACCCGGGTCAGGAGTCGTTCAGCGATCGGATCTCCGGCGTGGCGGCCGGTGTTGCGATGCGAGATGCGGGTGGCGAGCTCCTGGAAGGACACGTAGGCCAGGATGCGTAGCAGCGGCGCGTCCTGGGTGTCGTAGCCGGTCTGCATGACCTGCATCCGGGCGCGCTCCAGCTCCACCGGATCAACCCCGCGGGTCACCAGCAGGTAGTCGCGGATGCAGTACGCGTGCCGGCCCTCCTCGGCCGTCCACCGGTGCACCCAGGTACCCCAGGCACCGTCGCGGCCGAACGTGCGGCCGATCTCCCGGTGATAACTGGGCAGGTTGTCCTCGGTGAGGAGATTGACCTCCAGCGCGGTCCGGGCGATCGGCGACAGCCGCGACTGCTTGGGGTCCCAGGGCGTCCCGCCGAGGTCGGCGTAGTCGCGGCCGAGACTCCAGGGGACATACTCGTGCGGCATCCACTCTTTGGCGGCGGCGAGGTGTCGATCAAGGTTCTCGGTGACCACCGGCTCGAGGTCGTACAGCAGTCGGGTGGTGTCTGGGATCTGAGGGAACTCTGAGGTCACTGTCATGGAGGGCCTCAATTGGGGTAGGGCAGGCGTACCTACCACACCGTAGCGTTCGTGAGGCTCGATCGGCGCGGCCCTCCGCCTGCTCGGGGATGAGTGAATACGGACTGTGCGCGCTCGCTGACGGCATGCGGCCGGGCAGTGCCTAACCCAGTCCCGAATTCCGCGAATGACCGATCTGGCCGCTCAGACCGACCCGTCGACCAGCGGCGTCACCGGACGATCGGGCACCCTGGGAAGTGTGCCGCCCTCGGATGTTTCGCAGACGCTGACAGCGCTGCTCGGTGGCCGCCGGGCGGCGCTGGACGCCACTGTACCGGTGATCGCATTCGTGGTGGGCTGGCTGGCATCGGGTCACTCGCTGGGCTGGGGAGCAGGTGCCGCCCTGGCCACCGGGGCCACCGTGGCCGCATTGCGCTGGCGCCGGGGTGACCGCCCGCTCGCCGCGCTGCTTGGCGTGCTCGGCGTCTCGGTGGCGGCGCTGATCGCGCTGTACACCGGCCGGGCTGCCGACTTTTTTCTCACCCAATTGCTGTCCAACATCGCCAGCGCGTTGGTGTGGACACTCAGCGTGCTGCTCCGCTGGCCGCTGCTCGGCGTGATCGTGGGCGGGGCACTGGGGCAACGCGGCTCGTGGCGCCACGATCCGGCCCTGCTGCGCGCGTACTGCCTGGCCTCCTGGGTATGGGTGGGGCAGTACCTGATCCGGGTCGCGGTGTTCACTCCGCTGTGGGCGGCGGGCGCGGTCATCGCTCTCGGCGTCGCCCGGCTGCTGCTGAGCTGGCCGCTAGTCGCAGCCTGCGTCGGGCTGAGCGCAACGGTCTTGGTCCGGGTGTTGCCCGCCGACCATCCGGGGTTGCGCACGGTACGTCGGCCCTGACTGGCCTGCGTGCACTACACGTAGTGAGATCAACACTCACCGTATGGGTTAGCGGATCCGACCGATTGGTGTCTTCACCGCAGCGTAACTGTTCCGTAGCGTGGAGTTGCCGTCGGGGACTGATGGGGATTGGTTTCTGAACGAGAGGACTCGACTCGTGCCCCCCGGAAGCCGCCGTCGTGCGCTCCTTGCCGCCGCCTTGGGCCTCGCGCTCAGCGTAGCCATCGCGCTGCCCGCCTCCGCTGCACCCGCGTTGCCCGATCTACCGCTGCTGCATTCGGTGATGGCTGTGCTGGATGCGCGATCAAGCAGCGTGCCGGACGCGGTGACGGGCTGGTACGTCGATCCGGCCACCGACTCGGTGGTCGTGTCGACCACCGACGATGACGCCGCCCGGACGTTCGCCGCCGGTCAGCGCGCGGTGCGCATCGAGCACGTCAGCGCGCGCCCGGTACTGCTGTCCGACCTGCACGGCGGCGACACGATCACCAGCAGCGAGGGAGGGCGCTGCTCGCTCGGGTTCAACGCCATCTCCGGCCACACCCGTTATGTCATCACCGCTGGACACTGCACGAAGCTTGGTGGCACCTGGTCGGGTCCAGACGGCCAACCCATCGGTCCGGTCGCCAAGTCGTCATTCCCTGGTCACGACTACGGCATCGTCGAGGTGGCGTCAACGGGGTGGGCGCAGACCCACAATGTCGATGCCGACAGCGGCTATCTCACCGTGGCGGGCAGCACCCCGGCGATGGTGGGTGACCGGGTTTGCCTGTCCGGGTCTACCAGTGGTTTCCACTGTGGCCGGGTCCAAGCCGTGGGGGAGACCGTGAACTACGGCAACGGCGACGTGGTCAGCGGGCTCACCAAGACCAGTGTCTGTGCCGAGGCCGGCGACTCCGGAGGACCCTTCATGAGCGGCAACCAGGCGCAGGGCACCCTCTCGGGCGGATCTGGCGGCTGCCTGCTCGGCGGCGAGTCCTATTTTCAGCCGATCCAGGAGGTGATCAGGGCCTACGGGTTGACCCTCCTGACCGGCCGCGAAGCCACCGACGAGCGCTAGCACGAGGAGTATCGGCGGAACGAGCGCTAGCCAGCGGATCGCAGCCGCTGGGCGAAGGCGGCTGCGGCCTGCTCGGGATCGTCGGCCTCGGTGATCGCTCGCACTACGACGACCCGTCGCGCGCCGACGCGTAGCACGTCCTCCAGCCGGTGCGCATTCTCGATGCCTCCGATGGCGAACCACGGGCGGACCGGCTGTGTTGCCGCGGTGCTGCGGATGAGTTCCAGGCCCGCGGCGGGCCGGCCCGGCTTGGTAGGGGTGGGCCAGCAGGGGCCGGCGCAGAAGTAGTCCACCCCACGTTGGCTCGCCGCGGCGGCGGCTTGCCCGGGATCGTGCGTCGAGCGGCCGATCAGCACCTCGTCGCCGACGATCCGGCGGGCCCAGCCAACCGGCAGGTCGTCCTGGCCCAGGTGTAGTACCTGCGCGCCGGCGGCCAGTGCGACGTCGGCCCGATCGTTCACCGCCAGCAGCGCACCGTGGCGCCGGCACGCGTCGGCAAGCACCTCGAGGGCAGCAAGCTCAAGACGCGCCTCCAGGGTCTTGTCTCGTAGCTGGATGATGTCCACGCCGCCGGCTAGCGCCGCGCCGGCGAACTCGGCGAGATCCCCGCGACCTGTCCGGGCATCCGTACACAGGTACAGCCGCGCCTCGTCCAACCGGCCCCGTAGCGCCTCCCCATCCACCTCCGCCACCCTAATCGTCAGCGCCTCACCGCGATCGCAGTCTGGATGCAGACTGCTGTTTTGGAGGGCTCGAAAACAGCAGTCTGCATCCAGACTGCGGAAGAGGACCGCCCGCGCGGCGGCGCGGTACGGTGGGAAGTGGTCCGCACGGGAGCCCGGGCCGCACCGGGCTGAGAGGGGGTCATGGCGACCCCGACCGTCGAACCTGATCCGGGTCATGCCGGCGCAGGGAGCGTGAAAGCCTTTGAATAGCAGCGTCGCCGTAGTCGGTGCTGGAGTCATCGGATTGAGTTGCGCTTGGCGCGCGGCGTGCTCCGGATTCGTGGTGACCGTTTACGACCCCGCGCCGGGATCGGGTGCCTCGCGCGTCGCCGGCGGGATGCTCGCCCCGGTGACCGAGTCGGTGCCGGTCGAGCCGGAGGTGTTCGCGCTGGGAGCGGCGTCGCTGCAGCGCTGGCCGGACTTCGCCGCCGCGCTCGCCAGGGCCGGCACCGACCCCCGGTTACGGACCGGCGGCACCGTGGTGGTGGCGTTGGACCCCGGCGACCGCGCCGAACTGGATCGGATCGGCGAGCAGTTGTCCCGGCAAGGACGGCCCGTGGAGGTTCTCAACGGCCGGCAGGTGCGCCGCCTGGAGCCATCGCTGGGATCGCAGGTCTGTCGGGCGTTGTCGGTACCCGGGGACCTGTCGGTGGACAACCGGGCATTGCTCGATGCGTTGCTGGCGGCCTGCCACCACGCCGGCGTGCGGTTCCGCGATCATCGGTGCACGCAGCTACCGGCTGCCGATGTGGTCGTCCTTGCCGCCGGTGCCTACAGCGCAGCGTTGCACCCGGTGCTCGCCCGGGTGATCCGGCCGGTGAAGGGCGAGATCCTACGGCTGCGGTGCCGCCGGGGCACGCTGGCGCCACCGTCGCGGACGGTCCGCGCGATCGTGGGTGGCCGAACGTGCTACCTCGTTCCCCGCGATGGCGGGCGGTTGGTGCTCGGCGCCACCCAGCGCGAGGCCGGGTTCGATACCGAGGTCACCGCCGGTGGGGTTCGCGAGTTGCTCACTGACGCCGAGCGGGTGTTGCCCGCGATCGCGGAATACGCGTTCGAGGAGGCCGCGGCGGGGTTGCGCCCGGGCAGCCCGGACAACCTGCCGGTGATCGGAGCGCTGGAAGCCGGTGTGCTGGCCGCCACCGGTCACCATCGTCACGGCATCCTGCTGGCGCCGCTGACTGCCGATGCGATTGTCGCGCTGCTGCGCAATGATCGCGTGCCGCCGGAGGTCACGCCGGCCGCCCCGGACCGGTTCTGCGTGCGCAGCGCGTCATGACGGTGACGGTGAATGGGCAACCGTGGGACCTGCCCGACGGTGCCACCCTGGCCGACGTGCTGCACAAACTCGGCGCGCCGTCGCGCGGGGTCGCGGTGGCCCTCGACGGTGCTGTGGTGCCGCGGGCGCGCTGGGCCGGCACGGCATTACCGCCCGGCGCATCGATCGACGTGGTCACCGCAGTACAGGGAGGGTGACGCAGATGGCAGACGATCCGCTGGTCATCGCGGGCCGCGAGTTCGGCTCGCGGCTGATCCTGGGCACCGGCGGCGCGGACAATCTCGCCGTCCTGGAAAGGGCGTTGGTCGCCGCGCAGACCGAGCTCACCACGGTCGCGATCCGCCGGATGGACACCGGCTCGCGCAGCGGCGTCCTGGACGTCCTGACGCGGCACGGCATCGAGCCCTTGCCCAACACCGCAGGCTGCCGCAGCGCCGCCGAGGCGGTGCTCACCGCGCAGCTGGGGGCCGAAGCGTTGCAGACCTCCTGGGTCAAGCTCGAGGTCATCGCCGACGACCGCACCCTGCTGCCCGATCCGATCGAGCTGCTCGACGCCGCCGAGCAGCTCGTCGACGACGGTTTCACGGTGCTTCCGTACACCAACGACGACCCGGTGCTGGCCCGCCGGCTGGCCGATACGGGGTGCGCGGCGGTGATGCCGCTGGGCTCACCGATCGGTACCGGTTTGGGCATCCGCAACCCGCACAACATCGAGATGATCGTGGCGCAGGCCACGGTACCGGTGGTTCTCGACGCGGGGATCGGCACCGCCTCAGAAGCGGCCCAAGCGATGGAACTGGGCTGCGACGCGGTGTTGCTCGCCACGGCGGTGACCCGCGCCGAGGACCCGCCGCGGATGGCCGAAGCGATGCGGTTGGCGGTGCAGGCCGGTCGGCACGCCCGGCTGGCCGGCCGGATCCCGCAACGGTTCTGGGCGCAAGCCTCCAGCCCCGACCGGCACTGATCACGCCAGCGCTCTCACTTCGCTATCGGGACCCTATTTGTCCTGGTTGAGAGGCTTAAAGGCGCCTCCCGACGGGTATTCCCGCCGCGAACGAGACGTTTGACGTAGGAGGCCTTGTGACCGAGGAACGACGCACCCAGTCCGTGACACCGCGCGGACGACCAGGCTCGGTCGCGACGAGCGATGCCGTTCGCGACGAGGCTGCCGGCGTCAGCCGGTCGGTGGCCGATGCCGGAGGTCGGGTCACGCAGACG
Organism: Pseudonocardiaceae bacterium; assembly: GCA_035606945.1. GTDB lineage: Bacteria > Actinomycetota > Actinomycetes > Mycobacteriales > Pseudonocardiaceae. Next base: position 39,587 of record DATNDR010000115.1, read on the forward strand.
GCAGTGGACCAGGCCAAGGAAGTGGCCGACCAGACCAGGCAGCAGGCCGAAAGCCTGTTGCAGCAAGGCCGTCAGCAGCTGCTCGACCAGGCTGTGTTCCAGCAGCAGAAGGTGGCGCTGCGGCTTACCACCGTTGCCGACGAGCTGCGGGAGCTGGCCCATCACAGCAGCTCCGACACGGTGGGGGAATGGACCCGCCAGGGCGCAGACCAGTTACACCAGTTCGCCTCGTGGCTGCATGACCGTGAGCCAGGCGATCTCGTCGAAGAGGTGCGCTCGTTCGCGCGGCGCCGTCCCGGCGTATTCCTGCTCGGTGCGGCACTGGCGGGGATAGTGGCCGGCCGGCTCGCCGGGGCCGGTGTGGCGGCAGCCACGGAGCCCGACGACGACCGTCCAGCGGCGCCCGCAACGCCGCCAGTACAGCAGGTGAGTCGCCCGGACCCCAGCGCCACCCACCCGACACCGGAGCCGACCGAACGCGAGTCGCGCTATCCGGACGACGACCACAGCTACAGCTATGCCGATAGGCAGGTGACCCGGTGAGCCCCGCGGTCCGGGCTGTCCCGGAGATCCCACCCCAAGGCGCGGACGCCTCGATCGGCGAGCTGATCGGTGACGTGACGCGAGACCTTTCGACTCTCATGCGCCAGGAATTCGAGCTGGCGACCGCGGAGCTCAAGCAGGAAGTGGTGAACAGTGGCAAGGCCGCCGGCACGCTCAGTGGCGCAGGCTTCGCCGGCTACATGACGTTGCTGTTCATGTCGGTCGCGCTGTGGGCGGCGCTGGCGAACGTCATGCACCCGGGCCGGGCCGCGCTCATCGTGGCGGGCGTGTGGGCGCTGGTCGCCGCCGTCCTGTACGCAATCGGCCGTACCCAGCTGCGCCGGGTGCGCCCCGTGCCACAACGCACTGTCGACACCCTGAAAGAACTTCCGGATGCCCTGTCGGGCGGTAGGAGCGCACGATGACCATGACCGGCGACCCCGACCAGATCCGCCGCCGGATCGAGCACACTCGCAACGAGCTGAGCGCGAATGTCAACGCGCTGACCGAGCGACTGACCCCGAGCCGCGCCGTCGCGCGCCGGGTCGACCGCACCCGCCAGACGCTGACCAACGTCAAGGACAAGATCATCGGTACTGCAGACGACGCGGTCTCCACGGTCGGTGACACCACAACGGCGGCCGCTTCGGCGACGGCCGACCGGGTGGCGTCGATGGCGTCGAGCGCGGCGGACACGGTGTCGTCGGCGGCGTCGACTGCGGTCGAGACGGTGAGCTCGGCACCGCGGGTGGCGCGGCGCAGGGCACAGGGCAATCCGTTGGCGGCCGGGTTGATCGCGTTCGGCTGCGGCTGGCTGGCGGCATCGCTGATCCAGTCGAGCCGCAAGGAGCGCGAGCTTGCCAGGCAAGCGAAAGATCGGCTCGAAAAGCAGGTGCAGCCGATGGCTCAGCAGGTCAAGCAGGCCGCCTCGGAGGTCGCCGATAATCTGCGGGTGCCGGCGCAACAAACCGTGGAGTCGATCAAGTCGATGGGCCGGGACGCCGCTTCGACGGTCACTGCCGAGAGTCGGGCGGCCATGGACGAGGTCAGCGGTCGGGTGGAGCAGGCAAAGCGCAACGTCAGCCCCACGCAACAGCGCTGAGGCAGCTGTGAATATCCGTCCGCTCGGTGGCGGCGTCGGCTGCCTCATGATGATCCTGTTCTCGGTCCTCGCCTCCATCTTGTTGACGGTGCTGTTGAACCTGATCATCCGGTGACCCTGCCGCCCCGCGTGTCGCGTCCCCGTGCCCGGTGTGTCGTGTGCTCGTGATCGGCGGCTCGGTGGCTCGACACCAGCCAAGCCGGCGGGGAGTAACGTCCCGCCATCACCACTACGCGGCCTATGCCCCCCGCGCGGCGCTGTCTGCGCCTCGCCGTGGTGCCGGTGCTCGCCTGCGCGGCGCTGAACGGCGCTGGCTGTGCACGCGCCGGCGGCGATCCGCCTGCTGCGCCCAACAACCTGACACATGCGGCCGTCAGGGGCCCAACCGCTGCCCAGCTGGTGTCGACGCCGGTGCAGTGCGGTGCTGACTCCGGGTGGAGCTGCGCCCAGCAGCAGCGGTTCGCCGAGGCGAATGCGTACCTCGGCCGCACTGTCCACGGCCAGGGTTACCTGAGCGTGGTGTTCACGGATCGGCAGACCGGCAGAGCCTGGCGATCCGGGCCGACGCAGCACGCGGGTTGGACGGCCTCGACGATCAAGCTTGCGATCGCCACCGACCTGCTGCGCCGGCAACGGGCCCACCAGATCACGCTGACGGCGGCGGATCGGCGCGACTTGGCGGCCATGCTCAATTCCTCGGACAATGCGGCGTCGGATCGGTTGTGGGCCAGATTCGGCGGCGAGGAGATGCTGGGCCGGTTCCGCAATCAGTACGGCATGGCGGGACTGCATTTCGTGCCCGGATTCACCGCTAAGACCTACTGGGGCTTCGTCAAATGCACCACCGACGACCTGGCTGCCCTGCTGAACTACGTCTTCACCCAGATCGACCCAGCTGACCGGAACTATCTGCTCGCTGCAATGCGCGGAGTCGCGCCCAACCAGCAGTGGGGAGTGTGGGCCGCCGGCTCACCGCAGCGGCCCGGAAACAAGGATGGCTGGTCGTACGAGACCGATCCCTACGGCAAGCACTGGGTGACGAACACCATCGGCTTCGCCGGCCCCGGCGAGCGTTACCTGATCGCCGTGATGTACCAGGTGGATCCGCGCGGAACCCTGGCGGCCGGTGTGCACACCGTCAGTGACGTCGTCGCCCTGCTGTTCGGCGGGCGCGTGCCCGCTCCTGTCACGGTGCCGGCGCCGGACGGGTAGGGCTGGCTAGGAGACCGTGAGGATGCCCGTCATATACGGGTGATGGAAGCAGTGGAAGCCGTACTTGCCCGGCTTTGTGGGCGCTTGGAAGGTGGTCGGCACGCCTTGGGCCACGTTGCCGGTGTTGAATGCATAGTTGTCCGCTGTGATCGTATGGACCACTTGGTCGTCGTTGCGCACTGTCACAGTCGCGCCCGGAGGAACCGTGAAGTACCTTGGCGTATAGGTGAAGTTCTTGATCTCCACCGTAGTCGCCGCCACCGTATTGACCGCGGGTGCCGCCGCATTCGGCGACATCGTCGGGATTTGACTATCCGCGTAAGCGGTGACGGGTAACCCGAAGACGATCGCGGTCAGTGCAACGCTTAAGAGGCCTCGCCGGTGCCGCATGATCTATTCATAGCACTCAATCACGATAGCTGCCTGTTTTATCGCCGAGTTCGACACCGATCACGTCCGGCCCAAGCCGCCAAAATGGGGACACCGGACCCACCCCGGAGCCGAGTGGGTAGGCGTGGGCGACCGCCTGATTGATGTAGTGCTTGCCATAGCGCACCGCTGCGGGCATGGGCGCGCCGCGGGCCAGCGCTGAGGTGATCGCCGCCGCCAGGGTGTCGCCGCCACCGTGGGTATGCCTGGTGCCGACCCGGGAGGCGGTCAACGTGGTGAAATCGCGGCCGTCGTAGAGCAGATCCATGCATTCCGGGTCATCGTGCAGGTGCCCGCCTTTGACCAGCACCCACCGCGGTCCCAGCGCATGCAGCGCCCGGGCGGCCTCGCACTGCTGCGCCCGCGACTGGACGTCCAGGTCGATCAGCAGCCGCACCTCGTCCAGATTCGGGGTCACCAGGGTGGCGCGCGGGAACAGCTCCGAGCGCAGTGCCACCAGCGCGTCAGCCGCGAGCAGCGGGTCGCCGTGCATGGACGCGGCCACCGGATCGACCACCAACGGCGCAGACCCGCCGATGCCGTGTTCGTCACACACCTCGGCCACCGCCGAGATGATCGCCGCGCTGGCCAGCATGCCGGTCTTGGCGGCGGCCACCCCGATGTCGGTGGCCACCGCCCGGATCTGATCGGCCACCGTGGAGGGCGGGATCTCCACGAAACCGGTGACGCCCCGGGAGTTCTGCACCGTCACCGCGGTCACCGCGACGCACCCGTGCACGCCACAGGTGGTGAACGTGCGCAAGTCCGCCTGCAGCCCCGCCCCACCCCCCGAATCCGACCCCGCAATCGTCAACGCGACCGGGGGCGCCGCCGTCACGAGACCCGATATGGAGACATATCGGGGTTATCGGGGCCCGGCGAGCCCGATATGTCTCCATGTCGGGAACCGGGGGTGACGGGCAGGTAGAGCCGTCCACCGGATGCGGTGAACTCGGCCGACTTCTCCTTCATGCCGGCCTCGGCGTAGGCGCGCACGTCGGCGGAGATGCGCATCGAGCAGAACTTCGGCCCGCACATCGAGCAGAAGTGCGCGGTCTTCGCCGGCTCCGCGGGCAGCGTCTCGTCGTGGTAGGACCGCGCGGTGTCCGGGTCCAGCGCCAGCGCGAACTGGTCGTGCCAGCGGAACTCGAACCGCGCGGTCGACAGCGCATCGTCCCAGGCCTGCGCGCCCGGATGGCCCTTGGCCAGATCGGCGCTGTGGGCGGCGATCTTGTAGGTGATCACGCCGGTCTTGACGTCGTCGCGGTCGGGCAGACCCAGGTGCTCCTTGGGGGTGACGTAACACAGCATCGCGGTGCCCGCCTGCGCGATCATCGCCGCGCCGATCGCCGAGGTGATGTGGTCGTAAGCCGGCGCGATGTCCGTGGCCAGCGGGCCCAGCGTGTAGAACGGCGCCTCGTCGCACCATTCCTCTTCCAGGCGCACGTTCTCCGCGATCTTGTGCATCGGCACGTGCCCGGGGCCTTCGATCATCACCTGCACGTCGTGGCGCCGCGCGATCTGGGTCAGCTCGCCCAACGTCTTGAGCTCGGCGAGCTGCGCCTCGTCGTTGGCGTCGGCGATCGAACCCGGCCGCAGGCCGTCGCCCAGCGAGAACGTGACGTCGTAGCGGCGCAGGATCTCGCACAGTTCTTCGAAATTCTCGTACAGGAACGACTCGCGGTGGTGCGCCAGGCACCACGCCGCCATGATCGACCCACCGCGGGAGACGATGCCGGTGACCCGCTTGACGGTCAGCGGCACGAACCGCAGCAGTACCCCGGCGTGCACGGTCATGTAGTCGACGCCCTGCTCGCACTTCTCGATCACGGTGTCCCGGTAGGCCTCCCAGCTCAGCGCCGCCGGGTCACCCTTCACCTTCTCCAGCGCCTGGTAGATCGGCACGGTGCCGACCGGAACGGGGCAGTTGCGCAGCAGCCACTCCCGGGTCTCGTGGATCCGTTTGCCGGTGGACAGATCCATGATCGTGTCGGCGCCCCAGCGGGTGGCCCACACCATCTTGTCCACCTCCTCCTCGATCGAGGAGGCGACCGCCGAGTTGCCGATGTTGGCGTTGACCTTCACCAGGAACTTCTTCCCGATGATCATCGGCTCGGACTCGGGATGCCGGTGGTTGGCCGGGATGATCGCCCGCCCGCGGGCCACCTCGGACCGGACCAGCTCGGCGTCGACGCCCTCGCGAGCAGCGATGAACTCCATCTCCGGGGTGACGACGCCGGCCCGGGCCCAGGCGAGCTGGGTTGACGGCGCCCGGGCTGCGATCCAGGGCTCGCGCAGCTTGGGCAGCCCGTGGTGGACGTCGATGGTGGCGTCGGGGTCGGTATAGGGACCGGAGGTGTCGTAGAGGTCGACGTGTTCCCCGTTGGTCAGCTCGACCCGGCGGGCGGGCACCCGGAGCTCTCCCACCTGGCGGTAGACCTTTCGCGATCCGGTGATCGGGCCAGTGGTGACGGCGGGTTTGATCGTGCGGTCATGCAGGGCAGTCATGGGTCACCCTTCCTACGCCGGCATTACCCGGACAGGTTCTGCGGTCGGCAGCCCCGGGGCCGGTACCCCAGCTGCCCTCTCAGCCCGCTTCGGTGCGAGCTCCCGCGTGTTCGATTGACCTGCTCGACGTTAGCCCTGGACAGAGCCGGCCCGCAAAAAAAGGCGACCCGGGGGAACGCTGAGTATTCATTTGGTCGCGGCATGTGACAAACTGGCGACGGGGGCTTAGAAAGCGGACACTTATTACCGGTAAGCATCCTGCCGGTGTTGCACCAGCAGCACGGTTACTGTCGTCGCGACATCGTCGATCTCATAGATGATCCGGTACTCCCCGATGCGTATGCGCCAGTCGCTGCGGCTGCCGACCAGTTTCTTGACACCAGATGGTCGGGGATTGTGGGCGAGTCCGATGATTGCGTTGAGGGCGGCTGAGAAGGCGTGACGGGGCAGCTGTTGCAGCTGCTTGTAGACATCAGGATGGAATGCGACGTTCACACGGCCCGCTCAGCGAAGTCATCGATGGACACGCCGAGCGCGGTGAGCATGTCCTCCAGTGACATCGTGCTGAAGCCGGTAGCGCGTAGATTCCGCAGGCGCAGGGCGTCCGCGACGTCGGCATGCTCGTGTAGCCGCTCGTAGTCGTCCAGGCTGATGATGACGGCGACCTCACGGCCGTTATCGGTGATGATGGCCTCATGGCCGGTATAAGTGACTTCGCGCACCACGACGCCGAGTTTGTTGCGCAGGTCGCGAAGGCTATGTGTACTCATGGTACTCAAAGTACACTGTGGTACCGGCGAACGACCCTAGACCTTGGCTCCCGTACCTAGCAGCGCGGCGGGATCGTAGTGCAGCTGCTTCTGCACCGGGGGATTCACGGTGGCCAGCACCTCGGCGATGTCGCGGCCTGCGGTGCCGGTGCCGAACAGGTCGTTGCGCTCATAGCGGCCATGCGCGATCTGGGCCCGGATCGCCTCGGCGATCTCGTCGGCATCGTGTGAGGTGAACACCACGTTCGCGGCACACTCGCGATGCCGCTGGCGGGTGCCGACATTGACTGCCGGCGTGCCGAGGTAGGCGCCTTCGCGCAGCGCCGCCGACGAGTTGCCGATCATGCACGCGCAGTGCGTCATCAGCCGGGCGAAGTCTTCCGGGTGCAGGTTGGAGAAGAACTGGCAGCGCTGCGCCAACCCGTGCGTGCGGAACCGCCGGAGGGCGGCGGCGACGTCGGCGCTGCCCGCATCCACGTTCGGCCAGAACACCAGGGCCTGCATCCCGACGTCGGACACCGCGCGCAACGTCGCGGCCATCTGCTCGAGACCCTGGCCGTACTCGGTGGTGACGCCGTGCTGCATGACCAGCAGGAACGGCTGGTCGGGATCGATCGGTGAACCGGCGCCGCAGTAGTCGACCAGTGCGTCGCGGCGGGTGCACACCCGGGCGCGGGCGGCCAGGTCGATCGACGGGCAGCCGACCGGGAACACGTACTGCGGATCCTCACCCATCGCGATGACCCGGCGGGCGGACAGTTCGGTGGCCGGGAAGTGGATATGCGACAGCTTGGTGATCGCGTGGCGGACGCTCTCGTCGATCGACCCGGACACCTCGCCACCTTGGGTGTGGGCGACGGGGATGTTCATGTAGGCGCCGGCGATGGCCGTCGCGATCGTTTCGAAACGGTCGGCCACCGTGACCACAATGTCCGGTTCTAGCCGCTCGAAGGCGGTGGGCAGCTCCAGCAGGCCCAGGCCAGTCGACCTCGCCATCATCCCTGGTGTCCGGCCTTCGATGATGAACGGGATCTTGGCGTCGGGGGTGAAGCCGGTGGCCTCGAGCACGTCGACTGCGTTGCCGAAGCGTTCCAGCAGCGCTGACGCGGCGGCGATCACCTGCAGCTCCAGGGCCGGGTGATCGCGTACCGCCTCCAGCACCGTGGTGATCCGCGCCAGGTTGGCGCGGCTGGCGACGACGATGCAGATCTTCTTGCGACCATCAGGCACATTGCCCGAGCCTACTTACCCGCGCGTACCGGCTTGGGTGGCCCGGACGCTGGTCAGGAATTGGGTGGCGGCGATCTCCACGCGATTCCAGTCGGGTTCGGTGTACGGCCCAGGGGCGAGCACGAATCCTCGATGCCCATCGTCGGATAGACGCTGCGCGATGATGGTGAAGCCGGTGAGGTCGAACAGAGCCGCCGCGGTCGGACCCGTGAAGTAGTACGGATGATCGATCTTGACGGCGCGCTCGATGCTGCCGGTACGGCGCAGCAGGACCTCGACGTCGACGATGTCGACGAAGGCGCGACCATGGGTGGCCGTCATCCGGCGTAGCGCAGCCAGGGCGCCGCGGACGTCGAGGAGATGGTCGATCGTCTGGCACAGCAACACCAGATCCCAGGTCCGCTGCCCAGCGTCGAAGTCTTCGATAAAGCCGGAGATGGTCTCCATACCCGCCGCCTGCGCGACCGCCAGCTCGTCCGGGGCCGGATCGAGCACTGTCACCTCCGCGTTCCCCCGGCTGGCCAGTACCTTGGCGACCACCCCGGTGGAGCCACCCACGTCAAGGATCGCCCGCGGCGGCGAGGGCAACAGCGGGAACAGGAACGGCGCCAGATCGGCGGCGTAGGCGCGTTGCTCATGCTGCACGGTGTGGGCGTCGATGCGGCGGCCGTGGTATGCCGACACCAGCGGGCGGTAGACCTTGGAGTAGAAGTGCTCGTACTGGGTGGCGTCGAGCTGGGGGCACAGGTAGGCCAGCCCGCAACGCTGGCACAGCACGAGGCGGACCGGGTAGCCGTAACGGTCGCGTTCGGCGACCTTGACGGCCCGATCACGCGCGCCGCACAAGTTGCACGCCGGCGGGTGCACCGTGGCCCGCGCAGCATAATCGTAACGGAGCGCAGCGATGCGCTTATTAATCATCGTCTGGGCCATTGGTTGTCATCCATTCGGGGAGCTGGGGAGTGCGTGGCGTGACTGTACTGGACTGGGTTTCCCGTGTCGCGGTCATCGGCGAGGTTGGGCAGGCGCACGATGGCAGCCTGGGCACGGCGCATGCGTTCATTGACGCGATCGCCGATGCGGGCGCCGACGCGGTGAAGTTCCAGACCCACATCGCCGCCGCGGAGAGCCGGACCGACGAACCCTGGCGGGTGCAGTTCAGCTATGCCGACGACACCCGCTACGAGTACTGGCAGCGCATGGAGTTCTCCCAGCAGGCCTGGGCGGGGCTGCGCCAGCACGCGCTCGATCGTGGGCTGGCCTTCCTCAGCTCCCCGTTCTCCCTGGAGGCGGTGGAGCTGCTACGCCGGGTCGGGGTGGCCGCCTGGAAGATCGCCTCGGGTGAGGTCGCCCACCCGCAACTGCTCGACGCGGTGGCGGGCACCGGCGCGCCGGTGCTGCTGTCCAGCGGTATGAGCAGCTGGGCCGAACTGGACGGCGCCGTCGCGCGGTTGCGTGCCGCGGGCGCCGGGTCACTAGCGGTGCTGCAGTGCACATCGGCGTATCCGGTCACGCCGGAGCGAGCCGGGCTCAACGTGCTGGATCAGATCCGGCAGCGGTACGGGTGTGCTGCCGGGCTGTCCGACCATTCCGGGACGGTCTTTCCCGCGCTTGCGGCGGTCACCCTCGGCGCGCGGGTGGTCGAGGTGCACGTGACGCTGTCGCGGGAGATGTTCGGCCCGGACGTCGCCGCGTCGGTGACCACTCGTGAGTTACGCCAGCTGGTGGAGGGCGTGCGTTACCTCAACGCCGCGCTCGCGGCGCCCGTCGACAAGGATCAGGTCGCCGCCGAACTGGCGCCGATGCGCGCGTTGTTCGGCCGCTCGCTGGTGGCCCGCTGCGCGCTGCCGGCCGGCCATGTGCTCGCACTGTCCGACCTGATCGCCAAGAAGCCCGCCGGGGGCATCCCCCCCACGCAGCTGGAATCCGTGATCGGCCGCTCACTACGCCGCCCGCTCCACCCAGATGAACCACTCCGCGAGTCATACCTCGACTGACTGCCGTCACACGGCGGGGTCGAAGCTGCGGACTCCGGGAAACCGGGCGAACCCGCGATCAGCGGTGGCGATGCGGCAAGCGTGGGCACGGGCCAACGCTGCCAACAGCGCGTCGGGTACCAGATTGCCCCGAAGCGCCCGGTCAGTTCCGGCCAGCCGTTCGAACTCATGGATGCTTGCGCACCTGCGACCAACGCTGTGGCGCCCGGACGCAGAATGATCAGGACTTAGATGACGGCGACGGTGAGCAGTAGCGCGGCCAGCGTCAGGGTGAGCCGCAGCCCCCGCTGGTGGCCTTGCCACTGGCTGTCCCACCAGGTGCCGTCGCCGCTGTAGTGGCGGCCCAGCGCCATCGCGGCTCGCCCCAGGCCGAAACCGAAACCGCTGGCCAGCGCCACCGGCCAGGCGCTCACCAGCAGCACCGCGACCAGCGGGAGGTAGGGCAGGTTGCTCGGCATGTGGGTGCGAACCCCACTACCCATCTCGAAGCCGAATCGCAACGCCCCCGCATCGCCACCGGACGCGATCACCGTCGAGGGCACCTGGGCCCGCCGGTGCGGCAGCGCCACGCGGTGCAACCCGCACTCGCCGGCGAGCACGAACAGCGCCACTGCCGCGATCACCCCGACCCGCACGGCGGGTGGCAGCACCGGCCGTACCAGGCTGCCCAGCACCACCGCGACCGCGCTGACGGCGAGGCCCCCGGCGATCAGACCGACAGTGAAGTAGCTGCGTGACGAATCCCGCCAGACCGGCGAGCTCAGCAGGGACGCCGAGTTGGTGCTTCACGCCGAGCCGGACAGCGCGTAGCCGGCGACCAGCCCGAGTAGCAGCCAGGTCAGCAGCCAACCGGACGGCATCACCGGCGCAGCGACCGCCAGCACCGCCATCGCGGCGGTGACCTGTACAGGCCCCCAGACGGCGCGCCGCAGACGTTGGATCATCAGGACAGCGGCGCCTAATCCGCCGCTTCGTTGGGCAGCCTCGCGCTGCACACCAGCTGCTCCAGGTTCGGTGCCCCGCTGTAGTGCACCTCACCGTCTGCGCATCGGAACGTCCAATTGTCGCTCTTCCACAGCCAGGCGTTGCGGGGATCGGGTCCGGAACGGCAGATGTTGTGGGGCTGGTAACACTCCTCGCCCCCCTTCCCGTCGCCGTAGCAACCGTTCCTGAACCACTTGTCCAAGCCGCAGTACGACTCGGAGTACGGCGCACCGATACAGGTAGGTCCGTGCGGCCCGTAGTGGTAACGACCGCAATCGGGATACTCCGAGCCCTGATCGGCCCAGGCCCGGCGGGCTAGCGGGATCCAACCGAGCATGGTGAGGCCCAACGTCATGGCGGCGGTGCCGGCGACGGCTAGGAACCCGCGCCGGCGCAGCCCGGTCGCGGCGGCGTCGGCGAACTGCACGGTACGCGGTTGCGGGGCAGCACCGGGCTGGTCGAGGCGGGGGATGTCAGGGTGGATCATCGCGCTCCTTGCTGGACCATCGCCGTGTTGAGCAGGCCGGCTACTTGCTCGGGGAGCTGCTGGGCAGCCACCACCGGCTGGGCAGCCACCACCGTGCCGTCGTCGTCGACGTGCAGCAGGGCCGGAGCCCAGGGCAGGTCGAGCTGCGTGACGAGCGCCGGGTCGACGCGCGAGCTGATGACAGGTGAATCGGTCCAGTGCTGACGGGGTGCGCGTGGGGACAGCACCTCGAAGCGGACGCCCGGATGCTCGGCGGGCAGGCGCGTGAACGGCTCGTGGACCTCGTCACACAGGCCGCAGCCGGGATCGAGGACCAGCAGGATCGCGGGCCCCGCGCCGGCCAGCTGCGGTACCCGGCGACCCATCGTGGCGCGCCAGGGCTGCATCCCCTGCTCGGACCGCAGCGTTACCACCTCGGTCTGCAGTTCCCGCAGTTGCCGCAGCATCCCGGCCATCGCCAGGGTCAGCACGGCCAGGCAGCCCCAAGCCAGCGTCAGCGCGGCGGCGAGCACACTCATGCGACCTGCCCGTCGACGGCCGCCGGCAGGGTGTAGAGCAATACCGCCAGCACCAGCGCGCAGCCCACCACCAGCACGGCGACCCCACCGCTGGGCAGGGCGACCGCGGGATACAGCGCAGTCGCGGCCAGCGTGGCGATCGACAGCACCACGGCCCGGGCGATCCCGCCCGGCCCGACCTGGGTGCCCATCCGGTTGCAGCCGCAATCGGACAGATCTCCCCGGTGGTGGCGCCACCACAGGTGCACGGCGAAGGCCAGGTAGAGCGCGGTCTGCGCGGCCAACGCCCAGCGCAGCGCGTCGCTGCCGAAGACGACCGCGGCGACTGACGGCACGCCGACCGCCAGCTCGACGACCGCGATGGCGCGGGCCGCCGCCAGGCCGGTGCCCGCCGCGCGAGCCAGGTACTTCGGTGTCCTCAGATGCTCGAGCCCGGCTTCCACCAGCAGGAATGCCGCTGCGAGCACGGGCACTCCAAGCAGGATCATGGGGACTCCCAGGTCACACTCAACTCATGAACAAACGCTAGTACCTGGTGCAAGTCGGAGGTGTCAGCCGGTCCGGGCACCAGGCGGGTCACCGCGGTGGGAGTGGCCAAGACCAGTATGTCCGGCCGGGACCGCCCCTGGGCGCCGGGGCCGAGCGGTTGGCGCCACAGTTCCCCGTGCTGGGTCGCAAGGCCCCGGAAATCCGGGACGGCGACCTGGCTGGTACCGGGACGTTCGATGATCAGGTAGCCGATCCCGGGCACCTCCTTGGCCACCCGTACCGGCTCGGCTTGCACCTGCCCGGCGCTACGTGGCTGGACCAGCATGCCCAGCGGCGTGTCGGTCAACCGGAACGCGTCGAAGATCGTCGCGATGCTGTCGGGGGCGCCGCTGGCCCGGGTGTGCAGCTCGAACCACTGCCCGCGCCAGGCGGCCCGGTAATCGGGAGCGTCCGTGCCGGCGGGGTTGTCCCGGATGCCGGTGATCAGCTCACCGCCTCGGTAAGGCTGGTGGACCAGCCGATCAGGGATGGTGGTGTAGGTGCTGTGCCAGTCGAAGGCACCGGCCTCGGCGACGGTGAAGGTCCGCCGAGCGCCCCGGACCAACGCGACGAAGTCGCACGACCAGGGCCTGGAGACGTCCAGCGCGGAGCTGCGCAGCCGCACCTGGGTGCCGTCGGGGGTGACGAACGAGGGACCGCCCCGCCACGGCCAGTCGTACCGCCCGCGTTGTGAGGATGTGATCACATATATCTCCCGCGCCGGGACACTGCACGCGATACTCGCACACTTGCTGTCGCTATTCGTGAGCAATCAGTTACGGCGTGTCCTCAGAAGTTCAGGTGGCCACCAGCTCGGTCGGCACGGTGATCACGTCCACCATGGCGCCGTTGCGCAGCACGGTGATCGGCAACCTGATGCCGATGGCGTCGGAGAACAGCTGGCGCTGGATGCCCTGAGCGTCGGTGACCGGCCGGCGTCCCGCGCTGAGTACGAGATCCCCGGCGCGCAGCCCGGCCCGGTCGGCCGGACTGCCCGGGATGACCTCCACCAGGCGCAGGCCCGACGCCTGCCCGGTGCGTTGCGCGACCGGCGTGGGCAGCGGAGCCGGCACCCCGACCAGGCCGAGGTAGCCCCGGCGCACCCGGCCATCGGCCAGTAACGCCCCGATGATGCGGCGGGTGGTCGCGTTGACCGGCACCGCCATGCCGAGCCCGAAACCGGCGACCGCGGTGTTGATCCCGACCACCTTGGCGGCCGCGTCCGCCAGCGCGCCACCGGAGTTGCCGGGGTTGAGCGCGGCGTCGGTCTGGATCACGTCCTCGATCACTCGCATGGCCCGGCCGGATCGCACCGGCAGCGAGCGGCCCAGCCCGCTGACGACGCCCGCGGTCACCGACCCGGCGAGTCCCAACGGGCTGCCGATGGCGACCACCAACTGCCCGACGACCAGTTCGTCGGCGTCGCCCAGCTCGGCCGCGGCCGGCGTTGTGCCCCGGGCCCGGAGCACCGCGAGGTCGGACAGCGGGTCGACGCCCACCACGTCGAAGCGGCTCTCGGTGCCGTCGGTGAACGCGGCGACACCGTCGTGCGCGGCTCCCACGACGTGCGCGTTGGTCAGCAGCAGCCCGTCATCGGCGAAGACGACGGCTGACCCGGCGCCCGGACCGATCCGGAGGCTGGCGACGTGCGGGGTGACCGCGGCAGCCACTGAACTGACCGTGTGGGAGTAGGAATCCATGGCGTCCACCGTGACCACCGACCTCCAGCAGCATTACATCGTTGCAGTGATAGCAACGCTGCTGCGTCGGGCACTGTTCCGGGGTGAAACATCAGTGAGCACGGTAGTACTGCGCGCAGGTCTTATCCGATTGTTATGAACAGACGTGGGCCGAGTGGGAGGCACATGACGACGCACCGGCCTGGGGGACCGTCATGGCTGACGGGCTCGATAGCTCCCCATGAGGCGTGGCGAGATCTGGCTGGTCGACCTCGATCCCGGGCTCGGGTCTGAAGCGGACAAGATGCGGCCTGCGGTGATGGTCAGTGACAACGGCGCCAATGCGGCTGCGCAGCGGTCCGACCGTGGTGTCCTGACGGTGGTGCCTGTGACGACGAACGTGCGCCCGGTGTGGGCTGCTCCGAGACTCCAAAGCGCAGGCTGAGCAAGTCCGATCGGTCGCCGTGATCCGGCTCGGACACCGTGTCGGCGTACTTCCTGGTGATCTACTGGCCCAGCTCGATGCTGCTCTCCGGCTGCACCTGGGCTTGTAAGCGAGACGAAGGGCCCCGAAAGCGAGGCACTCACTCGCTACATCGCACGGCTGGCCGGAACGCCGGTGGTATCCAGCGTTTTACTCACGCTGGAGACACGCCGCGCGGTGCAACGTAAGGATCCGGCCGCGCTCGGGACACGTGCGCTGCTACCCCACCCGGTGCAGTCACGCCCCGGGTGGGGTAGCAGCGGGATCCCAAGCCAGGCCGGGGATCCCCCAGCCTTGTGCTTTGAGCATTTTTTTCGCTTCGCGGGCGTGCCGGCCGACCAGCCTGTTGAGGTAGAGGATGCCGTCGAGGTGGTCGGTTTCGTGCTGGAGGCAGCGGGCCAGCAAGCCGGTGCCCTCGACGCTGATCGGCGCCCCGTCGGCGTCGACCCCGGTGACCTCCGCCCAGCTGGCCCGACCGGTGGGAAAGCCCTCGCCGGGCACCGACAGGCAGCCCTCCCAGTCATTGTCGGGGTCGGGCATCGTCTCCGGGCGCGGGCTGGTTTCCAGTACCGGGTTGACCACCACACCCCGGTATCTGACGTCGTGCGCATCTGTGCAGTCGTAGACGAACACCCGCAAGTCCACCCCGATCTGGTTGGCTGCGAGCCCGACGCCCTCGGCTGCGGCCATCGTGTCGAACATGTCATCGACGAGGGTGTGCAGCTCAGTACCGAACTCCGTGACCAGCCTGGTGGGGGTGTACAGCACGGGGTCACCCACGATGCGAATCGGACGAACAGCCATGATGGCCAACAGTAATCAGCGCCGTCGCCGCCGCGATCGCTGGGGAGTCCCGGGGCGTCAGCGCCGTATCCGCGCCACCGCGTGATTGAATGCCGCCAGAATCACACGACTGTGATTCGCCGGAATGGCGCGGGAGCGAGGAAAACGATGGACGCCGCACAGGCGCTGGACCCGATCGACGACCAGCCCGGGGGGCTGAGCCGCCAAGAACACGAGATGTTGGCCTTCGAGCGGCAGTGGTGGCGTTACGCGGGAGCCAAAGAGCAGGCCATCCGGGAGCAGTTCGGCATCTCCGCCACCCGCTACTACCAGACGCTCAACGACGTGATCGACCGGCCGGAGGCGCTTGCCACGGATCCGATGCTGGTCAAGCGGTTGCGGCGGCTGCGATCGGGTCGGCAGCGCGCACGGGCCGCCCGCCGGCTCGGTGTCGATCCGAAGTAGTTCATGAGCACGCCGAACAAGCCCGGTAGCCGCCGGAAGCGCACCGCTGGAGTGGCGCTGATCGCGCTTGCGGTCATGGCGGCCACGATCGGTGTGGTGCTGGCGCTCACCCGCGGGGGTCAGCTCAAGGCGACCGGGCCCTCGACATCCATCTCGGCTCAACCGCTGCCGCCGCCGCGCCCCACCGCCATCCCCTTCCCGCCGCCGGTGATCTCTACTACGGCCCAAACGCCGGTAGTCATCCCGCCCGCGGTCCCCGAGCCCGCGCCCGCGGAGGCCGCTCCTCTTGAGCAAGCTGTTCCGGCCAACGGGAAGGGAGCCAGCCGCGGCGAGGTCAGGATCTACAACAACAGCACCATCCGCGGATTGGCGGCGCGGGCCGCTCGGGATCTCAGCGCCGCCGGTTGGACGGTGGTGGAGGTTGGCAACTACCCGTGGGGAATCATCCCGACGACCACCGTGTACTACCAGGAGGACACCGACCAGCGGGCTGGTGCCGAGGCGATCGCATCTGAGTTCGGCATGCGCGCTGAGCCCCGGTTCCCCGGCATCGCCAACGCCAGTCCCGGCCTTATCGTGATTGTGACCAACGATTACCGCACCTGAGAACGGGACACCCATGACCGACATCCCCCGGCTATGGGTCCGTCATGAGGTGCGGTGCACCGAACGTCGCGCGCCCATCGTGCCAGCAGACGCTCGACTCCTCGTCGACAGCGGTATCCCGGTGACAGTCGAGGACTCGCCGCAGCGGGTGTGCCCGATTGCGGACTACGCCGCGGCCGGCTGCCGGATCGCCGAGCCGGGCAGCTGGGTCGATGCGCCGGATGACGAGTTCATCGTCGGGTTGAAGGAGCTGCCGGCTACGCCGGCGGCGTTGCGTCACCGGCACGTGTTCTTCGGCCACGCCTACAAAGGGCAGCGCGGTGCGCGGCAGCTGTTGCAGCGGTTCACTGCGGGTGGCGGCACGCTGTTCGACCTGGAGTACCTGGTGGATGCCCGGGGTCATCGGCTCGTCGCGTTCGGCTATTGGGCCGGCTACGTCGGCGCCGCGCTTGCGGTGCTGCACCACCGCGGGCAGCTCAGCTCGCCGTTGCAGCCGCTGACGAGGGAGTCACTGGACGCTGCGTTGACCCGGCCGGGTCGGGGCAAGCCACCCAGGGCACTGGTCATCGGCGCATTCGGGCGCTGCGGGCGCGGCGCGCGGGCTGCCCTCGTCACCGCCGGCATCCCGACCTCCTGCTGGGGTCTTGACGAAACGTCGGAGCTGGACCGGGCGGCCCTGCTCGAGCACGACATCTTGATCAACACCGTGCTGATCACCGCGCCGGTAGCGCCCTTCCTGATCCCGGCAGATCTGGATGACCCAGCGCGCCGCCTGGCCGTTATCTGCGACGTCACCTGCGATGTGACGTCGGCCTGCAACATGCTGCCCATCAATGACCGCACCACCAGTTGGTCTGCGCCCGCACGCCGGCTGCGTGCAGAGCCCCGACCGCTGGACATCATCGCCATCGACAACCTGCCCGCACTGCTGCCCCGCGAAGCGAGCATCGGCTTCTCGGCCGACCTGCTCCCGCACCTGAGGTCGGTGGGCGCCTCGGCGCCGTGGCAGCGCTGCCGCCAGTCGTTCCACCTGGAGCTGGCCCGCGCCGGCTAGCCGCGAGCGTCTGCGTAACGGGCCAGGTCCGCGAGCTGGATCGGGTCCAGCGAGGGGCGGACGGCGCGGCGGGCAGCGGCCAGCTGCGTCGCGGTCACCTCGGTGGCATCCAGGGACTGCCGCATCGCGGTCAACGCGGCCTCGCGGATCAGTGCCGCGCAATCCGCCGCGGAGTAACCGTCCAGCTCCGCGGCGAGTGCGTCGAGATCGACGTCAGCGGCCAGCGGAGTGTTGCGCGCCGCGGCCTTCAAGATGGCGCCGCGGGCTGGCGCGTCCGGCGGCGGCACGTACACCAGCCGCTCCAGCCGGCCGGGTCGCAGGAGTGCGGGGTCGATGAGCTCGGGCCGGTTGGTGGCGCCGAGCACGACCACGTCACGCATCGGCTCCACCCCGTCCAGCTCGGTGAGCAGCGCGGCGACCACCCGGTCGGTCACACCGGCGCCTCCAGCGCCTGGGGACCCGCCGCGGCGGGGAGCCAGCGCGTCGACCTCGTCGAGGAACACCAGTGCAGGGGCGGCATCGGTGGCCCGCCGGAACAGTTCGCGCACCGCCCGTTCCGATTCGCCGACCCACTTGTCCAGCAGCTCGGCACCTTTGACGGAGAACACGTTCAGCGCGCCGGACCCGGCCAGGGCCCGGACCAGGAAGGTCTTGCCGCAGCCGGGAGGGCCGTAGAGCAACACCCCGCGGGGCGGGTCGACGCCGAGGCGGATGAACGAATCGGGATAGCGCAGCGGCCACAACACCGCCTCGGTGAGCGCCTGCTTGG
The DNA here is from genome assembly GCA_035606945.1 of Pseudonocardiaceae bacterium. Classification (GTDB taxonomy): domain Bacteria; phylum Actinomycetota; class Actinomycetes; order Mycobacteriales; family Pseudonocardiaceae. The sequence goes on from DATNDR010000115.1 coordinate 57,735, forward strand.
CCTGCGCCAGGTCGCCGACCTCGTCCAGGGTCAGTCCACCGGTGCTGATGGTGTTCGAGGTGGACATCGAGATGGGCCGCACGGTGTCCAGCGCGCCGACCAGGTCCTGCTTGGTGATCGTCAGGTCGGTTCCGGGCTGGGCTGCGTGGCGCAGCGCGGCCTGCACCGCGGCCTCCCGCCGCAACGCGACGAGGTCGGCTGCGACAAAACCCGGGGTGCGCTCGCCCACGGTGGCCAGATCGACGTCGGTAGCCAGCGGCACCGCGCTGAGCAGCACCCGGAGCAGCCCGGTGCGGGTGCGCGCACCGGGCAGCGGTATCGACAGCTCGCGATCGACCAGGTCCGGCGCCCGTAACCGGGGATCCACCGACTCCGGGTGCGCGGTGGTGACGACCAGCGCGACGCGGTCCAGCGCGGGCACCAGCGCGTCGAGCACGACGGTGGCCAGCGGCGGTGGGTCGGTGGCCGGAAGCAGCGCCTCGACGTCAGTGATCAGCAGCACGCTGGGCTGCCGCTGCTGCGCCGCGGAGATTGCGTCGTACACCTGCTGGGCAGCGTCGCCCGGCTGGCGCGCAGCTGCGCTCGGGGCGGCGAGCTCGACTAAGTGCGCTGCGGCTTCGCGGGCCACCGCGCGCACCATGGTGGCCTTGCCGACACCCTCGGGTCCATGTACCGCGACGCCGAGGCGGGCGCTGGCGCCGAGCCTGCGCAGCAGGTCGGGGCGGCGAAAGGTGAGCTCGAACCACTCGGCCAGCCGCCGGGCGGCATCCTGGGCGCCCACCAGGTCGGCCACCGCCGGCACTGGCAGCTCCGGGGACGCGACGCTCGGCGGCTGCCCTGGCTGCCCTGGTTGGTTTGCGGTCCGCTGGCCGTCCCGCCAACCGATCACCGTGGACGGGTGCGGGGCGACAGGCCCGGCCGGATCGGTGGCCGTCACGGTGAGCAGCTCGCTGGTCCAGCTGATCCCGATTGCGGTGGCCAGCCTGCTGCGCACGGTGGTGGCATCGGCGTCTGATCCAGGCGCTACGTCCTGCGGCAGCAGCGACACAGCATCCCCCGTGGTGAGGACCTTGCCGGCCAGCGCAAGCCGCAGCGTCTCCGGGCTGACAGTGCGGCTGACCAGTGCAGATGCGGCAACGGTGATCGAGCGTGCGGCGGCCACCTGCACCGGCGCGGCCACCACCTCCGACCCGTCGGTCAGCCCCACGTTGGACAGTGTCAGGTCGTCGAGCAGCGCGATGCCCGGGGCGGTATGCCCGGCCGCCGCCAGCGCGGCAGTGGATCGGGCGCCGGTCAGCCGCACCGCGTCCCACGGCCGCAACCCCAGCGCGTCGAGCACCTCAGGGTGTAGCCGCACCACGCCCCGCCGGGCGTCCACCGCGGAAGTGCTGAGCCGGGCGGTCAGCGTGATCTGCGGCGCGCTCACGACGTCCGAGCCTACGGCGCTGTTCTAAGCGCGACACAGGGGACGCAAGAGCGCGACACGCGGTGCAGGAGAGCGCGACACGCGGGGGGGAGCCGGGGGGAGAGATAGAGAGGGGCGTCAGGGGCATTCGATGTCCACGGCGGGGGAGCGGCGCAGGGTGTTGGTGACGTAGCACAGCTTCTGCGCCATGGGCACCAACTGGCGCAGACCGTCCGGATCCGGCGCGTCGGCCTGCACCGACAGTCGGATCGCCGAGAAGCGTGGGCCGTCGTAGATGCCGGTCGTCCGCACTCGCAGGCCGGCTAGCTCGACGCCCCGCTTGCCGGCCGCATAGGCCATCGCCAGCGTGAAGCAGGACGCGATCGAGGCGAGCAGCAGTTCGGTGGGCTGCGGTCCCTGGTCGGTGCCGCCGACCGACTCCGGCTCGTCGACGATCAGCTCGAAGCGCCCGGCGGTCACCCGGCACCGCAGCCCGCCATCCCATGCCGCGTCCACCGAGCGAGTGTTCATCGGGGCCTCCTCAAGCTGCGAACGTGCCGCGTTGTATCAGCGTGCAACGCGACTGCAACGTGGCGGAGCACTGTGACCGCAACATTCATTCCAGCATCCCTGCCACCAGGAGGCCCTGGATGACTGTTCCCCGGCCCCGCACCAACGAGCGGATCACGGCGCTGCGGTGCCTTCCCGGCTGCGCCGTGCAGCCAGCGGCGCGTCACCATCACGACCGGCTGCTCACCGTCGAGTTCGACATCGACGAGCTTCTCGAGCTCGTCGAGCTCGCGGTCACCTGGGGGGAGCTCGACTACTCCGGTGTCGGCGTAGTGCCTCCCGAGCAGTGGCTGGATTTCGCCGCCTGCCACGAGTGGCGCGACCCGGATCGCGCGGCGCGTATCTTCAGCGTGGCCACCGACATCGCGCTGCGGCCCGGCGGCCGCCAGGCGGTTTACCCGCTCCTCGGCGAGGTCGCGACCGCGAGTTGAGTTAGCCCGCACGTCACTGCCGGCTGCGCCGGCGATCGGGCCCCGGCCGGCTGAGCCGGCGATCGGGCCCCGGCCGGCTGAGCCGCGTGACGTCGTCGACCGCCAGGTCGAGCACGGTGGCGCAGTCACCTTCGAGTCGCAGCACCAGGCGCCCCGAGTCGTCGATCCGGCCCACCACGGCCGCGTGCAATCCGCGGTCCAGAAACGGCTGCGCGCAGTCCGCCTCGCGGCCGGGCGGGATGCAGAGCAGGAATCCGAAGCTCGGAAAGCAGGTCAGCCAGGCCGGCAACTCGATGCCTGCAGGTCTCGGCACCGCGTCCAGGTCGAGCACGACGCCGTGCTGCCCGCATTCCAGCAGCATCGCCAGCGACCCGACCAACCCGGCCATGCTGATGTCCTTGGCCGCCACGCACGCCCCCGACTCGGCGAGCTCCGCGAACAGCCGCACGTCTCCCGCACATCGCGGACCACGCTCGGTGATGGCGGGGAAGAACGGGAAGTCCGGGCGCATCTGGCCATCCAGCGCCGCGGCCACCAGCAGGCTCTGGCCGGCTCGCACGCGCGTCACCGACAGCGCCTGCCCGCGGGTGGTGCCGACACCGAAGGCCGACACCGCGGGTGGCCCGTCGTGCAGGGTGAGATGCCCACCGAGGATGGGCACGTCGTAGAGCTCGCCGGCCCGCCGCATCCCCAGCAGGACCACCCGGGCCACCTCCTCGGAGCCGACGATGGTGTCGACGATGCCCAGCGGCCGCGCACCCATCGCCGCCAGGTCATTGACGTTGGTGAGCACCGCGGCGAAGCCGGCACCGTACGGGTCGGCAGCGACGAACGGCGGCCACAGCGCCTCCCCGCACGCCACTACCTGCCCACCCAGCGCATCCAACGCTGCGCCGTCGTCGCCCGGCCCGGAAATCCAGTCGGCCGTGCCCAGCACCTCGCTCACCAGCCCGATCGCCGCCTTGGCGCGCAGGCCGGGGTGGTTGCGCAAGATCTGCACCAGCCTGCTCAACGTCGCCGGCGCGCCGGGCGTGCCCGGGGGGGTCACCTGCGCCATCGCGTCGGCCATCCGACCTCCCTCTCGACTGTTGTTTCCGATAGTAGGTGCATGCCCACTATCTGATCTAACATCGGGCGGTGCGCCGGCCGAGCTTTCTCCAGTTACCTGCCCTGCGCTCGGACCGGACGTTGGTGCCGTGACGGTGGCGCACCTGGCGAACCTGGTCCCCGGGCGTTACCGCGGAGTCGCGGTGGCCACCGTGCCGGGCCCGCTGGACGAGGCCGCCCTGCGCGCGCATTTGCTCGGCCGGGAGGCCTACCGCCGCACCCGTTTCCTCGTCGCGCGCCACGGCGAGCGCACCGCGGTGCTGCGGGTCACCAAAGCCTCGCAAGACCAGCTGTTCAGCCCGCTGGTCGGGCTGGAGCTACTGGCCGGCCCGCAGGATTGCGCGTTCCTGCACCGCCCCGACGTGGACACCGCGATCCCGTCTGCGCTGGCTGCGGCGGCACGTGCCGGCGCACCCGGCGCCCGGGCCGTGGTGGTGCGCGGCCGCTACGAGCACATCAACTTCATCCTCAACCCCCGGCCCTGCCGGGTGATCGTGCGCGAGGTGGTCCCACCCGAGCCGGCCAAGTTGTTCGACCAGGCCCAGCGGGTGATCGCGGTGACCGAAGACCTGCCGCCGCTGGAGCTGGTGCGCGAGGTGGTGGACCTCACGGAGCTGGCCGGCACCCATCCGGCCGGGCACTACCTGCTGCCCTGCCGGGGCTGTGGGGTCACCGTCGCCGGCGCGAAGGTGTCCTACCTGGACGAGCGGCCGCCGCCGGCGGACTGGACGCTGCTGGGCTGCGAGCGGTCCCGGCAGATCCACCGCTGGTGCTACGGCTACGAGCCGCCCACGGTGGACTTCTGCCCGAAGCGGGATCCGGTGCCCGGCTTGCTCACCAAGTGCTGCCTGCAAGAGGAGCACATCGAAGCCGGCGACAGCTGGGTGTCGGTGCCCTGGGGATCCTCGCTGGACCAGGTCCGGGAGGCGCTGCGCCACCTGGCCCGCGCGCTGGAGCCGTCGTGGGCACCCGGCTGACCGACTCGGCCGGCTACGCGCATCTGTGGGGCACCGACGAGCTGGCCCGGGTGTTCGACGAGACCGCCCGGTTGCAGTGCTGGCTGGACATTCTCGTGGCGCTGGCCCGGGCACAGGCGCGACTGGACATCGTGCCGGCGCGGGCTGCTGAGGCGATCGCTGCCGAGGCCCGGGTGGAGGCGCTGGACCTGGATTACATCGCCGAGCAGACCCGGCTGACCTCTCATTCCACCCTCGGGCTGATCCGTGGCCTGCGGCGGGTGCTGCCCGAGCATGCTCGGGACCACCTCTATTTCCGCGCCACCGTGCAGGACCTCACCGACACCTGGTTCGGGGTGGTGATGCGCAATGTCGGTGCGCTGGTCTGGCGCGATCTGCGGGCCCTGGAGGCCGGCCTGCTGGACCTGGCCCGGACCCATCGGGACACCGCTCAGGTGGGGCGCACGCACGGCCAGCCCGGCGCGCCGATCACCTTCGGGTTCAAGGCGGCGTCATGGGCCGACGAAGTGCGCCGGCACCTGCAGCGGCTGCGCGAGGGGCGGTCGAGGTGGCCGGTCGGGCAGCTCGGCGGTGCGGTCGGCGTGCTGTCGCCGTTCGGGGCCGACGGGATGGTGTTGCGGCGGTTGTTCTGCGCCGAAGTGGGACTGGCCGACCCGGGCATCTCCTGGCTCACCTCGCGGGACCGGCTCGCCGAGTTCGGCCACCTGCTGGCCATGGTGTGCGGGACGCTGGCCCGGATCGGCGGGGAGATCTACGAGCTGCAGCGCCCGGAGATCGGCGAGCTGGCCGAGCCCACCACGGCCGCCACCGTCAGCAGCATCACCATGCCGCACAAGCGCAACCCGGAGGGCAGCGAGCACCTGGACACCCTGGCCCGGCTGGCCCGCGGTTCGGCCGCCGTGCTGACGGAAGGTCTGGTCCAGCTGCACGAGCGCGACGGCCGCGGCTGGAAGGCCGAATGGGTGGCGCTGCCCGAGGTGTGCCTGCTGACCGGTGCCGCGCTGCGCATCGCGCGGGCGATCGTCGGCGGGTTGGAGGTGGACGCCGACGCGATGGCGGCCAACCTCGCCGACCTCGCGGCGACGCTGGTCGGGTGCGGGCAGGCCCGCGCCGAGGACGTCGACGGCTGGATTGGTGCGGCGCCGGTGGGCGCTGCCGGGGAGATGGTCGACGCGGTGCTGGCTCGCGCCGCGGCGGCCCGGGCTGCCGAGCCGGAGACCTGGCCGTGACCCCGCCCCGGTTCCCGCTCGCGGTGCTGCCCACCCCGCTGGTGCAGGCGCCTCGTCTGGAGAAGGCGCTGGGCACCGGACCGGTGCTGGTCAAGCGCGACGACCTGACGGGGTTCGCCGCCGGCGGGAACAAGACCCGAGCACTGGAGTACCTGCTGGGGCGGGCCGTGGCTGACCGATGCGATGTGCTGGTGACCGGCGGTGGTGCCGGCTCGAACTTCTGCCCCGCCGCCGCGGTCGCGGCCCGTGCCGCCGGCCTGGACTGCGAGCTGATCGTGTGGGGGCAGGTACGCGGCTCGCCAAACCTGGCCATTGCTTCGGCCGCCGGCGCGTGCCTGCGGCCGGCCGGTGACGGCCCGCGTGAGGCCGTGGATACCGCAATCCAGGTGCGTGCCGGCCAGCTGGCCGCGGCCGGCCGGCGGCCGTTTCCGGTACCGCGCGGTGGATCCAACCCGCTGGGCGCGGTCGGGTTCGCGATCGCTGCCGCCGAGCTGGCTGCTCAGCTCGACCGCTATGCACTGACCGCGCCCGCGCCCGCGGTCGCCGCGCCGGCGCTGGTCGTGCTCGCCGTCGGCTCTGGAGGCAGCTGCGCCGGGCTGCTGGCGGCCGGGCCGCCGTGGCCGGTGCTGGGGGTGTCGGTCAGCCGTCCGCTGCCCGAGATCACCGGCAAGGTGCGCGAGCTGGCGCAGGCATGCGCTCGGCTGCTGGGCAACCCACCGCCCCGGTTTGAGCGTTGCGAGATCGTCGACGCCCGCGGGTTGGGCTTCGGCGTCGCCTCGCCCGCCGATCGGGATGTGGCCCGGCTTGCACTGCACACCGAGGGCCTGCTGCTGGACGACACCTACGGCGCCAAGGCGTTGGCGGTGCTCGCTGCGCGGGCCGGCGCCGCCGGCGGACCGGTGGTGTTCTGGCACACCGGCGGCTCGGTGCCGGCTATCGAAGCGCTGGAACGACGGACGCTAGGACGAAGATGACCCGACGCGAAGAAGGCCCACCGCAGACCGCGGCGGCACCTGAGCTGGTCGAATCCGGCTTCACGCTCGAGAACGCGGACGCTTCGTTCCTGCACCACGGGCTGAACCTGGCCGACCTGGCGCACGTGCTCGATCTGGCCCGGCGCGGCATCGTGCCGGTGCCGGCCCAGCGCGAACTGCTGGCGCTACTGCTCGAGGTCTATGACATCCCCGCCGAGCAGTTCCCCTACGACCCGTCCTACGGCGAGCCGTACAACTCCCGCGAGCACTACTTCGTCTCCCGCATCGGCGACGTCGCCGGGTGGCTGCACGCCGGGCGGCCGCGCCGGGAGGCAGCCCGCATCGCATTGCGGCTGCACCTGCGCTGCCAGCTCGTCGAGCTGGTTGGCGAGGCCGCTGCATTCGCTCGGGTGGTCGCCGACCGGGCCGGCGAGCACGCCGAGACCGTCATGCCCGACCAGACCTACCTGCAACAGGCCCAGCCCTCGACGTTCGGGCACTACCTGTTGTCGTTCGGGTACACCTGCGTGCGCGACGCCGGCCGGCTCCTCGACGAGCTGGACTGGGTCGACTGCAGTCCAGGTGGGGCCGGTTGCGTCAACGGCACCCGGCTGCTGTCCGACCGCAGCTTCGTGGCGGACGCGCTGGGGTTCCGTGGCGTGATCGAGCACACCCGCGACGCGATGTGGCAGATCGACGGCCTGATCCACCTGCTGGCCACCGCGGCCAGCCTGCTGTCCGGGTTCAGCAAGCTGGCCGAGGATCTGGAGATCTGGTCGAGCAGCGAGTTCGACTTCGTGGACCTGGCCGACGCCTACACCCGGGCCAGCGTGCTCATGCCGCAGAAGCGCAACCCATACTCGCTGGCCATCGTCCGGGGCGCCTCCGGGGTGGTCATCGGCCGGCTGACCGGGTTCCTCGCGGTGGCCAAAAGCCCGTCCGCCCGCAGTGACAACCTGATCTTCGCCTACGGCGAGGTGCCGCGGGCGCTGGACCTGTGCCTGCGAATCACCCGGTTGATCACCGGGGTGGTGCGCACCATGCGGGTCAATGCCGAGCGGATGGCTGACGAGCTGCGCGCCGGGTACACCCAGTCCACCGACCTCGCCGAGCATCTGGTGCAGGCCTGCGGGGTGGACTATCGCACCGCGTATGTCGTCGTCGGGCGCACCGTCCGAGCGGCCAGCCGGGCTGGTATCCCCGGTATGAAGATCACCGGCAAGATGATCGACGAGGCTGCTCGGGAGTACACCGGCCATTCCTGGGGTCTGATCGGCGCGGAGCTGTCCGAGGTGCTCGACCCCTGGCAGATCGTGCTGTCCCGGCAAGCCCAAGGCGGTGCCGCGCCCGCGGCGGTGCGCCGCATGATCGCCAACCTGCGGGCTTCGGTCGACAACTTGGACGCCGCGGTGGGCGAGCGGGTCGCGGCCTACGACCGCGCCGAACGGGCGCTGCTGGACGCCGCCAGGGCCACTGCTGAGGAGGGTGGATCGTGAGCGCGCTACCAGAGCAAGTCAGTGTGGTCAACGTCGGATTACCGATGTTCGCCGAGGCTCTTCGCGCCCAGGGGGTGGCGGTGCAGCAGGTCGACTGGCGCATTCCCGCCGGCGGTGATCTGGCCACGGTGTCCCTGTTGAGCCGGCTCTACGGCGACCAGGCGTCCACCGTGGAGGCGGCCAATGCCGAGGTGGTACGGCGGCTGGACTCCGGTCAGCCGCAGCTCGTCGAGGTGTCCACGGTGGCGCAGGCCGTGCCCGGGATCGCCGGCCGCACCCTGCTGCATTGCGGGCCCGCGATCGGCTTCGGGCAGGTGTGCGACCCGCTGCGTCGCTCGATGCGCGCCGCGGTGGTCGCCGAGGGCTGGGCGTCCGATGTCGAGGAGGCACAACGGTTGCTGGCCGGCGGTGACGTGGCGCTGCAGCCCGCCAACTTCCACCAGGCCGTGGTGCCGATGGCCAGCGCGATCGGCCCATCGGCCCCGGTCCTCGTGGTGGCCGATGAGCAGGGCGGTACCCGGTCCTACGCGCCGGTCAGCCAGGGACCCGGCGAGGTGGCCTGGTTCGGCCGCGACACCGACGCGGCGATCGAGCGGCTGCGTTTCCTGCGTGATGTGGCCGGCCCGGCGTTGCGCCGGATTGTGGGATCGGCCGGTCCGCTGGACATTCTCAGCCTGGCCGCCCAGGGCGTATCGATGGGCGACGACCTGCACATGCGCACCCAGGCAGCGACCAACCTGCTGGTGCGGACCTGGCTGCCGCAGCTCGCCGAGCTGCCTGGGCGCCAGCGTGGCCCGATGGCCCGGTTCCTGGCCGGCAACCACCTGTTCTTCTTGACGCTCGCGATGGCCGCGGCCAAGGCGCTCACCCTGTGGGCCGAGCAGGTGAGCGATTCGAGCATCGTCACGTCCATGTCCCGCAACGGCACCACATTCGGGATCAAACTCGCCGGCTCGGGCGACTGGCACATCACCGAGGCGCCGCCGATCACCGATGCGCTGTACTACTCCGGCTACGGGCCCGACGACGCCGCCCCGGACATCGGCGACTCCGCGGTGCTGGAGCTGGTCGGGCTGGGTGGCCCAGCGGCCGCCGGTTCGCCGGCGGTGGCGGCGTTCCTCGGCGGCTCGATGGCTGACGCGCGGCGGACCACCGAGGCATTCCGGCGAATCTGCGCCGGCACCAGCAGCCGCTTCAAGCTGCCGCCGCTGGACTTCACCGGCACCCCGATCGGCGTGGACGTGCGCCGGGTGGTGGAGCTGGGAATCACCCCGCAGATCACCACCGGCATCCTGCACTCGTCCTCGGGTGCCGGGCAGATCGGTGCCGGGGTGGCCACCGCCCCCCTGGAGTGCTTCACCGCCGCCCTCACCGCCCTGGCCACCCGCCGGTAGCGGGTCCCACCCGGGGCCTCTAGGGATGCTGGTGCCACCTTTTCGGACCGAGCGCGCTAGGGGACGCGTAACGAGTAGCGCACCACCCGTGCCGGCCCTCGCCCGGGATTGGACCAGCGGTAGCGGTGATCCGTGGGGTACTGCAGTGCGTCTCCCTGGCCCAGCGTGTACCGCTCGCCGGCAATCTCGACGGCCAGCGTGCCGTCGAGCACGAGTAGCAGCTCCTCCCCGTGACGAGGCGCGACGTCGGCACCGAATTCGGCACCCGGCGCCAGTGTGGCCACCTCGCCGGCGGTCCGGAAACGCTCCGGTGTCCCGCCGATGGCGGCCAGTTCCACGCCGGCAGCAGGCGGGGAAAGCATCGGGCGCTCACCGGCCGGAGTGTGCGCGGCCACCTGCTGCTGACCGGGCTGGCCGTCCACGAAATGCCCGATCGGGCGGCCCAGCGCGGCGGCCAGTTTGAGCAACGTGGTGATCGTCGGGACCATGTCGTTGCGCTCGACTTTGTGAATCGCGGCGGCGGACACGCCGGCCCGGCCGGCCAGCTGCTGCAGCGACAGCCCTAGCTGCTGGCGCAGCTCGCGCACCTTGGGGCCGATGGCCCCGACGATGGGTTCCCACTCAGGCGCGGCACTGGCGCCGTCGCTCGCGCCGGTCGCCGCCGACCTCGCCATGGGTGATCTCCTTGACAGTAACATTGCGTTCAGTATGATAAATGAACGTCACTTATCGTGTACACTAGGCCGCTTGGGCGAGCCTCATCGTAAACGCCGGGAGAGCCCGAAGAAGGGTTATTTAGTGCCGCGCAGGACGGTGATCATTGGCGGCGGCGCCGCTGGCCTGGGTGCTGCCGGCGGTGTGAAGGCGGCCGATCCGGGTTCCGACGTCGTCGTCTACACCGAGTACGAGGACGTCGCCTACAGCCCGTGCGGCATCCCCTACGTGCACGGCAAGGAGATCCCGGACTTCGACCGGCTGTTTTTGGCCAGCAAGCAGGCCTATGTCGATGCCGGGATCGATGTGCACTACAACACCGTGGTCACCGCGCTGGATCCGGTGCTCAAACTGGTCACGGTGGCCGGTGAGGGTGAGGTCCGCTACGACACCCTGGTGGTGGCCACCGGCTTCAACTACGCCGATCCCGGGGTGCCCGGTGGCGATCTGGAAGGCCTGTACTACGTCAAGAACATCCGCGAGGCCATCGAGTGGGACAAGATCCTCGACTCGGTGCGCAAGGCGGTTGTAGTCGAGGCCTCGCCGCTCGGCGTGGAGATGGTCACCGCGCTGGCCCACCGCGACATCGAGACGCACCTGGTCGATCCCCATCCATGGCCGCTGGCCGAGATGGTGGACCCGGACATCATGGCGCCTGTCGAGCAGTCGTGGGACGAACTCGGCGTCGTGACGCACTACAACACCACGCTCAAGGCGTTCCTGGGTGACCACGAGGGTCATGTGCGCGGGGTGCAGACCTCCGACGGTGAGCTGGCGGCCGACATCGTCGTGGTGTGCACCCACAAGGAGCCGAACAACGCGCTTGCGGCGAAGGCCGGCCTGAAGCTCGGCTCGACCGGCGGCGTGATCGTCGACGCGCGTATGTCCACCTCGGCACCGGACGTGTTCGCCGCCGGCGACTGCGCCGAGATCCCGCACGGTCTGACCCGGGTCCCGCTGCAGGGGCTGACCGGCAGCCACGCCTACGCCCAGGGCAAGGTCGCCGGCGCCAACGCCGGGGGCGGCAACCGGGCCTACCGTGCGGTGTACGTGCCGTGGGGCACGCCGGCGGGCAAGTGGGTGATCGGCGGGGCGTCATTCGGCGAGACCACGGCCACCGCGCTGGGCATCCCGTACGTGGTGGGAGCCGCCCAGGGCATCTCGCGGGCGCGCTACTACCCGGGAGTCAAGCCGGTCAAGGTCAAGCTGCTCGCCGAGCCGGGCGGCTTGCGGTTGATCGGTGCCCAGATGGTCGGCCAGGAGGGCATCAAGGAGCGGGCCGACTTCCTCGCCATGGCGGTGAAGTTCGGCTTCACCTTCCATGACCTCGCGACGATGGAGAACGTCTATTCACCGGCGATCGGGGCGCTCAACGAGCCCATCGTGCTGGCCGCCCAGAACGGTCTCGACGCACTCAAAAAGCCCATGAAGAAGCAGTGAGATGTCGTTTTTCCGGTGGGTACGTCGAAACTCCGAGCATTACCTGATGATCGCAGCGCACGAGCAGGTCGCGCGGCGCCACGGGGTGCGGACCCCGCGCCCGCCGCGCGGCCTGGCGGAGCTGTTCTGGCTGCGACTGTTCGTCCCCACTTACCGGGCGCTGCCGTGGCCGGTACGGCACCGGATCATGCAGTCGATGCCGGGCAGTCACCGCCAGCAGTGGGCGGCGCCTCCCCGGCCACGCAATCCCGCGGTGTGATCGCGAGATCCGCCCGAGCAACCAACCCAACACGAAAGGAAGTCTGACGGTGGCACAGATCGTGGGCGAGAGGGTTCAAAAGGGCGACGCGATCGTCGACTACGAGGACAAGGTCTTCGAGGACATCCAGGCTGAGCCGGGCGAGAAGGCATACATCCTCATGCACACCGTGCCGTTCGAGGGCTCGGTCGGCTTGGTCAACATGCTGACGGCGACCCGGATCAACCGTAAGGGGTTCGACACCCACCTGGTGCTCTACGGCCCGGGCTCACTGATGGCCTCGGCTGCCCGTGGTTACCCCAAGGTCGGCGACGAGGCGTTTCCCGGCGCGCTGGCCTACAACAAGCAGTTGCAGACGTTCATGAACGAGGGCGGCCACGTCTACGCCTGTCGCTTCTCCGCAGCCATGCTCTACGGCATGCGCGAGATCGACATGATGGAGGGTGTGAAGCCCATCAACCCGCTCGACGTGCTGGACTCGGTGCTGACCGCCCGTCGGCAGAACGCACTGATCATGCAGACCTGGACGGTCTGAACCCGGTGAGTGCGGAGCAGCGGGCGAGGCTGCTCCGCACTCAGCAGCAGCGGAGGTGCACTGATGAGGACGACCGGGGACCTGGGCGGCGCCGAAGGCTGGGGTCAGGTCAAGACACCCACCGCGGACGAGCCGGTCTTCGCTGATCGCTGGGAAAGCCGGGCGTTCGCGCTGGCCCTGCTGTCGATGGGCCGGGTCTCCGGCCGCAACCTTGACGCGTTCCGGCACGCCCAGCAACGCCTGAAGCGACCCGAATACTTCGACGACACCTACTACGGGCAGTGGTTGCATGCGGCCGAGCTGATGCTCGTCGACAGCGCCATCCTCGCGCCCGGTGCGGTCGAGGCCCGGGCCCGCCGCCTGCGTGGTGAGGACGTCGAAGAGCCGCCGGTGCCGGAGCCGAACAAGCCGAACTACGCGCCGACCGGACCCGGTTCGTTGCGCAGCGTGGATACCCCGCCGCGTTTTGCTGTCGGCGACGCAGTGCGGGCCAAGGACATGCAGCCCCAGGGCCACACCCGCTTACCGCACTACCTACGCGGCCACCGCGGTGTCGTTGACCTGGTCCAGCCCGCGGCGGTGCTACCGGACACCCACGCGCATTTCCTCGGCGAGAACCCGCAGTACGTCTACACCGTGCGCTTCGACTCCCGCGAGCTGTGGGGTGCCGATGCGGAGCCCTTCACGCTGACTGGTGAGCTGTATGAGAGCTATCTGGAGCCCGTGACATGACTGAGACGACTTCGTCGGAACGGCTGCCGATCGCGCTGCGCACCGAGGCGCTGGAACAGCTGCTCACCGAGCGCGGTTTGGTCGACCCGGCAGTGATGGACAAGTTCATCCAGATGTACGAGACGGCGGTCGGCCCGATGAACGGCGCCAAAGTGATCGCCAAGGCGTGGACCGACCCGGAGTACCGCGCGCGGTTGCTGTCCGATGGCACCGCCGCGATCGCCGAACTCGGGTTCAAAGGCTCGCAGGGCGAGCACATCGTGGTCATAGAAAACACTGCGAACACCCACAACGTGGTCGTGTGCACGCTGTGCTCGTGCTACCCGTGGCCGGTGCTGGGTCTGCCACCCAGCTGGTACAAGGATCCGGCCTACCGCGCCCGGATAGTTCGCGAGCCGCGGGCCGTGCTGGCCGAGATGGGCCTCGAGCTGCCTGCCGAGACCGAGATCGTGGTCCGGGACTCCAGCTCCGAGGTGCGCTGGCTGGTGTTGCCGGAGCGGCCGGACGGAACCGATGACCTGTCGGAGGAGCAACTGGCCGAGCTGGTCACCCGCGACGCCATGGTGGGTGTGGCGAAGGTCGAAGCGCCGTGATCGTGCCGTGACGGCGAGCGCGCCGCTGGAGGTCGACGGTCCCGCCGCGCCGCCGCGCAGCAATGGTGAGCTGGTCTTCGCCGAACCGTGGGAGAGCCGGGCGTTCGGCCTGGCAGTCACGCTCCACGACGCGGGCGCGTTCGAGTGGTCGCAGTTCCAGGCTGCGCTGATCGCGCAGATCGCCGCCTGGGAGCGCGGTCGCGAAGCAGGGGAGTGCTTCAGCTACTACCGCTGCTGGCTGGCCGCTCTCGAGTCGGTACTCGCAGAAACCGGCCTGGTTACCGCGAACGACGTCACGCAGCGTGCCGCCCTCCTCGCCGCCCGCCCACCCGACCATGATCACTGAAGGTCTCAGGGATGCTTGTGCACCTCGGCGGCCTTCAGGGTGCGGTAGCGGGTGATGAGCGGCGCGCCGAACGCACCTGCGCGTAGATCTCCAGGTGGCGCCGGGCGCTGGCTTCCCAGGTGAAGCGTGGCAGCAGGGCCCGGCCACCGGCCCGCAGCCGGTCCCGCAGCGCGCGGTCGGTGATCAGCTCGCGCATCGCCGCGGCCAGGCTCACGGCGTCGCCGACCCGGGGCAGCAGCGCGTCGACATGATCGGTGAGGTACTCCCGGAACACTGGCAGGTCGGTGGCGATGACCGGAAGGTCCTGGCTCATCGCCTCCAGCACCGCCAGCCCCCAGCCCTCCTTGACCGACGGGAAGGCCAGTGCGTCGGCGGCCTGGTACCAGCCGGCGAGTTCGCGGTCACCGATGGTGCCAAGCAGCACCACGTCGCGCCCGAGGGTGAGCCCGAGCTCGGGTAGCGCTGCCAGCGCAGCGTCCCGGTAGGCGGTGTAGTCCTGGAAGGAGTGCCCCCCGACGATTGCGAGCACCACCGGGGTGGGCAGCTCACGCCGCAACCGCCCCAGCGCCTCGAACAGATACCCGCTGCCCTTGCGCGGCTCCACGCCGCCGACCGCGAGGAACAGAAACGAACGCTCGCCGGTGATCCCGATCCGGGCGCGCAGCTCAGTGCGCGAAGCCGGCGGTATCCGCGGGAAGCGCCCGAAATCCACCCCGTTGGGCACCACGGCAGCGTCGACGCCGTAGTCGGCGCGCAGGATCCGGCGCCACTGCTCGCTGACCACCAGTACCCGGTTCGGCTCCAGGATCGCCTCGCGTTGGCAGCTCACCAGCACCGGGGTGGTGAAGTCGTCGACGTGGTGCACGGTGCGCACTACCGAGACCGGCGCGCCCGCATCGCGCACCCGGGCCGCGGCCCGGGCGGCGATGCAGTCCTGGGCGTGCAGGATGTCGAACTCGCCGGCCAGCTCGGCGAGCCCGGCGGTCAGCGCGTCGATCGAGGCGAACACCCGCTGCTCAAGCGAGCTGCCGCGCCTCGGGGCGGGCAGCACGGTGTGCGGCACCGAAGTCGGCCGAAACAGCCCCACCGCGGGATCGCCCAGCGTCACCAGGTGTACCGGGTGGCCCTGGCGGTGCAGCTGCTCGGCCAATCCCAGGGCGTGCACCAGACCGCCCCGTGGCTTGGTCGAGTGGTTGACCAGCGCGACCGTCACAGCCGTACCTCGCACAGCGCGGGGTCGCGCCGGGCGATCGCCGCGGCGGCCAGCGAAGCCCGGGCGGCGGTCTCGGTGACCACACAGCCGGCCTCGGTGAAGGCCTGGCGCTGGGCATCGAAGCCCTGCGGATCGCCATGGGTGCCGAGCACGTAGACGACGACCAAGGGACCGCCGTCCGCGATGATCTCGGCACAGACCGGCGCCAGCTCGGCAGCCGGATCCTCGTGCGCGCCGTAGCCGAGCACGACATCCAGGATGATCACCGCGACGTCCGGGTCGGTGCCCTGCTCACGGAGCAGCTCGATGCGCGCCTGCGGGTCGATCATCGGGTGCGGCCGACCCTTGGTGTACTCCTCCTCGCCAAGGTCAAGGCAGGTATGGCTGTCGGCAGGCGCGGGCAGCCCCAGATCGGGATCCAGTGGGGTGTTGGAGTACACCGGACCCAGGTGTTCAGCCAGGATGACCAGCGACTCGTAGCACAGCGTGCCACCGGAGAACAGCCCGCGGACCAGCCGCCGTCGCGGCGGTAGCGGCGTGATCGCCCCGGCCACCCGTTCACGTAGTCCGGCCGCCGGGTCGGGCGCCTGCCGCCCCAGCGCAGCCAGCGTCGCGACCACCCCAGCCTCCAAGGTGGTGGCGAGGGTGACCCGGGTGCGGGTGCCCGGCAGGATGCCGTCGGGCACGTCCAGGTCACCTGGCAGGCCCAGCAACGCGGCGATGACCGGCTTGCGACCCGCCGCCGGCAGGACGGCGCGGACGATGTCGGGCGCGGGCGGTTTGGAAACCAGCAGCACCACCTCGGTGCGCTCATCGCCGGCCAGCGCGTGCAGCGTCGAGCGCGCCATCGTGCCGCCCACGCCCGCCGACAGATCGCGGCCACCCAGGCCGATGACGTGCGAAACGCCGGCCCCCCAGCGGTCCAGCAGGCTCATCGCCTCCTGCGCGCCGGTGCCGGCGGCGGCGACCACCGCCACCGGTCCCGGTGTGGTGACGTTGGCGAATCCCAGGCAGGTGCCGCCGAGCATCGCGGTGCCCGCCCCGGGTCCCATGACCAGCCGGCCCAGCCGTTGCGCGCGCTGCTTGAGCTGCACCTCGGCGGCCAGCGAGACGTTGTCGCTGAACAGCAGCACGTCCAGGCCTGCGGACAGCGCGTGGTGCGCCTCCAGTGCGGCGTAGTCGCCGGGTACCGAGATCACCGCGACGTTGCTGCCCGGCGCCCGATCCATCGCTTCCCGCAGGGTGCGCGGCGGTTGCTCGGCCTTCGAGCCGCCGCCGGCCGAATCGCTGGAGCGGCTGTCGAAAATCGCCGCCCGGCCGGCTTGCTCGGCCTGCTCGGCGACCTCATCGCAGGACGCGCGCACCGCCATGACCAGGTCATTGGCGCCGCTGCCGGACCAGTCCTGCGGGTTGAACCCCTGCTCGGCCAGGGTGGCCAGGTTCACCGGAGTGGCCATCGCGGCGGCGGCCCACTCGACACCATCGACGGCGCGCATCGCCCGGGTGCCGGACAGCTGCACCACCGAGTCGACGTAGGCGCCGCGAAACAGCCGGACTCGCGTTGCGCTCATGACGCGGCGTCCAGCGAGCTTGAGGCAGCGACAATCCTGGTGCCCATCGCCGGGCCGTCAACGGCCTGGTCCAGCGAGTGGGCAGCACGTTCGGAGTCGGTGATCACCGCGGTGCGGCCGCCGGCCCGGATGAAGGCGATCGCCGCCCGCACCTTCGGGCCCATGCTGCCGTCCGGGAACTGGCCATCCTCGAGGTGGTGCTGGGCCTCGTCGGCGGTCATGACGGTGACCGGCCGCGCGTGCGGGGTGCCGTAGTCGAGCATCACCTGCGCCACGTCGGTGACCATGACCAGCGCGTCGGCGCCCAGCTGGGTGGCCAGCCGCTGGGCGGCGAGGTCCTTGTCCACCACGGCGTCCACGCCGCGGTAGGCATGACCGTCCTCGATCACCGGCACCCCGCCGCCGCCGGCTGCCACCACCAGCGCGCCGCGCTCGATCAGCCCGGTAATCGCCTCGTGCTCAAGGAACCGCAGTGGCCAGGGGGAGGCGACCATCCGGCGGTAACCGCGCTCGGCGTCCGGGGCCACCGTCCAGTTCCGCTCGGCGGCCAGCCGCCGCGCCTGCTGTTCGTCGTAGAACGGCCCGATGGGCTTGGTGGGGTGGGCGAATGCCGGGTCGTCAGCCGCGACCACGACATGGGTCACCACGCTCACCACCGCGGGCAGCCGACCCCCGCAGGCATCGTGCAGGGCCAGCGTGAGCAGGCTGCCGAGCTGGCCTTCGGTCATTGCGCCCAGGCAGAACAGGGGTTGTACCGGCACCGTCTGGCGGGCCGCGTCCTGCTGGATGGACAGGCAGCCGACCTGGGGCCCGTTGCCGTGCACCACGATCACGCCCCATCCGGCGTCCCGCAGCGCGCACACCGTGGTCGCCATCGCGCCGGCGTTGGCAGCCTGCTCGGCGTGTGTACCGGCCTGGCCTGGTCGAGTGATCGCGTTACCGCCCAGGGCGACCACGGCGGTTCGGGGCATCTGGTTCGCGGCTTCCGTCGGTGTGCAGCAGAAACGTCGGTGTGCAGTATGGGACGCGACGTACACTATAGTGAAGATAACGACGACCTCGGGAGAGCGGTGACCGGATTGGATTCGGGGCGGGTCGAGGCGCTGCGCCGGGCCCGGGCTCGCTGGCGGGCTGCCGAGGACCGGCTGTTCCCGGTGGCGCTGGTCGACCCCGACGCCTACCGCCAGGCGCTGTCCGTGGTTGCCGCGCTGCTCCAGAAACTACGTGCGAGCACCACCTCCCTCGACCATCTGCTTGAGCTGGATAGCCATCCGGCACCGTTGGTGGCGGCCGCCCGTGTCGAGGGTGCCGCTGACCGGATGGCTCTGGAGGCGGCGTTCGCGGTCCGCGACCGCGAACTGGTGGCGGCCGCCGAGCGCGACCGGCGGACGACGGCGATCGCCGCCGGTCGCAATGCCGGCGCAACGTGGGTCGACCTGGAGGGATCCTGGGAAGCGGTGTGTCGCACCGGGACGCGGCACACCGAGATGCACCTGGCCAGCGGCCGGGCCTTGGTCGCCACCGTGGACCCGTACTCCGGGGAGGCCGCGCACCGGCTGGAGGTGGTCATGTTGGACACCGACACCGGCACCCCGCTGGAGACCATCGACCAGGATCAGCGGTTCGCCGATCGGGCGAGGTGGCTGGCCGAACGCGAGCGGTGGCGTGCGGAGATCGATCGAGGTAGCGGGCAATGACCGCGGCCCTACCGGGTAGTCGGGGCGCGGTCGCGTCGCTGATCATGGACCTGCAGAGCGTCGGGCTGCGGGTGGAGGCCGCCCTGGAGACCCGCCGCGGCGGGGCGGGACCCTCGGACTCGGGGATGCTGTGGATCGAGGGTGTGCCGGTCACCGTCCCCACCCAGGCCCAGTCGCCCTACGTGCTCAAGGACGAGGACGACGGGCACGGCATCTACCGGGATGGCCGCAAGGTGGCATCGGTTGCCGCCGGCCGCCGGCCCCGGTTCTACGACCTGTCCACCGCCGACGGCATCCCGTACTGGAAGATCGCGCTGCTGCATCTGGACTCGCTGGCCAGCACCGTGGTGCAGACCTGCAACTACTGGGGCAACTCCGACCAGTGCGCGTTCTGCGGCATCGGGTTGTCGCTGGCTGCCGGGCGCACGATCGTCAAGAAGACGCCGGCCCAGCTCGCCGAGGTGGCGGTGGCCGCCCGGGACCTGGACGGGGCGGTGGACGCCACGTTGACGACCGGCAGCTCGACCGCGCCCGACCGTGGCGCCCGCTACGTCGCGCAGTGCGCCTGCGCGGTCAAGCAGGCCGCCGGGCTGCCGGTGCAGGTGCAGTTCGAGCCGCCGCGTGACCTGGCCGTGCTCGACGAGGTGCACGCATACGGGGTGGACGCGGTAGGCATCCATGTCGAGTCGTTCGACCCCGAGGTGCTGGCCCGGGTCGCACCGGGCAAGGCGCGCACCGGGATCGACACTTACTTCCGCACCTGGGAACGGGCCGTGGGGCTGTTCGGCGCGGGCCGGGTGTCCACCTACGTCATCCTCGGCATGGGTGAGGATCCCGAGCTCACCGTGGCGGGGTGCCGGCGCGCCGTCGACATCGGCGTCTACCCGTTCGTCGTCCCGCTGCGGCCGGTGGCCGGCAGCCTGATGGCCGACGTGCCGGCGCCGGCCCGCAGCTACACCGAGCCGATCTACCGCAAGGTCGCCGCGTACCTGGCGCTGCGCGGGATGAGCGCCGCCGACGCGGGCGCGGGCTGCGCCCGCTGCCAGGCCTGCTCGGCGCTCAACACGGTGCAGCCGCTGCTGCAGATCGGTCGCCGTCCGGAGGGCGCCGCGTGACCGGGCTGCGAGTGCCGGGGAGCCTGCTGTCCTGCCGGTTGGTCGCCGGCCCGGACGAACTGGCCACTCACCACCAGATCCGGCACCAGACCTTCGTCTGTGAGCAGCAGCTGTTCGCCGAGTCCGATGTGGACGCCCACGACGCGCGTGCGGACGTGTTGCACGTGCTGGGCTGGTGCGGCGGGGTACCGGCCGGCACCGTGCGGCTCTACCCGCTCGACCCGGCAGCGGGCACCTGGCAGGGCGACCGGCTTGCGGTGCGGCCGGAGTTCCGCGCCGCCGGGCTGGGTGCCCCGCTGGTGCGCTTCGCGGTGGCCACCGCAGGGCAGCTCGGCGGCGTCTCGATGCTCGCGCACGTGCAGGTCGCCAACGAGCGGTTTTTCAGCCGGCTCGGCTGGACCCGGCAGGGCGACGTCGAGCTCTACGTCGGCCGCCCGCACGTGCTCATGACCATCTCCTTGCCTTGCTGACACAGAGCCGCCCGCTGGTCAAAAACATTGCGCGGACTTCGGGTTCCAGCGGAGCAACGATCCGGTCCAGCGCCGCGCGCCTGGCATCCGGGCGTCCAACCTGGGCGAGCAGCAGGTCCGAGTTGGTCTGCGCGGCGATAGTGGCGGCTTCGGCGTAGCTGCCCAGGTGCCACAGCGCCAGCGACTCGTACTTCGTCGAGGAGTAGCGCCGGGCGTAGGCCAGCAGTTCCTCAGCCCGCGCCGGCTCGAAGCGGGCTCGCATCTCCAGCAGCCGCATCGTCGCCCGTGGTTGGAACGGCAGAGATTTGTCCAGCATCGGTGCCGCGGCCTCCACCCGCGCACCGGCGTCCTCGACGCGGCCGTCGAGCAGATCGCAGTCAGCCAGTGCCAGCAGCGCGTGCAACTCCTGCTCCAGCTCCAGTGCCCCGCCGCCGCTATGTGCCAACTCCACCGCGCGCTGGGCGTGCTCCCGGGCTTGCCCCACGTTGCCCAGCTCGAGCAACAGCCACGCTGTGGTGGTGTCGATCCCGGCCCGGTAGAAACTCACCCCGTACTCGTCGATCATGCGGCGGGCCCGGCCCAGCGACCGCAGCGCACCGGCGAAGTCGCCGACGTCGCCGCGGGCCAGCCCGATGAAGAACAGGGTCTGCAGCAGCGGCCGGAACTGTCCGGTCTTGCGGCACAGCACCGCCGCGCGCTCCAGCACGGTGCGGGCCTCGGCGAAGCGATCCATGTGCTGCAGCAGCGCGCCGCGATAGGCCAGTGCCACCGCTGCGGTGGTGTCCCCGGGTTCGGCGGTCACCACCTGCTCGTAGGCCGACGCTGCGCCGGAGTAGTCGCCGTCCCAGTGCCGTACCCGACCGACCAGCAACAGGGAGCTGGGCAGCGCGCCGGGTGCGGCAGCCGCCGACTCGGCCAGCGTCCTGGCTCGGGAGGCGAGGTCGACGGCACCCAGCGCATCGCGGGCATACAGCGCGGTCCAACCGAGCTGTTCCAGCACCTGCGCCTCGAGTAGTTCGTCGCCGACGTCGCGCGCGATGCCCAGCGCGAGCTCCAGGTCATCGCGTGCCTCGCCGTGCCGGCCGAGCTCGGTGCGGATCTCCCCTCGGCGCATGAGCACCGTGGCTAACAGCGTCCGCTGCCCGGAGTGCAGCGCGACGATCAGCGCCTCGTCGAGCAACCGCTGGGCCTCCTGGTTGGCGAAGGCCACATGCGCGGCGTGGGCGGCGAGTAACCAGGCCCTGGCCGCTGCGGCGTGGTCGTGCGCGGCGGCGAGCTGGCGGGCAGCGGCCTCAGGGCGGCCTTCGAACAGTTTGGCGGCCCGGCGGTGCCGGCTGATTCGTACTGGCGTCGGCGTGGAGTCATACGCCACCTGCCGCACGACGTCGTTGGCGAAGCGGAAGGTTTCCCCGCGCGCGACCAGTAGCCCCGCGCGCAGCGCCCGACCGGCTCGGCGGGCGCACTCCTCGACGTTGATCCCGGACAGCGCGGCCACCTCGTCCAGCGTGAACGCCGATCCGAGCACGGCGCCCTGTTGCAGCAACCCCTCGACGTCGTCGCCGGCCCGGGCCAGTCGCGCGGCGACCGCCTCGTGCAGCGAGCCCGGGATGCCCAGCCGCACCGACCCGCCGGGCCGGACCGGGACCGGGTGGCGCAGCAGCTCGGTGACGAACAGGGGTGAACCGCCGGTCCACTCATGCAGCTGGGACAGGTCGTAAGGCAGCCCGGAACGGTCGAGCAGGATGCCGACGGCCTGCTCGGACAGGGGACCGAGTTCGATGCAATGGGCCACATCGCGCAGCAAGGCGAGTGCGTCGTGGTGCTCGGAGGTGCGCTCGAGGATGAGCACCAGCACCCGGCTGGCGGCCAGCCGGGCGGCCAGCACGTGCAGCGCCTCGACGGTGGACTGCCCGGCGTGCTGGCCGTCTTCGATGACCAGCAGCATCGGCTGGCGCTGCGCGAGCCGGTCGATGAAGCCGGCCAGCGCCTCCAGACTGCGCAGGTGCTCCAGCTCCGGCGCGGCACGCTCGTAGGGCACGCTGCCGGTGGACTGCGACATCTCCGGCACCAGTTCGAGCAAGGTGCCCAGCCCGTCGCCGGCCAGCTGGCGCAACACGGCGGGCCGGTGCAGCGCGACGACGGCTCGCACCGCAGCCACCAGCGGCTGCAGATACAGCGAGCGCTCGGCTTCGAAGCAGCCGGTGGTGAGCACCAGACCCCCGGTCAGACGCACCCGGGCGGACAGGGCCGCGGCCAGGCTGCTCTTCCCGATGCCGGCCTCACCGAGCACCAGCGCGGTGGTGCCCTCACCGGCGGCAGCCCGGGACCACAGCGACAGCAGTTGCTCCAGCTCGGCGTCCCGCCCGACCAGGGCGGACGTAGGCGCAGGCGGGTCGGCGGGCGGCATGGTGGCGCCGGCGCCGGGCGGATCGGCGCGCAGGATGGACAGGAATATCGCGCGGGTTGCCTCGGATGGGTCGGCGCCGAGCGCCTCGGCTATCGCAGAGCGCAACTGGTGGTAGGCGGCCAGCGCCGCGGCAGCTGCCCCGGACCGCTGGTGGCCGACCATCACTGCGCGGCAGGCCTCCTCGTCGAGCGGGTCTGCGGCCAACGCGGCGCCGCCGACCTCGACGGCGGTGCGGTACTCGCCGAGTTGCAAGGCTGCCCGCCACCGGCAGCTCCGGGCCCGGCGCAGCTGGCTGACGGCAAGCCGGCGCAGATCAGCGGCCCACGGCGAGTCGACCTCGTCCGCCAGCGGCGGTGCCGTGGTGAGCAGCTTCTCGGCCTGCTCGCCACCTACCGCGGCCAGCGCGTAGCGGCCGTGCGCCAGTTCCCGCTCGGCGTTGGTGACGAGCTCCTCAGCCTCGAACAGATCGACGACCGTGCTGCTGTCGAGCACGAGCTGGTAGGCCGCTGGACCGCCGGCAATCCTGGCCCGGCCCAGTGACCGGCGCAGCCGGCTGACCAGCGCCGCGACGTTGCGGTCCGCGCGGTCCGGCGGGTGGTCCATCCACAACGCGTCGACCAGCGTCTCGACCGGAACCAGCTGGCCGTGCTTGGCGGCGAGTACCTTGAGCAGCCGCTCAGCCTTGCCCGTAGGCGCGGGGCCGTCGAGGTCACCCTCGACGCCGAAACGCCCGAGCAGCCTCAGCCGCAGCTGGCCCGGTTCCATCTTGCGCACTGTACCGCCGCTGCGCGTTCTCGCCGCCGACTCTCTGCACCCCGAGCAGCCTCCGACGCCTTCCGGCTTGTGAGGGCTCTCATGGATGCAGCTAGGGATGGCGGCGTAGGCCGATGCGGCGGGTACGGCGTTCGCGGGGCACCTGGCCGTTGGACTCAGCGCCCCGGCGGCGGCGCACCACGGCGCCGGCCCGGGCGGCGGCTCCGGCTACTCGCCGGCGCAGCGGCGGGCGCAGCCCGAGGCGGCGCATGCTGCGCGCGGTGCGTCGGATCACCCGGCGCTGGCGGGGCGGGACCTCCCACGCCGAGGGATGCCGCGCCAGCCACCGGTAGCGGTAGCTCGCGTAGGGCACGTGCACCAGATACAGCACCATCGCCGCGCCCAGGGACGCGAACGGGAAGGTGATCACCGCAGCGGCCAGCCCGGCGATCAGCACCAGCAGAGGTGCCACTGCCCGGGCCGGTACCTGCACCGTCTTCATCGACAGGGTGGGCAACCGGCTCACCATCGCCAGTGCCACCGCGATCGTCCACGCCGCCACCGGCAACGGCGACGACCACCATCCCGCGCCCAGGTGCAGGAACACCGTCAGCGGCAGCAACGCCAGCAGCGCGCCGGCGGGGGAGGGGATCCCGACGAAGAACTCCTTGGCGAACGGCAGCGCTTCGGTGTCGTCGAGCAACGTGTTGAACCGGGCCAGCCGCAGCACCACGCAGACGGTGAACACCAGCGCCACCGGCCAGCCGATGCGGATGCCGTGCAACGACCAGACGAACATCACGACCGCCGGCGCCACGCCGAAGGAGACCGAGTCGGCCAGCGAGTCCAGTTCGGCTCCGATCCGGGACGTCGCATCGAGCAGCCGGGCCAGCCGGCCGTCCAGCGCATCCAGCAGGGCCGCCAAGCCGATCGCGGTCAGTGCCCCGACGAAGTTGCCGTCCAGGGCGAACTTCAACGCTGACAGACCCGAGCACAGCGCGAGCACGGTGATCACATTGGGCAGCAGGCGGATCCCAGCGCCGGCATTGGGCACGGCTAGTTGCCCCCGCCTGCGGCGGTCTGCGCGGCTCGGGGTAGGCGGGCCAGCGGGGTCTCCCCGCCCACGGTGCGCTGCCCAGGATGCACCAACACCGAGCTGCCCGGCGGGAGGTAGAGATCCACCCGGGACCCGAAGCGGATCAGGCCATAGGTCTCGCCGGTCCGCACCTGGTCGCCGGGCCGTACCGAGCAGACGATCCGGCGGGCCACCAGGCCCGCGATCTGGACCACCACCAGGTCGTGCCCGCCGGCCGAGCGCAGCAGCACGCAGGCGCGTTCATTGTCGTCGCTGGCTTTGTCCAGGTCGGCGGTGAGGAACTTACCGGGGCGGTAGGCGGTGCGGCGTACCTCGCCGCTGGCCGGGATGCGCTGCACATGCACGTCGAATACCGAGAGGAACACGCTCACCCGGGGCCGCGGCTGGCTGGACAGTCCCAGCTCTGCAGGCGCCGGCGCGAGCGCCACGCTGCTCACCGTGCCGTCCGCGGGCGCCACCGCCAGCCCTGGATCATCCGGTGGTACCCGGTGCGGATCGCGGAAGAACGCGGCACAGCAGGCGGTCGCGACGGCGCCCAGCGTGCCGGCGGCCGGGGACAGCCGGCCCAGCAGCAGCGCGGTCACGGCTCCGGCCGCCACGAATGGCCGGCCTGCGGAGTGCATCGGGGGAAGCGTCTCGCGGGTGAGGTCCGCCAGGTGCCGCAGGGTTGACAAGATTTGGGTTGACACGATTCGGGTTGACGGGATTTGGGCCGCGGCAAACCGGGGAGACGCCATGCGTTGCCAAGATCCTCGACTGGTGTGGTGGGTGCTGTCCGCGGTTTGTCACCGTACGCCCGCAGCCCGGTGGAATGACGCCCGGGGGAAGGGCACCGGGAACCCGCCGTCCCCCGACGGGAGGTTCCCGGTGCCCGTCAACCGTTCGTCCGCTCCCCAGCTTCCCGAACGGTCATCTCCCAGGGCGCTCCTGCGCCCCCCGACGACGCAGGAACCCACGCCATTGGTGGATCTGGGTTACAGCAGCTCGCCGAGCTGTCATTCACCCTCAGTGTGCTTGGCGTCACCAGCGATCACAAGGTCTGTCCGGGTATCGTGGATTTCTCACACTCAGTGCCCATCAGACAGTGGCCATCAGACCGAACTCGGTCGCCGATGATCACGTTGGCAGCCTGGCTCGCGAGCGCACCGAAGACGATCCATCCGAGGCTATCCGCACATCAGACGCTGCCGGTACGCATTATCTCGACGTGCTCGCCGGCCCGCACCGACGTGGTGGTTTCGGGAATGTCGATCAGGCAGTTCGACCTGGCCAACGCACCGAGCAGGTGCGAGCCGGGGCCGCCGACCGGGGCGACGGTCCCCGCGGCGGGATCGAAAGCGCCGCGCCGGAACTGCCGCTTGTCCCCCGGTGACTCAAGGTCTTCGGTCAGCCGTGCCATCGTCCGGGGCCGCGCCACCGGAAGTCTCATCGCGGCGCGCAGTGCGGGGCGGACGAACACCTCGAAGGACACCGAGGCGCTGACCGGGTTGCCGGGCATCGCGGCCACCGGCACGCCACGGTAGCGACCGACGCCCTGGGGAGCGCCGGGATTCATCGCCACCTTGCCGAAATCCACGCCCTGGCCGGTCATGGCGCTCTTGACCACCTCGTAGGCCCCCGCGCTGACCCCGCCTGAGGTCACCAGCAGATCGGTCCCGGCCAACCGGGGGACCAGCGCGGCTTCCAGTGCGGCCACGTCGTCGGGCACGAAATGCATCAGCTGCGCCTGCCCGCCGGCCTCCCGGACCGCAGCGGCGAGCATCGTGCCGTTCGATTCGTAGATCTGCCCGTGCTGCAGCGGGGTGCCCGGCACGACCAGCTCGGAACCGGTGGACAGCACCAGCACCCGGACCGGCCGGTGCACCGGCAGTTCGGCGTAGCCCACTGCGGCTGCCACCCCCAGCTGGGCCGGTCCCAGCACCGCGCCCGCCGGCAGCACCTCCTCGCCTGCCGTCACGTCGCCGCCCGCCGGCCGCACGCTGTCGCCCGGGGATCGAGGCTGAAAGATCTGTACTCGGTGGCGCCCACCGTCGGTGAGCTCCACCGGCACCACCGCATCAGCGCCAGGCGGAATCGGAGCACCGGTCATGATCCGGTGCGCGGTGCCCGGCTGCAGCACCGGCGAGTCGGTGCGTCCAGCCGGGATATCCTCGGTGACCGGCAGTGCCACCGGCGCCTCGGCGCTGGCCTGCGCGATGTCCGCGCAGCGCACCGCGTAGCCGTCCATCCCGGAGTTGTCGAACGGCGGCAGTGGGACTGCTGCGGTGATCGGCTCCGCCAGAGCGAGACCGGCGCATTCCACCAGCGGTAACCGGATCACCGGGGTGCGCGCCAGCAGCGCGGCAACGACCCGGATGTGTTCATCAACAGTGCGAGGTTTCTGCGCGGTGGACACCTCTCGCATCCTGCCCGGTCGCGGCAAGCAGTTCGACGCCAGCCCAGCGCCCCTGACCCCTGACCGCAGGTCGTCGGGGCGGGCGCGCGAGGCTGCCCGGTCGACGGTGGGGTGGCGCTGGGGGAGTGGCAGCTTGCACTCGGTGGGGTCGAGTGCTAAAACCGGGGTTAGCACTCGACCTCTTCGAGTGCCAACTGCATCACACACCGAGGTCGGGACGGTGAGTCCGGCGATGTGCTGGACGTCCGTCGCGGGCACCGAGCCTGGCCTAGCACTGTGTCCTTGCTGCGGAGACCCCGCGGCGCCCATGACCGGAGGACCGCAATGGCCAAGATGATCGCGTTCGCGGAGGACGCCCGCCGCGGTCTTGAGCGCGGGATGAATCAGCTCGCCGACGCCGTCAGAGTGACGCTCGGCCCCAGGGGCCGCAACGTCGTGCTGGAGAAGAAGTGGGGTGCCCCCACCATCACCAACGATGGTGTGAGCATCGCCAAGGAAATCGAGCTCGAAGACCCGTGGGAGAAGATCGGGGCCGAGCTCGTCAAGGAAGTTGCCAAGAAGACCGATGACGTGGCGGGT
>DATNDR010000013.1:0-6115 GCA_035606945.1 Pseudonocardiaceae bacterium
GAAACACAGCGGCCTAGACGGCTACGGACTACAAATCGTCGACCAGGTAAACCTGCCCACCATCGAAACCCCGCACAACATCCGCTACCTACGCACCAAGCGCGACCGCATGGGACACCACCTCACGATCACCGCGAGCCCGGCCACACAACCCGAACCCCGAAACAGACATGCAGCCGGGGCGCGGCGGGGCGGCCACCTCGACGACGAGATAAGCGGCTGCGCAGGGCGGTTGCGATGCCTGCTACCGCGTGGTGAGGTCGGGTTGGTTATGGGGTTGGCGCGCCGTGATGGCGGGCTGGTATTCGCCTCGAGGATGGAGAAGCAGGTGGGCGTGCGTCGTTGGCTCGGAGCGTGGCCTGTCTATCGTCAGCTCACCGGAGCCGACTCGCTGGGCCGGGGTGCGGCCGTGGTGTCACCGCGGTCGACTGCCCTGCGACCGCGGATCGCCACCGCGGATCGGGTCGTCAAGTCCGTCTGTCCGTATTGCGCTGTCGGCTGCGCGCAGAACGTGTACGTCACCGATGGGCAGGTGGTTCAGATCGAGGGCAACCCCGACAGTCCAGTTTCGCGGGGGCGGCTGTGTCCGAAGGGTTCGGCGAGCAAGCAATTGGTCACCGGCCCGCAGCGGGTGCAGAAGGTGCTCTATCGCGCTCCTTATGCCACAGACTGGAGCGAGCTCGAGCTGGACACTGCTATGGATATGGTCGTCGACCGGGTGCTGGATGCCCGGGCCAAGGGCTGGCAGGACCACGACCACCAAGGCCACCGGCTACGCCGCACGATGGGCATCGCCAGCTTGGGCGGAGCAACACTGGATAACGAAGAGAACTACCTGATCAAGAAGCTGTTCACGGCTTTGGGTGCGATCCAGGTCGAGAACCAGGCCCGTATTTGACACTCCGCTACGGTTCCCGGTCTGGGAGCGTCCTTCGGGCGCGGCGGCGCCACCGGCTACCAACAGGATCTGATCAACTCCGATTGCATTGTGATCATGGGCTCGAACATGGCCGAGGCGCACCCGGTGGGGTTCCAGTGGGTGATGGAGGCCAAAGCCCGAGGGGCTCGGGTCTTCCATGTCGACCCGCGGTTCACCCGGACCAGCGCGGTTGCCGACGCGCACGTGTCGCTGCGCGCCGGCAGTGACCTCGCCTTCCTCGGCGGAGTGATCAACTATATTCTGAGCAACGAGCTGGATTTCCGCGAGTACGTACTCGCCTACACCAATGCTTCGTTCCTGCTCCGCGAGGATTTTCTCGACACTGAGGATCTCGATGGGCTGTTCAGCGGCTACGACCCGGATTCGGCGACCTATGACCCCACGACTTGGCACTACCAGGGGGCAGGCCCGACCGACACGGCCAAGCTGCACGCGAGGGGCGACGCGCATGGCGCGGGTGGTCCGAGGCTGGAGGGTGTGGTCGGGGACATCGCCTCGGATCCGACGTTGCAGCACCCGCGCTGCGTCTACCAGGTCCTCAAGCGGCACTTCGCCCGCTACACCCCGGACATGATCGAAGAGGTGTGCGGCACCCCTCGGGAGCAGTTCCTCGAGGTGTGTCAGGCCTGGACCGCCAATTCCGGGCGGGATCGCACGGCGGCGCTGGCCTACAGCGTCGGGTGGACCCAGCACACCGTCGGAGCGCAGTACATCCGGGCCGGGTCGATCATCCAGCTGCTGCTGGGCAACATCGGCCGGCCCGGTGGCGGCGTCCTGGCGCTGCGCGGCCACGCGAGCATCCAGGGCTCCACCGACATCCCGACACTGTTCAACCTGCTTCCCGGCTATCTGGCGATGCCTTCCGCTGAGGCTCACCCGGATCTGGGGAGTTACCTGAAGAGCATCTGCGGCGACAACCAGAAGGGCTTTTGGTGCCACGCCGACGCCTACATGGTGTCGCTGCTCAAGGAGTACTGGGGCGAGAGGGCCACGCCGGAGAACGACTTCTGCTTTGATTACCTGCCGCGGATCAACGGAGACCACGGCACCTACCGCACGGTCCTGGACATGATCGACGGGACGGTCTTCGGCTATTTCTTGCTCGGCCAGAACCCGGCCGTCGGCTCGGCGCACGGCCGACTGCAGCGTCTCGGGATGGCCAACCTGGACTGGCTGGTAGTCCGCGACCTCGCCATGATCGAGAGTGCCTCGTTCTGGAAGGACTCGCCGGAGATCGAGACCGGTGAGGTCGTCGCCGAGCAGTGCCGCACGGAGGTGTTCTTCTTCCCCGCGGCCTCACACGTAGAGAAGGACGGCTCCTTCACCCAGACCCAGCGGATGCTGCAGTGGCGGGACAAGGCGGTGGAGCCCACCGGCGATCAACGCTCGGACCTGTGGTTCTTCTATCACCTGGGCCGTCGGCTCAAGGAGCGGCTGGCCGGGTCGAGCGACGATCGGGACCGGCCGCTGCTGGACCTGGCCTGGAACTACGAGGTGCGCGGCGATGAGCCGTCCGCGGCGGACGTCCTGGCGCACATCAACGGGCACGACCTGACCAGCGGGCGGCTGGTCGACGGCTACCACGACCTCAAGGCGGACGGGACCACGTCGTGCGGCTGCTGGATCTACAGCGGCGTCTACGCCGGCGGGGTCAACCGGGCGGCGCGGCGCACACCGCGCCACGAGCAGAATCAGACCGCCCTAGAGTGGGGGTGGGCATGGCCGGCCAACCGGCGGATCCTCTACAACCGCGCCTCGGCCGATCCGCAAGGCCGCCCCTGGAGCGAACGCAAGGCGCTGGTCTGGTGGGACCAGGAACGGGGCGAATGGACCGGCCGCGATGTCCCGGACTTCGAACGGGACAAACCGCCGACCTACCTGCCTCCGGCCGGCTCCGTCGGCCCGCAGGCGCTACGCGGCGACGACCCGTTTATCATGCAAGCCGACGGCAAGGGCTGGCTCTTCGCGCCCCGGGGGCTGGTCGACGGTCCTATGCCCACGCACTACGAGCCGCACGAGTCGCCGGTGCGCAACCCGCTCTACACCCAACAGGGCAACCCGACTCGCACGGTCTACGGCCGCCGCGACAACCCCTCCAACCCGTCGCCACCGGAGGCGCACTCCGACGTCTTCCCCTATGTGCTCACCTCGTCCCGGCTCACCGAGCACCACACCGCCGGCGGCATGAGCAGGTCGCTGCCTTACCTCGCGGAACTGCAGCCCGCGCTGACCGTCGAGGTTTCCCCCGAGCTCGCCGCCGAGCGCGGGCTGTCCCACCTCGGCTGGGCGCACGTCGTCACCACCCGAACCGCCGTTGAGGCCCGGGTGGTAGTCACCGACCGGATGGCGCCGCTGCGAGTCCAGGGCCGGACCGTGCACCAGATCTGGCTGCCCTATCACTGGGGAGGCGTCGGGCTGGTCACCGGCGACGCGTTCAACGACCTGCTCACGTTGGCGCTCGACTCGAACGTACTCATCCAGGAGAGCAAGGTCGCCACCTGCGACATCCAGCCCGGTCGACGCCCGCGTGGACCTGCGCTGCTCGACTACGTCGCGGGCTACCGGGACCGAGCCGGTGTCACCACCGAGACCGGCGCGCAGGTCGCCACCGCCAGCGACGTCACGCACATCGAACAGGAGCAGTGAGCGTGAAGCGCACGAACAGCCTGCACGGGCCGTTGGACGACGTCGCCGCCG
Source organism: Pseudonocardiaceae bacterium (assembly GCA_035606945.1). Lineage (GTDB taxonomy): Bacteria > Actinomycetota > Actinomycetes > Mycobacteriales > Pseudonocardiaceae. The sequence continues at coordinate 3,638 of DATNDR010000013.1, forward strand.
ATGCAGGCCACGGCGAGCATCCGCCGCGGGTCGGGTTTTTCACCGACACCTCGGTCTGCATCGGCTGCAAGGCCTGCGAGGTGGCGTGCAAGGAATGGAACCTCATCCCCGCCGACGGGTTCGACCTGCTCGGCATGTCGATGGACAACACCGGCTCGCTGGGCGCCCACACCTGGCGGCACGTGTCGTTCGTCGAGCAGAACGTCGCGCTCGACGGTCAGAGCTCCCAACTCGCCGGGCTGCCGACCGGGACCTCGACCGGCTCCGCGTCGGCCGAGGTTCTCGCCAGCAGGCTGGTTGCGGCCGAGCGCGGCGACACCGAACTCGGCACCACCCCACCTGTCGTCACGGGGGGGGCCGAGGATCTCGGCATACCCACGTTTCAGCGCCCGGGTGACGGCACGGGCGCGGAGACCCGCACCGATTTCCGATGGCTGATGTCGTCGGACGTGTGCAAGCACTGTACGCACGCCGGCTGCCTGGATGTCTGTCCCACCGGCGCGCTGTTCCGCACCGAGTTCGGCACCGTCGTCGTGCAGCAGGACATCTGCAACGGCTGCGGCTACTGCGTCTCCGGCTGCCCATACGGCGTCATCGACCGGAGCACCCTCGATGGCACGGCGCACAAGTGCACGTTGTGCTACGACAGACTTCACGACGGGATGGAGCCGGCCTGCGCCAAGGCCTGCCCGACTCAGTCCATCCAGTTCGGCGAACTCAACGAGCTGCGCGAGCGCGCGGCGAACCGGGTCAAACAGCTCCACGAGCGGGGTGTCTCGCAGGCCCGCCTCTACGGCGAGGACCCCGACGACGGCGTCGGCGGCACCGGCGCGGTGTTCCTGCTGCTCGACGAGCCCGAGGTCTACGGCCTGCCGCCGGACCCGATCGTGGCGACCCGCGATGCTGCCGCGATGTGGCGCATCGCTGCCGGGGCAGCCGCTGCCTTTTTCGCCGCTGGCATTGCGGCGTTCCTCGGGAGCCGACGATGACCGGGCCCCGCGCCGACCCACCCCGACCGGACGCAATCCCCGACGATCATCGCGCCGCGCCGCCCCGCCGTGGCCGCCGTCGCCGCGATCACGGAGGGGAGCGCGAGCAGCCGATGGTCCCGGAGGCGCAGTTCCGTTCTTACTACGGCCGGGCGGTGCTCAAACCCCCGGTGTGGGAATGGATGATCCCCGCCTACCTGTTCACCGGTGGTCTCTCGGGCGGGTCCGCGGTGCTCGCGGCGGGGGCGGACCTGACCGGTCGAACGAGGTTGCGTCGCGCGGGCCGGCTCGGCTCGTTCGCCGCGCTGCTGGCAAGCGTCGTCTTTCTGATCGCCGACCTCGGCCGGCCCGAACGTTTCCACCACATGCTCCGCGTCGCCAAACCCACCTCCCCGATGAGCATCGGCAGCTGGATCCTCGCCGCCTTCGGCCCTGGTGTAGCGGTCGCGGCGATCTCCGAGCTGGTCCCGGCGCGCTGGCGCCGGACCCGGCTCGGCCGGCTGGTGCACCACCTCGCCGGTCCGGCTGGGCTGTCCTCGGCGCTGGTCGCGCCAGGGCTCGCGTCCTACTCCGCGGTGCTGCTCTCGCACACCGCTGTGCCGGCATGGAACGAGGCCCGCGGGCTGCTCCCGTTCGTGTTCACCGGCTCCGCGGCGGCCAGCTCCGGCGGCCTCGGGATGGTGTTCGCGCCGGTCGACGAGGCCGCCCCTGCCCGGCTGTTCGCGATCTACGGTGCGGTGACCGAACTCGCGGCATCGCGGGTGATGGACAGCCGACTCGGCCTGGTCCGGGAGGTCTACATGACAGGCCAGGCGTACCAGCTGCGCCGCCTGTCCGAGCGGCTTACCGCGGCAGGTCTGGCCGGCACCCTGCTCGCCAGACGGCGCAGCCGGACCATCGCCGTGGCCTCCGGATTCGCGTTGGCCGCGGGCAGTGCGCTGCAGCGGTTCAGCGTGTTCGAGGCCGGCGTCGCTTCGGCCAAAGACCCGAAATACGTCGTGGTCCCCCAACGGGAACGCCTTGAGCACCGACGGACTCACCAGCATGAACCATGAGGCATCCACCCGAGGAACCCAGCAGCACCACCAACACCTCTGCGGAAGGCCGCTGGTCCTTCTCTGCACTTTGCGTTCGCTCAGTGGCGCCAGCATGATCGAACCGCGGACTCCGTGGGGGAAGCGGTCGATGGGTCGCTTGACGGTGCGCAGGCAGGTAGTGCGGGTGAGTCCCCGATGGGTCGAGTACGACGACGGAGCACCATGAGGCAGCCAGGAGGTACTTGTGACGGCCGTGACGCCCCAGCCGATCGCCACCCGTCCGCACCCGGTGCGCCCGTCGGTCAAGGGGGCGACCTTGCTCGGGCTGCTCCAGACCACCGATCACAAGGTGATCGGCATGATGTACCTGGTCACCTCGATGGCCTTCTTCTTCATCGGTGGCAGCATGGCCATGCTGATCCGCGCCGAGCTGGCCAGACCTGGTATGCAGT
>DATNDR010000042.1:0-94389 GCA_035606945.1 Pseudonocardiaceae bacterium
CACCACTCCAGTCTGCGGCCACACGAGGGGAAGGCGACAAGAAGAAAGCGAGCCGCAGGGTGATCATGCGGAACACAAGATCTAAAACGGGTACGCCACGCCGGGCGAGCCAAGATCCCCACGAATAAACCACCAGGGTCAGTGGAGGGTGTGTTGGTGTGGTCGGTGAGAACGATGGGCGGGTGGAGCTGTCGGATGCGATCGGGGTGGTGCGGGAGCAGTTGATCGCCGCGCAGGCCGCGGGTCGACGGACGGTGGCTGGGCAGGAGCTGACGTTTGCGGTGGGCAAGGTGTCGATCGAGTTTTCCGGCCACACTCGCTAGCCGCTCGGCATCTCGGTCAAGCAGAACCAAATGGCTGCCACGCCGAGCGAGCGCGTGTGCCAGGCATCACCGATCCCACTTGCGGCGCCAGTGATGACGGCGGTGCCGCCGGCGAAGACGTACTTTTGCATGTAAACCTTCCAGGTCGCGATGGTGCGGCAAGCAAGGTGGCCGCAGCGGTATCGCTGTCGACGCACAGTGAACCGCATGCCCTCGTTTCCCGCGGACTAGAGGTCGCACTTGTCATTTCGGCACGGCGCTGCCGCGGCGGTTCGCTTGGTCGGTGGCGGTTACGCCTGCGGATCTCGGGTGGCTTTGGTGCTCTACACGGGCGTACCAGAGCTGGGTCCTACCGCATATAGAACGCACTCCGCCACGGCGGGTTTAGATGTGATCATCGTCAGCAAGCCGTCAACGGACCCGACGCGGCCAGCCCGCACGGATCGATCCACACCGGTGTGTCGCCGCAGCCCAGTAGCACACAATGATGCACCGGCATGCGCAGGAAGGAACGAATCAGCGTTCACACCTCAGAGATCAACACGATCTAAATCAATACTGCATGCCTCCAGCGCGCCTCGACTCCGGGATGGACCCAACTGCGCGCAAGGTAGTGGGTCGCCGGGTGACGCGGCTAGCCCATCCGGCCGACGTCTAGGGCATAGCAAGCCAGGCCGCCGACGCGACGGGATACCCGCCTTGTCCCACCCGTCATTGCAAACGAAACAACCGCCGCGTCGTGCTGTCCGCGTGCTGTTAGGAGGGATCAACAGGGGTCAGCTGCGGCACCTCAAAGTGCAAGTTATCCGCAGGTCTGCGGGTATCAATCTGGCACGGTAGTGAGATTCTCAAGCTCTCAACCCAAGTAAAGGCGCCTCCGGCGGGCCTCGCTCCGGAATGTTCCCCCGCTCGGTCGAGGACAGTGCTGGGTTACCAGGGACGCGGGTATCCCGTCGCGTCGGCGCCGAAGGTGGTCGATATGCGCCACTATGATCGTTTGGACACTTTTCGGTCACTAAACACACCCAGACAACCGAATACAACCACCAACGATAAACGTTTGCAGTCGCAAAGCTGCGGGTAATGGGTGCTATCCACGAACAACCACAACGACGGTCCGAGAATCCTTGGGTCTGGGTTCGATCCCCAGACGGCCCACAAAACTCCAGGTAAATAGTCCCTACGGCGTACCAGAACAAGGCCGAGCCGATCCCGCTTGCTGCGCGCGGCCTATCGGCCGTGCTTGCGCAGGCCGGCCCGCCCGACACCAATGGTCACCGAACTTCACGGTCGGTCCCAGATGGCGCTGCCCTGCCACACATCTCAAGAGCCCGAGCCACGCGTCAACGCTGAGTCCGAGCTGGTCCACCTCGTTGTTTCCGGGGATCATCAGGCCACACTGGCGCCTGTCATCCCTGGCCTCGGCATCGCCGTTATCGAACTGGTCGCTGTGAAGCGGGGCCTTCACCGCGCGGGCACCGACGGGTTTCCGCCGCGTGGCGACGGTAGATGGTGAGGGCACCCAGGATGAGTATGAGGGCACTAACCACGACAGCGTCGCGCGCAGTGACCACCCCGAGGCGGATGAGCGTTTCGCCAAGCAGGTAGACGCCGAGGACGATCAGCATAGGTCCAGCGAAGCGTTCAATGCACTCTCGCCGCCGTTCGTTGATCCGGACGCCAAGGGACAACCCGAGCTGAGAGACCACCAGTGTTTGGATGACAATGAGGGCAACGATGGTGGTGGGTTTGGTCACGTCGGCTCCAAGACCGAGGCCAAACCCGATCGCCAGCTCATCAAGGCTGGTTGATAACGCAAGCCCGACCAGAGCGAGGCCACGTGCGCTGGTAAGTCGTCCCGCCTTGGCGACTTCGTCGTCATCGTTGTCAGCCCACCATAGGTAGCCGCCAAGGAGGACAAGCAGACCACCGGAGAGGTAGTCGGCGACGTTTCCGACCGTATGACCGATGGAGGCGCCAAGGGCCAGGCCCGCCAGTGGCATACCCCCTTCAAAAAAGACAAAGACCGCAGAGATTCGCCATCGAGTCGAGCCAGAGGGTCGGCTGGTACCCGCCGCCGCGGCGATCGCGAACGTATCTATGCTCAGCGGCAACACGAACAATAGAGAGCTGAACAAGACGTTGCTCATGGGCCGCGCTACCTCCAATCACCTGTGTGATCGATGCCCGCGCGTAGCTATTCAGCCGGGGGTAGCGGCGGGTGGTAGCCAGGCGCCGGTGGTGAATAGTTGGGTGAGGATGGCGAAGCTGTCCAGGCCCCATTTGGTGGCGGTGGACAGGTAGGACTGAACGATGGCGAAGTCGGCGACGCCGGTCAGGGTGCGCCAGCATCCGCCGGAGGTGCGCTGCTGGATCTTCGCGGGGCGGACGTCGCGTTCACTTTGGTTGTTCGTGAAGGGCACGGCAAGATCGACCACGAACCGCAGGATCATGTCCTCGTGGTTGCGGAACCGCTTCGCGAGGGTGAGCGCGTCGTTGGCCAGCGGCCCGGCGCGGGCGGTGTTGTCGCTGATCCCGGCTGTGGTGGCGCCGCGGTAGCGGCGACGGATCGCGCTGAGGACGTCGGGGTCGAGGCTGTCGTGCCCGGCGGCGCGGGCAGCCTGGGCGTGGTGGTGGGCGTCGGTGAGAGTGTCGGCCATCGCCGCGGCCCAGAGCTGGCCCTGTGGGTCGGCCCGGTGGAACGCGGCCAGATCTCTGAGCAAGTGAGCTCCGCACCAGGCATGGTGGGCGTCGATTAGGTGGACGTAGCCGGCGTAGCCGTCGCGGACGATGGTGCCGGTGTAGCCGGGCAGGATCTTGCCGGCGTCGATGTCGTCCTTGGTGCGTCCACCGGTGTGCATCGCGGTGAGAAACTCGGTGGAGGCGGCGTGGACGTACTCCAGGCCGCCGTCGGCGCGGACCGGGGTCTCATCGACGTGCAGCACCCCCACCTGGCGCAGCAACTCCCGGACCCGGGGCAGGAACTCCCGCTCGAGCAGCCGGGCGGCGCGACCGCGGACACCGGCCATGAACCCGGTCGACACCGAGACGCCGAGCATCGAGGCCATCAGCCCGGCGGCGCGGGCGACGGGCAGGTAATGCCCGCACAGCAGCTCCGCCGCCCGGCCCAGCACCCCCGGCCCGTACTGCGCGCGGCCCGTCACGCCCGCGGGGGCCTCGCCCGGGGTGCGGGCGGCGCAACACGGGCAGGCCCGGGTGATGATCCGATACTCGGTGACCCACGGTGGTGGCGGGGCCAGCACGTCGGTGATTTGGCGGCGCGCCGTGCCGATCACCCGTGCTCCGCGCAGGTCCGCCCCGCAGTCCGCGCAGCTGTCCGGGTCGCAGATGATGGTCTCGTTCGGGTTGTCGACCAGCGGCATCGCCGAGCCCGGCGCCCCCTGCTGCTTACCGGGGTCGCGTCCCGACGAACGGCGCGACGAACGGCGCTCGGGCTTGCGGTAGGGCGAGTCCGACGACGGTGGCCTGTTCGACGTCGAGGAGTCCTTGCCCAGCCGCTGCTTCAGCTCGGCCAGCTCCGTAGCCTGCGCCGCGATCCGCTCAGCCTGCGCGGCGATCACCTCACGAAGACCCGCGTTCGCCGCACGAAGCTCGACGACCAGCCCAGCCAGTCCCTCCACAGAGGACGGCACCGGCTCGGACACCAACCCATGATCACAACAACACCCGCAAGATCAAGCCGACACACCGGCCGAACGACCTACCGGCCACATGAAGCATGACACTGACTGCGCGGCGGCTGAATAGCTACGCCCGCGCGGTCATTCTGTATCCCGCGCTAGTTGATTGCTGTCTCCAGTCACACAGAGACGCCTACCTGCAGACGCAGATATCGGCCGGGGAACCGTACAGCGCAGGGCAGCGCCCAAAGAATGACCAGGCGAACTCGTCGCCGAGATGACGCAGGGCTGCGCCAGACGGTGCTGATTCGGTCCGATTCGCCGACTAACGCCGTGGGCTGACAACGATGCCACCACCTAACCGTGGCCGTACTCGGCGCCTGAGACCCGCATCCCACGACAGACCAATTAGCCCGACGTATTTGCAGCACCGACCACCGTAAGTAACGGACCCCTTACAGCTCCAGGGGCTTCGCTTCGGGTGCTCGCAGCGGCCACCTGGAGGTAGCCGATAATGTTCGCCGGGGCCCGCCGGCGGCAACCCACCAATGCGCGCCGATGTCATCTACTTCGCCGTAGACTCGCCATCACCGCGCACCGCCACAACATCACCCTGGCGATTGGCGCCATGCGCATCATTCCCCGGTAGTGGATCTTGGACAGTGTCGCCTAGGCCAATCGGACTAAGACCATGGCTCAATAGGAACACCCAAATCCTTCATTGCTTACAGTAAGTTTGTTTTTTGTGCTAGGGATATTTGTCAAGGCCGTGGTCTTCGTGTTGCCACTGGGCCTGGACGTACTGACCGTCTCCACCGCACTGGGCACCCTCGGGGTGACCGGCTGGGCACGATGGCGGGTCTCCGTCGTGCTCGCTAGCTGCCAGGTCGTTGCCATGCTCATCGGTCTGCTGCTCGGCGTGGAGCTCGCCCAAGCGATCGGGGAGCCGGCGGGCTACGTCGGCGCCGGTGTCTTTATCGCGCTGGGCACCCACCTGCTGCTGGACCGGGACACCAGCGAGGCTGAACGGGTCCGCAAACGGATCAGCGAGAACGTCTTCGGGCTCATCGGACTCGGGATCTCCATCAGCCCCGACGAGCTCGTGGCCGGATTCGGTCTAGGTCTAGCCCACATCCCGGTGGCCGCCGGCATCATCGCCATCGCTTTGCAGGGTCTGATCGCCTCTCAACTCGGATTATTCCTCGGGGCGCGCATCGGCGAACGATTCCGTGAGGCAACTGGGCGGCTCAGCGCCATCGGTTTACTCCTGATCGGCGGCTACCAGTTCCTCGAGCAGCTCACCGGCGGGTAATGGACCGAACGTCCCATGCATCAATCGTCGTATGCTTTGTGCAGAGTGGTACACCTCGCAGGATTGTCAGGTAGACACGCCTTACTGTCTTCAACGGGTGCGTTCGGATCACCGATGAGTTGAAGACCCGCAGCATCGGCCGCGGTGACCCAGTTAGCGGCAAGCGCCCGTTGAGCGGCACTCAGCGAGATCATGCCCTTACACACGCCCTCATGAAGCGCGATTTCTATCCGATCCTTGGGGTTGGGCTTAGCTTGCGGTTGGGGCCACCTATTGCGTGGATCTTCGGAAGAACCACCAAGCATCCGTGACACAAGGTGGTCGTACTCGCCCTCGTAGTCGGGTGTAAGCCCATAGGAACGGGCAGAAGCCGCCTCCATCCGACTATCCACCGCCACCGGTGGATATGCTTTCTCCCGCCAGTCCGGCTTGCAAATCGTGTCGGCCGGGTTTGCCTCGGTGACCGCGGCGTCGATCGCGCCCGGCGTGCAGCGCGGGTCAGGCACCGGCTGGCCGTCATACTCACCCAGCTTGCAGGTACCAGGGGCAGGCATACGGAAGTTCCTATCGCCGACCACCGGGCCGCTAGCACCTGGAGCTGAACTGGGAGACGCTTCGGACTCAAGATCGTTGCTGGCCCAGCAGGATGTCCAGGTTGAAGCCGGCGGCGGTGTGGCCGGCGTCGGCGGCGACACGGTACCAGGCCAGAGCCTCGTCGAGCTCGCCGCGCCGGCCCAGTAGGACGCCGAGGTTGTAGGCGGCGTTGCTGTTGCCGGCGTCGGCGGCGATGCGGTACCAGGCCGCGGCCTCATCGAGGTCGCCGCGCTGTTCGAGCAGGACGCCGAGGTTGTTGGCGGCACTGGTGTTGCCGGCTTCGGCGGCGGTGCGGTACCAGGCCGCCGCTGCGTCGTGCTCGCCGCGTTGCTTGAGCAACAGGCCCAGGTTGTAGGCCGCGGTGGCGTGACCGGCGTCGGCGGCGGTGCGGTACCAGGCCGCGGCCTCATCGAGGTCGCCGCGGTCTTCTAACAGCAGGCCGAAGTTGTTGGCCGCATCGGTATTACCGGCTTCGGCCGCGGCCCGTGACCACTGTGCCGCCCCGTCGAGATCACCGCGCCGCTTGAGCAGCACACCGAGATTGAACGCAGCAGTGGTGTTGCCGGCTTCGGCGGCGCTGCGCCACCAGATCTGCGCCTCATCCAGCTCACCACGCTGCGCCAGCAGCACGCCCAGCACGGTGGCGGCGGCGATGTTGCCGGCTTCGGCGGCGCTGCGCCACCAGGTCGCCGCCTCATCCAGCTCGCCACGCTGCACCAGCAGCAGACCGAGGTAGTTGGCGGCGTCGATGTTGCCGGTCTCGGCTGCGGTACGCCACCAGGTCTCCGCCTCGGCGAGTTCGCCGCGCTGCACCAGCAGCCGGCCCAGGCCGGTGGCGGCGTCGGCGTTGCCGGCCTGGGCGGCCGTGCGCCACAACGTCTCCGCCTTGTCGAGTTCACCGCGCTGCACCAGCAGCAAGCCCTCCTCGTAGGTGTCGGGTGCTACGGGCGAGGTCGCGTCCGAAGACTTGCTAGTCTCGCTGGCCTCGGCCTGCTCGACCCACTGTTGCAGGGTCTGCGGGGCCACTGTCAACTGATCAGCGACCCGCTCGATCGCCTCGAGCCGGCCACCCGCCTCCTGGCGGACGTCGAGCACCATCCGCACCGCACGCTGCCGAAACTCGTCGGTATATTCCTGGGCGGCTGGCATGATCAGCGTTCTCCTACAGACATGAGTCGTGACCTCGACCGTGACCGTCCGGCTGGGCGGGGCCGCCGTCTACCCGATCCTGCTGTTAGCCACCGCCAGCGCTTGCTCAACGCCCGCGGGACCCACCATGTCAGCCCAGGTGATCGAAAGCCATCCCCGGAAGTCGACCTCCGATGGCTCCGTGATGGGACGGGCCGGCTGCGTCGACAATGCCAGCGGCACGACCGGCGCCGCTCGCCGGGCACTCGTGACACTGAGTATCCGCTGCTCCAACTCGAAACTGGGAATCATCTGCGGGACCGACAGCGCCAGCATGGCGCCGAGCCTCTCGGTCTCCGCGGCAACGCTGGAGCAGGATGGGCACTGATGCAGGTGCGCGGCGACTAGGGCCTCCTCGGCGGGCTCCAGGGCGTGCAATGCCCAGCCGACTGCCAACTCGCGACGCGAGCAGCGCGTAACGTCACGCTGGTCGTTCATCCGTTCACCACCTCCCTGGCCATGTGGGCCTCTGCGACCAGGGCGTCAGGACCCAACTGATCGGTCAGCAACAAGCGCAGGCGCTGCACCGCGGCGAAGGTGCGGGATTTCACCGTGCCCAATGGGACACCCGTCAGCACGGCAATCTCACGCTGGGTGTGCCCACCGAAGTAGCTCAAAGCGAGCATCCGCCGCTGCTCGACCGGTAGCCGCTGCAGTGCCGCACGCACCTGGCCGGCCGCGACGCGCTCCATCGCCGCTGCATCGGCGCCCGGTAGCGGGGTTGGCGACCAGTCCTCGCCCGCCTCCGGTGCCGCGACCGTCCGTCGCCGGACGGTGGCCTCTTTTCGCACCGCGTCCACCGCCTTGTGGTGGATCAGCGTCATCAGCCAGGTTGCGAACTCACCCCGTGACGGGTCGAAGCGGGCCGGATCACGCCACAGCGTCAGAAACACCTCCTGCACCACGTCCTCGGCCAAGCCCTCGTCCACGCAGATCCGACGGGCCAGCGAGTAGCACGGGCGCCCGAAACGCTGGTAGAGCTGTGACAGTGCCGCCCCGTCGGCATCCCCGAGTCTTCGCACGAGTTCGGCGTCGGAAGTTACCTTCACCACACTCGCAGCCGCGGGTGTCGGCTCCGAAGTGTCCTGCCATCGGTCCAGCCGAGGGGCACTCGATCGAGCCTCGTCGCCCACCAGAGACATCCTCACGTCGTACCTGTGCCGGCATCATCTACCGGTTCCGGCTAATTGCCTCAGCGTATCGCCGCAGACGCCGGCAGGCAGGCACTACAAGCAACAATCTTGTCGCTTGGCTGAGAAACGCTTAGGCGCTGAGATCGTTGAGGGCGTCCTCGATGGCGCGATGGAAGGTGGGATAGGCGTAGATCATCTGCCGCAAACGGGAGGTGGGTACTTCGGCGTGGACGGCGACGGCAAGGGCTCCCAGCACTTCCCCACCGGCGGGACCGGCTGAGGTGGCGCCCACGAGCACGCCACGGTCGGCGTCTTCGACGAGTTTGATCAGACCCTGGTTGCCGGTCTTGTGAATCCACCCCCTCGCTGAGGACGGGATGCGGGCCAGACCGGTGCGCACCCGCACGCCGCGCTGCCGGGCGCGGGTCTCGGTCAGTCCCACCGCGCCGACCTCTGGATCGGTGAAAGTCACCCAGGGTAGCGCCCGGTAGTCGGCGGTGTCACCGTCGCGACCGAGGATGTCGGCGACCGCGATGCGCGCCTGGTACATCGACACGTGGGTGAAGGCTCCCTGGCCGGTGACGTCTCCGATCGCCCACACCCGGTCCGCGGCGCGCATTCGCTCGTCGACGGTGATGGTGCGGGCCTGCTCGTCCAGCCCGACGGTGCCTACCCCCAGGGCAGCCAGGTCGCTGCGGCGACCGGTAGCGACCAGCAACCGCTGCGCCGCCACCACGTCCCCACCGTCGAGCCGGACGGTGAACCGGCCGGCCTCATAACTGACCTGGGTGGCGGACACATCGGTGCGGACACCGATCTCCTCGGCGGTGAACACCGTGGCCAGCAGCTGCCCGGCCTCCGGCTCGTCACCCCCGAGCAGCCGGTCTCCGGCCTCGAGTAGGGTCACCGCGGCCCCGAACCGCGCGAAGACCTGGGCGAACTCGCAGCCCACCGGCCCACCGCCGAGCACGATCAGCGACTCGGGCACCTGCTCGGTGGCCACCGCGTCCCGATTGGTCCAGTACGGCGTGCCGGCCAGCCCGTCGATCGGGGGAATGGCGGGTTCGGTACCGGGATTGAGCACGATCCCCCTGGCGGCCTGTAACACCCGGGCACCATCCGATGTGGACACGGTGACCTCACTGGGTGCGGTGATCCTCGCCCGGCCCCGCACGAACCGGCCACCCGCCTTCTCGAACCGCTGCACCGCACCCGTGTCGTCCCAGTTGTCGGTGGCCTCGGCCCGGATGCGGGCGGCGACCGGTGCCCACTCCGGTCGCACCTGTGCGGAGCCGGCCAACTCGGCGACGCGACGGGCCTCGGCCAGCGCGTCGGCGGCCCGGAGCATCATCTTCGTCGGGACACAGGCGTAGTACGGGCATTCCCCACCAACCAGCCGGACCTCCACCCCCGCCACGGCCAGCCCGGCCTGGGCCAACCGGGTGGCGGCGTCCTCACCACCCGGCCCCATGCCGATCACCACGACATCCACCTTCTCGGCCGCCACGATCCACTCTCCCCTGCTGTGAGGTAGCCGCCCTGCCGGGCACACCCCGTTTCGAGCCGGACGGCCGGGGTAGTCCACGGTAGGAGGTGCAAGCCACCACAGGAGGTGGGCATGACCACGGCACGCGAGATTATGACACCGAACCTGGCCTGTCCGCCCAGCAGCGATGGCGGGCTGTCGGTGGATTACTGAGGCGTGGGCAGCGGCGAGCGCAGCGCGCTGGAGCGCAGCCTGGTCCGGGTGTGCACCGCGCTGCGGTCCGCTGGGGTGAGCTACGCCCTGACCGGCGGCAGCGGCGTCTATGCGCGCGGCGGCCCGTTCTCCGCCCACGATGTGGACGTGCTGGTGCGTCCTGAGGACGTCGATGAGGCGGTTCGCGCGCTGGTCGGTACGGGGATGCGGGCCACTGACGCGCCCGAGGACTGGCTGCGCAAGGTGTACGACGGACCGGTGCCGGTGGATCTCATCTTCCGGCCCGCGGAGCTCCCGGTCACCGACGAGATGCTCGCCGCAGCCGAGGAGATAACGGTCACGTCCGTGCTGGCACCGGTCGCGCCGGCCACCGACTTGCTGGAGCAGAAGCTGCTCTCGTTGGGCCCGCACTATTGCGACTTCGGCTGGATTCTGCCCGCCGCCCGGGCGCTGCGCGAGCAAGTCGACTGGCTGGCGTTATGCGCCCGCACCGGGCACCACCCCTACGCCGAGGCCTTCCTACTGCTCGCCGACCGCCTCGGCATCTCGAGTGACGATGCCGCTGACGCACAGCCGGCTGTGCGTCCCGGTCACGAGGTCCGCGCCGGGGAACAGCTGCGATGAGTGTGCGGATCGCAGCCGTCGGGGACGTGCATCTGGCGCCGGACATCCGGGGCACGCTGCGCCCCGCGCTGGCGGGCCTCGCTGAGCGGGCCGACGTCCTGCTGCTCGCTGGGGACCTCACCCGGCACGGCACGCTCGAGGAGGCGGCAGTCGCCGCCGAGGAGTTCGGTGGCCTCGATGTCCCGGTGCTCGCGGTGCTGGGCAACCACGATTACCACTGCGACGCTCAGGACGAGATCACCGTGCTGCTCGCTAAGGCGGGTATCGACGTGCTCGAAGGCAACGCGACAGTGCTGCGTGCTGGTGGCACTGAGCTCGCGGTGGCCGGGGTGAAAGGGTTCGGCGGCGGGTTCGCCGGCAAATCCGGCTCCGCGTTCGGCGAGCGGGAGATGAAGGCGTTCATCGAGCACACCGAGCTCTCCGCCGGCCGGCTCGGCGCCGCGCTGCGTGAGGTGGAGGGCGCGGAGATACTCGTCGCGCTCACCCACTACGCCCCGGTGCCCGACACGCTGCGCGGCGAGCCGCCGGAGATTTACCCGTTTCTCGGCGCCTACCAGCTCGGCGAGGCCATCGACGGCGCACGCGGGGGCTCCGGTGCGGACCTCGCGATCCACGGGCATGCTCACTTCGGCTCCGAGCGGGGCTGCACGCCCGGCGCGGTGCAGGTGCGTAACGTCGCGCAGCCGGTCATCCGCGCCGCCTACGCCGTCTACCACCTGGCCGGCCGGTGACCCGGAACGGACCCTCGGCACCCACCTGGTCAGACCGCCAGTGGCTGCTGTTTCAGGTTTGCCAGCGCTCGCCCAGGGGCATCTCTGCGGCCGGACCGGGCGCCCCGGCGCCGCTTGCGCCGGCCGTCGTGACAACTGGCGGGAGACACCGTGGGGCTTGTTCGGCCGGTAGCGGGCCTTCTCGGTCGGCCGAGATTGTCAGACCTGCTTTGTAGCATTCGGTTGTGACGGTGCGGCAGCTGATTCCGCAGGGTCTGGCCGAGATGGCGCCGGGCCCGGAGCTGGGTGTGCTGCTGGCCGGGATTGATATTCAGTTGTTGACCGGTGCGGATGCGGTGGAGGTCTTACGTGCCCGCGCCCGGCAGTTGTCCCATGAGCAGGCCCGGTTGCTGGCCACCATGGTGGAGATTGGTTTGTGTGACCCCGACGCCGATCCTGGCGACATAGTTCGGCTGCCGGAGTCGCCGCCTTATGCCGCCGATGAGATCCGCGCGGCGCTGGCCTGGACCCGCCGCGCCGCACAGCGGGAACATGACTTCGCCGAAACCCTGGTCTTGCGGATGCCGCCGGTGTTCACCGCACTGGAGACCGGGCGGATCTGCCGGAACAAGGCATGGGTGTTCGCTGATTTGTGCGCGGATTTGACCGCCGAGCAGATCGACGTGGTGTGCGCCCGGCTACTGCCCCGGGCCGGGCGGCTGACCACCGGTGAGCTGGCGGCGCGGCTCAAGAAGTTGGCCATCGCGCTGGATCCGGAGTGGGCCGCCCGCCGCTATGCCACCGCGGTGCGGGAACGCAACGTGATCGGGTACCTCAACGAGGACGGCACCGCGACCGTCACCGGATCGGCACTGCCCGTCGAGCAGGCCGCTGTCGCCTGCGCGCACGTCGAAGAACTTGCCCGGGCGGCCAAACGCGCCGGGCACCCGGGCCGGATCGGGCCGCTGCGGGCTGACATCTACCTCGGCCTGCTCGACGGCCGCTGGCAGCATTTCACCCGGGACGAGATCATCGCCGATCTACTCACCCACACCACCGGCGAGGACCTCGAGGAGACCCCTGCGGCCAGCGCGCCGGCGGCTGATACCAGCGCGACGCGACCAGCCCGGCGGGCTGGAGTCGAGCTGCGGGTGGCACTGTCCACCCTGCTCGGCCGGGACCGGTATCCCGGCGAGGTTCCCGGCTGGGGCCCGGTCACCGCGGAAATCGCCCGCACCATCGTGATCGCCCAACGCGGCGCCGAATGGCGCTTCGCGATTACCGACTCCGCCGGGCAGCTGCTGCTGGCCGGGGTCACCCGCCGCCGATCCCAGCGCCCAACAGCCACCGGCGAGTTGCCGCCGTGCCGGGGAGGGATCGTCGAGCTGCAACTACCCGCCACCTTGCTCACCGAGCTCGCCGCCGACCCGCAGGCCTGCGGCGAGTGGGCCACCGTGGTGGCCGACATCGCCGCCCAGTACACCCGGGGTGACCGGCCGGCGCCCAGCGTGCAGGACCCGACTGCCCGGTTTGCCGGGGCCGCGCTACGCCGCCACGTCCAGATCCGGGATCGCTCGTGTGTGTACCTGGGCTGCCGCGCCAGCGCGCGCAGCGCAGACCTCGACCACACCCGCGACCACGCCCAGGGCGGGCCCACTACCCACACCAACTCCGGCCCGCTGTGCCGGCATGATCATCAACTCAAGACCGTCGGCCGGTGGCGGTTGCGCCAGCCCCAACCCGGCCATTTCACCTGGGAAAGCCCCCTGGGTAGGCAATACCGCACCCAACCCCCAGCCATCCTCGACGAGCTGCCCGAACCCCGGCCCCGGTCCGACACCACCGATCACCCGCCATGGGACAACCCAGACGACGACAGCCCCATCCTGCAACGACCATCGCCCGAGCCAGATCCGCCACCCCCACCGGTGCCACCGGACTCCGACCAGCCGCCCCCATTCTGAGGCGAAGTGGCCGGTGGGACGGCCCTGATCGCTAAAAGAGCGCGCAGGTCGGCGACCTCGTTGAACGCGCCGGCATGGCGCAATCGGTGGGTGCCCTCGCCCGGGTCGAACAGCACACCTCGCCCATCCCAGCCCAGCAGATACCCGTTGTGGTTGCGCCGCCGGGAGGGCGCCTGGCTGGCCGTGCCCAGCACGACCAGCTCACGGACGGACATCGACCCAGATATGACCGGTCACTGCACCTCGATGCGGACCCCGCGCCAGAACGCCACGTGATTTTTGATCTTGCGGGCCAGCGGGCTGGGCTTGGGGTAGTACCAGGCGGCGTCGGGGTTGGCCGTGCCGTCGACGACGATCGTGTAGTAGCTGGCCCGCCCCTTCCACGGGCACCTCGTCGTGGTCGACGACTCCTCGAGATACTCCCGGTGCAGCGACTCCATGGGAAAGTAATGGTTACCCTCCAGCCGCACCGTTTGTGGTGCTTCGGCCAGTACCACACCGTTCCAGACCGCTCGGATCATCTGGCTTCCGTTCCCCTCAGGCTCTGATACCCATTCCACCGTGACGGGCCACGCGGCGCAGAAGGTCTCCGCGTGCCGATACGACCACCAGCTATTACGTGTGTTCGTTGCGGCGCGAATAGCGGGTCGAGCCAGCGTGGCGATGTCGGGGTGCGGCACTAACCTCGTGAGTTGGTGATTCGACGGTGCCGAGTCGGGTAACCGGTGTCCATGGTGGGCGGCGGGTGGCAGGCCGCAGGTGGCGGTGTGAGACGGCAGCGATGACGGTTCCGGTCATCATCGAGTCCAAAGGCGGCGCGCTGGCCGGCGACCTCACCGTCCCCGACCAGCCGGTGGGCATGGTGGTTTTCGCGCACGGTTCGGGCAGTTCGCGGCACAGCACGCGCAACCGTGCCGTGGCCGAGATCTTGCGCAGCAGCGGTTTCGCCACGCTGCTGCTGGACCTGTTGACCGAGGCGGAGGACCAAGTCGACGTCCGCACCAGGCAGTTGCGCTTCGATATCGCATTGCTGGCTGATCGGGTGAGCACTGCCGTTGCGCAGATCCGGGAACACGCCGCCGTCCGAGGTCTGCCGGTGGGCCTGTTCGGCGCCAGCACCGGGGCGGCTGCCGCGCTGGTCGCTGCTGCCCACGACCCCTCCATCCGGGCCGTGGTGTCACGGGGTGGTCGGCCCGATCTCGCCGGCGCTGCCCTGCGCCGGGTCCAGGCACCGACCTTGCTCATCATCGGAAGCCGGGACGAGCAGGTCCTCGACCTCAACCGGCAGGCCGGTCTGCAGTTGGCCGCGCCGAACCGGATCGAGGTGGTCCAGGGAGCGACTCACCTGTTCGAGGAGCCCGGCGCGCTGGAGGAGGTGGCCCGCCTGGCCGCCGGCTGGTTGCGCGACCATGTGCCGGGCGGCGCTACGCCTTGAGAAACGCTCACCAGCGAGTAGCAATGATTCACGCAATGTCATGAAAGGAAAGAATTCGCTGGGAGTTTGAAGGGAACTGACTGGGAACTAGCCGCGCTCCTTGCGCCGACATTAACTCCGGGTTTGTCTGATGGTGGGTCCTCGGCCGGCATTGTGGAGTAGGTGAGCGCATGAGGCTCGGAGAAGCCTTGGTGATCGCACTACGCGCGTTGCGGGCCCACCGGTTGCGGTCCACCTTGACGATGCTGGGCCTGATCATCGGAGTCTCGGCGGTGATCCTGCTGACCGCCTGCGGTCAAGGCGTGCAGAACTCCGTCGATGTGCGCATCGAACCGGTGGCCAACAACATCACCATCGTGTCGAAGGCCGCCGATATCCCCGGCGGCCCACCCGCGCAGAGCCTGACCGATGCCGACATCTCGGCGCTGCGCAATGCACCCGACATCGCCACCGTCACTCCAGCCGTCACCAGCGCGGTCACCGGTGCCGTCGGCTCCTCCCCCGGCGGCGGAACGCTGATCCAGACCAGCAACACCGCGTTCCTGTCGGCGAACATCATCGGCACCACGGAAAGTTGGGTCACGACCAACAACCGGGACCTCACCTCGGGGTCCTTCTTCGACGCCGCCCAGGCCGACTCCGCCGCCAGGGTGGTGGTCCTGGGGCCCACCGTCGCGGCAACCCTGTTCGGTCATGACACTGCGGCTGCGCTGGGCCAGACAGTCCAGATCAACCATGGACCGTTCAAAGTCATCGGCGTGATGCAGAGCTACGGTCAGCAACTGGACAACACTGCGGTCATGCCGCTGAGGACCGCTCGCCGCTACGTCGTCGGCTACGGCGTCGGTATCGGCAACAAGCTCAGCCAGATCACCCTGCAGGCACCCCAACAGGCCGCCGTGCCCGCCGCCATGGCGGAGGCGACCCGGATCCTCGACGCCCGGCATCACATCACCGACCCGCGGCTGCGGGACTTCCAAATCCAATCTCTGGGGTCACGGCTTCGGAGCTTCAACCAGATCGTGTACCTGCTCACCACGTTCACCCCGGCTGTCGCGGCGATCTCCCTGCTGGTCGGCGGCATCGGGGTACTCAACATCATGCTTGTCTCGGTCACCGACCGAACCCGGGAGATCGGCCTGCGCAAAGCAGTCGGCGCCACCAATCCCGCTATCCTCAAGCAGTTCCTGATGGAGTCGACCGTCCTGGCCGGCCTCGGCGGCGCAGTCGGTGTCGGCGTCGGCGTCGGGCTGGCCATTGTGGTCGGCATCGTCGCACCATCCGTGGCCCCCACCTCTGGCATTTTTGCCGGGTTCGCTCCCGTCCTGTCGGCCCTGCCGGTCAGCGTGGCGTTCGCGATGAGTCTCGCGATCGGGGTCGTCGCCGGGGGCTACCCGGCCTACCGTGCCGCGCGGCTACGGCCCATCCAAGCTCTCAGGTTCGAATAACACCCACTGTGTTGACGGGAGATCACGCCGGCGGCTGCGATACCTGCACCACTCGGGCCTCACGCTGGCCGGTCGGGGTGGACCAGTCGATGTCCTGCCCGGCAGACCGGCCGAGCAGCGCGACACCGAGCGGGCTGTCCGCCGTCACCACCGTTGCATCGTCGGCTTCGACGACCGTGGCCACCCGGAGCACATCGGTCGTCCCGTCCGGGTAGTGCAGGGTCACAACGCTGCCGATGCCCACCTGACCGGACGGGCTCGGCGGGTCCGAATCGACACCGTCGGCGAGCAGCCTGATGACCTCATCGATTCGCCGCTCGATCGACTGCAGCTCGGACAACCGCTCGATCGCATCGGCTTGATCTGCGCGGTCGCCGGGGAAATCATCGCTGTCGAGGCCATCAGCGAACTCACGCCGGCGACTCCGGAGCACCTCGAGCTCCTCAGTCAGTGCCCGCCTCGCGTGGTCCGATGACGTCGTTTCAGTGGTTTCAGCCATCTTTACCTCTCCTTGCGCGGACGGCGTCGTCGTAGTCCCGCGCTGCATCAGCCATCGCCTGATCCGCACTCGGATCCTCGGCCAGGCTCGCGGCGACTTCCGGATCGTCGATCGGGGACTCGTCGTCGACCGGCTCGAGGCTCAGGTCGAATTCATGTACGGCAGCTTCCTCGGCGGACGCGGCACCACCGGCGATGCCCTCGTCGATGCCATCCATGGCATCCGGCGTCTGCCCTGCGGCGCCGGCATCGGCGACCGCAATCCGTCCAGAGCGACCGGCGTCCACGGCCATCCGCTCAGGCTGCTCACGACGTAACCGTTGGTCAAGCGATTCCCCATTGCGCTGGCCGGCGGCGGTCACCGCGTTGTCCTCAAGGCCGTATGGGCGATCCGGCGGGATATAGCCGGCATCCAGCGGATCGGCTCCCGGCGGCCCCACCAGGGTCTCGGCGGTGTCGTCCTGGACCGCGTCCGCGAGGTCGGCAGCCTCAGGCTGCTGCTCGTAGTCCTGCTGCGCCATCGCATCGCTCCCTTGGGCCGAGCGGATCTCGCCTCTCGTAAAAAACCTTCCCGGTCCCGCCCAGCCGCCAAACATTCGCCGCGCCGGTCAGCGGGTGGCGAGCAGGGCACCACGCACGACGAGCTCCTTCACGCGGGCGGCGGCGCGTCCGGTGAGCACCTTCTCGTGTGGACTGTCGTCGGGGTGGACGAACTGGATCAGGCCATCCCGCCGGCCGAGGCTGATGCATTGGATGACGTAGCGGAACCGCAACGGGCTGGGCCGGCGCCCGGCCAGCCGGGCGGTGATCGCGGCGGCTGCACACTGCCCGGTCGGCAGGCCGGTGGCGCAGGACATCCGCAGTAGCTGACCGCCGGCCCGGCGTGCCGCGGCGCTATCGCCGACCGCGTAGATCTCCGGATGCGAGCGCGCGCGCAGGGTGTCGTCAACCAGGATCCGCCCGTTTGCGTCGACGGCGAGACCGGCCTGGCGGGCGAGGGCGGGTGCGGCGAAGCCGGTTGCCCACACGGTGAGCCCGGCGCCGATCGTGGCGCCATCGGCCAGCACCACCCCGTCGGGTCCGACGTGGGTCACTGTCGCGCCGGGCCGCACCTCGATGCCCAAGCGGTCGAAAACGCGGTGCAGGTGCGCGCGGCCGCGGGCAGACAGCCAGCCACCGGGTTGCCCGGCGGTGACCAGGCGGACCCGTAGCTGCGGGTAGCTCTCGGCGAGCTCAGTTGCCGTCTCGATGCCGGTCAGCCCGCCGCCGACCACCGCGAGCACCCCGCGTTCGGCCGCCAGATCGGGTACTCGCTTGCCGAGTTCTCGCGCGCTGTCCAGCTCGGCGACCGGGTAGGCATGCTCGGCCACGGGACTGCTGTCAGCGGCGCTGCCCAGGGCGTAGACAAGCGTGTCGTAAGCCACCGTGGCGCTGTCCAGCTGTACCTGCCGGCGATCCGGGTCAAGCGCGTGCACCCGCCCGATGACGAGCTGGATACCGGTGCCGCGCAGGCGCTCGCGCAGCGGGTATTCGCGCACCCGCTGGCCGGCGGCCACCTGATGCAGCCGCACCCGCTCCACGAACTGCGCCCTGGCGTTGACGAGCGTCACCTGGGCGTGCCGGGCCTGGCCGGCGATCCGGTTCGCCGCGGTGAGGCCCGCGTAGCCGGCGCCGAGAACCACAATGCGATGAGTCACCGATGGTCTCCTTCCCTGGTGGTGAGGTCATCGCTTGAACCAGGCAGCCCGACCGATCCTGACACCGGCGGGCCGTGGTGTCGGTCACAGCAGTTGACCGGCGAGGAAGGTGAGCTTGTCCGGGTTGGCCACCGCATGCACGGTTGCTACCTCGTCCCCCACCACGTCCAGCAGCACCGCAACGAGCACCTGCCCGTCGAGGACCCCGAGAATGCCGGGTTGCCCGTTCACCTCGGTCACCATGATCTGCACGCCGGGCACGTCCCGGCTCATCCAGCCGGCCAGGTAACGCGCCACCCGCGGTACACCGTGCACGGGCCGTCGAGCCGCGGCGACCTTGCCGCCCCCGTCGGCCCACGCGACCACGTCGGCGGCCAGCAAGCTCTCCAGCGCCGCGAGGTCACCACTGCGCGCGGCGGCGAGGAATTCCTCGGCGATGCGGTGCCCGTGCTCGCGGGAGGCTCTGGAGCGCTGCGGGAACCGCGGGCGGTCCTCGGCGACCCGCAACCGCGCGCGCCGGTATAGCTGCTGGCAGTTGGCCTCGGTCAGGTCGAGGATCTCGGCGATCTCGCGGTGGGTGTAGTCAAACGCCTCGCGCAGCACGAACACCGCCCGCTGCGGGGGCGTCAACCGTTCCAACAGCAGCAGAAACGCCAGCGACACCGACTCGCGTTGCTCGGCGCGATCCAACGGCCCCAGCGCGGACTGCCCGGTCAGCACCGGTTCGGGCAGCCACGGCCCGGGGTAGCTCTCGCGGCGCGCCCGGGCCGAGGTGAGCCTGGACAGGCACAGGTTGGTGAGCACCTTCGTCAACCAGGCGGCCGGCGACTGGAGTGTCTGGACATCAGCGCAGTGCCAGCGCAGGAACGTGTCCTGCACCGCGTCCTCGGCCTCGCTCGCCGATCCCAGCAGGCGGTAAGCGATCGCGAACAGCCGCGGTCGCTGCTCTTCGAATGTCTGCAACGCCTCGGGCGCGGCCGCCATAGCGGCAGTTCTACTCCGGGGTCTTGACGACGCCGATCAGGTGGCCTTCGGGGTCATTGAACAACCCGATCTCGATGTCTTCCATAACCTTCTCGGGGCCCATCACCCGCGACCCGCCGAGGTTCTCGGCCTGGGCCAGGGCGGCCTCGACGTCGGGCACCCCGACGTAGAACGTCACGTGCCCGGCATAGCCTTCCGGGCCCTCGCCGATGCCACCGCCGATCCCGGGGCCACCCTCGCCGGACACGATCCCGTAGTTCATCGGATTGTCCGTGTTGATCGTCCACCCGAACAGGTCCGAGTAGAACGACCTCAGCCCAGCGCCGTCCTTGCCGATGACCTCGAAGTGCACTACCGGACGTCCCATGGTGTCTCCTTTCATGTTGTCTCCACTATGACGCCGGCGTTGCGCCAAACTCATCGCGGTCAGGCGTTGATCGGAACGATGACCCGGCCCAGCGGCGTGAGCGACACCGGGATCAGCTTGAGGTTCGCGACCGCGAGGGGAATGCCGATGATCGTCACGGCCAGCGCGATAGCAGTCACCACATGCGCGATGGCCAGCCACAAGCCGGCGAAGATGATCCAGATCACGTTGCCGATCAGCGAGGGCGCGCCGGCGTCGGTGCGCCGTACGATCGTGCGGCCGAAGGGCCACAACGCGAAGTTCGCGATCCGGAAGGAGGCCAAGCCGAACGGGATCGTGATGATCAGCAGGCAGCACAAGATCCCGGCGAGCACGTAACCGAGCGCCATCCACAGGCCGCACAGCAGCAACCAGATGATGTTGAGCAGCGCCCGCATACCATCGATCCTGCCAGCATCCGCGCTACTTCGCGGGCGGCGAACAGATGATCTCCACTGCCAGGCTTTCGGTGATACCCAGCCGCGGAGTGTTCTCCCGGGCGCGTTCCACGATCTGCCGCGGACTCAGCCCCATGCCGTGGTACAGCCGCACGATCTTCTCCTGCTCACTCGTCCACGGACGTCGAGCAGGTTGGCGTCGGTTCGGCGAAGCGTCCGGGCGTCGCTTAGGCGGTTTTCCCGGTTGCGGAGTCCGGTAGTTGATGCCGAGACCGCTGTCCTTCTTGGCGAACTCGCCAGCCTCCGCGCGCCGCCTGATCTCCTCTTGATCACCGACGATGAACGTGTCAGCGCTCTTGTTCAGCCCTATCGCGGTGATTGTCAAGCCTTTGTGATGCTTGACTTGACACTCCTTCTTCGTGCAGTACTGGTAACCCAGCTCGGCGCGTTCGGCGAGCAGTTCGTCGCCACATTCGATGCATTGCACATACGGTATCAACCGTTCGAGGCACCGAGAAAATCCAACGGTAGCGTGCGGATCACCGCCGGAGTGGGTTGCTGAGGGGTCGGCGGGCGGGGTCGATGATCGGGAGTGGCCGGAATTCGCATGGTCTAGTGCCAGCCCCAACGTTGATCCTGGTGTTGGTCTGTACTCGATTCTCGGCGATACCAACTCGGCCGGTCATTGGCGTTGGCGGAGGTTTAAGGTGTCGGTGCAGCAGCGTGCGTGGCCGATCAAAGCGCGGTGTCAACGCCGGTCACCCAACCCCTCGGTCCGACCCGCTCGGCCATCGCTGTGAGGACGGCGCCGGGCCCGCAACCCAAGTCAGCGACCCGGGCGCCGTCGACGATCCCGGCTGCGATCCACAGATCGGCCTCTTCGATGCGAGCCCGTTCGGCGATCGCCCGATAGCGGGCCAGCTCCGCCGCGCTGAGCCGCAAGGCATAACGACGACCACCCGAGGTCCCGGATCCACCTGCCGGTGTCACGCCAACCTCCTTCCTCGTTCCGTCGGCGGTGTCCGCCATCGTCACTGTGACGGCAGCTCGTGTCCGCTAGCGGTCACCGGCTCAGCAGGCCGGGGAAAGATGGCGGTACCAGCTGAAGCGGATGATGCCGGTCTGGCGGCGATCTCCGCCAGGTATGGGCTACATGAAAACCGCCTTGCCGACGACCGTGCCAAGATCTTCCCAGTGATCGACGATCCAGGACATGCACTAGCGACCAGACCCTGAGCTGGCCTGGGGCTGGCGCCGATGGTGAGCGTCATGGACAGCAACCTCAGGGGTTCTTACCACGTCTATGAGATATAGCGCGGCATCTGACCACAGCTCGATGAGGCGGGTAAGTGACATGGACTCCTACTGCCCCTACTGCGACACCCTGTGTTCTGTTGATCGCGTCTTGCCTGACGGCCGATGGGTGCATATGCACACCTGCTGTTTCGGCATGGACGCTGACGTGGCGAAGTTTGGTCACAACTACCTCACCGCAATGCACCCACACCAACGGCGAGTGGCCTGATCAGTGGTTCGGGTGCCCGCCTGAAGCTGGCCCACCCGAGGCACAACGGGCCTTCGGGTGGGCCAGTAAGCCGCTTGCTCGATGAAGCCAGCCACCTCTTTTGGATGAGCAGCATGGAGGCATGACTCGACTCAATCGAAATGATGCGGTCGGGCGGGGCCGCCCGGTTGGCCATCATCTTCTGCGCATCCGGATGGAGCATTTCAGCCAGCGTCCTGGCTTTGCTCAAGTCGACATCCGGGCAGAAGAACCGGTGGACCTTGTCGCGCTGGAGGACGACAAACGGTGGAGTCGGGAGCCAATCCCCGAATACACGATAAAGTGAACGTCGAGAATTGCTGGTCAGCTCTTGTCGCGCTCGCGCGCGTTGCGGGTCTCCCGGTTGCTGGCCTTGCGTAGCGCGTCGACCAATTCCCCCTTGTTCATCGAGGAGCGGCCGCGCACCCCGAGCTTGCGGGCCTGGTCCATCAGCTCTTGCTTGCTGGCGTTCGCGTCGACGCCGCCGGCGGTCTTACCGCCGGGTGGCTTGCCGGTCTTGGGGTCCACACCACCTTTGGCGCGCTCGTCCGATGGACCCTTGCCGTCCTTGGGTTCCCAATGGTCGCCGACTTTCTGGTGGGTGTGTTTGAGCGCCGCGTACGCGGTGCGGTGCGCGCGTTCGCCCTCGCCGTAGCTCTCCACTGCTGAGTCGTGCGCCTTCGACCAGGTCCGCTGCGCCTTGTCCGGGGAGCGCTGCAGCGTGCTGGGCATCTCATCTTTGGCCGGCACCGGCCTCACCTCCTGCGGGCTTGGGCTGTCACCAGCAGGGGTACCCGTCTGGCGGCGAACTGACACCGCAGCCGGCGTGCTGACCTAGCAGGCGCCCGCAGGCCGCGACGACGGCCACGTCCGGGAACCAGCGCCCCGGCTCGGCAAGCGATGCGCTGCGAGCTGATCCCCTCTGTTACCACGAGGCTCGGGCGTGGACCAGGTCGAAGCTGCGCCGGGGGAGAGCGTCAGTGCGCAGGTCCACGCGCTGCACATCGAGATTCGGCTCGTCGAGCCGGTCGAGCAACGCCGTTGACTGGCCTCAGCTCGCGAGGACCTGGGGGGAGAGCACCTTGAGCATGGCGTTGGCCCATCGCATCTGGCGCAGCGACTGCGGGTGGCACCGCCTGGTCAGCGCCAGCAGCTCGGAATCCTTGGCGGCCTGCGCGCCCTGCGCGAGCAGCTCCCAGTCCAGCGAGACCCCAGCGGCGACGCGGTGCAGGTGGCGCAGGTCGGCGAGCAGCAGAAGCCCCGGTTCCGGTCGGCGACCAGCCAGCTCGCTGACCTTCTCGCGCACGCCGGCCAGGAGGCCGGAATCGGACTCAACGTCATCTGCCAGCGTCAAGCCGTAGCGCTTGCCGACCTCGGCCAGCTCGTACCCGTGCTGCTGCGACCAGCGGGCCAGGTCGCGCGCCACGTGATAGATCTCGTGATCGACCTTGTGCCGGTCGGCTACCTTCAACAAATCTGCGGCCAGGGACTTCTCCGAGCGGTGCAGTTCGCGAAGAGCCAAGTCGAGTTTCACGACACACCACCCATCCGGCGGACCCGCACCGCGGCCAGCTTGAAGATCGGCTGCTTGGACGCCGGATCCCAGTCGGTGATGGTGAGCTCGTTGGCGGCGCGATCATGCTGGTCAGGGTCCGCAGCGTCCCAGTAGCCGTAGTGAAACGGCACGAACAGCACCCCCTCGCGAATGCCGCTGATCCGGACCTCCGCTCGGATCGCGCCGCGCGGGGAACTGACCTCCACCACGTCGCCCTCGCTGACACCGTGGGCGGCGGCGTCCTTGACCGACATCTCCACCCACACCTGCGGCGCGGCCGCCTGCAGCTCCGGCGTCCGGCCGGTCTTGGTCCGGGTGTGGAACTGATACAGCGTCCGGCCGGTGATGAGGTACAGCGGGAACTCGTCGCTGGGCACCTCGTGCGCCGGCAGGTACTCGGCAGCCTTGATCACCGCTTGGCCACCTGGGTTCATGGCCCGGTACTCCGTCGGCTCCAGTGGTGCCCCGGTGACCAGATCGCGACCGTAACTTTCGCAGTACTCCGGCGTGGCCCAGAACTGGCCGTCGGCGTAGAGCCGTTCGGTGCCCTCGGGGTGCTCGGCGGTGCACGGCCACTGGATCCCGCTGCCGCCGCGCAGCTTGGCGTAACTCAGGCCGGTGTAGTCACAGGGGCGGCCGGCGCTGCACTGCTTCCACGCCTCGAACGCCGACTCGGCGTCGTGCCAGGGCGGCAGCGGCTGGCCATCTTTGTCGCGGAAGTCCATCCGTCGCGCGTAGTCCAGGAAGATGTCGAGATCAGGGCGTGCCACGCCGGGTGGTTCGACCGCCTTGTCCGACAGGTGCACGGTGCGGTCGGCGTTGGTGAAGGTGCCGGTCTTCTCCGCCCAAGTGGCCGCGGGCAGCACCACGTCGGCCAGCTCGGTGGTCTCGGTCGGGAAGATGTCCTGCACCACCAGGAACAGCCGCTGCTGGGACAGGATCGAGCGGATCCGGCTCAGCTCCGGCAGCGACACCGCCGGGTTGGTGCCGCTGACCCACAAAAACCGGATGGTGCCCTGCTCGACGTACCGCATCATCTGCATCAGGTGGGTGGGGGGCGCGTAGTGCGGGATCTGGATCTGCTCGAGGTTCCAGATCCGGGCCAGCTCGGCGACGTGGGAGTCGTTGGCCCAGTTGCGGAAACCGGGCAGGTCGCCGTCGGCGCCGCATTCCCGGGTGTTCTCCGCGGTGGGTTGGCCATTCATCTGCAGGACACCGGCGCCCGGCTTGCCGAGCATGCCGCGGATGATGTTGATGTTGTTCACTTGCACGGCCGCCGCGGTGGCCTGGTGCGACTGGTAGAAGCCCTGCAGCACGGTGGACAGCAGCCGCTGCGCGGTGCCGAGAATGCGGGCCGCCTCGCGGATCTGCTGCGCCGGCACCCGGCAGATCTCCTCGACGCGCTCAGGTGGGTAGTCCTCGACCTGTTGCCTCAACTCGTCGAAGCCGACGGTGTGGGCGGCGATGTAATCGTGATCAACCCAATCGTTGCGGATGATCTCGTGCAGCAGCCCGTTCATCAGGGCGACGTTGGTGCCTGGCAGTGGCGCCAGGTGCACCGTCGCCGCCCGGGCCACCGGCGTTACCCGCGGATCCACGCAGATCAACGTCGGCGGGTTCGGCCCGGCCAGCCGATCCAGCATGCGCATCCACAACACGGTCTGCGTCTCGGCCACGTTGTGGCCGTACAGCGCGATCACGTCGGCGTGGTCGATGTCGCGGTAGGAACCGGGTTGGCCATCACAGGCGAACGACTCCTTCAACGCTTCGGCGGCAGTCGCGGTGCACAGCCGGGTGTTGCCGTCGACGTGGTTGGTGCCGATCGCGCCGTGCGCGATCACTCCCAGCGTGTAGTACTCCTCCAGGAACAGCTGCCCGGTCGTGTAGAACCCCAGCGCGCTGGGCCCCTGTTCTGCGAGCAGTTCCTTGCTGCGCCGGACGACCAGGTCCATCGCGGTATCCCAGTCGGTTTCCACCAGGCGGCCGCCGTCCCGGACGAGAGGAGCGGTGAGGCGGTCGGCGGCGGCGTTGGCCTGCCAGCCGAACAGGTCCTTCGGGTCCAGGCGACCGTGGTTGACGCGGTCGACGGCTCGACCGCGGACCCCGACGATCCGCCCGCCGGACACCGCGATGTCCATCGCGTCGCCGTTGGAGTGCAGGATCGACGCGGACTGCACCCAGCGCTCGACCTGCCCGGCGCTGACGCTGTCGGCGAGGTGTGCGTCAACCCGTGTCGGCCAGCTATCGCCGGGGCCGTACGGGGTCCGCGCCCCCCAGGGCTCGGCAATCCGATCACGGAATCCCACCAGCACGGTTTACCCCAGACCACCGCTGGTCAATCCCCAGAAAGCGACCGGGGGTGCGCCACGTGGCGCACCCCCAGGGGTGATGAGCGGGTTCGTCACCTCTTGTCAGGCGGCTTCGACCTCCTTGGGCTGGTCGCCACCAGTGATCTCGATCTTGCGGGCCTTGGCCTTCTCCGCGACGGGGATGTGCAGAGTCAGCACCCCGGCGTCGTAGTGTGCTTCGACACGGTCGAGGTCCAGGGTGTCGCTGAGGAACAGCTGCCGGCTGAACGTCCCACGGGGCCGCTCGTTGGCCTGCAGTTCGACGTCCTCGCCGTAGGCGGGCTTGCGCTCAGCCCTGACGGTGAGCACGTTGCGCTCGACATTGATGTCGATCGAGGACGGGTCCACCCCGGGCAGGTCGAAGTGCACGATGAACTGCCCGTCGTGACGGTAGGCGTCCATCGGCATGATCGCCGGGTGCGACCTCGTGCCGTTGGCGCCGAACACTGCCTGGGCCAGCCGGTCCAGCTCCCGGAACGGGTCGGTACGCATCAGCATCGTGGTCTCTCTCCTTGTGTTGCGGATGCACTGACATCTACTGACATCACTGCCAACGTGCATGGCCATGAAGCTGTTCCCGTTCCGACAAGTTTCTTGATACCTACTGACTCAAGCCCAGGTAGCCGTCTGAAAGTGTGATTCCAGACGGCACGAGCAGCCGGCGCGCTAGTGCGGGAACCTGTAAGAGCCACGGTAGGATCATTGCGGTCAGCACCGGGAGAACAGGTGACCCCACCACGGCGCAGGCCGAGCAGGCTCGACGACGATGACTTCCCCGCCTACACCACGGGCCTGGCTGCCGAGCTCCTCGGCGTTCAACCGGCCTTCCTGCGCAGCCTCGATGCGGCCGGGCTGCTCACTCCGAACCGGTCGGCCGGCGGTCAGCGACGGTACTCGCGCACCGAGCTGGCGCTGGCCCTGCAGGTGCGCGAACTGCTAGACGCGAACATGCCGCTGATCGCCGCCATCCGGATCGTCAGTCTCGAACGCCAGCTGGAAGCCGCCCACCGGCGCATCGTCTATCTCGAATCACTCGTACCGCAGGGCTTCGACAGGCCGTAGCCGAGCGGCCCGATTGGCCGGGTAGCCGCCGGCGATGACACCGATCGCGAGGCTGATCCCGAATGACAGCAACACGGAGGGGATGCTCACGGTGGGTGCGAAGTTACTGAGCGTGGCACCCATGGCCGGGGCGAGGTGGGCACCGAGCAACGCCAATCCCACCCCGACGGCAATGCCGATCATCCCACCGAGGCCGGCCAACACGACCGATTCGATGAGAAACTGGTTGAGGATCGCGCCGCGGGTGGCGCCGATCGCTTTGCGAATGCCAATCTCCCGCGTTCGTTCGGTCACCGAGACCAGCATGATGTTCAGCACCCCGATAGCGCCGACGAGCAGCGAGATCGACGCGACCGAGGCTGTGAACAGGGTGAGGAGCTGCAAGACCTGGTTGAAGGAGTCGAGCCGGGTGCGCAGGGATTGAACCTCGAAGTCTCTTCTCGCGGGGTCCTGGATCCGGTGCCGGTCGCTGAGAATGCTGGTCACCTGATCCTCGACGGCGGGCACGTCAGATGCCTGATCGGCTTGGACGGTGATCTGGTTGAGTTTGTCACCGCCGCCGAACACAAAGCGCCGCGCGGTGTCCAGCGGCATGACCGCGTCGTTGTCTGCCGGCTCCCCGGCCGCCTGCATCACACCGATGACCTGGAATGTCTGGTGGTTGAACCGGACCGCCTGGCGCAGCGCCGCCTCGGGCTCACCGAACAGGCTGGTCGCCACGGTGGGACCGAGAACCACCACCCTGGCAGTGGAGCGGACCTGGGCGTGGTCGAAAAAGGTACCCAGCGCCATATCCCGGTTGTTCACCTCGAGCCAGGTTTCGGTGGAGCCGATGACCTGCGAGCGGTACTTGTTGGTATCGGTCTCGGCCAGTGCCTGCCCGGTCACGGCCGGGATGACGGCGGAAGCATTGGCCACCTCCCGGCGCAACGCGTCCACGTCGGCGTCGATCAGATCCCTCGGGGGACCACCGCCGGGAACGTTGCCGGTCGACGGCACGATGGTGATCAAATTGGCCAGCGGCTGAATTTTCGCGTTGACCGAAGCCTGCACCCCGTTACCGATAGCAACCAGCAGTATCACCGCTGCCACACCGATAATGATCCCGAGCATGGTCAACGCAGACCGTAACCGGTGAGCGCGCAAACCTCGTAGCGCGATACCCACTGCTTCCCGCAGGCTCATTGTCTTCGACGTAACCAGTGATCGGCGTTGCTCACAAGTGGTTTATCGCACCGAAGCGGCAGGAGGTTTCGTGGGGATTAGACCGTTGATTGCGGGCCGGTTCGGCACGGGATTGCACGGATCGGATCTGATCTGGATGCAACCGGTCGCTACGCCCGACTCAGGGCTGTGGCACTGGCTGGCAGCCGGCACGGTCCTGGCCTGCTGGGCGCTGTTCGCCGTGGTCTGGCTCCTCGGAGCGATCTACAACTGGCGGCGAGCACCGGCCGTACGGGAGCGCAGCGCTGCCGTCTCCCCGTGGCTGATGGGAACCGCCGCGGTGCTGGTGCTCACCCGAGTCGTGCCGGACAGGATCTGGCGCCCGATCACGGTGGACGCCCGCTGGCTGGTGGTCGCCGGCCCGATCGGCGCGGCCCTGCTCGTCGTCGCCACCGCATTCACCCTATGGGCCCGGACCGCGCTGGGCACGATGTGGACGTCGGCGGCGGTGGTCAAGGACGATCATGTGTTGCGCACCGACGGCCCGTACAAAATCACCCGGCACCCCATCTACACCGGCCTGCTCGGAATGCTCGCCGGCACCGCTCTCATCGATGGGCTGGGCCGGTGGGTGGCCTTCTTCATACTGGGTGTGCTGCTGGTCGGGGTGAAGATCCGGGCCGAGGAACGGCTGTTGAAGCGCACCCTCGGCGCCGCCCATGACCAGTACCGCCATCGAGTGCCGCTGCTCATTCCCCGGCTGCGGGCCGGGCCGAAGTAGCCGGCGGCCCCGCTTTCCCGGCTACGCCACACTGAGTCGCTACGCTGCGCAAGCGCGCCCGTTGTGTACCCTCACAGCACTTGCGACCCAGACGGGGGGAAAGCCCGATGCGCCACCGCGTCGTGAAAAGCCATCGTCGCCGCGTCCGTACTGCCGCGATGGCGTCGGCCGCGGTTGCGGCGACGGTGTCGGTCGGTGTGCTGGTGCCCGGCACCGCGTCGGCCGGGATGCCCGCGTGGGCACCGAACGGGCAGGCCACCATCCACCCAGGAGTGGTGACGAACACCCAGGGCGGCGGCGAGTGCACCGCCAACTTCATCTTCTACAACGCCGCCGACGTGTTCATCGGCCAAGCGGCGCACTGCGCCGGTACCGGAGCTCCCACCGAGACCAGCGGCTGCACCTCGGCCACGAAACCGCTGGGCACGCCGGTCACCATCGGCGGCGCGAGCAAGCCGGGCACTCTGGTGTACAGCTCGTGGATCACCATGGCGAAGCTCGGCGAGAAGGACGCCAACACCTGCGCATTCAATGATTTCGCCCTCGTCAAGGTCGATCCGGCCGATCGAGCCAAAATCAACCCCAGCGTGCCGTTCTTCGGCGGACCGATCGGTATCTTCACCGGCTCGACTGGACTCGGTGACCGGATATTCACCTACGGTAATTCGCCGCTGCGGGGTGGGGTCGCGGCGTTGTCCCCGAAGACCGGATTCAGCCTGGGCGACGACGGGGGCGGTTGGTCGCACACCTGTTACACGGCGACGCCCGGGATTCCCGGTGACTCCGGCAGTGCTGTGCTGTCCAGTGACGGAAAAGCGTTGGGCGTGCTGACCTCGCTGGCGGTGGCTCCGCTGGCCGCCAGCAACGGCGTGGGCGACATGTCTCGAGAACTGGACTACCTCAACGCCCATGGCGGCCTCGGCACGGTCGCCCTGGCGCTGGGCACCGAGCCGTTCCATCCCGCCGTCTCCTGACTGCAACAACGCGGCGGCTGTGCCACGCTGTTGTGGTGCAGCTGGGGATGGTTGGTTTAGGGCGGATGGGGGCCAACATCGTGCGGCGGTTGCTGCGCGGTGGGCATGACTGCGTCGTGTACGACGTCAACGAGGCGACGGTTTCGCAGCTGGTCGATGAAGGCGCGGTGGGCACGAGTTCGCTGGCAGACTTCGCCGCCGCATTGAGCCCGCCGCGGGCCGCCTGGATCATGGTCCCGACCGCGCTGGCCGGCCAGATCGTCGAGCAGCTCGCCGCGCACTTCGAACCGGGCGACATCATCATCGACGGTGGCAACAGCTACTACCGCGATGATGTCGATAGAGCTAGGGCCCTCGGGGAGCAGGGCATCCACTATGTCGACGTGGGCACCAGCGGCGGCGTGTGGGGCATCGAGCGCGGGTACTGCTTGATGATCGGCGGCGAGTCGGATCCGATCTCGCACCTTGACCCGATCTTCCGGACGATCGCGCCGGGTGTGTCCGGCGCGGTCCGCACCCCAGGGTGCGATAACGAGCCCAGCACCGCCGAGCAGGGCTACCTGCACTGCGGACCGGCCGGTGCGGGGCACTTCGTCAAGATGGTGCACAACGGCATCGAATACGGGCTGATGGCCGCCTACGCCGAGGGCTTCAACGTGCTGCGCCACGCCGATATCGGCTGCCACGAGGCAGTGGCCGACGCCGAGACCGCGCCACTACGCGATCCGGAGTACTACCAGTACGACTTCGACATTCCCGCGGTCGCGGAGCTGTGGCGGCGCGGCACGGTGATCGCCTCGTGGCTGCTCGACCTGACCGCAGCCGCCCTGCACGAGTCACCGGGTTTGACGGAATTCAGCGGGCGGGTCTCCGATTCCGGCGAGGGTCGTTGGACGGTGCTGGCCGCCGTCGACGAGGGCGTCCCGGCCAACGTGCTCAGCGCCGCGTTGTACGAACGCTTCAGCTCCCGCCGCGAAGGTGACTACGGCGGCAAGCTGATCGCCGCGATGCGCAAACAGTTCGGCGGCCACGTCGAACGCCCCACCGGCGAGTAGCTCAGGTTCCCTTTCCCACCTTTCCCCGACATGGAAGTTGCGCCGCTCAGGTGCGCTGCTGCGGCACCTGGTCAGGATGCGGCACGGCTACGACGCGAAGGCCGTCGATGCCGGCGAAGTCCGCGGGATTGCTGGTGTAGAGGGGTAAGTCATGGGCGAGGGCCACGGCAGCGATCATTGCATCGTAGGCGCGTGCAGTCGGCTTGCGCCCGGCGCGCCGCAGCGACGCTGCCACCCGACCGAATGCCCTGGCCGCGGACCTGTCGAACGGTAGCGGGTCGAAATCCGCCTCTGCTTGCTGTACCTGTGCCTGCCGGGCGGCCTGCTCCGTCTCTGAGCGTGCGACGAGCGGTCCAACGGAAAGCTCGGCCAGCGTGATGGTCGAGATCAAAGGCTCTTCCGGAAGCGCGCTTGGGTTGGTCAGCCGCGGTAACAAGATGACGGTGTTCGTGTCCAGCAGGGCGCGCCGATGCTGTGACCGTAGTTGGCTCACAACGATGGGTTCATGACTGCGTCGATATCGGCCCGGAGTTGTGTCGGGTCGATCGCTGGCACTTGCCTCCAGCGAGCCAGCAGCGCAGCCGCCTTGAGTGGCGGCCGCAGCAGCGGACGCAGTTCGGCCACCGGCTTGCCAGCGCGGGTCACCGTCACCGTCTCACCACCGGCGACCCGGTCGATCACGTCACCGCCATGATTGCGCAGTTCGCGAATTGTTATTTCGCTCATCACCTGCCACCGTATCACTTGTGAGACACGGTTGCGCCACGCCGGCGTGATCGACGTGCGTGAGCTGCGTCGCGATGCAACGAAGCAGCGCTGTCCGCCACCTGGCGGAAATGCTTGAGACCGCCAGCGAGTGCCTCCCCTTCCGGGACGGGCCGATCGGGTGGCCACCGGTGTCCATGTGGGCAACCCGGGTCAGGTCGTGAGGGCGTTCAGGGCGGTGTCGACGTCGTCTTCGGTGGAGTAGACGTGGAACGAGACCCTGAGATGGCCCGCGCGGGCCGCTGCCCGGATGCCGGCGGCGGCGAGTTTGCGGTCGGCGCCGGGGACGGCGGCTGACACGATCGCGCTGTCACCGTCGGCCAGGTCCAACCCGGCCCGAAACCGGTTGGCCAGCGCCACGTTGTGGGCGTGGATTGGATCGATTCCGATCTGTTCGAGGACTTCCAGGGCGGGCGCGGTGCCGATCCAGCTGAACCAGGCGGGCGAGGTGTCCAACCGGCGTGCGCAGCGGGCCAGGCGCAGCGGAAGTCCGTAGTAGGAGGCGTGGATGTCCTCGCCGGCATACCAGCCGGCGTGCAGCGGGCGCAGCCGATCGCGCAACCGGTCGCTGACGGCGAGGAAGGCACTGCCCCGAGGCGACATCAACCACTTGTAAGCCCCACACGCCAGCCCGTCGACCGCAGCGGCTGTGACCGGCAGCCAGCCGCAGGCCTGGGTAGCGTCTACGACGACCAGCGCGCCGTGGGCTCGGGCCGCGTGCACGATGGCGTCGAGATCGGCGATCTGCCCGGTCGCGGACTGCACCAGGCTGAAGGCGATCACCGTGGTGCGGCGGTCCACCGCGTCGGCAAGCCTGCCCACCGGGACCGAGCGCACCTCGACGCCTCGGTCGGCGTGGACCATCCAGGGGAACAGCAGCGAGGTGAAGTCGCCCTCGGCGACCACCACGTGGGCGTGGTCCGGCACGGCGGCCGCCACCAAGCCGATCAGCTCCGAGACCGTTGCGCCGACCGCGACCTGGTCAGGACGGACTCCGATCAGGCGCGCGAACAACTCCCGGGAGCGGTCAGTCGACTCGCTCCACGCCTCCCAGCTGCCCCGCCCGCAGTGCCAATCGGACAGCGCTGACTGCAACGCGTCCCACGCCGGCTTCGGTGGCAACCCATAACTCGCCGTGTTCAGCCAACCCGGTTGCGCAGACCACAGCACTTGCACATCCCCGATCTCCACTCTTCAAGCTAACCCAGCCACTCCCCGGGTAAGTAAACGCGCTGGATGCGGGGATCGGCGCGGAGTTGGGGCGACGGGCCGGACAGCGCGATGGTGCCGGTTTCCAGGACGTAGCCGCGGGCGGAGACCGACAGCGCGGTGTCGACGTCCTGCTCCACCAGCAGGATGGCGGTTCCGGCCGCGGCGATATCCGGCAGCCTCGCCAGGATCTCGTCCACCACCAGCGGCGCCAACCCCAGCGACAGCTCATCGATCATGATCAGTTTGGGCCGGTTCATCAGACCGCGGGCGATCGCGCACATCTGCTGCTCGCCGCCGGACAGGGTGCCGGCGACCTGGGACAGCCGCCCGGTCAGCTGCGGGAATAATCCCAGCACCCGGTCCAGGTCGGCGCTGTGAGTGGCCCAGCCACCGAGCCGGAGGTTGTCGCGCACGGACAGCCCGGCGAACAACCGCCGGCCCTCGGGGACGTGCGCCAACCCGCGCCGGACCACCGCCTCCACCGGCTGCCCGGTGATGTCGGCGCCGGCAAACCGGATAAGCCCGCCGCGCGCGGCGACCTGCCCGGAGATGCTGCGCAGCAACGTGGTCTTGCCGGCGCCGTTCGAGCCGACCAGCGCCACGATCTCGCCAGGAGCCACCGCCACGTCGACGCCGTGCAGTACCTCTACCCGCCCGTACCCGGCGGTCAACCCGGTGACGTCAAGCACCGTCACGACTGGCCGTCCCGCTGCGCATAGCGGGTGCCCAGGTAAGCCTGCACCACCCGCGGATCGGACAGCACCTCCTGCGGGACCCCGCACGTCAGCACCTCGCCGTGGTGCAGCACGCAGATCTCGTCACTGATCGCTGCGATCGCCTTGATCACGTGTTCCACCGCCAGCACGGTGACACCCTCGACGTCACGTAACCGCCGGATCAGCTCGATCATGGACTGGATCTCCGCGGCGCGCAGCCCGGCCATCACCTCATCGAGCAGCAGCAGCCGCGGCCGAGCCGCCAGCGCCCGGGCCAGCTCGAGCCGTCGCGTGTCGCCCACGGACAACTCGGCCGGGCTGCGGGCCGCCAGCCGAGTCAGATCCAGCCGGTCGAGCACGCCGTCAGCCAGGTCGAACGCCGCCCGCTTGCGCACTCCCCGAGCGGGGCCATACATCGCGGAGATGGCCACGTTCTCCCGCACCGTCATGCCCCGGAACGGTTTGACGATCTGGAAGGTCCGGGCTACCCCGGCGTGCGCGATCCGCCACGGTGCCGCGCCGGTCACCTCCACGCCGTCAACGAGCACGGTTCCGGCGCTGGGCCGCAGGTGCCCGGTGATCAGGTTGATGAGGGTGGACTTGCCCGCGCCATTCGGGCCGATCACTCCCAGGATCGTGCCGGGCTGGACGGTGACCGACACCCCCGACAACGCCCGCAGCGCCCCGAACCGGCGGCCCAGGCTGCGGGTCTCCAGAGCAGGAGTCACAACCGGTAGGCCCGGATCGTGGCAAGCATCCCCGATCGGGTCGCCACCCCCGTCAGACCCGACGGGAACAGCAACACGACGATCATGATCACCGCGCCGAGCACCAGGATGTGTTCCTGCGGGTAGTGCTGGCGCAGGTACTCCGAGACGAACTGCAACCCGACCGCACCGACCAGCGGTCCGAGCACCGTCCCCGCGCCCCCGATCACCACCATCACGATCATGATGACCGTGATATCTACGTCGAACAGCCGTTGCGGGTAGATGGTGACCTGCTGGAAGGCATACGCCGAACCGACCAGTGCGGTCAGCGCCGCGGAGATCGTCAACGCCAGCACCTTGGCGCGGGTGGTGTTCACCCCGGCCGCCGCCGCGGCGTCCTCGTCCTGATTGATCGCGCGGAGCCCGTAGCCGAACCGGCTGCGCCCGATCAGCGCGGCCACCGCGACGGCCAACGCGGCCAGCACGAGAAAGAGCAGGTAGAAGCCGTCGTTGCCGAGCCATGCAGTGCCCCGCCCGCCCACCGTCGGTACGGTGATGCCGGCGCCCCCGCCGGTGAGCCGGCCCAGGTTGGTGACCACCTCCCGCATCCCCTCGGCCACCCCCAGCGTGGCGATGGCGAAGTAATGACCCCGCAGCCGCAGCAGCGGCAGCCCGATCAACGCCGCGAACGCCGCGCAGCCGAGCGCGGCGACCGGCAGCGCCGCCCAGAACGACCAGTTCGCGTGCTCCATGAGCACCGCGGTGGCATAACCGCCGATCCCGAAGAAGGCGACCTGGCCGAAGCAGGCGTAGCCGGTCAAGCCGCCGATGATGTTCCACGCCTGGGCCAGCGCTACGAACATCAGCACAGCGGTCACCACCCGGACCTGCCCGGTGTAGAGCTGGCTGGGCAGCACGATCATCCCGACGAGCACCACAGCGCCGGCCAAGCCCCACGCCACCGCCGAGCGGCTCACGTCGCCTCCACCCGGGCCTCGTAGAACGCCCGCCCGGCCAGCCCGGCCGGGCGCACGATCAGCACCCCGACCAGCACGGCGAAGGCCACCGCGTTCACCCACGTCCCGGGCAGGTATTGGCCGGCCCAGGCCTGCACCACGCCGAGCACCAACCCGCCCAGCAGCGCCCCATACATGTTGCCCAACCCGCCGAGCACCGAGATCACGAAGCTGAGCAGCGTGAACCGAGCCGCATCCGGCGGGCTGAACGTGCCGACCAGGCCCACCAAGGCGCCGGCCGCGCCGGCCAGTGCCGCGGCGATGCCCGCGGTCAGCGCGTAGACGTGGCGGGCGTTGATACCCATCAGCCGGGCCGCGGTGCGGTCCATCCCGGTGGCCAGAATGGCCAGGCCGGTACGGCTGCGCTGGGTGAACACCACCAGGGCCGCGGTGGCCAGCACGGCTACCACGAAGGCGAGCAGCCGCCCGTAGGGCACCCGCACGTCAGCGAGGCCGAAGGACTGCAATGTGAAAGCCTGGGACGCGTACGGCGTCGCGATGGAGCGGTAGTCGGCGCTGAACACCACCGCCATGCCCTGCACCAGCACCAACTGCAACCCGAACGTCAACAGCAGGGTCAGGAAGATCGGCGCGTTGACGATCTGGTTGACCAGCAACCGCTGCACCACGTACCCGACGCCGAACATCACCAGGCCACCGGTCACCGCGCCGATCAGCGGGTCCAGCCCCCAGGCGGCGTGCAGTTCCCACGCGATGTACGCGCCGAGCAGCACGTAACCACCGTGGGCCAGGTTGATGACGTTCATCACGCCCCATACCAGAGAGAACCCGACCGCGATCATCGCCAGCAGCCCGCCTTGCAGCAGCCCGTAGACGGTGGCCTGGGCCAGCGCGCTCATCCGCCGGCGCCCGGCCAGATCAGTCGACCGGCGGCCTGGTCGGCAGGCCAGACGGTGACCAGCTTGCCGTTCTGGATCTGGATTACGGACATCGGTTTGGTGACGTTCTCGCCGCGGTCGTTGAACTTCAGCGGTCCGAAAAACGACTGCTCGTCCAGTTGCGCCAGGGCGTCTCGGACCTTGCCGGGATCGGTGGAGCCGGCCTTGCGCACCGCGAGCACCATCGCCAGGCAGGCGGCGGTGGCCTCGGCGTTGTGGTACTCCGGGTCCTGGCCGAACGCAGCTCGAAAGCCGTTGCGGTAGTCCGTGGCGGTACCGAAAAACCCGTCCGAGCCCTTGACCTCGGGCACCCACTGGCTGGAGCTGAGCACGCCGTTAGCCTTGGTGCCCAGCGTCGTGACGAAGTCCGGGGTCGGCGGTGCGACGGTCTCGGCGAAGCCCCCGGCCGGCGTCACGCCCAGCTCAGCGGCCTGCTTGATGATCGCGATTCCTTCCGCCAGATGCACCGAGCCGATGATCACATCCGGTTTGCTTGACTTGATTCTGGTCAACGCGCTGGACACGTCGGTGGCGCCGGCGGGGAACTGCTGAGTGGGCAACACGGAGAAACCCAGACTCCTGGCGCGGGCTTCACCAGCCGCGGCGACCGTCTTGGAGAACCCGTCGTCGGCGGACAGGAACACCATGCTCCGCGGCTTGGGCGTGGCGAGCTCGTTGATCGCGTTGACGATGGACACCGCGTACACCGACGCCGGTGACAGCACCGCGAAGGTGCGCCGGTACCCGCGGTCGAACAGCTTGTCGTCCGCGCCGGAGCTGTCCACCATCACCTGGCCGTTGCGCTCGATCACCGCCATGGCCGCACCCGTGGTGGCCGAGCCGTACGGGCCCAGGATCAGGTGGTAGCCCTTGTCGTTGAACTGGTCCACCAGCTGACCGGCGGTGTCGGGCTGGGACTGGTCATCCTGGTAGTCGATGTGCAGCCGCAGCGTCCGGCCGCCGACGGGAACGCCGCCCTTGGCGTTGACCGTGCTGACGCAGTAGTCGTAGCCCTGCTGGGTCAGCTTGCCTTCCTTTTCCAGGGCACCGCTCAACGACATCGACGCGCCCAGGTTCACGGTGTCACCGGTCTGGTTCTGCGTGCCCTTCGAGGCACAGCCGGCAAGCACCAGCGCGAGCGCCGCACCGGCCGCCAGGACGCGAACACCCGTCACCCCGTGAGCATAAGGCCGGGCTATGACGTTGCTGGGACACTGTTCGGCTGCACCAAGCCCACCAGCGCGCCGGCGGCGGCGGTGACCGCGCCGGGCAACGTGGCGTACGAATTCGCCGGTGCGGCAGCCAGCACGACGACGACGTAACGCCGGTCCGATCCAACCAGGCCGGTGCTGTTCATCACTGCCTGGGAACCGCTGGTTCCCCAACCCTGCTTGATCGCCCAGCTGGTATTCGGCATCCCGTCCGGAATCCCGAAGTACTGATTGAAACCATCCGCGGCAACCTTCGGGGTATTCGACAGCGCACCGAGGATTAAATCCTGGTGGAATTCAGGTAATTGATCGGTGATGTACCGGTAAACAGTCACCGTATCCTGCGGGGTGATCATTGTGTCGCCCCACTCACCGGGATCATCGGGCGCCCGGGTGCCGGTGAGTCCGAGCAGGCTCACCATTCTGGTCACGATGGCGGGACCACCGCCGGCCGTCCACAAGTTGCTGGCGATCTGGTCATCGCTGTCGGCGAGCATCTGGTGCAGCTGCTGCTGCGTGCCCGGATCCAGCGTCGTCCCCTTGTCCCCGGCCAGCACGTCCAGTGCGATCAGCAACTTGACCACCGACATGGACGCCACTGGCCGATCGGCGTCCTGGCTGGTCAGCACGCTGCCGGTGACGCGGTCGAAGACCTCGTAGCCGATCTGCGCATCGGGCAGGACCGCTTGCGTCGCCTGCTTCACCCGCGCCGCCACGGCGGCCTGGTCAACGACAACGGGCTCGTCGGCAACCGACGCCGGCGGGCTGGTCACCGAGATGCTGCGGGGTGCGACCACCGCGGCCGGATGATGAACGGGCTTCGGTCCGACCGCCGCCGACGCCAGGCCGGCGCCGGTAATGCACAGTAGCGCCGTCGTGACCGGTATCAAAAGGCGTCGCATGCCCGATACGTCGCCGCCGCGGCGGCTGTTCTTACCGCTTTCGCAGGGTTCCCGGCGAATTCACAGGAAAACTACAGCTCACTTCGAGGAATCTCGCTGACCGCGAAAATGTGCATACTAAGAGTAGCCCGGCAGTTAGCGGGAGTACCGGTGCTTCACGCCGGGCGGGAAGTATTCCGGATCAGCATTGGCATGCAGGGTTACCCGCGGAAGCTGGCATTGCGGCGGCGTGTAGTGGGCGAACTCACTGTTGAGCCGGCGAAGCTGCGCGACGATCGACTGCGCTACCGCATCCCTGATCTGCTCGCTGCCCGCCACTCCTGGAGCCAACTCGACGGCAATCGCGAGGTAGCGGTCGCGGTCGGCGTCCTCCCTGGACTCCATGACGAACTTCCCGGTGACCCAGGCCGCGATCGCCGGCTGCTCCAAGCCCACCGTAACGTTCTCCGGGTAGATGTTCGCGCCGTAGTACGACACCGCGAACTGCGAGCGCCCGAATACGTGCACGAACGGTAGCTCCCGGATACGCAGCTGGTGGCGGGGCTCGAACTCGGCGATCGGGTCGAAGCCGTGGTCGGCGAGGAAAGCGAGCATGCCGTCGAACGGCGTGAGACCGCCGGTGTCGGCAATGTGGTAGCGGATCAGCGGGATCCCGTTGTCGCCGGTGAACAGCAGCGTGCTGCCCTGCGTTTCGAACAGCCGGCTGCGCGGGTCGTACTGGGCGAGGGTAGGCAGCCGCGACTGGCCGAACAGCTCCCGGGCGGCGTCCGGATGCTGCGCCAGGTAGCGGCGGATGCAGACCGACAGCGGCGTCTCGGTGGCCAGCACACCCGCATCGGCGGTGCCGTACAGCGACGCCGAGTCGAAGCACGGGTTGCTACCTCCGGCCCGCTGGCCCATCAGCGTGCGCCACTCCTCGCTGAACACCTCACCGGCCAGCACCAGCTTGACGTGGTATTCCGGCCATGGCACGCCTCTGGCCAGCCCGGTGTCGACGACGCCCTTGAGAAACGGCGGGTAGCCGAGCAGCACCACCTGCTCGAACTGCGGAGCGAGCGCGGTGATCACCCGCAGGATCTCCTCGACGTCACCGCCCGGGGTGATCACCGTGATCGGGTAACCCTTGGCCGCCAGGTGCCGGCAGCAGCTTGCGGTGTACATCCCGCCGACCCAGGTGCCGAGCGCGAAGCAGACCACGGCCAGGGTCGGCCGCTGATCGGCTGCGAAGCTGTCGTGGAAGACCTGCTCGAACCGGGTGGCCACGGCGAACTCGTCGGCGACCGACCGCGGCCAGAAGGTGGGCTCTCCGGTGGAGCCGGAGGACACCGCGATCATGTCGCAGCCCGTCAGCTCCCCCCCGCGGCACAGCTGCGCGAGCGGGTACCGGCGCAGGTAGTTGTCCTTGGTCAGCAGCGGCAGCGCCCGGAAATCGTCGACGCCCCGCACGGCCGCCGGGTCGATGCCGTGCTCAGCGAGAAACGCCCGGTAGGCGGGCACCGTCGCAGCTACCGATTCGAACAACCGCAGCGCACGCCGCTCAGCGTCCCCCGGCGCCGGCCGACCAAGCACCACATCCAGCGCACTCTCCAGAAACCCTTCCACGTCCCTCCTCCCAACCGCGTTCTGGATGC
This sequence comes from Pseudonocardiaceae bacterium, assembly GCA_035606945.1. Classification (GTDB taxonomy): domain Bacteria; phylum Actinomycetota; class Actinomycetes; order Mycobacteriales; family Pseudonocardiaceae. The sequence goes on from DATNDR010000042.1 coordinate 39,599, forward strand.
AGACTGCTGTTCAAGCGCACCCGAAAACAGCAGTCTGCATCCAGAACGCGTTGGCGGCCCTGCGTACGGTGGACGTCATGGACAGCGGGTGCCTGACGGAGATCACTTCAGAGACACAGTTACGGGAGGTTCTGGGCGAGCCGCTCGCCTACGTCGCCAACAAGGACCGGCGGTGCCTACACGAGTACGACAAGCAGTGGCTGGCCAGCTCACCGCTGTGTCTGGTGGCTACCTCGGCGGCGGACGGCAGCTGCGACGTCTCCCCGAAGGGTGACCCGCCGGGCTTCACCCTGGTGCTCGACGACACGACCATCGCCATCCCGGAGCGGCGAGGCAACCGCCGCGCCGACGGCTTCCGCAACATCCTGACCAACCCGCACGTAGGCCTGGTGTACCTCATTCCCGGGCGCGGCGACACCCTGCGGATCAACGGCCGCGCGCGGCTGGTGCGGGAAGCACCCTTCTTCGATCAGCTGACGGTCAAGGGACACCGGCCGCTGCTGGCGCTGATCGTGGAGCTCGAGCAGGTCTTCTACCACTGCCCGAAGGCGTTCCTGCGCTCGAACCTCTGGCAGCCGGATACCTGGGACCCCACCGCGGTGCCGTCCAAGGCGCAGATCGCCCAACGCCTCGAACGCCCCGACGAAACCCTCGAACACCTCCAGCACTACTACGGCCCCGCCTACGCCACCCGCCTGTACTGACCGGCCCGTCACCGCAGTCTGGATGCAGAACGCGGTAAAAAGCGGCCCGGAAACCGCAGTCTGCATCCAGACTGCGGGCTAGCCATCTGGAGTGATCATGAGCGTTGCGCCGAGCCTGGACGACGGGGGCGGCACCTTGCTGTGCTGGCTGCGGGAGATGCGCGATGAGCAGCCGGTGTGGCGCGATGGGTACGGCATCTGGCACGTGTTCCGCTACGCCGACGTGGCCCGCGCGATCTCCGACTGGCAGGTTTTCTCGTCCGAGGTGGGCCGGGTGTTGCCGATCGGGGAGAAACTCGCCCGAGGAAACCTGACCCGCACCGACCCACCACGCCATCACGCGCTGCGCCGGCTGGTCGGTGCGGCGTTCAGCCCGAAGGTCGTCACCGGGCTCGTCCCGCGCCTCGCCGAGGTCACCCGCGAGCTGCTCGACGCCACCGGCGGCTCGGAAGAGTTCGATCTCGTCTCTGCGCTGGCCTACCCGCTGCCGGTGACGGTGATCGCCGAGCTGCTCGGGCTGCCGATCTCCGACCGGGAGCTGTTCCGGACCTGGGCCGACCGGCTGTTCGACCGGGACGTGGCCGACCCGAACGACCCAGAGCTGGCTCGCAAGATCGACGACGCCACCGCGGACATGCTCGCCTACCTCAGCGAGCACTGCGCTGATCGGCGGGCGAAACCCCGGCAGGACCTGATCAGCAGGTTGGCCGCGGTGGAGGCCGACGGTGAGCGCCTGTCCGACGAGGAGGTGGTGAACTTCTCCATCGTGCTGCTGATGGCCGGGCACATCACCACCACCGCCCTGCTGGGCAACACCGTGCTGTGCATGGATGAACACCCCGAGGTGTGGGCGCAGCTGCGCGCGGATCGATCCCTGGTGGAACCCGCGATTGAGGAGGTACTGCGATACCGTCCCTCATTCACCCAGGTTGGCCGGGTCACCTCGGTCGAGACCGAGTTGAGCGGCCAGATCATCCCGGCCGATGCGATCGTCACGCCGTGGCTGCTGTCCGCCAACCGGGACGAGCGCGAATTCACCGACCCGGACCGGTTCGACATTCACCGCACCGGCACACACCACCTGGCGTTCGGACACGGAATCCATTTCTGCATCGGCCACCTGCTGGCCCGGCTGGAGGGCAGGGTCGCGGTGGGCGTACTGCTGGACCGCTACGCCGAAATTCGCTTGGTCCCCGGGAAGCCGTTGGAGTTCTATAGCCGGGGAATCTTCGCCGCCCGCGAGGTCCCGGTATCCGTCCGGCCGGCCTGAGAGGAGACTTCGTCGTGGCTGCGCCTTACTTTCTCTGCATCCATGGCGAGCTGGTTATCGCCGGTTACGAGCCGGACGGGGATTCGGTGCGTTTCATCGCCGATGACCGCACCCGCTATGGCGAGCTGAAGCGAGCCGACCGGATCCGGCCCTCTCCACGCGACGGGAGCGTCCAGCTTCGCTTCGAGGGTGTCGACGCCCCTGAGCTGCACTATGGCACCGATGCGCAACCGCTCGGTGACACCGCACGAGATGCGCTGCTCGACTGGATCGGCTTCACCGCTATCGAGTACGACCAACCCCGAAAGATCCGGGTTCGCCGCGCCACGCCGACCTCGGTGCGCGCGGCGATCCTCGCCCAGCTGGTGGAAGTCAACGGTCGGCCAGTGGCTTATGTGCTCGTCGATACCGCCGGCACGGCGCCGGCGGACGGCGCCTGGGTCAATGTCGACGAGACCCTGCTCGACCAGACCCTGAATGCGCGGCTGCTCTCGGAAGCGCAGGCCTACTACACCGGGTATACCTCGACGCCGGTAAGCCACCGCAGCTACCTGCGGGCAGTGGCTGCCGGCGCCCGCAGTGCCGGCGGTGGCGTGTGGGGACGGGATACCACGGCGGACTGGATACTGACGGATCAAGCCTCCATCGGCCCAGGCGGCCAGCTCATCCTGCCGAAGCTCTTCCGGCGGTGCACGGATTACCTCAAGGCGGTGAGCAAGGGATTCACCGGTAATCTCGGCGACTGGTTAATCGCCAGTTCAGCCACACCGACCCGGGACGAAAACGACCGGGTGCTGCTCCACGACACCACCGAGGTACATCTGTCCGACCTCATCCAGCAACGCAACCAGCATCTCGCCTTCCAGGCGGATCTGCTCGATATCACCTTTGTGGAAAAGTAGCGGCGGGCGTCACCGGTGTTCGGGGTTCTCGAAGTCGAAACGGCAACCGGCGTCCCATTCCGAGCGCTGGTTGCCATACACGGGGATGCCGCCGGCGTCTTTGAGTATCCGGGCCAGATGCATCAGGTTCCAGGTCATGAAGGTGGTGTTCCGGTTGGTGAAATCGTTTTCCGGACCGCCTGAGCCGGGGTCCAGGTAGGACGGTCCCGGTCCGGCTTCGCCGATCCAGCCCGCGTCGGCCTGCGGCGGGATGGTGTAGCCCAGGTGCTGCAAGCTGTAGAGCACGTTCATCGCGCAATGCTTGACCCCATCCTCGTTGCCGGTGATCAGGCAGCCGGCCACCCGGCCGTAGTAGATGTACTGGCCGGCGTCGTTGAGCAGGTGCGAGCAGGAGTACAGCCGCTCGATGACCTGCTTGGTGATGGAGCTGTTGTCGCCCAGCCAGATCGGCCCGGCGATGACCAGGATGTCCGCGGCGAGCACCTTGTCGAAGATCGCCGGCCACTCGTCGGTCGCCCAGCCGTGCTGGGTCATATCGGGCCACACCCCGGTGGCGATGTCGTGGTCGATCGCGCGCAAACCCTCGACCTGCACGCCGTGCTTTTCCATGACGTGCGTGCTCAGATCGACCAGGCCCTGGGTGTTGCTGATCTCGGGTGAGCGCTTCAGCGTGCAGTTGATGAACAGCGCCTTCAGGTCGTCATACCTCGGTTCGGTCATAGTGCGCTCCTGGCAGCTAGAGAAGTTCGGCGTCCTGTTCGACACACAGCAATGCGGGACCATCCGAGGCGAACAAGTCAGTCATCGCCTCGTCGAGTTGATCGCGGCTGGTCACCTGGATTCCGGTGGCACCGCACAGCCGCGCAAAGCCGGCCCAGTCCGGATTGTGTAGAGACGTGTGCCACACCGGGTAATCCTCGGCGAGCTGCTCCTTGCTGATCTTGCCGAGGGCGTGGTTGTTCAGCAGCACGTGCTTGATGGGGATGCCGTATTTCACCGCGGTGGTGAGCTCGATGGCGTACTGCCCGAAGCCGCCGTCTCCGGTGACGGCGACGATGGGCCGCTGCGGTGCGGCCGCCCATGCGCCCATCGCGGCCGGGTAGCCGAAGCCGATGGAGCCCAGGTAGCCGGACATCAGCACCGGCTGCCCCTTGGATTCCAGGTAGCGGCCCAGCGAGTACGCGTGATTGCCGACGTCGACCGCGACCACTGAGTCGGCGGGTAGGTGCTGCGACAGGGCGTGGAACACCGCGGCGGCACCGACGCCCCGGCCGCGGTCGTCGTTGGCGCGGCGGCCCTTCTCCGCTCGCCAGATCGCCCACCGCTCGGCCAGGTCCGGCCGCTGGTCGGTGGCCTTCACCTCGTCCAGGCTGTCGATCAGCGCAGCCACGGTCAGCGCGGCGTCGCCGAGCACGTCGGCGGTGACGGCGTTGAAGCGCCCGATCGCGGCGTGGTCGTCGTCGATCTGCACGATCGGCTTGTACGGCGCGATCCCGGTGTGGTTGGAAAACGACGCCCCGATGGCGATGAGCAGGTCGGATTCGTTCATCAGCCAGCTCGCCACCGGGGTGCCGCTGCGCCCGAGGACCCCCGCGCCCAGCGGGTGGGTGTCGGGCACCAGTCCCTTGGCCTTGAACGTGGTGAGCACCGGTGAGTTGAGCCGCTCGGCGAGCCGGCGCACCTCGGGAGCGGCCCCGCGGGCACCATGTCCGACGATGATCACCGGCCGCCCGGCGTCCCGGACCAGGGCCGCGGCGTGCGACAACGCGGCGTGGTCGGGCCGGATCCGCCGATCGGAGAACCGGCCTCCCGGCTGCGCCGCCGGCGCGTCTGACGGTTGCACCTGCACCTCGTCGGGCAGCACCAGATGCGCCACACCGCGCCCGTCCACCGCGTGCTTGACCGCCAGCGCGGCCAGCTCAGCGTGGTCGCTGCCGGACAGCACGGTGGTAGTCGACTCGCTGACGTCGCGGAACACCGCGGACAGGTCCACGTCCTGGAAGGCGCCACGACCGAGCACCTTCGACGGCACCTGCCCGGAGATCGCCACCACCGGGGACTGGTCGAGCTTGGCGTCGTACAGCCCGGTGAGCAGGTTCGTCGAGCCCGGGCCGGCGATCGCGAAACAGGCCGCCGGGCGCCCGGTCAGCTTCCCGTAGGCGCTGGCCGCGAACGCCGCCGCGCCCTCGTGCCGGATCCCGATGTAGGTCAGCTCGCCGCGTTGCTCGGCCCGGCGCAGCGCGTCCGCGAAGCCGAGGTTGGAGTGCCCGACCATGCCGAACACGTGAGTCACGCCGTGGGCGACCAACGTCTCCACCATGACGTCGGCAACCGTGCGGACCTGCGCTTTGACTGGCGGTAGCTGGACATAGACGCCGTCGGCGCGCTCCTGCACCGGGTAGGAGGTCACGCCGTCGGAGAACCCCGCGGGTGGCCGGCCCGTCAACGGGTCGTAGTCGTAACCGTGCCAGGGGCAGCGCAGCAGCCCCTTCTCGATCGAACCCTCCCCCAGCGGCCCGCCCTGATGCGGGCAGCGGTTGTCCAGCGCGCCCAGCCGGGCTCCGCACCGGGACAACGCCACCGTGCGGCCGTCCACCACGACGCTGCGTACCCGCCTGTCGTCCGGAACATCAGCGGGGTCCACCTTGTGCCAGCCGTTCTCCGTCACGCCACCTCAGTGCCCACGCATCCTCCCCGCGTTACACCGAAGTCCCCATCCCGACATGGAGACATATCGGGCCGGCGAGCAGGCCGATAACCCCGATATGCCTCCATGTCGGGCATGCTGAGGCGTGGGGTGGACGGCCTTGGACGCGCGCCGGGTGGCGGCGACGATGTGTGGGCAGGCTGAGCTGCCGACGTGCGACCTGGAGCTGCTGCGCTTCGGGAGCAACGCCGTGTTCGGGGTCGACCAGGCGCACGTGCTGCGGGTTATGCGCCCGACCACGAGCGAAGCTGACGTGCGGCGGGAGATCGAGCTGGTCCGCGAGTTCGGCCGGCTCGGCGTTCCCACCGTGCGACTTGCCGACGACGTTGCGCAGCAGCCGCTCAGGGCGCTGGATTGCCTGGGAACGGTATGGGAACGGCTCACCGCACCTGACCGAGATAACGTTCACCGCTCGCTGGGGCGGCTGGTGCGCATCTTTCACCAGCGCACTGCTGACCTGCGGGTGCCGCTGGAGCCGTGGCGCCAGCTCGCGTCATCCGATCGGCGACTGGCGCAGCAGCGAGAGCACTACGCGCCTGAGGATGTCAGGATGCTCACCCAGTGGTCCGAGCGCCTTGCCAGCGAGTTGGACCAGGTGAAGCCGGCTTTACCAGCGGGCGTCATCCACGGCCAGGCCGAGGTGGGAAACATACTGCTGCGCGCCGGCCAGCCGGTGCTCATCGACTTCGAGCAGGTGTCCATCGGGCCCCGGGAGTGGGACCTGGTGCACACCGCCGTCGTGGTCAGTCGCTTCGGCCGGCCTGAACAGTGCTACCGCGACTTCGCTGAGGCCTACGGCTTCGACGTGCGCACCTGGGACGGCTACCAGACCTACCGCCGGCTGTGGGAGCTGTGCGCCACCACCTGGCTCATGCAACACGATCACCATGACCGCACGGTGGCTCAGGAAGTCGACGTACGGCTGCAAACCTGGCGCGAGGACAACCCCGACATCCGGTGGACCGGCGTACGCGAACGGCAATGACTGCACCGGGGCGACATCATCGACTGACGCCGACCCATCCACCGGAAAGCTAAACGGGGTTGCCGGTCTGCTCGGCGGCCCGGTACACCTGGCCTGCGTGGGACCCCTCGACGAGCTGGACCGCGGCCGCGCCTGTTACCGGCAGCGGGCCTGGCTGGATGCCCACACCGCGCTGTCACGTGCGGACCAGGCGGCCGGGTTGGCAGGCCCGGACCTCGAGCTGCTGGCGATGTCGGGCTTCCTCGTCGGCCGGGATCACGAAGCCGTCCGCGTGCTGGAACGGGCTCATCAGGTCCACCTGCAGACATCGGATCCGGTCGGTGCCGCCCGGTGCGCCATCTGGGCCGGCTTCGGCCTGCTCGACGGAGGCGAGCCGGCTCAGGCGATGGGATGGTTCGGCCGCGCGGGCCGGCTCCTCGACCGCGCCGGCCGGGACTGCGCCGAGCGTGGCTACCTGCTCATCCCCGACGTTCTCCAGCACCTTGACGACGACCCCGAGGCCGCCTACCAGACCGCGGGCGCTATCGCGGAGATCGGTGATCGGTGTCACGACGCCGACCTGGTCGCCTTCGCGCTGCACGCGCAGGGCCGGGCCCGGATCCGGCAGGGGCGCGTTGCGCAGGGCGCGGCGCTGCTGGATGAGGCCATGGTCGCGGTGATCTCCGGCGAGCTGGCCTCCCCGTTGTTCACCGGGCTGATCTACTGCAGCGTGATCGACGCCTGCCGGCAGGTCTACGACCTCGACCGCGCCTGCGAATGGACCGCCGCGTTGACCCGCTGGTGCGATGCGCAACCCGATCTGGTCAACTTCACCGGCCAGTGCCGGGTGCACCGCGCCGAGATCATGCAGTTGCGCGGCGAATGGCGCGACTCGCTGGCCGAAGCCCGCCGCGCCGGTGAACGTTTCGCCCGCAAGGCCCATGAGGTGGCCGCCGCGACCGCCCACTACCAGCAGGCGGAGGTGCTGCGGCTACTGGGGGAGTTCGCTTCGGCCGAGCAGGCCTACCGCGCCGCCAACGCCTGGGGGTGGCAACCGCAGCCGGGTCTGGCCCTGTTGCGGCTGGCCCAGGGTCGGGTCGACGTGGCGGCCGCGGCGATCCAGCGGGTCCTGGACGAGACCACGGCACGGCTGGACCGGGCCCGGTTGCTGCCGGCGTACGTGGAGATTCTGCTGGCGGCCGGTGACGCCGCCCGGGCGCGCAGCGCCGGCCACGAGCTGGCGAAGATCGCTGACGACTACGGCACCAGGGTGCTGATCGCGTTGGCCGCGCAAGCCAGCGGCGCGGTGGAGCTGGCCGAGGGACCACCCGGCTCGGCGCTGCGCGCGCTGCGCCGAGCGTGCCAGCTGTGGCAGCTGGTGCAGGCCCCGTACGAGGTCGCCCGGGTGCAGGTGCTGATGGGATTGGCCTGCCGCGCGGTGGGTGACCAGGACGGCGCCGCGCTGGAGCTGGCGGCTGCCCGGGCCACCTTCACGCAGCTCGGGGCCGCCCCCGACCTGGCCCGGCTCGATGCGCTCACCCGCGGTCCCGCAGCCGGTGATCCAGCCGGGTTGACCCGGCGTGAGCTGGAGGTACTGCGGCTGGTGGCGGCCGGCAAGTCGAACCGGTCGATCGCGGCCGATCTGGTGCTCAGCGAGAAGACGGTGGCCCGCCACGTCAGCAACATCCTCGCCAAGCTGGGCGTGGCGTCCCGGTCGGCGGCCACCGCACATGCCTACGAACGCGGCCTGGTGTAAGTCCGCCTACCCAGTTTTACCCACCTCGCCCCGCGCGAACTCACAGATTTCTCCCGACGCGGGCACGTCGACAGCCTCCGTAGCGTGCCGGTGACGGTTCCGCGCACCACAAGGGAGACGACGATGCAAGCACGCGAAATGCTGCTGGCGGCACTGCCCGTCACGCAGCGGCGGCTGGACCTGGCCGGCGTCTCGACGGCCGTGCTGGAGGGTGGCGCCGGGCCTGCGGTCGTGCTGCTGCACGGTCCGGGCGGGAATGCGACCCATTGGCTGAGGGTCATCCCGGAACTGGTCTCGACATACCACGTGGTCGTCCCCGACCTGCCCGGCCAGGGCGCCTCGGAGGTCACCGGCGGTCCGCTGGACGCCGACCGCGTGCTGTCCTGGCTCAGCGAGCTCATCGAGGGCACCTGCGCGATGTCGCCGACGCTGGTGGGCTACGCCCTCGGCGGCGCCATCGCGGCGCGCTTCGCCGCCGACCATAGTGCGCGCCTGTGCCGGCTGGTCCTGGTGGACGCGCTGGGGCTGTCCCCGTTCGAGCCGCCACCGGACTTCGGTCTCGCGTTATGCGACTTCCTCACTCAGCCCAGCGAGCATACCCATGACCAGCTGTGGCGGTTCTGCGCCGCTGATCTGGAACGCCTGCGCCGCCGGATGGGCGAGCGGTGGGAGCCGTTTCGGGCCTACAACGTCGAGTGCGCCCGGACGCCCGCCCTGCAGAAGGCCCTCGGCGTGCTGATGGGGCAGTTCGGCGGGCCGCCGATCCCGGCGGCTGATCTGGCGCGGATCACCGTCCCGACCATGCTGGTCTGGGGACGCCACGACCTGGCGACGCCGGTACGGATCGCCGAAACGGCCAGTGCCCGGTACGGGTGGCCGCTACAGGTGATCGAAGACTGCGGCGACGACCCACCTCTCGAAGCCCCCCAGGCCCTGCTGCGCGCGGTGCGCGAGACCACGCTGACCGATGAGATCGTCGACGGCCTGCGCCAGCGGTTGCACGGTCCGCTGCGCACCGCACGGGACGCCGGATTCACGGACGCGACGCAGCTCTGGAACGGCATGATCACCACCAAGCCGGCGCTGGTCGTCAGCGCAGCCGGCACCACCGACGTCGTCGAGGCGGTGGGCTTCGCTCGCGAGCACGAACTCGCGCTGTCGGTGCGCGGCGGTGGACATAACATCGCCGGTACCGCACTGGCCGACGGTGGCCTGACCATCGACATGTCCGCACTGCGCGGCATCACGGTCGACCCCAGCGCGCGGACCGCGACGGTGCAGGCCGGGTGCCTGCTCGGCGAGGTGGACCGGGCCACCCAGGAGCACGGCCTGGCCACCCCACTCGGGTTCATCTCCGAGGTCGGCGTGGCGGGCCTGACCCTCGGCGGCGGGCTGGGGTACCTAACCCGCCGGTTCGGCTGGACGGTGGACAACCTGCTCGAAGTCGAGATCGTCACCGCGGACGGCCGGGTCCGCCGGGCCAGCCGCGACGAGCACCCGGACCTGTTCTGGGCGATCCGCGGCGCCGGCGCCAACGTCGGCGTGGTCACCTCGTTCACGTTCCGACTGCACGAGGTCGGCCCGACCGTCTACGGCGGGCTGCTCGCCTGGCCAGGCGAGCAGGTGCACGAGATCCTGCGGGCCTACCGGGCGATCACCACCGAGGCCCCGAGGGAACTGGCCGTGTGGCTGGTGCTCATGCACGCGCCACCGGCACCGTTCGTACCCCAGCAGTGGCACGGCAAGAAGATCTGCGCCATGGCCGTGTGCTACACCGGCGACCTAGCCCACACCGACGACGTCGTCGCACCGATCCGCGCGATCGGCGGCCCGATCGTCGATCTGCTGGCCGAGCAGCCCTACACCCAGGTGCAGTGCTACCTCGACGACGGCGAACCCAAGGGCATGCACTACTACTGGAAGACCGACTACGCCGCCGAGCTCAGCGACGAACTGCTCGACCTCACCGAAAAGCTGTTCGCCGACTGCCCGATCCCGGGTATCGAATGCGGCTTCCTTCATATCGGTGGAACCATCAACGAGCGCGTCGAGGACGACGGCGCGGTCGGGAATCGCAATGCCCGATACATGATCGGCGCGAACGGCATGTGGAAGCCCGGCGAGCCCCGGGCGGCGCAGTACCGGGAGTGGATCCGTGACGCATGGACCCAGCTGCATCCCTTCTCCACCGGCCGCACCTATGTCAACTTCCAGACCGCGGATGAGGGGTCCGAGCGCGTCAGGGCCAGCTACGGCACCAACTTCGACCGCCTGGTCGAGATCAAGAAGAGCTACGACCCGGACAACCTGTTCCGCTCCAACCGCAACATCCGCCAGGCTCAGACCAGGTAGCCACCCCATTAGCGGCCGGGGTGGCGCAGGCCGAGGATGACAGTCGCGCCGCACTGGAGCCTTGATACTCCAACTTGGCCTAATTGCGCCGTGAACTCGACACCACCGATGTGGCCAGGCCTTACGCATGTCGGTGACGTCGAGTTGACGGCGCTGTCACCGCACCCCGCGGCGGTTGCGGGCGGTGTCGATCGACGTTTCCTGGTACCGCCGCTGCCGGCAAAAAGTGCACAAGAGCCATGGATGGTTACGCCTTTATCGCGACGACTTCCAGGTACTCGGAGTGAATCTCGCAGGTTCCGTCCTGGGCGGCGTTGAATTTCTCGGCGTTCGCGATCCAGGCGTCCCGGAACTTGTCCTGCTGTGACTTGTCCAGCGCCTGCCAGACCGTGGAGACCGGGCCAAACCACTCCCGGAACACCTCGAACGCGCCGGTTGTGTCGTGGTAGCACATCTCCGCGTGCTCCCGCCGGGTCTCCAGTGCTGAGATGCAGTCGCCGAACAGTTCCCGCAACCGCTCCTCGGTGCCCCACGCGCTGGGCGGCACCAGTCCCGGTGGCGGCGGCAGGAACTGCGCCACCAGACCGAACTGTGCACCGGCCCAGCTCTGCGGCGTCCAGTTGGCCATCCCCAGCCGGCCACCGCGGCGCAGCACGCGCAGCAGTTCGGATGCTGTCCGTGCCTGGTCCGGGGCGAACATCGCACCGAACGTCGACGTCACGACGTCGAACGTGCCGTCCTCGAAAGGTAGCTGCTGAGCGTCGGCGACCTGGGTGTGCAAGGGCAGCCCTTCGGCCACGGCGCGCTGCTGCGCGCGGTGCAGCAGTTCGGAAACGTAATCCGAACAGACCGCATCAGCACCGCGGCGCGCCGCGGCCAGCGCGGTGTTGCCCGCACCACCGGCGACATCGAGCACCCTTTCGCCGGCGTGCACGTGAAGTGAGCGGACCAGCATCTCGCCCGCAACCACCTGGGCGACGCCGATCCGGTGAAAATCGCCGGTGGACCACATTTTCTGCTGCCGTTCGGTGATCGTGCTTAGGTCTACTGGCACAACTGGTGACCTCCATCTCGTGCGCTGGCGTAAGGATCCCTTGCCGGGATGTAACCGATCATTGTGTTACTTCCGAACCACCTGAGCGATGGCCTCCAGATATTCGGCTTCCAGGACCCCTTGCCCAGCCAACCGTGGCGCCACATACGGTGGCGGCGTACTCCCGACACCTACCTCGCCGTTGCTGCATCGAGCAGATGGCAGGAGCCCAGGCCACGGAACCGGGCGAATCCCCGTTGACCGCCTGCGCGCGCGGGTGCGTGAGATCGAGCTGAGAGCGGCCTGCGAGCGGTCCGGGCGATGCTCACCACCGCCCCTGATACCAACCGCATCGGAGGAAATGCCGTGAGCACCACCAGAATCGATACCAGTGAACAGCGCGAGATGTTCGCGCAGCGGCTGGTAACAGATCTGATGGCGTCGCTGGAAACGCTGGGCGTCTGGATGGGTCTACGCCTGGGTCTGTATGACGCCATGGATCAAGCCGGGCCGAGCACCGCCGCCGAGCTGGCGGCAACCGCGGGAATCGACCCCCGGTATGCGCGGGAATGGCTGGAGCAGCAGGCCGTCGCCGGTGTGCTGGTCACCACCGACGTTGAGCGGGACGCCGAGCAGCGGCGTTACGAGCTGCCGCAGCCACAACGGGAGGTGCTGCTCGACGAGGTCAGCCCGCACTTCACCGCACCGGCGGCCTACGCGCTGGCCGGCATCGCCGGGGTGCTGCCCGAGCTGCTCACGGCGTACCGCACCGGTGCGGGGGTGCCCTATGCGGCGTACGGGCAGGACATCCGCGACAGCATCGAGCAGTTCAACCGGCCGATGTTCGTCAACGACCTGGCCGCGCATTGGATTCCCGCGGTGCCGGAGCTGGCCGCGCGGCTGCGCGCCGACCCACCGGCCCGGGTCGCCGACATCGCCTGCGGCGGGGGCTGGGCGTCGATCGCGCTGGCCCGGGGCTACCCCAAGGTCTTGGTCGACGGCTTCGACCTGGATGAGGAGTCGATCAGGCAAGCCAAGCGCAACGCCGCGGCGGCCGGCGTCGATGACCGGGTCGGTTTCGCCGTACGGGATGCCGCCGATCCACAGCTGGCCGGCCGCTACGACGCCGCCATGATCTTCGAGGCGCTGCACGACCTGGCCAGGCCGGTGGAGGCGCTGGCCGCGGCACGAGCACTGCTGGTCAGCGGCGGCTGCCTGATCGTCGGTGACGAGCGGGTCGCGGAAACCTTCACCGCCCCGGGTGACGAGATGGAACGGCTCATGTACGGATTCAGCATCCTGCACTGCCTACCGGCCGGCCGGAATGAAATCCCGTCGGCGGCTACCGGCACCGTGCTGCGCCCCGCCACCCTGCGCGCTTATGCCACCGAGGCCGGCTTCTCCCAGGTGCATGTGCTGCCCATCGAAAACGATATGTGGCGCTTCTACCGGCTGGAGGCCTGACGATGACTACGAGAACCCGGCTGGGGTGTCGATACTCCGGTCGGTTCGACGGTCAAGGCGGCGGGGATGTGGAGCTGTGGAGCCCATGGCCCACACCGGACCTGGCGGTGCGCGGCTGGCAGCTGGAGGGGGGCCGGTTACCGTGGCTGGCGGAGGGTCGCATGAAGCCGGTGCACGTTCGGGTACTCGGACCGCTGCAACTGGGCGGCGAAGGCTCGCTGCTGCGTTCGGGCCGGCTGCGCAGGCTGCTCGCCGCCCTGCTCATCCACCACGGCACGGTCGTCTCCGTCAACCGGCTAGAGCACCTCCTGTGGGCCGAGCACCCGCCGGCCGAACCGGCGAGCGCGCTGCAAACCCTGGTGTGGCGGCTCCGGGAGGCTGTCCGCGCGGCAGGTTGTGACAGCGCGATACGGGTGCTCACCACAGCGCCGGGTTACGTGCTGCAGGTCGACGGCGAGCAGGTCGACGCCGTCCGGTTCGAGCGACTGGTGCGCGCCGCCGCAGCGCAACCACCCGAGCAGGCCGCAGTGCTCCTCGAGGAGGGGCTGTCGCTGTGGCGCGGTCGGGCCTACGCCGAGTTCTGCGATGACGAGTTCGCCCGCGTCGAGGCGGGCCGCCTGGAAGAGCTTCGCCTGGCCGCCGTCTCGGACTCGGTTGACGCGGCGATCGCGATCGGCCGGTCGGAACACGCCCTGGGCCGGCTTGAAGCGCTCGTCGCCGCTGACCCGCTGCGGGAACGGCCCCGCGCGCAGCTCATGCGGGTGCTGCATGAGCTGGGCCGCTCGGGCGATGCGCTCCAGGCCTTCCATGACTACCGCGAGCTGCTCGCCGAGGAGCTCGGCCTCGACCCGTCGCGGCAGCTGCGCGACCTGCAGGCGGCGATCCTGCGGCGGGACCAGGAACCATCGCGTGCCCCGCCGGTCATCGCGCCGCCGGGTCCGGTCGGCAACCTCCGCTGGGAGCTGACCGACCTGATCGGCAGGGCCGGCGACGCGGCGACCGCCCTCGCCGCGCTTGACGCTGCCCGGGTGGTCACGCTGACCGGAGTCGGTGGAGTCGGCAAGACCCGTCTCGCCCTGCAGGTGGCAGCCGATGCGCAAGCACGCCATCCCGCCGGGACGTGGATCTGTGAGCTGGCCGGTGCGCGGGAGGCAACCGCGGCCCCCGACGTGATCGCCGCCACGCTGGGGGTACAGCAGCGGCTCGGCAGCACCGTCACCGACCGGCTGGTCGAGTACCTGCGGACCAAGAACCTGCTGCTGGTGCTCGACAACTGCGAGCACGTCCTCGACGCCGCCGCGGACCTCGCCGACGCACTGGTGCGGGGCTGCCCCGACCTGAGGGTGCTGGCCACCAGCCGCGAGCCGCTGGGCATCGACGGGGAACGGGTGCTACCGGTGCAACCCCTGCCCGTGCCGCCACCGTCGATGCCCCACGACCTCGCGACCGTCGCAGCGGTGCCATCGGTCGCGCTGTTCTGCCAGCGTGCGCAGTCCGCGTCAGCCGCGTTCACGCTCACCGGCGACAACGTCGCCGCGGTGGCCGAGATCTGCCGCCGGTTGGACGGCCTACCGCTGGCACTGGAGCTCGCCGCTACCCGCGTGCGGTCGCTGTCGCCCCAGGAGATCGCCGACCGCCTGGAGCGCCGGCTGCAGTTCCTGCGCAGCGCCCGGCGGGTCCGCGATGAGCGGCACCGCACGCTGGCCTCCGTCGTGGACTGGTCCTACCGCCTGCTGACTGCGCTGGAGCGCCGGGTGTTCGAGCAGTGCAGCGTGTTCATGGGGGCCTTCTCCCTCGACGCGGCGGCCTCGGTCACCGAGTGCGGGGAACCGGAGGTCACCGACGCCGTTGCCGGGCTGGTGGACAAGTCCATGCTCGTCACGCACCCCGGCACCACGCCGACCCGGTTCGCCATGCTGGAGACGATGCGGGCTTATGGTCGGGAGCGCCTCGCCGAGCGAAGCGATGAGATCGCGGCCTGTCTGGCCCACGCCTCCTACCACGTCGGGCTGGCCGAAGCCGCCGCGATCGGATATTGCGGGCCCGATGAGGCGACGTGGGCAGCGGCGCTTGCTGCCGCTCTTGATGACCTGCGCAGCGCACACCAGTGGGCGCTGGTTCACCAGCCGGCGCTGGCGGTCCGGCTGTCCGCTGCCTTGTTCTGGTACGGGGAGACCGGCGCACCCTCGGAAGTCCCTGGCTGGGCCGCCCGAGCCGCCGACGTCGCAGGGCCGGATCCACTGCTGCCTATCGTGCTCGCTGCCGCGGCCGGCGCCCGGTTCCGCGGCGACTTCGCCGGGGCACGGGGATTCGCGCAGCGCGCGCTGGATGCTGTCGCCGAGGACGACCCGGTGCGTCGGCATGCGCTGTACGCGCTAGGTGACGTGGCGCTGTTCGAAGGCCGGCTCAACGATGCCTCGCAGCTGTACGACCTCGTCGCTGACCTCGCCGGGAAGGCCGGGGACACCTACTTCACTGCGTACGCCACCGCCGCCAGTTCGTTGCCCAGCAGCTACCAGGGCAACACCGGCGAGGCGGTGAAACTCGCGCACCGGGCCAGACAGCTGGCGACGGGCATCGGCAACCCCACCACGGTGGCCTGGTCCGACTACGCGCTCGGGGAGGCGCTGCTCGATCAGCAACCCGATCGGGCGCGGGAGGCTCTGGACCGGGCTGTGGTCGCAGGCCGTGCCGCTGGCAACCGGTTCGTCCTCGGGGTCGCCCTGGTCTCCGCCGCCTCGCTGCACGCCCGCCATGGTGATCCACACCAGGCGTCGCACCTGTTCGACGAGGCCATTGACTACTGGAGCCAGGCCGGCACCTGGACCCAGCAGTGGATCACCCTGCGCAACGTCGTCGATCTGCTGATCCGGCTGGACGCCGCTGGGCCCGCCGCGGTGATCTACGGTGCGGTCACCACGAGCAGCACCGCGACACCGCCCTACGGTGCTGACGCCGAGCGGCTGGCGTCACATGCCGGCGCGCTGCGAACCAGGCTCGGTGCCGCTCAATTCTCCGCGGCCCTCGCTCGCGGCAAGGCTCTTGATGACGCCGAGGTCGTGGCGTTCACGCGCGCCGCGCTGGCCCAGCTCAGGCCATCCGAACCGGACCGGTAAGGCTGCTGACCCGGTGCTGATCGCCGTGGTCGAATCACGGTGGCTGGTAAGCCCAGCGCCGGTTCATGCAGGATTGCGCCGCGCACCGCCTGCGGATGGCGAACCAGCAAGCCCAGCGTGAATACCGCGCCGCTGCTGGTGCCGAAGACCGCGGCAGGGGCCAGCCGGAGTGCATCCAGCAGCGCGGCCGCCTCGTTGGCCTGCTCCTCGACCGAGGTTCCGGTCCACCCGTGCGGAGCGGGACTGCGGCCATTCCCGCGCCGGTCATAGGTCAGCACGGTGAACTCGTCAGCCAGCAGATCGGCGACCTTGTCGAAGTGCCCGGCGTCGCCGGTTGTTCCCATGACCAGCAGCACCGGCGGCCCGGTGCCGCGCATCTCGTAATAGATCTCGGTGCCATTGACGTGGATTGGTCGGCATCACGTGGGCACCCCATCATCGGGTGGCGAAGCGGGCGGCAAGGCCCTCCAGGACCGCTCGGCTTGCCGACGGGTCAATGGCGGCTTGTTGCATGCGGGTGAACACCTCGATCTGCCAGGCGATCTCGTCGGGGTCGTGGATCCGGATCGGGCCGAGGCCGTCAGCGGTCACCAGATGCTCGTCGTGGATGGCTCGATCCGGAACGCATCAGTGTCGAAGAGCCGGATCATCCGGGTGAAGTCAACCCGGGTCAGCCCACCGCCGAGTTCGGCCGACGCGGCGATCAGGTGCAGGGCGGGCCGGTCGGGCCGGTACCTGGCGTTGTGTGGGCAACTGGTGATTCCGGCAGCGTTGGCGACGCCACCAGGACCACCCTGCCCAGCATGTGTCGCGGTGCTTGACAACGGCCAGCGGCCACAGCCGCGTCGGGGTCCTGGTATGCCGTCGTGGCTGGCCGGCTTAGTGAACGTCAGCCAAGGCAACCATCGGCGACACCGAATGCGGCGGTCGGTGAATGCCTCGTTCGCCACGGTCACGGGGCTAGCGCCCGATGAGCGTTGACAATCCAGACCTAATGATCGCGAAGCTGCTGCTCGACCATCTCAAGCTGGAAGGCTTCCAGTTCCGGCGGCTCGCGCCCGCCGAGGATGGCCCGCTGATGGGAAGTCGGGTGAGCGGTGACTGGCTGGACTTTATCCACATCGAGGGATTCAGCCGCGACTGTTTCGCCTGGCGTAAGCGGACCTCGTCGCTGATCGTTCCTGGCGACGGGCTCGTGGAACGCCGGGTGCAGGGTCATGCGATCACCGTGCTGAACGAGGTGTTGACATGGCCGACAGAGCCGCCCTGCCCCACCGCTGTGCAGTACCAACGAATGATGAGGAACACAACGTGACGACCGGATCCCGCCGGCCCGGCTGAGTCGTGAGTGCGTAACAGGCAGGGTTAGAACACTGTTATGCACTCATGAGCGTTCGACCTGGTCGGGCGGGGGTGCGGTGATCGAGACGGGTTCGTTGAACTTGCTGAAGGTGATGACCGTGGAGGTGTGCTGGCCTTGCACGGTCAGGTCCTGGGTGGCCTTGACCGGCCGGCCCTGGTCATCGACATACAACTCGATGGGCAAGGTCGTGATCCCGGTGGCGAGCAGCGGCGCCCGGCCCGGCGTCTCCTCCGGGAGCTTGGCGACGTCGACCTGAATCGAGTAATGATCGACCGGGGTGCCGTCGATGGACTCCTTGCCGGCGAGCGTGACACTGCGCGCGGCGGAGGCGAATGCGGAGAAGTGATCAAGCGACGCCGACCGGCGGACCGCCTCCAGCGACGCGGCCAGATTGCGGGCCGTCGGGTTGGTGCTGTCCGGGGTCACCAGCAGCCAGGGCTTGCCGGCCGGATTGGCCGTTCCCCCCAGCTGGGCATACGTCGCCTGGTCGACGATGAGCAGCCGTCGCTTGCCGACAGATCCGAGTTGTTCGGTCATGTCCAGGGCCTGCAGCGTGCCACCGGCGAGTTTCGCATCGCCCTCGCTGCTGATCGTCTGATTCGGGGTCGTCACATTGAGGACGAGATGCACCGAGCTCACTGACGAGATTCCACGGCGCAGCAACTCCGTGAGCCCGGCGGCGTCGGTGGCGGGCGGCAACGCCGGACTCGCCGAGGTGGTGGCCGTCGCGCTGGTACCGGCTGGCTGGCCGCCAC
The DNA here is from genome assembly GCA_035606945.1 of Pseudonocardiaceae bacterium. GTDB lineage: Bacteria > Actinomycetota > Actinomycetes > Mycobacteriales > Pseudonocardiaceae. The sequence goes on from DATNDR010000042.1 coordinate 57,985, forward strand.
CGCTGGACGAGCAGCCGACTACCGCGATGGCGGGACAGAGCAGGGCGACGGCAACCAACCGCCGCGCGGAGATCATCACGCGGCATGCTACCGCGCGCGTCCGAGGCCGCGGCGCGGGCCTGGTCGGTCACTTATTCTGGCGGCGGGGCACCGTGTGGTTGGTGGTGGTCACCGAGTGGTTGGTGGTGGTCACCGAGGTCACGAACTTGCGCGCGCCATTCACCTGACCATTGACCGGCGTCGGCCGGGACACGGGTCGCGCCGGCGCAACGGCCGGGGCGGTTGGAGCAGGCCCGGAGCGCAGCAGCAGCGCGCCCAACGCGCCCACCGCGCAGAGCCCCGCCATGACCAGGAACAGGTTGCTGACACCACTGGCGAACACCCGCAGTTCGGCCTGGTGGTAAGTGGCGTACAGACCCGTCCAGTCCGGGGTGCCCGGTGGACCGACATGGGGAACCGGGGTGTTCACCGGCAGCAACGCAGCGCGCCCGGCCATCAGCTGCGCCTGCTGGAGGGTCAGGATCGCGGTGAACACCGCCACCCCGAGCGCGGCGGCAGTGCGCTGCACGACGTTGTTGAACGCACTGGCCGTGTTGTTGTACGCGGCGGGCAGCACCGCGAGGCCCGCGCTGAACAGCGGCATCATGCCGAGGCCGAAACCGGCGTACTGCAGCATCAGCAACCACATGATGTGCTCGCGGCTGGTGTCGATGGTGATCGTGTGCATCAGGTAGGTGGCGACGGTGGCGATCGTCAAGCCGACGGCCACCGGCCAGCGGGGCCCGATCCGGTCATAGATCCGCCCCGCGATAGGCATCAAGAGTCCCATCACCACCGCCGGCGGCAATACGACAAGTCCCGCATCCAGCGCTCCCCAACCCTGGCCCAGCTGCAGGAACTGCGGGATGTAGAACGCCGCCACGAACAGCGCCACTATCACCAACGTGACCAACACCAGCGATACGGTGAACGCTCCGTAACGGAACACGCGGACATCGAGCAGCGGATCGTCGACCTCGAGCTCGATCACCACGAACAGCGCCAGGCTCAGCACACTGAAGGTGAACAGCCCCAGGATCCGGTAGGACGTCCAGTCCCAGTCCGCGCCCTTGGACAGCGCCAGCAGCAGCGCGAACAACCCAGCCGCGATGGTGACGAAACCCAGGACGTCGAACCGCCGGCCGGTGCGTCCGGGGAACGCCGGTAACACCAGGATCGCGGCCACCGTGCCGAGGATCGCGACCGGCACGTTGATGAAGAAGATCAGCCGCCAGTTCACGTACTCGACGAGATATCCGCCCAGAGCCGGCCCGACCGCCGGGGCGACCACCGCGCCAAGCCCGTACATGCCCAAAGCGGCGCCGAGCCGATCCCGCGGCACGATCCGCAGCAGGATCGCCATCGTGATCGCCGGCAGGATCCCGCCGAGCAGCGCCTGGATGATCCGGGCAATCACCAGGGTGTCCAGGCTCCACGCCAGCCCGCACAGTGCCGACCCGCCGGCGAATCCCAACAGTGCCAGGTTGTAGACCCGGCTCAACCCGAAGCGATCCCCCAGCCATGCGGTGGCCGGCACCACCACACCCTCGGTCAGCGCGTATGCGGTGACCACCCACTGCGAGTCGCTGGTGGACACCCCGAACTCATTCTGGATGGTGGGCAGGGCCACCGTGACGATGCTGATATCCAGGATCGACATGAACATCCCGACGATCAGCACTGCCAGCGGCAGCCGCCAGGCCGTCGCAGCGCGGTCCCTGGAGGCACTGCCTGGGGTGAGCCCGCTAGCAGGCGATCTGATCACCCCGCTAGCGGGCCGTACCCCCGTCCCCTCCACCACAACACCACGGTGCCATAAGAAACGTCAAGTTCTCTACCTAATTTCCGCAGCCGCATAGCCACCCCGACATGGAGACATATCGGGGTCAAAGGCGGCCCCTTGGCCCCGATATGTCTCCATGTCGGGGTTAGCGGGTTGCGTGAGGGGTGGGCTGGACGAGGGGTCGAGGAGGCTGGCCGTTGGGGGAGGCCGGTGGAGCCACGCGCGGGGCGGCCGGGGTGGCGCCAGGCGCAGCAACGGCGGCGGGGCCGGAGCGCAGCGCCAGCGCGCCCAGAGCAGCCAGCAAGCTCAGCGCGGAGGCGATCAGGAACAGGTCGCCGATCGCCCCGACGAACACCTGCAGCTGGGTCATCCGGTAGGTGGCATAGTCGCCCAGCCAGTCCGGAGTGCCCGGCGGGCCGATGTGCGGGGTGGCGACGTTCGAGGGCACCAACGCGGCGCGCCCGGCCATCTGCTCGGCCTGCTGCTTGATCAGGATGGCGGTGAGCACTGCCAAGCCGAGCGCACCCGAGACTCGTTGCACCACATTGTTGAACGCGCTGGCCGCGTTCACCTGGGCCACCGGGATGACGGCCACTCCCCCGGTGAAGATCGGCATCATGGCCATGCCCAGGCCGGCCCCTTGCAGGACCAGAATCCACATGATGTGCGCGCGAGTGGTGTCGATGGTGATCGTGTGCAGCAGGTAGGTGCTGACCGACACGAGCGCCAGGCCGACGGCCGCCGGCCAGCGAGGCCCGATTCGGTCATAGACCCGACCGGCGATAGGCATCATCACACCCATCATCAGCGCCTGCGGCAGCAAGGTGATGCCCGCATCGAGCGCTCCCCACCCCTGGCCCTGCTGGAGGAACAACGGGATGTAGAACAGCACTCCGAACATCACGACCATCAGCAAGGAGATCAGCACCAGCGAATGGGTGTACGCCCCGTACCGGAATATCCGGATATCGAGCAGTGGGTCGTCAACCGCGAGCTCGATCACCACGAACAGCGCCAGGCTCAGCACGCTGAACGTGATCAGCCCCAGAACCCGGTAGGAATACCAGCCCCAGGACTCACCCTCCGACAGGGCCAACAGCACCGCGAACAAACCGCCTGCGATGGTCACAAAGCCCAGCACATCGAACCGCCGCCGGGCCAGCCGCGGGAAGTGCGGCAACACCAGCACGGCAGCCACCGCTCCGAGGATCCCGATCGGCACGTTGATGAAGAAGATCAGCCGCCAGTTCACGTACTCGACCAGGTAGCCACCCAATGTCGGGCCGACCGCCGGTGCAAACACCACGCCGAGGCCGTAGAGACCCATCGCGGCACCCAGCCGATCTCGCGGCACGATCCGGAACAGGATCGACATGGTGATCACCGGAAGGATGCCGCCCGGGATTGCCTGCACGATCCGGAAGATCACCAGACTGTTCAAGTCCCACGCCAGCCCGCACAGCGCAGAGCCGACAGCGAACGCCAGCAGCGCCAGGTGGTACACCCGGCTCAACCCGAAACGGTCTCCCAACCATGCCGTGACCGGCACCACGACACCCAGCGCCAGCGTGTACCCCGTCACCACCCATTGCACGTCGTCAGTTGTCACGCCGAATTCGTTCTGGATCGTGGGAATGGCGACGTTGACGATGCTGATGTCGAGAACCGACATGAACATGCCCGCGATCAGCACGGCCAGTGGCAAGCCCCAGCCCGAGGTGGCGGCTGAGCCCACCGCCGGCCGCGCCCTTGGGAAAACGTGTGGGCGTGTCATGCAACTACTGTGCCATCGGAACACCGTGTGCTCTACTGTCTCGTCCCGCTGCTAACATTCAGTGTTGCCAACAGCGCGGAGGGTGCCGACGGTGAGCACGGTCAGCGAGGCTTGCGGAGCTCGGGAGCCTTCGGATACCGCTGCCGACCACCGCAAGGGGCCTCGCCGGCGAGGTGACGCGCTACACGCGGCGATCTTCGAGGCCACCCTCGACGAGCTGACCGCGGTCGGCTACGCCGAGCTGAAGATGGAACATGTGGCCAACCGGGCCCGCGCCAGCAAGGGATCCCTGTACCGGCGCTGGTCCAGCCGGGCCGAACTGGTGGCCGACGCCGTCCACCACACCATTCCCGGCTGCGCTGAGCGACCCGACACCGGAAGTGTCCGCGAGGACCTCCTCGGCTGCCTGCGCGGATTCGCGACCTTGCTCAACGGCCCCTCCGGTGAGGCCATCAGAGGCCTGATGGCCGACACCATCCGAAATCCGGACCTCATGGAGGTCGTCCGAGTCCGCTTCGTCGATCCCGGCGTCGGGTTGTTTCTCGAAGTACTGCGGCGCGGCGCGGCGCGCGGCGAGGTCCGCGCCACCGCGCTCACCCGGCGCATCGCCAGCCTGGGCCCCGATCTGCTGCGCGAATACTTCTTGGTGCACCGCACGCCGATTCCCGATCGGGTGCTGATCGAGATGGTCGACGAGGTGATCATCCCGCTGATCCGGGCCTGAAGCTGGGCCAGACTCTGCCAGACTCTGCCAGCTCAACGAAACGCGGCGTACTCTACCGTTGACGGCGTCCATGAGGGATACTGGACCGCCATCTGAGGGCGGAGAGGTGTGGACGTTGAGTAGCGCCGGCCCGGTCGACCACCGTAAGGGGCCTCGACGCCGCGGCGATGCGCTGTGTTCAGCGATCTTCGAGGCCACCCTTGAGGAGCTGAAAGCGGTCGGCTACGCCGAGCTGAAAATGGAACACGTGGCCCACCGGGCCCGCGCCAGCAAGGGATCCCTCTACCGGCGCTGGCCCAGCCGCGCCGAACTGGTGGTCGACGCGATACACCACCGCTTTCCCAGCCATGGCAACGCCCCCGAGACCGGCAACGTACGCGACGACCTGCTCGGCGGCCTGCGGAAGATCGCCTATCTGCTCAACAGCCCTTCCGGCGAGGCCATCCGCGGCCTGATGGCGGACACCATCCGGAATCCCGATCTCATGGAGGCCGTGCGCGTTCGCTTCGTCGATCCGGGCGTCGGCCTTTTTCTCGACGTGCTCCGGCGCGGGGCGGCGCGCGGCGAGGTCCGCGCCGAGGCCCTCACGCCGCGCTTCGCGAGCCTGGGTCCCGATCTGCTGCGCCAGTACTTCATGATCCACCACTCCCCGATCCCGGAGCGCGTGCTGATCGAGATCGTCGACGAGGTGGTCCTGCCCTTGGTCCGGGCCACACCGGAACCCCCCCTGGCATAACCCGGAATTAAGTCTGTCGCGTCAGCAGGCTGCCTAAGTTAAGGTACGGCGCGTAGCCTATTGCTAGAAGCTCCACCATTTCAGATGGGAGGTGTGAGCGTGGAAGGCCCCGTCGCGGCACCGCCCGCACCAGTTGACCAGCGACCCACCGATGGCGTTGTGAGTCCCCCACCCGGGAAACGCAAGCTCAAGCGGTCCACCCGCATCGCCCTGATCGTGATCCTGATTCTCGCGCTGGCGGCCGGGGCCGCCTTCGGCGTCAGTTACTTCCTCAACGCCCGCAACTACGTCACCACTGACAACGCCCAGATCGACGGCGACAAGATCGCTATCAATGCGCCCGCCACCGGTACCCTGCTCGACTGGACCGCCAATCAGGGCAGTGACGTGCGCAAAAACCAGGTGGTCGGCCGCATCGAGATCCAGGGCGGGTTCTCCAAACCGCAGATGCCGATCAAGGCACCGGGCGATGGCACGGTGGCCGTGGACAACGGCGTGGTGGGTACCTACGTCACCACCGGCACCCAGCTCGGCGTGGCCTACAACCTTGACAAGATCTTCGTCACCGCACGCGTCGACGAAACCGACGTCAAAGCGGTGCACCCCGGCCAGGTGGTTGACGTCGATGTCGACGCCTACCCCAATGCCCACATCACCGGGCGGGTCCGGGAGATCCAAGGCGGCGCGGCCGCGGTGTTCTCCCTGTTCCCGCAGAGCAACACCGGGGGCAACTTCCAGAAAGTGACACAAGTCATCCCCGTCAAGATCGCCCTAGACGCACCCCCCACCGTCGACCTCGTTCCCGGCATGAACGTCACCGTCCACATCCACAAGCACTGACCCCGTCCCCCCGGCCATAACCGCAGACTGCGGTGGGAAACTGGGCCGACCGCACCCAGGCCGCGGTGCACGCCTGGCGCCATGGCGTGCTCCGCCGCGCACGATGGTGGCATGACCCGAACGACCCGTGCCATTCAGCTGCTGACCGTGCTGCTGGTAGCGCTGACGATGGGACTGCTCTTCGCCCATGTCCTGGAACTCGGCCCGAAGATGGGCTACCCACCGCAGCTGTACCTGCGACTGAACAACTCGCTGTACGCCTGGTTCGGCCCACCGCTGGGCGCCGCGATCCAGACCGGCGCGCTCGTCGCGACCGGTGCGCTGACCTGGCTGGTACGGCGCCAGCTGCCCGCAGTGCTGCTCACCGGTGGCGGGTGCGTGTTGCAAGTAGCGGCCCTGGCGAACTACTTCGCCCGCGTCGAACCGGTCAACGTCCGGTTCCGCGCGCTGTCTCCTGGCCAAGTGCCCAGTGACTTCATGGCGTTGCGTGCCCAGTGGGAGTACGGCCACGCGCTGGACTTCGGGCTGTTCGCGGCTGCGTTTGTACTGCTGGTATCCGCCCTGCCGGGGCGCCCGACCGCTGCGTCGCCATCACCAAAAGAGTTACCAGACCGTGACTTTGACGGTCATTGATGCCAGTCGACTGCGCCGAAAGGGTGAGATTGCCACGATCGGGTATTAACCGGCCGCGGTCGTCGTTATTAGTGTGGAGTGAGTAATGCGGGGATTACGCGATGGTGTCACACCCGAATCCCAGCCGGGCGGGCCGGGATCGCCGACTATCCGAGGCAGGGGGCTTTCATGATCGAGCCGCGTCAGTCCCATCCGCTATCACCGAACGTGAGCGATGAATGTCAAATCGTCGTAAGTTTGGGCAGCCTAATCAATAGTTAGTGCCAGCCGTTGCTATCGGCGATCCGGTTTGCCCGCTACCTCGCGGCGACCGAATAACACAGTGGACTTCTTCCTGGACGGGAGTTCCAGGAAAGAAGGAGGGAGAAAGATGAAGATCAAGGAAATTTTCGGCCTTGGATACGACAAGGAAGGCGGCGGCAACCACTGGGGTGGTGGCGGCAACCACTGGGGCGGCTGGGGCCGTCACAACAACAATTGGGGCAATTGGGGCAATTACAGCAGCTGGGGCGGCTGGGGTCGCTGGGGCTGCTGAGTAACCCTTCCCATCACGGGCGGTGACTTTCTCCAGCGGGAGGTGGAAGTCACCGCCCCATCCAGCCGATCTCTGGAGTCCTGAGATGAGAATCGTGTGCATCGGCGGCGGACCGGCCGGATTGTACTTTGCGATCTCGGCGAAGTTACGCGACGCCGGCCACGACATCACCGTGATCGAACGTGATCCTCCTGGCGCTACGTACGGCTGGGGAGTGGTGTATTGGGACGACCTGCTGGACATTCTGTTCCGCAACGATCCGGACAGCGCCCGAGCGCTGCGCGCGGAGTCCGTCCTGTGGCAGGACCAGCACATCATCCTGCACAGCACGCAGACCGCCTACTTATCCGGATATGGCTTCAGCGTCGGCCGGGCGACCCTGCTCGACATCCTCGGCGAGCGCGCCACAGAACTCGGAATCGACATCCAGTATCGCCGCGAGGTCGATGGTGCTGCTGTTCCGGAAATGGCCGGCGCCGACCTCGTCGTGGTGTGCGATGGCGCGAACAGCCGGACCCGGCAGCGCCACAGCGAGGCATTCGGCGCCCGCGTCGACGTCGGCGGCAACCCCTACATCTGGCTGGGCACCGACAAGGTCTTCGACAGCTTCACCTTCGCCTTCGAGCAGACCTCTGCCGGATGGATCTGGTTTCACGCCTATCCCTCCAGTGCCGGGATCAGCACCTGCATCGTGGAGTGCGCCCAGCGAACCTGGCAAGCGCTCAGTTTCGACGCGTTGAGCAGCGAGGACAGCGTCAGGTTGCTGGAGAAGATCTTCGAGCGTGCCCTCGACGGCCACGCGCTGATCAGCCAGTCCCGCGGTGAGCCCGCGCGGTGGCAGCGCTTCACCCAGGTGACCAACAAGACGTGGTGCCACGGCAACCTGGTGCTCGCCGGCGATGCCGCGCACACCACCCACTTCACTCTCGGGTCCGGCACCAGGCTGGCCATGATCGACGCAGTCATGCTGGCCCAGAGCCTGTACGACCACGATGAGCTTCCTGCCGCGTTGGCAAGCTACGACCGGCGAGGCCGCGCGGCGCTGCGACCGATCCAAGCCGGAGCGCGCACCAGCATGGCCTGGTTCGAACGCGCCGACCGCTACCTGGACCGTGACGCGGTGGCGTTCGCCTACTCGATGGCAGGCCGTCAAGGTGCCCAGCCGCCGTGGCGTTACCAGATGCACCTTGCGACCCAAATCCCCGCGGTGCGCGCCGCGCTGCGCGGCGTCAACTCAGGCCGGCGGTGGTACCTCGCCCGCCGCCGAGGGGAATCCCCTGCCCTGCCCCTCGGCTCAGGTTGACCCGCGCAGCCGGGCCGGTATCCGAGAGGCTTGTTCCCACACCATCGTTGCCAGGGCGATGGTGACCGCCCACGCCGCGCCCAGCGCCCAGCCGGCCAGCACGTCACTGAGGAAGTGCACGCCCAGATAGATCCGCGTCATCCCGACCGCGGCGACCATCAGTAGGGCTGCGGTCCACACCATGACGCGGCCGGCCCCGCGACCGATCACCCAGTGCACGAGCATCCACGCTGACAGCAACCACACCACCGTGGTGCCCGTGGTATGCCCCGAGGGGAAGGAGAAGCCGTGCTCACCCAGCACCGCGGTGAGCTGCGGTGGGCGGGTCCGACTCACCAGTCGCTTCACCGCCGTGTTGATTACCGCGATGCCGGCTCCGCCCAGCACGATGACCAGTAGTGGCAGCCACGACCGGCGCACTACGGCCAGGACGATACCCACCAGAAGACCTGTCAACGCCACCCCGACGGGACTGCCGATATCGCTGATCACTTCCGCTGCGGTGATCGACCAGGGCTGCCGGTGGGTGGCGAGAAAATGCAGTACCGGGCGGTCGACCATGGTGACCCCGTCATTTTCGAGCACGCTGTCCAGCATCTGCTCGAAACCCACACCCAAGGCGAGCACTGCGGCCATGCCGACCGTCAACGTCAACCCGGCCGCCTCACCCGGCGCGAACCGGCGACTCACAAATCGCCACTGCCGGGGATAACGCGACCGCATCCGGTCCACCGCCGGGCACTCAGCGATCCAGACGAGCCCGGCCCGGATCCGTTCCGGGTGCCCCACCACCCACCACGCCGCGAACCCGCTCACGCAGAGCACCAGAATCCCAAACACCAGTACCCCCAACACCAAACCTCCCCGCAGTCTGGATGCAGACTGCTGCTTTTCGAGCTCCAATTAACACAGTCTGCATCCAGACTGCGGTGGCGGCCGTATGATCAAGGTTGTGTCGCGCGGGATCGGGGCCCTGACGATTGGGGTGGACATCGGTGGCACGAAGGTCGCCGCCGGTGTCGTCGACGAGCGCGGGACGATCCTCGCCACCACGCACCGGGACACCCCCGCCGACGACGTCAGGCAGATCGAGGACGCGATCGCCGCCGTGGTGGCCGAACTCACCAGTTCCTACGACGTCAAGGCGGTCGGCGTGGGAGCGGCCGGCTTCATCGACGCGCAACGGTCGACGGTGATGTTCGCCCCGAATCTCGCCTGGCGCGATGAGCCTTTGCAAGCGTCGCTGCAGCGCCGGCTGGGGCTGGTCGTGGTGGTCGAGAACGACGCCAATGCGGCCGCCTGGGCGGAGGTCCGCTTCGGCGCCGGGCGCGGCAGCGAGCACGTGGTGGCCTTGACTGTGGGCACCGGCATCGGCGGCGGCATCGTGATCAATGGGCAACTGGTACGTGGCCAGTTCGGTGCGGCGGCCGAGATCGGCCACGTCGTCGTCGTCCCGGACGGCAGGCTCTGCGGCTGCGGCCTGCGGGGTTGCTGGGAGCAGTACGCCAGCGGTCGGGCGCTCGTGCGGGAAGCCCATGAGCTGGTCGGTTGTGCATCCACCGGCGAGCTGTGGCGGCTGGCCCGGGGACGGCCCGAGCACATCACCGGTCAGATGATCACCCAGGCTGCGGTGGCCGGCGATGCCACGGCGTTGCAATGCTTCGACGTGGTGGGGGCGTGGCTGGGGCGCGGGCTGGCCGGGCTGGCCGCGGTGCTGGACCCCGGCGTATTCGTCATCGGCGGCGGCGTGTCCGCAGCTGGTGAGATGCTCCGGGCTCCCGCGTCAGCCGCCTTCGCCGCGTCGTTGACCGGTCACGGCCACCGGCCGCTGGCCGAGCTGCGGATCGCCGAGCTGGGCCCTGCAGCCGGCCTCGTCGGGGCCGCCGACCTGGCCCGCATCCCGCTGTGACGGGCGGGTCACAGCTCAGCGTCGTGAACTCGACATACACCCGCGACTTCCGCGGTGGCTAGCGGAAACGGGGCTCCGTCATCAAGTCTTCGCTTTCGATCTTGTGTACCAGCTCATCGTGACCGATCTGGCGGAACACGTCCGCGAGTGAGGCGAAGTGGCCGAAGTCAGCGGCGAACTCGGATTCGAATGGCGTGTTCTCCCACTCGGGATGTTCGGCGACCATCGCCATGTACTCATGCACCGCATGGTCCTCGAAGTCGGCATTGAGACGGTACGACCAGCTCGGCCGCAGCACGAACAGCAACCATGACAACTGGTAGTAGACGAACGCTATCGCCTGCGGCAGCCAGAAGAACTTGATTCGTGGTTGCGGCGTATCAGAGGTGGCGAGCAGCTCTTCGATGATGAGCAGATGGAACATCTCGTTGTCTTGCTGTGCGCGAGACCTGGCCAGCCGCTCATGGATACGCCGGGCGAAGCCGGTGCGGGTATGCACATGGGTGATAGCGACGAAGGCGACCTGTTCCCAGGCTTGGTATGGGACGCGGGCGACCAACTCAAGGATTTTGAATTTGCTCAACGTGCGAGGTTTGCCGTACACCACGTCGAGCGCGGTGAACAAGGCTCGCGCGGCGATTCCATACCGTCGGCGAGGCGCCGCCAAGGCCTCCGCCTGGGCCCGTCGGAGCTCCTCGTGCGTCAGCCGTGGCAACCGTCCAGAGGCAAGCGGGCTCACCACCCGGTCATCAGTCATTGGAATCCCTCTCGGCGGCCCGTTGGTCGTTGCCATGCAGGCTAGCGGCGCCGTCGCGCCGGGCGCGCAGCGAACCCGGGTGCGCCTTCGCCGTCGGATCGTTGCGAGTCTTGATCAGGCTGGCAACCGTCACGATGGCCAGCACCACCACGATCACGCCGAGGCTGACGGGAGTGCTGATCTCCGGAACGCTGGTGCTGACGTCCTCGTGCGCCCAGTGCAGGATCAGTTTCACACCGATGAAGGCGAGGATCACCGACAGCCCCATCGACAGGTAGACCAGCCGATCCAGCAGGCCCTTCACGAGGAAGAACAGCGCCCGCAGGCCGAGCAACGCGAAGGCGTTGGCCGCGAAGACGATGTAGGGCTCGTCGGTCACGCCGAACACCGCGGGAATGGAATCGAGCGCGAAGAGCAGGTCGATGCTGCCGATCGCAATGAGAACGATGAACAGCGGTGTCACCATGCGGCGCCCGCTCACGCGTGCGACGAGCTTGCCGTCGACGTAGTCGCCCGTGACCGGCAGGACCCGGCGCGCGGCCTTGACGACGGCGTTGTCCTCGATATCGGGGTCGGTGTCGCGGTGCCGGAACAGCTGCCCAGCGGTATAGATCAGCAGCAGCCCGAAGAGCAGAAACATAAAGGTAAACAGCGAGATCAGCGTGGCGCCCACCGCAATGAAGATCGCGCGCATGACCAGCGCGAGCGCGACGCCGAAGGTCAGCACCTTGTGCTGGTGCTTCTCGGGCACCGCGAACGTCGCCATGATGATCACGAAGACGAACAGGTTGTCGACCGAGAGGCTCTTCTCGACGAGGTAGCCGGCGAAGTATTCCGCGCCGAACTCGCGGCCGTAAGCCAGGGCGAACCAGGCGCCGAACGCCACCGCGACGGCGATGTAGAACACCGACCAGGCACCCGCCTCGCGGAAGCCGACCCGGTGCGGACGGGCGGCGGCCAGGCCCAGATCGAGGGCCAGCAGGCCCACGACGAGCCCGATCGTTACCGCCCAGGTGATCCCGGTGATTTCCAGGCCGGTGGTCATGACTTCTTGGTGGAACACGTGGTCCGCGGCGGGTACTCAGATGGCGAAGTCGTCCATTCCACCGAAGTCGCCCATGCCCTGATCACCCATCATCTCGCCGCCCGGATCAACGCCAGGGTCGTCGACGGCCATGTCTTCGCCGCCGGCCATCGCGTCACCGCCCAGCTCATCGCCGAGGAAAGCATCGGCGATCGCGGTGCCAACGAACGCTCCGGCCACGCTGGCAAGCAGGCTACCGGCGATCATGCCGCCCATCCCCATCCCCATCCCCATCCCGCCGCGGCCCCGACCCAGGACGCGTTCCATCGTGCCGGGCTCACGCATCTCGGCGCGGGTAGCCATCCGGGCTAGAGATTGCGGATCGTCCGAGGTGGCCCGCTCGTCAGCGGGCACGGCGTCGCCGAGGTCTTGGAGCACCTTGCGACGTTGGTCGGGGGTCAGCTTCGCGAAGGCCTCAGCGTGAGCCTCCTCCAGGGTCTCGGGCGGCGCGGTACGCAACATGTATCGGTAACGCTCAACGGCCACCTCATCGGGGTCTCGCCCCGAGGCGCCTGCCGGGTCCTGCGCCCGTCGCTGGTCCGGCGGGACGGTAGGACGTTCGGTGCCGCCCAGGCCACTGCCGAAGGTTTCGCGAAACTTGTCAAGCAGACCCATTGGGTGATTCCTCACTTTTCTCGGTGTCGTGTCAGCGTCTGGTTGTAGCCATGGCCCGCAGCCGGGTGATGCGGTCGGCGGTGTCGGGGTGGGTGGAGAACATCCGCATCATGGTTTGCCCCGAGAACGGGTTGGCGATCATCAATGAGCTCACCGGTCCGGCGCTGGTGCCGGCCGCCAGCGGCCTGGCGCGCGTCGCTCGCTCGATTTTGGCCAAGGCGTTGGCGAGCGCCAGCGGGTCGCCCGTTGCCTGGGCACCCGAAGCATCAGCGGCGTACTCGCGCGAGCGGCTGATCGCGGCCTGGATCAGCCCCGCGGCCAGTGGGCCCAGCAGCGCCAGCAGGACGATCTCCAGGAAGCCGGGACCGGCGTCCTCGTCATTGCCGCCGAAACCGAATAAGGCGCCGAACTGGGCCAGGTTCACCAGGATCATCACCATGCCGGCCAAGCCGGCGGCGACCGAGGCGATGAGGATGTCCCGGTTGCCGACATGGCTGATTTCGTGGCCCAGGACGCCGCGCAGCTCGCGCTCGTCGAGCAGCTCGAGGATGCCCGTGGTGACACAGATTGCCGCGTGCGCCGGGTTGCGGCCGGTGGCGAATGCGTTGGGCGTCGCCGACGGGCTGATGTACACCCTCGGCATGGGCAAGCCCTGGACTACGGCGAGCTCAGCCACCATCGCGTGCAGCCGGGGCGCTTGCTGCGCGCTGACCTCCTGGGCGCGCATGGCCCGCAAGGCGAGCCGGTCGGAGTAGAAGTAGGACACCCCGTTCATCGCGAGCGCCACGACGCCGGCGATCAGCAGCCCCGTGGTACCGCCCAGCGCCTGCCCGATCAGCAAGATCAGGGCGGAGAGCCCGCCCAGCAGCAGCGCGGTTTTCAGGCCGTTACCCAGCCTAGACATAGTGATCAACGTTTTTTCATCAAGCGGACCCGCAGCTCTTCGATCTTGCGGCGGGTGTTGGGGTCCCGGGCGAGTTCCTGGGCGCGCTGCGCAAGCCGTTGCCCCTGCGGGCCGCGCGCCAGCCGGGTGATGCGGTCAATCATCGATGCCATGCCATGCCCTTTCCTCGTGACGTTGTCCCAACCTGACAACAGCCAGTGTGGCTGCCGAAATAACCCACCGCCCGCGGATAACCAGCCATCATCTGGCTGGCTTCATTGCCGGGTTTCGGCAAGAACCTCGGTGTTGTCGGGCCAGCCGAGCGCGCGGGCCCCGAGGACCGCGGTGTGCAGCGGGTAACGCTGGGCGGGGTTGCCGGGGTCCAGGCCGGTGAGGGTGGCGATGCGGTTGAGGCGGTAGGTGACGGCACGCACCGACAGGTGCAGCAGCTGCGCGGTGCGAGTGGTGTTCCCGCCGCTACCGAGGTACACCTCGAGCGTCCCCAGCAGCGGCTCGGCACCGCCGCGAGCCCGGCGCAGCGGAGTGAGCACGGTCTCGATGAGGTCGCACAGTGCGGCCCGGTCGCGCAGCAGCACCTGGTAGACGAGCAGGTCCTCGGCCCGCACCACCGGCTCTGACAACCGCAGTCGCTCAGCTACGGCCAGCGCGTCGCGCGCTTCGGTGAACGAGCGGGCCACCCCCGAGGGCCCGGGATGCGCCCGCCCCAGTACTAGCCACACCTTCTGGGTCCGGCGGTCGCCGGAAGTCAGGGCGCGGTGCGTCGCGGCGAGCGCGGCGTCCAGGGTCGGCGCAGGCAGCGCGGGTAACACGATGACCAGCTGGCCGTCCCGAGTTGTGATCAGCGCTTCGAAGGGCCCGAGGGGACCCGCGACTGCGGCGGATACCTCTGCCAGCAGCGGGCTGGCCTCCTGGTAGGCGACCTCGGTGCGGGCGAGCAGCACCGCGTGCGCTCCAGCCAGCTGCAGACCGTAGGACTGCGCACGCACCAGCAGGCCGGTCGGGTCGGCAGTGCCGGCCAGCAGGTCGTCGACGAATTCGCGGCGCTGCGCCTCCTCGCGGCGCACCAGGGCCCGCCGGGCGGAGGTGTAGCCCTCGGCCAGGGCGGCGACGACGTCGTCACAGGCGCGCAGCACCCGGTGCCCGGCCGCGCGAACGGCGGTGGTGTCCGCACTGGCGACTGCCGGCAGCTGGTGCCAAGCCCGCCAGGCGGCGGACAGGTACAGATCCACCAGGGCCCGCAGCACCACGCCCTGCTCCGCTGCCCGCGATCCCAGGGCGGCAAATGTGGCGTTGGTGTGGCGGTCCCAGTCGTGTTCCGGACCACAAGCGGCAAGCCGGTCCAGAAAGTCACCGAGCAGTTCGGGATCCACCCCACCGGCGTCGGCAGCGGCCGAGCGAGCTACCTCAAGGGTCCAATCCTGCCGAAGCTCGGCAACTCCAGACGTGCGTCGCGGTGACTTTCGTCCTCGTCGTTGCCCGCTCATCCCTCCATCCTGGCAAAGCAGGCCGCCGCCCGCCGTGGCCGCAACCCACCCGATATGTCTCCATGTCGGGATGTCTCCATGTCGGGAGTCTCGGACACAACGTTCGTTGCCGGGGTCCGGCAGGACGATCGCGTCGTTGTTGGCCGGGTGATGCTCCTGACACGCAGGCCGCAGGGCGGCATTGTTGCCGTGTTCGAATGCCGCTGCTGCTTGCTTCGCCACCGCGCCAGGGGGCGCCGCGATGGGGGATGAAGGCGGGAGAAGGGAATTGGACTATGACGGAGGGACGGGCACCCTGGTCCCGAGACGTCGCTATCAGCGTGGCGCCGTCCAAGATCCGGAACTTCCGAAGCCCCCGCAGTCGGTCCGCTGCCGAGCTGGCCCGGCCGGTGGCGGTGTTGACCGTGTCCTGGTGTTGCTCGGTCGGCAGCACCTGGGCCTTGCTGTTACACGAGCACGGCGCCCCCGTTCGATCCAGCCCGAGCGGGTGGATCAGCTCGGGAGTGCCGATCACCGAGCCGGCCCCGGACTCGCTAGCCCACGAACTGCTCGGACAGCGCGGCTACCGGCTGCTCTATGACCCGGACCATTCGCAGCGCACCCGCAGTGTGCGCAGGCTCGGTTTCGTCTCGTGCGACGCTGAGCTGATCCTGTTGGCTGAGATGATCCGGGCCCAGCCCATCGAACATCTCGAACACCCACTCAGGCTGGCCGCCCGCTGGACCGCGGCCGGATTCTCGGCGCTGGCTGCGATGAACTGGGTGAGGGCCGGGATCCTTGCCCCGGAGGCTGTGCACCGGTCGAGCGCTGGCATCGCCGGCGCATCGTGTCTCCGAGTTAGGCATTAGGGCTGCGCCTTGCCGCCTGGCGTGCAGTGTCCGGGGCGTGGTTGCTTGCCTCGCCGCGATGTGCGCACCATGGTGGGTCAAGGCACGGCGCGCTCCCCCGCGCTCGGGTGACAACGAGTCGATCGGGGAGCAGGCATGACGCTCGGATGGATCGGCGCCCATGGCGGGGAGGGCATCACCGGCGGCCAGTCGGTGCGCGCGCGGGCAGTATGGATCGACCTCGACCTGGCGTTCCCGCTGCCGGCGGGGCACCGCCGGCGGTTCATTGCCGACGGCCTGACCGTCACCGGCCGGGTTCCCGGCATGCTCAAACGCTGGGTCCGCGGTTCCCGGGGCGAGTGGTACGGCGTGGTGTGGGTTCCGCTGCGCGACGGCGCCGGAGATGTCCGGCTCGCTCTCGATGACCAGTTGCTGCCGGCGGCCGCGCTGAGCCCGCGACGGGCTTCGTAGCAGCGAAACGTCGAGGCGAGTTTGTCACCTGCATCGATCGGGTAGCCCTACGCAAGCCATCGAAGCCGACTCGAGCTTGGTGGTCGCGGCGAAGTCGACGGCGGCTTCAAAGTCCACCAAAGTCGATGGAAGGAGCCCAATCATGACCCAGCAAGGTTCGGGTAAGTCGCAGACTCCTTACCCGCGGGAGCCCGGCCTCGGCGGGGGCGAGCAGGACCCCGGTGGCGACCGGGACCTGCCTCCCTACGAGGACCGCCAGAAGGAAAGCAGCGGCGAGAAGGTGATGGAGGAACGCGCCGGCGTGCCTGGACACGAGGCCGGTCCCCGTCAGGTGTCCGACGCCGAGCGCGGCGGCATGAGCGACACCGATATGGCACCGAAGGGGCCGATGAACGTCGGAGCAAGCCCCAGCACTTCGGGTGAGGACTACGGGCGCGGTATGTCCGAAGAGGCCCACACGAAGGACCGGTTCGACGGCGGGATCGCTGACAGCACGACCAACGTTGACCCGGACAGCCCCAAGATGCGTACCGGCGACCAGGGCGGCTGATCGCCTGATCGCGTAAATCGTCAGCGTCGCCCCGGCCTACTGGCCGGGGCGACGCCGTGTTGTGACGATGTTGGCGGTTCAGCCGGACAAGCTCTGACCGGTAAACCGCTGGTAGCCCTGGCTGGTCAGGCGACTCAAGGCCGCTTTGACCAGCCCGAAGACCGCGCCTTGCAGCGCGCCGACGATCAGCACCTCAGCCAGACCGCGATCCAGCGCGGTGGGTTGGGGTACCTCGTCCTCGTCGGAGACAGCCTTCCAGAATCGACTGAATAGGGCACCGGCGACCGCCCCACCGACTAGACCACTGGCGAAGCCCAACAGTTTGGGGGTGAGGTCGCGCACGGAGCTCACGAGCGACGCACCCGTCGCACGATGACCGTTATCACAACCAACCCAATCGCGACGCATGCCACTTTGACCCACCGGTCGGTGGGCGCCTCACCGACTGCCCCCCGAGCGCGCTGGGCAGCGGCGGTGGCCTGGTCGCGCAACTCGTCACGCCGGCCCAGCACCTGATCACGCAGCTCATTACCGCGCGAAAGCACCTGCTCGACCAGCTCACCCCCCCGCGCCAGCGCCTGAGTCTTGACCTCGTCCCACACGTGGGCCACCTGCGCGCTCAGTTCAGCACCGTGCTCCACGGCCTGCTGGCCGCGGTCCCTGGCCAGTTCAGTGATTTCGGTGCCACGGTCGATCGCCCGTTCGGCCAACTCGCTGCCCCGCTCCTTGGCGCGGGCCGGCACATCGGCCTTATGCACCAAGGCCTCGACCGTCTCACCGAGGTCACCACGCAACTCCTCGATCTCTTTCTGGAGTTGCTCCTCCTCAAGTCGTTGCCGCTCGCTGCTGCTCATCGGTGGACGCTCTCCTTCACGGTTTCGATGTCCCGCTTGGTGCTCTTCATGGCCTTCTCGGGCACCACCGGCGCCGAATTGCGCACCTGCGTGATTCCGAACGCCGAGATGATCCCGGCGACCACTAGGAGGATTACCCCGATGATCAGTGCAGCCAGCCAGGCGGCCAGCACCGTCGCCAGTCCCAGCACTGCAGCCGCGGCCAGCACTCCCAGGCCCAGCAAGGCCACCACTGCGCCCGCTCCGCCTATCCCGACACCGAGACCGGCCTGGGCACCCTTGCGTTTCAGTTCGGCCGTAGCCAACGCCATCTCGTCGCGCACCAGGGCGGAAACCTGGGTGGACAGCCGCTCCACCAGCTCTCCGACCGAGGAGTCAGCAGGGCTCGGCTGTCCCTGTTCGCGGATCGTCATTCCCGTCCTCCTTCGCCACTTGGTTCTGACGTGGACATACCCGGCATAGACCCGGTTTACCCCTGCCGCCGCTCACCTATCGTGTGCAGTGGTCGCCTCGTGCGGTGTCACACAGAATGGGTTTTCCGCGAACGGCGCGCAGCGCCCACACCGAGGTGGCAGATGTCCGATTCCTCCGAAAATCCCCACCAGCGGTTGGCGCGCAACGTCAACGACCTGCTTCAGGAGCTACGGGTCGCGCTGGCCGGTGTGCAGATCTTATTCGGATTCCTGCTCTCCATCGTTTTCACCGGTCCCTACCAACGGGCCACTGCGCTGCAACACGGCGCACATCTGGTCGCGGTGCTGTTCGCGGTGATCTCGGTGGCGTTGATGACCGCGCCGGCGGCGTGGCATCGACTGCTGTTCCGGCAGGGACAGCGCCCGGAAATCCTGCGGGTGTCGAACGTGTTCGCCATCGGTGGATTGGCGAGTCTGGCCCTGGCGATGAGCGCAACGGTGTTCCTGCTGGCTGACGTGGTGCTCGGAGATTGGCCGGCGATCGTGATCTGCGCGCTGACCATGGCCGGGTTCGGGCTGTTGTGGTTCGCCGTCCCACTTCGGCATCGCCCGACCACGGAGGCGCGGGAACGCCTCAGAACGGTGCGCTAAGCGCGGCCGGCCACCCGCCCGGCCAGCTCCAGATCGGCGACCAGCTCATCGAACATCTCCGCTTGGCGATCCTTCGGCCCGCGCAGCACGGCAGAGGGGTGGATGGTTGCCACCAGCGGCCGATTCTCGTACGCGAGTACCTCGCCGCGGTGCTGGGTGAGGCGAAACGACGTGCCCAGCAACGCTTTGGCCGCTGTCGAGCCCAACGTCACCAGCAGCTGCGGGCCTACGGTGGCAAGCTCTGCGCGCAGCCACGGCAGGCAGGCCCGAACGTGTTCGACTCCGGGGGTGCGGTGGATGCGAAGCTTGCCCTTACGCTGAAAACGGAAGTGCTTCACCACGTTGGTGACATAGACGTCACTGCGTGTCACGCCGGCACGTTCCAGCGCCCGATCGAGCACTCGACCGGCCGGCCCGACGAACGGTTCTCCTGCGGTGTCCTCCCGATCGCCGGGTTGCTCGCCGATCAAGACCATCGAGGCACCGACGTGTCCCGAGCCGAAAACCGTTTGCGTCGCGTCGGCGTACAGCTCGCAGGCGGTGCATTCCGCGGCGTCACGACGTAGCTCAGCAAGCTCCGGCACACCCGAGGATTACCCACCCCTCCCGCGAGTACGCCTCATCGCGCCGGTGCGATCCCCGACATGGGGTCGCTCAGCTGCGGAGCAGGCGGAGGAGGGCGCGTTCGAGACGGGTGCGGATGTCGTCGTCGACCAGGTCGTAGGTGCCGGCCCGGCGCACCGCAGCCAGGATCGTCCTGCCCTCGGCATAGTGCTGGACCACCCGGGGATCCACATAGGACGCCCGGGCCACCGCGCGGGTGTTGCCCAGATGCTCGGCCACCTCGTCCAGCGCGGCGTTGACCGCGCGGGCAAGGCCACGCTTCGACGTGGGTATCCCGCCGGCCGCGCCCTGCGCGAGCGCCACTGCGGCCAGCACCGTCGCGTTCCAGGTGCGCAGATCCTTGGCGCTGAACTCGTCACCGGCCAGCTCCTTGAGCCGGGCATTGATGTCCTCGGCGCACACGTCATGCCAGCCCCGCCCGTTGCGGTAGGCCAGCAGATCCTCCCCGCCGCCGTCACGGCGGAGTAGGGCGCGCACCACCGCGTGCAGCGCCGGGTCCCGCAACGTCATCGCCTGATCGATGCCACCCTTGGCCGGATAGCGCAGCTCGATGGCGCCGCGGCGCAGCCGCACATGCTCGCGGCGCAGCGTGGCCAGACCGAAGGTGCCGTCGTCCTCGCCGGGCTCGGGCGCGTATTCATCCCCGCCGACCCGGAATGCGCCGATATCCAGCATCCGCAGCGCCGCGCCCAGCACGCGCTCACAGCTCAGGCCCCGGCCATCGAGGTCTTCCCGGATCTGCTCGCGCACCGCAGGTAGCCGCCGGCCCAGCCGCAGCACCCGGTCATGCTTTGCCGCGTCCCGGCGCCGCCGCCACTCCTCGTGGTAAAGGTATTGGCGCCTCCCGGCGTCATCCGTGCCGACCGCCTGGATATGGCCCCCGGGCAGCGCGCAGATCCACACGTCGCGCCAGGCCGGAGGCACCGCCAAGGCCCGGATCCGCCGCAACGTCTCCGGATCGCTGATCGGCGCACCCTCCTCGTCGTGGTAGCTGAAACCTCGGCCACGGCGCCGGCGGGAGTACCCGGGACCATGAGGCTCAACCCGATGTAGTTGCACCACACCCCTCCTTGCCGCCGCACACCGCTACCGCCGGAGTACCCACCTGTGGCGCATAAAGCCGCATAAAGTCGGCCGGCTTGGGGAAGATCTCTGCCGTGACTGACACCGAAGTGGCGGGTAGCCGAGCAGACTCGCCGACTCAGATTCCGGCCCGCGGGTGGCGGCAGGTGCTGGGTCGCGCGCTGCGCGAAAGCCAGAAAGACAACATCCCCCTACTGGCCGCCGGGGTTGCGTTCTACGGGTTCCTCGCGGTATTCCCAGCGCTGATCGCGCTGGTGACGCTGGTGGGGCTGGTGGCCGATCCGCGGACGATCACCCAGCAGGTGGCCGGCTTCACGGCGGGGATGCCGCCAGCCACCCAGCAACTGATCTCCGAACAGCTGAACGCCATCACCAGCAGCAGCGGGGGTGCACTGACGGCCGGCCTGGTGGTCTCGCTGCTGGGTGCGCTGTGGAGCGCGTCGGGTGGGGTATCGAGCCTCATGACGGCGACGAACGTGGCCTACGAGGAGCACGAGACCCGGGGCTTCCTGAAACTACGGGGAATCGCGCTGCTGCTGACGGTGGGCACGGTGGTGTTCCTGATCATCACGCTGGCGCTGATCGCGGTGGCCCCGGTGGTGCTCAACGCGGTGCCGCTCGGGCCGCTGGGAACGATAGTGGCCCAGGTGGTGCGGTGGGGGTTGCTCGTCGCGCTGATCATCGCCGGGCTGGCGGTGCTCTACCGGGTGGCTCCGGACCGCAACCCGCCGAAGTTGCGCTGGGTCAGCGTGGGCAGCGTGGTGGCGGCGGTGCTGTGGCTGCTTGGCAGCGTGGGCCTGAGCCTCTACGTCAACTACTTCGGCAACTACAACAAAACCTACGGTGCGCTGGCCGGCGTGGTCGTCCTGATGCTGTGGTTTTTCCTCAGCAGCTACATCGTGCTGCTCGGCGCGGAGATCAACTCCGAGGCGGAGTACCAGACCGATCGCGACAGCACGGTTGGCGAGCCCAAGCCCATCGGCCAGCGGGGAGCAGTGGTCGCCGACACGCCGCTCGGACGGCGCGGTGACTGACCGCACGCTGATCGGCGAGATCATCGAGCTGGTCGAGTCGGCGGGACTGACTGTCGCGGTGGCCGAGTCGCTGACCGGCGGCATGCTGGCCAGCGCGCTGGCTGAGGCAGCGGAATCAAGCAAATGGTTTCGCGGCGCGATCGTGGCCTATGCCAGCGACGTCAAGCACCAGCTGCTGGGCGTACCACCCGGACCGGTGGTCAGCGCGCAAGCCGCTGAAGCGATGGCCGCCGGAGTCCGCCGGCTGCTGCAGGCCGATGTCGCGATAGCACTGACCGGCGCAGGAGGTCCAGACGGCCAGGACGGCCAGCCGCCCGGCACGGTCTTCTTCGGACTCTCCGACGGCGGGGAAAGTCAGGTCGAACACCGCTATTTCGACCACGACGATCCGGCGCAGGTGTGTGCCGATGCGGTCACCGAGGCATTAGCGCTGCTCTACGACTTTCTCCGCGCCAGCGCAGCAGCTCGGTGCGGCTAGCAGCACGACGATCGGCCGGTAGGGCTGCATGACCGGGCTGAGGTGAAGCCGCATTGGCCGCCACGTCCACCCGGTCGCGCGCTGCGCTGCGGCTGGCCGTGGAGTACACGCTGGCCAGCAGCGCCCCGCCGGGCCGGGTGACGCGGGCCAGCTCGGCGGCCGGTCGGGCACCGGCTCGGGCCAGTTCCGGCTGCTCGGCGGCCCGCGGCCGGTACACCAGCTGCGCACCGGTGGCCCAGCCGTGCGCGGCACCCAGGTAGGGGTCCATCGCGGTGGAACCGGCCATCGGCTCAGCGCCAGCCCGGCGCGCCGGCGTCCAGTTCCCGGGCCGCGGCCAGCGCCCGCTGCTGCCACCAGTCCAGCTCCTCGTCGCCAGCGGCGTCACCAGCGCCCAGCGCCTTCTCCCACCCGAACGTGGCGATCATCCCGAGCTGGCACAGCGCGAGCTGCCGATCGAACCAGCCGCCGGTATCCCAGCCTCGCCGCACCAGCGCGGTGCGGAACTGGGCGATCACTTCAGCCTTGCCGACCGGCAGCCGGGCCCGGTTGAGCGCCAGGTACCACATCAGGTCCCAGCACGGCGGCCCGGAGCCGGGATAGGCACAGTCCACCAGGATGGTTCGCCCATCCGGGTGCTCGCCGAGGTTGCCCATCTTCCAGTCGCCGTGCAGGAAGGTGGCCGGGGTCCGCGCGAGCGCGGCGGTGAGCGGTCCGGGGCGCTGCTGCACTGCGGTGACCAGCGCGGCCAGCGCGGGGGCCAGCTCGCGCAACCGGGTCCAGCCCTGGTCGGCCAGCTGGATCACGACGTCGGGCGCCGGGCCGGCCAGTTCCCCGGCGATGGTGTCCGGGGCGACGAACCGGAGCCGGTGGGTCATCGTGGTCAGCCCGAGATCGTCGCGCCAGCCGCGGAAGGCCACGCACATGGCCGCCAGATGATCGATGAACCGGGCGTGGGTGTCGGGGCTGAGGGGTGCGTCGCCGGGCGGGATGAGCCGGTCGCCGACGTCGCGCATCAGGATGCCGAGCTGGGCATCCAGCCCCTCGCCGTCGCGGGCCATGGCCACCACGGTGTGATCGATCTCGTCCGGGAACCGGTGCAGCAACCCGGCGCGCCAGATCCGGAATGTGCGCAGGTCACGGTCCCCGATCATCCGCATGATCCAGTCGCTGCGGTAGCTGAGCACCTTGAGGAAGTGCGGCTGCCCGTCGAGGACCACCCGCTCGAAGCGCGAGCCCGAGCGGGCGTCGGCCGGGTGCACCTGCTGGTGGGCGGTGGCACCGGCGGTCAGCGCGGCGATGGACGGCTCCACTCGCGGCACCAGTGCACCACCGGTGCGGGTCATGGCCGCACCTCGAAGACCCGGTCGAACGGGGTCTCGGTGGCCCGGCGGAACCGGCTGAACCCGGCCTCGGCGAGCAGCTCGCGCCACCGCGAGTCGGGCACCTGGTTGCCCAGCTCGTGCGGGCCCTGCTCGAAGCGGGCGTGCGGGCGGCAGATGAACGGTGCGGCGGAGTAGAACATCCGGCCGGCGATCCCGATGTTGTCCTCCAGGTGCTCCCCGGCCATCGGCTCCACCAGCAGGAAGGTCCCCTCGGCGTCGCATCCGGTGCGCTGCGCCAGCTCGGTTGCGCTGGTCGGGGCCTGCGCGAGCGCGGCCCACAAATCGAGCTTGTCACCGAGCGCGACGCTGACGGCGTGGAAGGCGGCGGCCACATCGGTGGCGAAGGTGCCGCGCTCGACGTCGGTGGGCACGTCGATCTGGGCGGTCATAGCGAGCTCCTCCGGTTGGGGACAGTTGACCACCATGCCGGGGGCGGCTTGCAGACTCACCCCCGACTTATACCAGCGGTCGACCCGAGGTACTGGGCGGCCAGCGCGATCCGCGCAACCAGCAGGCCGTGCCGTTCACGTTGATGCCACACCAATAGCCGTGCCCGCCGCGGCGCACCGCGTCTGCACCCAGGATCCGGCGTAACCGGCTGGCGAGCACCGCGAGTTGATCAGCTGGGCGGGCCAGCAACAGGGCAGCCAGCAGCGTACGGGCTTTGCGCGAGCCGATCCCAACGTCGGTCAGCCCGCCGACTGTCAACCCACCGAGCACCCGGACTCGCACATCCGAACGCTAACTCGATTCTGTCCCGTGCGGCCAACACCACGTTGCAGGATGCAGACCGCACTATTCCATCGCCGGAAAACAGCACTCTGCATCCTTCCAACGGGCTTTCTCGACGGCTCGGGGGACGCAAATGATCTTGGGGAGTGCGGCGTGGGCAGCGCCCGTAATGGCGGTAACCGCGGTGGCGACTAGCGGGCGTATCCCTCCAACGGCCACTGACCGTGGCGCTCGAATGGTGGCGAAAACGCCCGAAAGCTGCGCACGATCGAGTGATCCGCGCGACACCCGAGCGGCCCATAAACCGGGCAAACCGCGCCCACTCATGGAACCCGCCGTCACCGCCTTACCTGGAGAAACAGTGCCGATTGTCGCTTTGCGTAACAGAATCGCGGCCGTACCCCTGCCCGACTGGCCCTACCGGCGCCCCCTTGCATTACCGACGGTGATCCGTACGGTCAATATCGTCCTGCCCAATGGAGCCACCTTGGATCGGGAATCCGGACCGTTGCGCTGCGGCCCTGTCCCGCGGGACCGGATACCACAATCTCACCCCGAATCGGGACGGGGCGCAGGCTGACGACGACCCCGAAGCGGACCGCCGAATTCCGCGCTTATGAATTGATGCAATCAGCCGTGTGCGCGGTTCACGGAGAACAGAAATGACGAGGACCTCCCGATTACTCGCACGTATTGGTATCGCCGCAATCGCTATGACGGCCCCACTGGTATTCGTGGCACCGGCCCTAGCCGGCCCAGCCCGCCAGGATCCGTGGGATCAGGTGGCGGCGTGCGAAAGCGGTGGTAACTGGAGCGCTAATACCGGCAACGGGTATTTCGGTGGTTTACAGTTCACCCGCGGAACGTGGCACTCGTTCGGCGGCGGGACCTTCGCGGGCACCGCCGACCAAGCCACCCGCTCGGAACAGATCGCCGTCGCCGAAAAGGTGCTCCGCGCGCAGGGCTGGAGGGCCTGGCCTACCTGCTCCAGAAGGGCCGGGCTGCGCTGACAACCGGCCACATCCCACGCTCGACTCCCGCCGTTGCAGCCGGCGGGAGTCGAGCTGACCCAACCAGAACAAGCAGACAGGCTGTCCCCAGACTGCTACCGCGTCACAGCCTGCCAGGCCTCACGGGCCTGGGGCGTGGTGGGGTCGAAGTCGGGCTTGATCCTCAAGCCGGGCGCGAGTGTCAAACGTGTGCGGTACCGAGGCCTTGTAGGGCGCATCGGTGTACTCGTCAGCGAGGTGACCAGTTGGGTGAACGAGTGCTGTCGCTCGCACACCACGTCATCAAGACTGTTGAGTCGCTTGCCCTCGTAGCGGCCAGCCAGCACGGCACATCCCCAGCCGACCGGCCGGATCGTAAGGTCAGCCCGTTGGATCCCGGCTGGTGGTAGCGACCGATGGCGACGCCGGAACAGCCGCCGTGGGACCGGCTCACGGGTCGACCACCGCGATCACCACCCGGTCGCGGTCCTGCGCGTCGCAGCCGGGCGTGAGGGCCAGCGCGGTCATGAAGTGCCAGTCTCGCGGGTGGCGACCCGTTACGGGGGCACGTAGAGCCGGGCAATCCGCACCAGTCCGTGCGCTACGCTGCTGGAGTAAATCCGATGTGGGCGCAAATCATGGAGACAACGGTGACTCAAGCGAAACAGACAGACTTTGCTCGGTACCCCGAGCTTTCGAACTCAGAACAGAAAGTGCTTGAGGAAGCGCTCGCCTCAATACCAGACGAAATTCTTTCCACCGGGGAGCGCGCGCCGATCGAGTCCCGGATCCGGAGGCGCCTGGAACGGGAGGGGATGCTCACCGCTGCAGGTCCCATGGGGATGGGCGAGATCCCTGCGGTGGCCTATGTCGCCCGAGCAGTGGGCTGCCTCGCGGCGAGCTACGTGCCATTGCGATCTATCAGTCACAACAAGCCGGCCAGCACGGTCGCCGAGTCGATCGCAAAAGCGATGGCGGATTGCGTTCACGGTGACCTCGATGCGGTCAAAGCCGACATCCTGGCGCACCGGAATCAGGTTGCGGGCGCCCTGGGTGCGCTCGGGCTCGCCGCGCTGGGTGATGCGTTGCTGGGAGATGACGCGCAAATCGATCGGTGGTAATGGGGTAGCGGCTGTCGCGCGCGGCGCAGCCGCAAGAACAGGTATCCACTGTCCTCGCAGATCGTGTGCAGCGCGAACCGGTTCATGTGCACCGCTGCGCCGGCGAGAATCCGGCGCGAATCCCCGCCGAGCAGCCATGGCGCGACGGTGAGGCACAGCTCGTCGATCAGGTCGGCGGCGGCGAGCTGCGCGTTGAGGCTGGGACCACCCTCGGCCAGTACGCTGCGGTAGCCGGCCGCGCCCAGCAGCTGTAAGGCAGCCTGCAGGTCCACCGTCTGCTCCCCGGCGACCAGCACGTCGGCGACCTCGCGGGCCGCGGCCACCGCCTTCGGCGGTGCGGTGGCGACGGTGAGCACGATAGCCCGGGCACCCTCGACGAACAGCGGCGAGCCGAGGTCCAGCGCGCAGGACCGGGTGACGATCGCCAGCGGCACCTTCGAGGGGCCGTAACGCTCCGCGCGCACCGTCCCGGCCGCGACCAGCACCACCTCGGCCAGTTCCCGCAATGCCGCGAAGACCCGGCGATCGGCCGGTCCACCAAGCCCGCCGGACAAGCCATCGACGGTAGCCGCACCGTCCAGGCTGGCGATCATGTTCAGGCGCACCCCGGGGCGGCCCGCCACTTCCGGTAGATCTGCGTACACCACCGCCGGATCGACGACATCGGCGGCCACGGGCAGCAACTGGCGCACGATTCACAGTGTGGTCGACATCGCGTCTCGTTATGCCGGGCACCCCCGGGTCGAACTCGGCGACAAGGGGAACCGGGAGGCGGTGGTCTCACCGCACGTTCGGTTGACGCTAAATGGGCGGCGCCGGCCGCTATGCGGCAGCCGGTGAGCCGGCTGGCACCACGGCGCAGCCCGGGGCACTGTTACCCGGATGAGTAGCACCGTGACCGACCCCGGCACGGACCGGGCCTTTTTCGGGCATCCCCGCGGATTGGCCAACCTGTTCGGCGTCGAGGTCTGGGAGCGCTTCTCCTTCTACGGGATGCTGGCCTCCCTGACGCTGTACCTGTACTACACAGCTGCCGGGGCCGACCCGGGGCTCGGGTTGCCCAAGGCCACCGCCACCAGCCTGATCGGCGCTTACGGCGGGCTGGTCTATGTGTCGACCATCGTCGGGTGCTGGGTCGCCGACCGGGTACTGGGTGCCGAGCGAACCTTGTTCTACAGCGCGGTGCTGGTGATGATCGGGCACATCGCGCTGGCGACCCTGCCGGGCTTCGTGGGCGTCGGCGTGGGCCTGGCGTGTGTCGCTCTGGGCAGCGGCGGGGTCAAGGGCAACGCGACCACCGTCGTGGGCACGCTGTATGCCCCCAACGACGACCGCAGGGACGCAGGTTTCTCGATTTTCTATATGGGGATCAATGTCGGCGCCTTGCTCGGCCCGCTGCTGACCGGACTCACCAGAAGTACGCTCGGTTTCCACTACGCCTTCGGGGTCGCCGCGGTCGGCATGGCCGTCGGCCTCATCCAATACACCCTCGGACGAGCCAACCTGGGTAGCGAAGCGGCCATCGTGCCCAACCCGGTGCCGCGCGCCCGGAGCGTCACCGTCGTGGCTGGTGTCGCGGTGGTCGCCGCCGCGGTGGCCGTGCTCGTGACCCTTGGAGTGATCACGGCCGCGAACCTGTCCACCATCGTGGTGGTCGTGTGCGGGTTCGCCGCGGCAGCGTATTTCGCGGTCATCCTCACCAGCCGGAAGATCACGACGGTGGAACGCAGCCGGGTGCAGTCGTTCATTCCCCTGTTTATCGCCAACGCCGCGTTCTGGTCTCTCTTTCAGCAGTACTTCACGGTGGTGGAGATTTACGCCGACAGGCGGGTCGACAAGCACCTTTTCGGCTGGCAAATGCCGACGGAATGGGCGATCTCATTCGATCCGGTTTTCATCATCGTGCTGGCGCCCTTATTCGCCTTGCTCTGGATCAGGCTCGGACCCCGCCAGCCGTCGACTCCCGTCAAATTCGCGCTCGGCAACGTGGTGATCGGGCTGGCTTTCCTGCTGTTCGTGCCATGGGCCGGCGGCACCGGACCGAGCACCCCGCTGCTCGCGGTGGTGTTCATCGTGCTCATCTTCGCGACCGGGGAGCTGCTGATCTCACCGATCGGCTTGTCACTGGCCACGAAGATCTCCCCGAAGGTGTTTCGCAGCCAGACGGTGGCGCTGTACTTCTTGTCCGTCGCCCTGGGCACGGCGATGTCCGGATCGCTCGCCGGTTACTACAGCCCGCGGCGCGAGGCACTGTACTTCGGCAGCCTCGGCGTGGCCGCGATCGTCGTCGGGCTGATCGTCGTCGCTGTCAGCCCGATGATCCGGCGACTGATGGCCGGAGTCCGCTGAGTCATTCCCGCTGGGCCGGCGGGCGCTGACCTCGCAGCGCAGGCGTGGCGCAGCTACCGCAGGCGCGGCGGTTCCAGGCAATGCGTCATCGTGGACTCTCCGATCGGTGCGCATGCGAGCCTGCAAGCCGACCGCCTGCTGACCCGCGACCGTGGCTTGTACCGCAACTACTTTCAGCGACGTTGCACTGGTCGATCCCCTCAGCGGCTGGTGACGCCACGGCGGCTGAGCTGGAAAAATTCTGACAATGAGGTACGCAGAAGGCTGGGTTTGCGCTCTGTTACGGTGTGACGCCCACATGGACCAGACCGATGATCTCGGTGGTGGCGCAGCCTGCAACATGTGACCGGGGATCGGGGACAGATCGAGCAGTGCGGACGCCGGTGCCGAGCACGACGCCTGGCTGAGGAGGTTCCGATGCCTGACTCACACATCGCGGTCTCGCAGGAAACCGACCAATACGCAGCGCACCGGATGGCCGCAGCCGCCGCCGCGAAGGCCAAGAGGTTGTGGCCAGGTGTGATCGGCGAGGTGCTCGCCTTCGAGGTCATGGCAGCGCTGGATCTGCCGGCCTGGCTGCGATCTCAGAGCCGCACCTGCCGGCTGGTCGACGCGATACTTGAGTTCGCCGAGGAGCCAGCAGGGTCCCGCGACGAGCGGCCGGCTGCCTAGCGCGCGATGTCAGCGCGCCAGGTAGCCACCATCAACGGTGAGCACTGTGCCGGTCACATGGGACGCCTCCGGTGAGGCCGGTCACCCGACCGACCGAGCGATCTCCTCGGGTTGCGCGATCCGGCCCATCGGGACGTCGGCCGGCAGCTCGTCGCTGACCTGCGACGTACACCCCGGTCACTAACACCACCCGGGGACCACATGGGTGCGGGCACGGCGGTCATTGTGCTGCGGGGTCGCTGTTGGCAGTCGGGAGGTGGGGTGGTGTGCTGGGCGGCGTGCCGCCCAGCAACCGGCTGCCACGCCGGCCCGACATGGAGACATATCGGGATCGGTCCGCGCCGCGAGTGGCGTGGTCGGACCGGTCGTTGGCGCATGCGTCGGGGTCGATGGCAGTGGCCACGGTGATCAGTCGCGTCACCGGGCTGGTAGCCAAGCTGCTGCTGGCCGCGGCGCTGGGGTTCGGGCTGCTCAACGACTCCTACAACATCGCCAACGAGCTGCCGAACATGGTCTATGAGCTGCTGCTCGGTGGCGTGCTGTCCAGCGTGGCGATCCCGGTGCTGATCCGCGCCCAGCGCACCGATCCCGACGGCGGGCATGCCTACGCGCAACGTCTGCTGACGATGAGCACGGTCGCCCTTTTCGTCGGCACGGTCGCCGCGGTGGCCGCAGCGCCGTGGCTGGTCCGGCTGTCGGTGACCAGCGGCCCGCACGCTAGCCCCGCGCTGGCCACCGCGTTCGCCTACCTGCTGTTACCGGAGATCATGTTCTACGGCCTGGCCGCGCTGATCGGCGCGGTGCTCAACAGCCGCGGGGTGTTCGGGCCACCGGCGTGGGCGCCGGTGGCCAACAACCTGGTGCTGATCGCGGTGATCAGTGCGTACATGCTCACACCAGGGCGGCTCAGCCTGCAGCCGAACCTGATGGGCGACGCCAAACTGTGGGTGCTCGGGGTGGGCACCACGCTGGGCATCGTCGTGCAGGCTGCGGTGCTGCTGCCGGCGCTGCGCCGGTCGGGGTTTCGATGGCAGTGGCGGTGGGGCTGGGATCCGCGGCTGTCGTCGTTCGGCGGGCTGGCCGGCTGGGTGTTTCTCTACGTGCTGGCCGGCCAGCTCGGGCTGGTGGTCACGTACCGGATCGCCTCGGCTACCGCCGGGGGTGGGGTGGCGACCTACGCGTATGCGTGGACCTTGCTGATCGTGCCCTACGGGGTGCTGGGCAACTCCGTGCTGACCGCGCTGATGCCGCGGATCAGCCGGGCCACCGCGGACGGGAACATCGGCGCGGTGGTTGCCGATCTGTCGCTGGGCACCCGGATGTCCGCGCTGCTGCTGTTGCCGATCTCGGCACTGTTCACCGTCGCCGGTGGGCAGATCGCCACCATGCTGTTCTCCTACGGTCATTCCGATCTCACCCAAGCTGACCGGCTGGGCCAGACGCTGGCCGCGTCGGCGTTCGGCCTGCTGCCGTATGCCGTGGTACTGCTGCAGCTTCGGGTGTTCTACGCGCTCGACGATGCCCGCACGCCCACCGTCATCATGGTGTTGATGATCGCCGGGAAGATCGGCCTGTCGGTCCTGGCGCCGGTGCTGCTCAGCCCGCAGCAGGTGGTGGTCGGGCTGGCCGCAGCTAACTCGGCGTCGTTCGTCATCGGCGCCATCGCCGGACAGGTGTGGCTGGCCCACCGACTCGGCCACCTGCAAACCCGGCGAGTGACGGGCACGGTGGTACGCATCACGCTGGCTGCGGTCGCCGCCGCCGTCACCGGCCTGGCCGCCATCGACCTAGGCCATGTGCTGGTCCCCCACGCGCTACCCCCCGTGCGCGCCGCCGTCGAACTCGCCACCATCACCGTCCTAGGCGCCGCCGTCCTGCTGATCGCCCTCCGCGCCCTCCGCGTCTCCGAACTACGCGTCGCCCTAACCCGCGCCGCCGCCCTACTCCGCCGCTGAGCCCGCTGAATGTGGATTGTGGGCATCGTCGCGGTCGAGGCCGCGCCTGGTGGCTTCGGCTGCCAAGTGAGCGCGGGACGGGGTGCCCAGCTTGGCGAAGATGTGCGAGAGGTGGGCCTTGACCGTGCCGAGGGAGATGAACATGCGCTCGCCGATCTGGCGGTTGGTGCGACCGGCGGCGATGTGGCGCACGACCTCGAGCTCGGTCGGGGTCAGGCTGTCCCAGCCGCGGGATGGCCGTTTTCGCTCGCCGCGAGCCCGGCGGACATAGCCGACCGCCTCATCGGTGCTCAATGCTGCGCCCGCGGTGAAGGCGGCGTGGTAGCCGTCGTCTCCGAGCGCTTCCCGGGTGGCCCGCTCGATACCAGACCAATAATCCGGTTCAGGGGGAAAGCGGACGACGCCGAGTCGCGCTCGGGCCGCCGCCGCGGCGCCCAGCAGCCGCGCGGCTTCCCCGTCACTTTCCTGGGTACCGGCAACGGCGCCGAGCAGGTCCAGGCACTCCGGGATATCGATCGCAAAGCCCTTGGCCGCCAGGCGGCCAAGGGCGTGGTGGACGTACCGCTCGGCGTCCGGCGCCGCACCGGCGGCGAGAGCGACACGGCCCAGCAGGCGCTCCGCGCCGGCCTGTAGCCATCCGCTACCCAGGCGCCGGGCTATCTCCCGCGCCTCCTCGCCACAGCCCTGGGCCGCATCGAGCTTTCCCTCGACCCGCTCCAGACTGCCGAGCAGCGCGAGATGCCACGAAAGCACGTAGCGGAAACCCGACCGGCGATCGCCGTCGACGGCGATCTCAAGGTAGTCCCGCGTCGCAGCGAGCTCGCCACGGGCCATCAGCGTTGCGGCCAGCATGTGGTTGGCCATGCCGGATACCAGGCCCGCTCCGGCTTCCTGCACCCGCTTGAGCGTGGTGCTGGCGAGCGAATGCGCGAGTTCCGTGTTGCCCCCGGCAAGGTGCGCGTAGGTCAGGAAACCGTTGGCGAGTCCGTTGGTGATCGGAAGGCCGACCTCGTCGCTGACGGCGACACAACGCGACAGCAACTCGCGCGCCGCGGTGAGCCGGCCCTGGAAGGCCGCCTCCCACCCCAGGCACAGCCAGGGCCATGCCAACCCCCACCGGTATTCGAGCTGGGTTGCGGTCGCCTGCAGGTCATCGAGCAGCGGGCGGGCGGTGTCGAACCCGTCCTGAAAGATCCAGCCGATGGCGAGGCAGCTCGAAGCGTCGACGCGGCACCAGTCATCATCGGCCTGAGTGGCCAGCTCAACGCTTCGCTGCAGCAACGGCCGCCCACCGGCCGGGTCACCGAGCGAGGCCCTGAGCCCGAGGGTGTTCAAGGCACGCCCCTGCGTCCAGACGTCCCCGCAGGTCTCGCCGATGTCCAGCGCGACTTGCGCCCACCTGTGGGCTGCCTGGCCGGCACCCCCGTAGTGGCCGAGGCTGGCCCGACCAGCCATCGCCCGCCCACGCAGCACGGTCGGCTCCTCGCCGGCCTCCAATGCGCGGGCGTAGCAGGTGTCCCCCTCCCGATAGCGGCCTGTGAACACCCAAAACACCGTCAGCGCGGTCACCAGGCGCAGCCCAGCGTCCGGATCGCTGGTGGCCGCCCACTCCACGGCTGCACGGATGTTCGGCAACTCGGTGGCCAGAGTGTCCAGGACGGGGTTGTCGCGACCGGCGCCGAGCAGTTGTGGCTCCACGGCCTCTGCCAGTGCGACGTGGAAGGCCAGGTGGCGCTCGCGCAGTTCGTCGGCTTCCCCGGCGTCGGCGAGGCGCGCGGCGGAGTACTGCCGGACGGTCTCCAGCATGCGGTAGCGCGTCTGGCGGTCGCGCTCGTCGGTGGCGACCAGGGACTTGTCGACCAGGCCGGTCAGCAGG
This sequence comes from Pseudonocardiaceae bacterium, assembly GCA_035606945.1. GTDB lineage: Bacteria > Actinomycetota > Actinomycetes > Mycobacteriales > Pseudonocardiaceae. The sequence continues at coordinate 91,166 of DATNDR010000042.1, forward strand.
TCAAGCACGTCCTTACGGTGGATCTGATCACCTGAGCACACCTGCTCAGCTGCGTCCAATGTCCAGCCGCCGGTGAACACTGACAGCCGTCGCAGGACGGTGCGCTCACCGTCGTTGAGGAGCTCGTGACTCCAGTCAATGGAGGCTTCCAGCGTCTGGTGACGGGGCATGACCGTGCGGGCGCCGCCGGTGAGCAGGTGGAAGCGGTCGGCTAGGGCCCGGGATATCTGCTCGGGAGCCAGCATCCGCACCCGCGCTGCGGCCAGTTCGATGGCCAGCGGGATGCCGTCGAGGTCGTGGCAGATCTGGGCGATGGTCGGGGCGTTGGCTGCGGTGATCGTGAACTCCTGGCGGACCTGCAGGGCGCGGTCGATGAACAGGGACACGGCGTCGGATTGGCGCAGCGCCTCGATCGGGTCGAGGTCCGGCTCGGCGGGCAGCGACATCGACGGCACCCGCCAGGTGATCTCTCCTGGCACGCCCAGCGGTGCGCGGCTCGTGGCCAGGACTGTCAGCGACGGGCAGGCCCGCAGCAACACATCCACCAGCTCCGCGCAGGCAGCCAGCAGGTGCTCGCAGTTGTCCATGACGACCAGGGTGCGGCGGGCCCGCAGGTGCTCCACGAGCGTGTGGTGTACGGGCACACCCGGCACCTCACGCGAACGTATCGCCGTGATCACCGCAGCCGCCAGCAGCGCGGAGTCCTCGAGTCGGGCCAGCTCGGCCCACCACACGCCGTCGGGGTGGTGGTCTATCGCGTCGGCCGCTGCCTGCAGCGCTAGACGCGTCTTGCCGCACCCTCCGGCACCGGTGAGCGTCAGCAGCCGGGCCCGCTCGAGCGAATCGCCGATGCGGGCCAGCTCGGTGCGTCGCCCGACGAAGCTGGTCAGCTCACCGGGCAGATTGTTGGGCATGGTGTCCAGCGAGCGCAGCGGGGGAAACTCCGCCGGCAGCTCGGGATGCACCAGCCCGAAGACATGCTCCGGCCGCCCGAGGTCGCCCAACCGATGAACACCGAGGTCGACGAGCTCGGCGCGATCGGGCAGCCGGTCTCCGACCAGGTCGCGGGTCGTCCGGGACAGCACGACTTGACCGCCGTGCGCGACCGCGCCCAGCCGGGCGCAGCGGTTGACCGCCTGGCCGAAATAGCTTCCCTCGTCGCGCCGCTGGGCCTCTCCGGTGTGCAGGGCGATGCGCAGCGTCGGCTTCTCGGGACAGTTTCCGGCATGGGCGGCACGCTGGATGTCCAGCGCGGCCGCCACGGCATCCGAGGCGCGGGTGAACGCCGCCACGATGCTGGTGGCGTCGTCCTGCTGCCGCCGCCGCACCCCACCGTGCCGCGAAATCGCCTCGTCGAGCACGCATTCCCGCACGCGCGTCGAGCCCTCGACATCGGCCCGCATGAACGTCGCGGTGCCGACCGGCAGCTGGAAGGTCTCCTGCTCGATGCCGCCTGCGTTCACCGGGGGTTCTTCCCACCTCAGCGGCCAGCCCGTCCGGTCGCGCTCGTGCGATTGTTGCATCGCCAGCGCCTCCGCGTGTAGGTGCGCAGTCAGCCACCCATGAAGAACATCTCCAGCTGGATATTGTCTGGATCGCGGAATACCAGCGTCGAAAACTTCAGCTCACCATCGATGTCAGTCACTCCAGAGTGCGACACTCCCACACTGTCCAACCATTCCGCCCAGGATGTCAGATCTGCGCGGCTCGGCACGGAGATGCCGATGTGGTCGAGGCCGGTTCGAGTTTCGTCGAACGGCTGGCCGTCATTTGCGGCATGATGCTCCAGACCGATGATGATTCCGGCATTGAAGTCAGCGAGAATCACCTCGTATCCTCCCTGTTCATTGCCGTAGTGCGGGAACTTGCCTTGAATGCGTTCCAGCCCTAGTACGCGCTCATACCAGGATATGCTAGCCTCAATATCGGTTACGGTGGGAGAGAAGTGGTGGAAGCCGGTCATCGGCGGTCGCTGCATCGCCGTCTGATTCATTTCGATCCCCTTACCTCAGCTCAATTCATAGAGCTCGAACCGCAGCACGCCTGCGCTGATGACGCCTTTGCCAACGGCCTGGATCTTGTTGAGCCAGGCGTAGCGGTCGTCGCCGGTCTCGAAACGGGGAGCTGTGTACGCGGTCGCGCCTTCGAGTCCACGAGACAGGTCCACCCGACCGTTGTACGACACATAGATCAGTGCCCCATCGTCGGTTTCAAGGGTGAATCGCACGTCCATGTGACCAATTCCCGCCGGGCTGACGGCGGCCCAGTCGGCAGCCGCAACTCCCTTGAGCTTGGCCTGAAGACGTTGTCCTCTGCAGTCGACAGAGATGATCTCAATGATTGCTCGGGTGCCCGATGGGCAGCCGGGCATCATGATCGGTTCGGAAAGCCCCACTTCTGCGGTGCCGAGTGGAATGAGTTCAATAGTCATGGCAAATTCCGTTTCTATGATAGAGGCGAAGTGGCTACACGAAGGGAAACGGATTGTCGATGACATAGAGCCAGCGTCCGTCCGCCTGCCGGCGAAGGACGGCCGAGCCGGTGCCGCCCAACATCATCGGATTGCCATCAGAATCACTGCCCTCGAACTTCCATTCAAAGGATTCGAGCGCAAGGTCTCCGACACAATGGAGGCTTCCGATCTTGAGCTCGAATCGTGGCTTCGCGGCCAGGAGGCCGGCAAAGGTCTCCCGGATGGCTTCGGAACCTGACGCAACCTGACCCGGAGCCGGAATAAACACCGCATTGGGCTCGTAGCGGCTGACCATCCCTTCGAGGTCACCCGCATTGATCGCGTTCTGAGATGCTCTGATGGTTTCTTCCGGTTTATCGAGCTGGGTTGCGCTCGGCGCGCCATTCCAGGTGTTCGCTGCCATTTCTCCACCTTCCGGCCACCCGCTGAAAGCGTTACCGACGCAATTGCGCCTCTCGACTCCGATCGTGACCTGCCGGCGCTGGGCCTACATCAGCCATCCGGCCTATATCCGCAGCGGCGGGGCTCGCCTGCGTCCCGCTGCCGCGCTGGACAGCCGCTCGGCGCTCGCCGGTCAGGTCATCTCCGATCTGCTGGTGATGCGAATGATCAAGACTACTGCTCCCGCGCTGGTCCCCGCCCTGGCACGCGTAAGCCCGATACCGTTCTCTCCTGCACCCGTGACCGGCGACAGGGAACGACCGGCGATGTCCGCGAGCTGACATCGCACATGTCGGTCAGAGACGCCCGC
>DATNDR010000043.1:0-26419 GCA_035606945.1 Pseudonocardiaceae bacterium
CACCACTCCAGTCTGCGGCCACACGAGGGGAAGGCGACAAGAAGAAAGCGAGCCGCAGGGTGATCATGCGGAACACAAGATCTAAAACGGGTACGCCACGCCGGGCGAGCCAAGATCCCCACGAATAAACCACCAGGGTCACAAGTGCGGTCAAAACTGCGGTCAGGGCCGGTTCTCACAGGGATCGGCCCTCGTGTTGTAGCCGCTCCCCGAGTTGGACTCGAACCAACAACCCTGCGATTAACAGTCGCATGCTCTGCCAATTGAGCTATCGGGGAAAGCGGCATCAGCCTAGCGCACGGTACGCGACGACCATGCTGCTGCCCCCGGCTGCTGGCAGAATTGATCAATGACACCGGCCCCGGCAAACGCAGGGCGCCCGGGATAGCCAGCGCCACGATCACTGACTGGTGCGATCGAAACGCCTACCAGTAACCGGCCCAGCGACACTCAGCCGACTTGCGCGACGGCGAAGATTCGGCGGAAGGGAAACCAGGTCACCCCGTCGGCGCCCGCCGGATAGGCAGCTCGCAACCGCGGGGCGAGTTCTTGCCGGAACGCCTCCCAATCCTGCGCCGACAGCGCCGCCCGCACCGGCCGCAGCGCGGTCCCGGTGATCCATTCGAGTACCGGGTCGGGACCGGTCAGTCGGTGCAGGTAGGTGGTTTCCCATACGTCCAACTCCGCCGCGCTCGGTCCCAACACCGCGGCGTAGCCAGCTGGTTCGAGCACCGGGTGGGTTCCCCTGAGGTCGAGCAAGCCACGCCAGCGAGGCTCGGCGGCGAGCCGAGCGGTCTCGGCATGCGACGGGGCGGTGAAGTTCCCCGGCACCTGCAACGCCAGCCATCCCCCACTAGGCAGCTGCCGCATCCACTGGCGCAGTAACTCCGCATGCTCAGGCACCCACTGCAACACGGCATTACACACGACCAGCCCGGTGCCGGGAGGAGGTAGCCAGTAGCGGACATCGCACAGCTCGGCATGGATGCCTCGCTCCCGCGCGGCCTGCACCATCTCCGGTGAGCTGTCCAGCGCGATGACACTCGCCAGCGGCCACCGTTTGGCCAATGATCGCGTAAGGGTGCCCGGCCCGCAGCCCAGGTCAACGATCAGACCCGGATCGCGGGCACCGACCCGGGTCAGCAAGTCGTGAAAGGGCCGAGCCCGGTGATCGCCGAACGCCAGGTATGTTTCCGGGTCCCACACGGCCGCGACGACCTCCTCGTCCCTCAGCAAGCGAAACTAGCCCGGTCGCTCCGGCCACGACAAGCACACCGCGCAGCGCCCACCTTCAGGCAGTCACTCCTGCGCCCCCATGGCCTGCTCGCGCAGCGCCCGGTAGTACTGCTCGAGAGCCACCAGGTCACCGAAGAGGTGATGGTAGGAATCCGCGTCGTCGACCGGCGAGATCCGTTGCAACCGGGATTTGATCTCGGCGACCTGCCGCCCGACGACCGTGGCTTGCAAGTGCGCGAGCAGGCTCCCGATGTAGCGGGCATCGTCCTCAGCGCTTCCGGTGGCTCGCAGCGTCTCCACGGCGAGCTCGGTCACCAGTGACCGGGTAGCACAATGCGCGGCGACGGCCTCGATCCACTCCGAACCGGACAGTCCGGCGGCGGTGCCCCCGGCTGTCAGCACCGCCGCGTGCACCTGCGCATAGCACGGGTGGGTGAAGGCCTCAGCAGGCAACGTGTCATACACCGGACCGCTCAACCCGGGCTCCTGCAGGACCGCCTTGAGCACCTCGCGCTGGGCCTGCAACCGGACATCGTCCCGCGCGGGCAGATCCGTTCCGTTGTCTGCCGGTGGCACCTTTCTCGGCCGCCCGCCGCGCCGACGAGGCCCCTCACCGGCGGCTTCCCGAACCCGGCGAACCACCGTGGCTTCGTCACTCCAACCACTCCGGTAGGCCAACTGCGTCGCATACCGGTCCCTCAGCGCCACGTCTTTGATTCGCGCAACCAGTGGCACCGCCCGCCGCAGCGCTTCGACCTGGCCCTCGGCGGTATCCAGGTCATACTCGGCCAGCAGGGTCTGGATCGCGAAGCTGAACAGCGGCTGGCGACGGGCCACCAGGTCGCACACCGCGGCGTCGCCTTTGGCCTGGCGCAGCTCGCATGGATCCATCCGGTCTGGGGCGACCGCGATGAAAGTCTGCGCCGCGAAACTCTGGTCGCCGTCGAATGCCTTGAGCGCCGCCTTCTTACCCGCCTCATCACCGTCGAAGGTGAAGATCACCTCACCGCGCAGGGCGTCGTCATCCATCAAAAGCCGGCGCAGGATGGAGATGTGTTCGGCGCCGAACGCGGTGCCACACGACGCCACGGCGGTAGGCACTCCGGCCAGGTGCATGGCCATCACATCGGTGTAGCCCTCGACCACGACCACCTGACGGCGCCGGGCAATCTCCCTTTTGGCCAGGTCGAGCCCGAACAGCAGCTGCGATTTGCGGTACAGCGGCGTGTCGGCGGTGTTGAGGTACTTGGCCTCGACGCGGTCGTCGTCGAACAACCGCCGCGCACCGAAACCCACCACGTCACCGCCCAGGTCGCGGATCGGCCACAGCAGCCTGCGGTGGAACCGGTCGATCGGTCCCCGCTGGCCCTCCCGGGACACTCCCGCCTTGACCAGCTCGTCGACGGCAAATCCGCGGCCCAGCAGGTGTTTGGTGAGCTGATCCCAGCCCGACGGGGCGAAGCCGCAGCCGAACCTACCTGCGGCTTCCTGGCTGAATCCGCGCTGCATCAGGAACTCTCGGGCTGGGCGCGCCTCGGCCGAACTCAGCTGCTCGGCATAGAACTCCTGCGCCAGCCGGTTCGCCTCGATCAGCCGGGACCGGGTGCCGCGGTCACGGTGCACCGAGGCGCCGCCGGCGGTGTAGGTCAACTGGATTCCCACCCGGTCGGCCAACCGTTGCACCGCCTCGACGAAACCGAGGTGCTCGATCTTCATGATGAAGTCGACGACCGAGCCGCCCTCGGCGCAACCGAAGCAATGGAAGGTGCCGTGCCCCGGGCGCACGTTGAACGAGGGCGTTTTCTCGTCGTGGAACGGGCACAGCCCCTTGAGCGAATCCGCACCGGCTCGGCGCAGCGCGACGTACTCGCCGACCACCTCGTCGATCCGGTTGCGCTGCCGGACCTGCGCGATGTCCGCGTCCCGGATCCGTCCAGCCACGGGCGCCGATTCTAGGGGCAGGCACTGTCAGACCCTCATGGCACGGTTTGGCAGACGAACAAGAACCTTCCCGCCGCACCGGTGCTGGCCGTCGAAGTACTGTCCCCTACCGGCCGGTTGATCGATCTCAACCTCAAGCGCGCCGCCTACGGGCGGATGCGCACGCCCAGCTACTGGGTGCTCGATCCCGACGTGCCCGACCTGCTGATCCTCGAACTCGATGCCCACGACCGGTACCAGGAGGTGGTGCGGGTGGTCGGCGACGATGTCTTCGAGGCACGCCGGCCGTTCCCGGTGCGGGTGGTGCCGAGCGAACTGCTCGGACGCCTCCGCTCCCGGTGAACGGCCCCGCGAACTACCCGGGACGGGGTGCGCCGTGCCCCTCATGCCGGCTGAGGAACGTCCACATCAGGGTGGCGGTGGCGGGCGACCCACCACTCGGCCAGGCATGTCCCCGGCCGGGATAAACCACCGACTCGACGTCGGTACCGCCCGCACAACCTGCCCATCGCTGGACCACCGCAGCCCCGTCCCGAACGGTCTGCGCTTTGGCTGAGCAACCGTCCTGGGTCCGCAGCCAAGTGAGCGCCTGCGCCACGGACGGCAACGGCGGGTGCCCGGCCGGTTTGCCGTGGAAGGGCAACACCCGGTCTGCGGTGCCGGCGGCGAGCAGCACCGACACCGCCGGCGTGCCCGGTACGCAGGGTGACAGCGGCACCGCGCCGTAGGTCGCCACCGCCGTGAACAGCTCGGGATGGGCGCACACCGCGCTGTAGGCGAGCTTGCCCCCATTGCTGTACCCAACCAGGTACACCCGCTGGGCATCGATCGGCCACCGGCGCAGCGCGTCGGCCACAATTGCAGCCACAAAGGGCACGTCGGCGGCCTGGTGGGCGCCGGCGAAACCGCAGCAGCCGTGACCGGCGTTCCATGAGCGCTGCTGCCCATCAGGTAACAGCAGTACAGCCTGCTGCTGCTGGACCAGCTCGATAAAGCCGGTCATGCTCAGCACGGAGGACCCGGACTGTCCCCGTCCGTGCAACACGATCAGTAGCGGAAGCTTGCCGGCCGGTTGAGTCGTGACGACGGTGCGGTAGGTTCGCGCCACCCCGTCCACAGTCACCGTGTGCACCTCGGTGACCGGTGTGGAGTGATTGGTCGATTGCGGTACCAATGGCAACGCCGGGTGATGGGATGCCGGCCGGTGTGGCACGGCGATAACCGGGGTCGCCGGCGTCCCAGTCAGGACCACCACCAGCAGCACGCCTCCCAACAGGGACACCAGGCTGAAAGCCAGCCGGTGGACGGTGCGCCGCATGAGGGGACAGTATTCCCAGTTCGTACCCAGCTGACGTTCAGGTAGCCAGGTAAGGATGCGCCCATGAGTGTTGTGCACGACGTTGTCGCGGAGCGCGCCGCGAGCCAGCCGCACCGGTGTTTTCTCGCCGATGCGCGCAGCGAGCGGTCATTCGACTTCGCCGCGCTGCACGCCACTGCACAGGCGTGGTGCCAGGCATTCGACGCCGCCGGGGTGCCACCGGCTGCCCGGGTACTGGTCGACGTCGAAGATCCACTCGCGTTTTGTGCCGTACATCTGGCCGTGATCGCCGCGGGCCGGTGTTCGGCACCGATCGACCCGGCGGCTCCTGCCGCTGAGGCGCAACGCACCCGGCGCGCCTTGCGGCCCTGGCTGGTCGTCAGCGACCGGGCCGCCGTGCCGGGCATCCAAGTGGACTCGGCCACCGGCCTGCCCCGGTCAACCCAGCTGCGGACAGCCGGCCCCGTGCAACGGCGATCCGGCTCGGTCGCGCTGCTCACCTCCGGCTCGACCAGCACGCCTAAGACGGTCGTGCTCACCGAACACCAGTTGCTGCACGCCGCACAGTCTGTCGTTGATCATCACCAGCTCACCGCCGCGGACCGCGGTTTCAATTCCCTGCCGTTGTTCCACATCAATGCCGAAGTCGTCGCACTGCTGGCCACTCTCCTCGCCGGTGGCACACTGGTACTGGACCGCCGGTTTCACCGCACCGGATTCTGGCCACTGCTGGCCGAACGCGACATCACCTGGGTCAACGCGGTGCCCGCGATCCTGTCGATCCTGGCGACCGACCACCTACCGGCTGTCCCGCCGGGCCTGCGGTTCATCCGCTCCGCCTCGGCACCGCTGCCGGCGGCGGTCCGTGCGCAGGTATCCGCGCAGACCGGGGTGGTCGTGGTAGAGAGCTACGGCATGACCGAGGCGGCCAGCCAGATCACCGCAACCCCGCTGAGCGGAGGTCATCCGCCCGGATCGGCAGGCCGGCCGGTGGGGGTGGAACTGGAGGTGGTCGATCCGGAGGGCCGGCGGTGCGCCCCGGACGTCGTCGGGCGGGTCCGCATCCGTGGTGAGAGCGTGATCAGCGCCTACGCCGACGGTATGGCCGCCGAGCGGTTCGACGCCGCAGGCTGGCTGGACACCGGCGACCTCGGACGACTCGACATCGACGGGTACCTCTTCCTCGCCGGGCGCCGCGACGACGTCGTCAACTGCGGCGGCGAGATGGTGCATCCCGCAGAGGTGGAGGAGGTCCTGCTCGGCGAGGCGGCGGTGGCGGAGGCCGCCGTCGCGGGCTGCCCGCACGACGTGCTCGGGGCCGTACCGGTGGCCTGGATCCGATCCATCGCAGCACTGGGTGACGAACAGCGAGACGAACTTGTCGACCGGCTGCGGTTGCGCTGCGAACAGCAGCTCAGCCGGGGCAAACGTCCAGTGGAGTTCCGGTTCGTCGCAGACTTGCCACGCACCGCGACCGGGAAGGTACTGCGCCGCCGGTTGCGTGGATCGCTGCCGTCCGACACCAGGCACCTCGAGGTGTCCCCGCAGTGACGACACGCCCCGGTCACATCTATGCGGTCGATCTGGTGCGAGTCGTGACGTTTGCCTGCGTCATCGCGGTGCACACCGTGGCTACCGTCAATCCGGTCGACAGCGTGCCAGCCGGTGGCGTGGAGATGCTGCTGCATTTCACCCGGCAGGCGTTTTTCGCACTCACCGCGTTCGTGCTCGTGCACCGCTACCGCGACCGGTTGCCCGTCACGCTGTTCTGGCGACGGCGCTTCCTGTTGATCGGCGCGCCGTATGTGAGCTGGACTGTCATCTACAGCGGGTTAGCCCTGATCACGACACCACTGCCCGCCGGCGCCGCGCTCATCCAGCTCGGGCGCAACCTGATCACCGGCACAGCGTGTTACCACCTGTATTTCCTCATCGTGACAATGCAGTTTTACCTGTTGTTTCCCGCGTTCCGGTGGTTGCTGCAGGTAAGCCGTGGCTGGCACCACTGGCTACTAACGAGTGGCGCCGTCCTGCAAGTCGCCATCAACGCCGGGCTGCACGCCGCGCACCCTACCGGGATCGCAGAGCTACTGTGGCATTACGACGGGTCGTTCGTCGGCAGCTACGTCTTTTACCTGCTGCTCGGCGGGGTGGCTGCGTTGCACGCCGACCGAGCGCAGGCCTGGGTCCAGGAGCACCCGGTGATAGTGACCGCAGCGTTCCTGGGTACCGGCCTTGCGGCCGAGTGGTGGTATCTGAGCTCAGTGCGCGCCGGCGTTCCCGTCCCGACCGCCTGCGACGTGTTCCAGGCGGTGATGGTGCCGTGGTGCCTGGCGGTGATCACCGCGTTGTTCGCCCTGGGCACCGCCTGGGCACAGCGGCAGCGAGCCGGCCTGGGTTCACACATCATCAAGATCAGCTCTGACCGCTCCTTCGGAGTGTTTCTGGTGCATCCGATGCTGCTGTGGGCATGGATGCTGGGCCCTGCCGGGTGGCTGGCCACCCGGATGCCGGCGCTCTGGTCGACGATCGTCGCCTTCGGCGCCGCCGTCGCAGGGTCGCTACTGGTGGTCGAGCTGCTCCGGCGCAGCCCGCTCAGCCAGGTGCTGACCGGAAAGCGCCGCACGCGTACCGATTCATCTGTCCATTCTGGTAGATCCGAGCCGTCCGTCTCCTCCCAACCGATCCGGCTGGGTGCAGGGCGGATGTGAGGAGGCACCCGTGATCGACACTCAACTACGCCTACCGCACCTCGAGTCGAAACCACGGCAACGTGGGCTGACCATGGTCATCGATCCAGGGATGTTCACCGCCCAATTCGAGGACGCGATCGACAGCGTCGGCGAATTCGTCGACCTCGTGAAGTTCGGGTGGGGCACCTGCCTCGTCACCAAGGACATCAAGCGGAAAATTGACATCTTGCGCAGCGCCGGGATCGACTTCTACTTCGGGGGCACCCTGTTCGAGCGCTACGCGCTGGACGGGCTGGTTTCGGAGTGGCTGGATCTGTGCCGCGTCCTGGGCGTCACCCATGTCGAGGTGTCCAACGGCACGATCCCCATCGACAACACCGAAAAGGCCCGCTGGGTGGCTCGGCTCGCTGACGAGTTCGTCGTCATCAGCGAGGTCGGCTTCAAGGACATGCGTCGCAGCGACGCGCTGGCACCGGCCCGCTGGATCTCGCTCATCGAGCAGGATCTCGCCGCCGGCGCCCATCTCGTCACCGCCGAGGCCCGGGAAAGCGGCCGCGGCGGGATCTGCCGAGCCGACGGCGAACCGCGCCATGAATTGGTCGACGAGATCATCGGCTCCGGCATCAAGCTCGACCGGCTGCTGTTCGAGGCCCCGAACAAGGACCTGCAAACCTACTTCCTGCGACGGATGGGTTCGTCGGTCAACCTGGGCAATATCCGGGCCGACGATGTGATTGGGCTCGAGACGCTACGGCGGGGACTGCGCTCGGAGACCTTGCTGGCAAGGCTGTGATGCGCAACCCGGCAGACGTTTTCCACCTGGCCATCCCGGCGGTGAATCTCGACGACGCGCAACGGTTCTATGTCGAGGGTCTGGGGTGCACGCTGGCCCGTCGATACGACGACCGCATCACCCTGAACTTCTTCGGTGATCAGGTCGTCTGCCACCTCTCCGACAGCATCGACACCACTCCGGTGCTCTACCCCAGACACTTCGGAGTCACCTTCCGGGAGCGCCGAAGCTGGGACAAGCTGCTCAACCTGGCCCGAACCCGGAATCTGCCGTTTTTCGCCCAGCCGTTTCGCCGGTTCGACGGCCGGCGCGAAGGCCATGACGCGTTCGTGCTACAGGATCCCTCGAACAACCTGCTCGAATTCAAGCATTACGACGATCCCGAGATGAGATATTGACTACTCGCGAGTGGCACGCAGCGCCGCGTGCCACCTGACGGCCTGGGCGTCAGTCAGGGCCGCCACCTGGTCGATGATCACTCGCAGTCGTGCGCTGTCACTATCGGCCTGGTGCCACGCCGGGCGCAGTGCAGGATCCAGCCGGTCCGGTGCCCGGTGCGCCACGTCCGAGCACAGCTGCGCCAGCAGCTCACGTTCGGTAGCCTGCACTGCCAGCCGGTGCGGATCACTCATGACGAATCGCAGCGCCATGGCCTTGAGCAGCGCCACTTCACCGGCGACCCGGCTCGGGATGACGAGATCAGCGCGGTAACGCCCCAACGGTGCAGGCCCGAACCGTGCCAGGGTCGCTGATACCACTGCCGAGACGAAGCGCCCGACCAGCTCGCTGGTGAGATCCTTGAGCGCAACCTGGGCAGGCAGCGATCCGTCGTATCGCTGCAGCGCGGCAACGACCGGAAGCGCCAGCAGCCCCACCGCAGCGGCGTCCAGTTGGGTGCTGGGCAGCGCGCTGAAATGTTTCGCAGCCAGTTCGGCAAGCACGGCCCGCTCGACCGGGTCAGCCAGGGTGCCCAACGAGATGCGATCGGCAAGGATCCCGTCTTCGACGTCGTGCACCGAGTAGGCGACGTCGTCGGCCCAGTCCATCACCTGCGCTTCCAGGCATCGCCGTTGGCCGGGCGCGCCGTCACGCAGCCAGCCGAACACCGCCGCGTCATCGGCGTAGCAAGCGTACTTGATCTTCCCATTACCGCTCGGCCACGGGTACTTCACGGTTGCGTCCAATGACGCCCTGGTGAGGTTGAGCCCGTGGCTGCGCCCGGTCCCGGCGTCGATCCGCTTGGGCTCCAACCTGGTGAGGATCCGTAAGGTCTGCGCGTTACCTTCGAAGCCGCCGCAACCGGCGGCGATGTCGTTGAGGACCTGCTCGCCGTTGTGCCCGAAGGGCGGGTGGCCGATGTCGTGCGCCAATCCGGCAGTCTCCACCACGTCCGGGTCGCAGCCCAGCTCAACGGCGATTCCGCGGCCGATCTGAGCGACCTCCAGCGAGTGGGTCAGCCGGGTCCGGGGCACGTCACCCTCCCCTGGGCCCACGACCTGGGTCTTACCCGCAAGCCGCCGCAGTGCCGCCGAGTGCAGCACCCGGGCCCGGTCCCGGGCGAACGGGCTGCGGCGCTCCGGTGCCGATCCGGGTAGGGCAGCCCTTTTGGCCGGCTCGGGAACCAGCCGAGCCCGGTCGTGTTCAGTGTAGGAATAGCCCATCAGGCTCACCCGAGGTCAATGCCGAACGACCCGGCTGGGGCGTGGGTGAACCGGTAATGCAGCAACGCCGCGCTCTCCCGCACGATGTACTGAGCCTGGATGGTCCGAGTCTGCACGATCGGGCCGCTGCGGGTAGGCGACGTCCAGGAGCGCAGCCCCAGGTCGTCGGCCATCGTGCGGGCCCGCAACGAATGCCACGGATCGCTGACGATGACAGCGGTACGCCAACCCGCAGTGCCCGCTCGATGTGCCACTGCTTGCAAGCTCTCCAGGGTGTCGCGGCCTTCCCCGATCGGCACCACTGCATTCTGGGGAACCCCGTAAGAGGCCAGGTAGTTGCGTCCTGCCTCGGCCTCGGTGTAGTTGTCGCCGATCCGCCGACCCCCGACCGTGACGATCACCGGCGCTATCCCCGCCCGCCACAGACGCGCGGCGTGGTCGAGCCGGGAACTGAGCACTGCCGATGGTGTCCCGTCGTACTGAGCAGCGCCCAGCACTACCACGATGTCGGCTTTGTTCCGATCGTCGACCCGGGCCACCTGCCACACCCGGAACACCGTGCCGCCGACGATCAATGCACCGATCAGCACCGCTCCGAAGATCAGTCGAATCAGCGCACGGGACGCCACGGATCCGCCGGAGCGGGAGTCTGACTGCCGGCTCCGCCGGCGGGAGTCTGACTGCCGGCTCAGCCGGAGGTTACCCGCCAATACGGCCCGCAGCGGTGGACAACGGCCCACCCGACCGCCCCCGTCGCACCGCGATCACCTCTGCGACCAGGGACACCGCCGTCTCGGCCGGCCGGGAAGCACCCAGGTCCAGACCCATCGGTCCGTGCAAGCGATCCAGCTCCTCCTCGGAGAGCCCGGCGGCGCGTAGCCGCCGGCGCCGAACCTCCTGGGTGTGCCGCGATCCCAGCGCGCCGCAGAAGCCGCGCCCCGACCGCAACAGTTCCACCAGCACCGCATCGAAAGCCGGCCCGTGGTCCAACAGGGCGAGCACATCCACAGCGGTGAATTCCTTCGCCGCGGCGATCGCGGGCTCCAACTCGGTCTCGGTGCGCACCGCCCAGCCCAGCAACCCGCACTGCGCCGCCAGCGCGGTCCCGATCGCACCGCCACCCACGATCAGCATGGTGGTCACCGGCACCCACACGTCGATCAACACGGAGGTGCCTGCCGCCTCGCCTTGCTCGGTGGCCGTCGCGCCGACCCGGGCCAGCTCGCGCAGCCTGGCCAGGACAATGTCGTCCACCTCCGCAGCGCCGAGCGTGCCGACGACGTCGGTCAGCCCCGCACCTCCCGCCACCAGCACCGCCGACCCGTCGACCGTGGAGGCCAAACCGCAGGGCTCACCATCGGCCAGCGAGGTGCCCAACGCGGCGGCAGCCGGCGCGGGCAGCGGGTGGCCCAACAGCTGCGCCCCACCGCTACAGGCCAGGCCTGCGGCCAGCGCGTCCGGCTCGGTAACGTGGCCCTTCGCGGTACCGGGCACCTCTACTGCGGAGCTCAGCAGGGGCAGCGCCACGGTGTCCATCGTGCCTTCGAACACCGCACCCGCCCGCTCACCGTTGGCGGTGCCGGCCAGCAGCTGCCCGGTCGCGACGGTGCCGAAACCATGCCGCTCGAGCACTCGCACCACCGCGGAGGAACGACCTTGCGCGGCCCAGCGGCGCAGCGCATCACCGGCTTGCCGGCGTTGACGGATTTCTTCGGTGTTCACGGTGTCCATGCCGACCATGCTTCCAGAACGAGCCGGGATTCAGCAGCCGACTAAGCGCGTCGCGAGATAGGACTCGACCTGGTCCATGGCGATCCGCTCCTGCGCCATGGTGTCGCGCTCGCGCACCGTGACCGCGTGGTCAGTCAGCGAGTCGAAATCCACCGTCACGCAGAACGGGGTGCCGATCTCATCCTGACGACGGTAGCGGCGCCCGATTGCTCCCGAATCATCGAACTCGACATTCCAGTGCCGGCGCAAGACCGCGGCGAGATCCTTGGCCTTGGGAGAAAGGTCTGCGTTGCGTGACAGCGGCAGCACCGCGGCCTTCACCGGAGCGAGCCGCCGATCCAGCCGCAACACCACCCGGCGATCGACCCCGCCCTTGGCGTTGGGTGCCTCATCCTCGGCGTAGGCCTCCAGCAGGAAGGCCATCATGGGACGGCCGACGCCGGCCGCGGGCTCGATCACGTAGGGGCGGTACCGGGAGTCGGTGGCCTGGTCGTAGTAGGACAGATCCACCCCCGAATGGTTGGAGTGGGTGGTGAGGTCAAAATCGGTGCGGTTGGCGATGCCTTCCAACTCACCCCACTGCTGACCGGAGGAGAAGCCGAAACGGTACTCCACGTCTACCGTCCGCTTGGAGTAGTGGGACAGCTTCTCCTTGGGATGCTCGTAATGCCGCAGGTTATCCCGGTCGATACCCAGGTCCGTGTACCAATCAGTACGGGTATCGATCCAGTACTGGTGCCACTGCTCATCACTGCCCGGCTCGACGAAGAACTCCATCTCCATCTGCTCGAATTCACGGGTGCGGAAGATGAAATTGCCCGGGGTAATCTCATTACGGAAACTCTTGCCGATCTGCGCGATACCGAACGGCGGCTTCTTGCGGGCGGACATCACCACATTCTGGAAGTTGATGAAGATGCCTTGCGCGGTTTCCGGCCGCAGGTAGCGCAGCCCCTCCTCAGATTCCACCGGCCCGAGGTAGGTCTTGAGCATCATGTTGAACTCGCGCGGCTCGGTGTACTCACCGCGGGTGCCACAGTTCGGGCACGGTATTTCGGACAGGTCGTCTTCCAGCACGTCCTTGCCGGTGCGTTCGGCGTACTCCTCGGCGAGCTGGTCGGACCGGAATCGCTTGTGGCAGCTCTGGCACTCGACCAGCGGGTCGTGAAAGGCCTGCACATGCCCGGAGGCGACCCATACCTGGCGAGGCAGGATCACCGAGGAGTCCAGGCCGACGACGTCGTCCCGGCCGGTGACCATGGCGCGCCACCACTGGCGTTTGACGTTCTCCTTGAGTTCGACGCCCAGTGGGCCGTAGTCCCAGGCCGAGCGGGTTCCGCCGTAGATCTCCCCACTCGGGAATACGAAGCCACGGCGCTTGCACAGGCTGACGACGGTCTCGATGCGATCCGCGGGCACTGGGGGACTCCAGGGGTGAGTCACGGACAGGTCCGCCCACATTAGCGATCGACAGAACCGAACCCCCGCTCGGCGTCGCCCACCAACAGGCTGTCGTGGTCGGTCACCGCGCCACCGTGCGCGTCGGCCAGTACCTCGTAGCTACCGGGTTCGCCGATCAGCGCCTCGGACAGCAGCGGTACCACGTGCTCGCGGACGTCGAACACCGACAATGCGTGACGGTAGGCGACCACCGACTCGAACTGCACGGCCAGCACCCACCGGGTGGTGTCATCCGGGGAGCGCCCCAACTGCCCGCCGCGACAACCCCTGCGCGGTCAGCAGACCGAGCGCCCGGCGCGCCCGCGCCAGGAAACCTTCGGCCTCATCCGGGTCGACGGCGAAACGGCAGATCAGGATCACGGGTGTCCTCGGGGAGCGATGAGACAATGCCGTTAGCGAGTCACCAGGTGATCAGGGGCGGGCACCTACTATGGCTGGTGGTCTGAACCGAGCGAAGGAGACGGCATGGCGGGTGTGACCGCGGACGCGATACCGGATCCGAGGCTGGATGACGAACACTCACCCGGCCGACCGGCACCCACCCCGGCAGCGACCCGCCCGCGAACGACCCTGGTAGCGGCCGGTGAACTGTTGAAGGCGCTGTCGGCGCCGGTGCGGATCGCTATCGTGCTGCAGCTGCGCGACCACGAGCGCTGCGTGCACGAGCTGGTCGACGCGCTGGGCGTCACGCAGCCGTTGATCAGCCAGCATCTGCGGGTGCTCAAGTCCGCCGGGGTGGTCGACGGCGAACGGCACGGTCGTGAGGTGGTATACCGGCTGGTCGACGAGCACTTGTCACACATCGTCGTCGACGCCGTGACCCACGTGGAGGAGGAATGAGCGCTCCCCGGCTGCGCGCTACCCGGCAGCGCACCGCGGTGGCCAAGCTGCTCGACGACACCGAGGGCTTCCGGTCCGCTCAGGAGATCCACGAGAAGCTGCGCGGTCGCGGCGAGGGAATCGGCTTGACCACGGTGTACCGGACCCTGCAGTCGCTCGCCGAGGCCGGTGAGGTCGACGTGTTGCGCACCGCCAACGGGGAGGCCGTATACCGGCGCTGCTCGTCGCATCATCACCACCATCTGGTGTGCCGGTACTGCGGCCGCACCGTCGAGGTCGAGGGTCCCACCGTCGAACGCTGGGCCGAGCAGATCGCCCAAGCCCACGACTTCACTGAAATCGACCACACCGTCGAGATCTCCGGCCGCTGCCCCGCCTGCGCCGCCTCCTGACTCCACCCCGCCCCCCGCGCAGTCTGGATGCAGACTGCGGTTTTGTGGGCCCCGAAAACAGCAGTCTGCATCCAGACTGCGGAGGGGGTCAGATCAGGCGGGGAGAAGTTCGGTGCGGACTTGGGAGGCGGTGGACACGACGAGCATGAGGAGTGTGCCCAACGGGACGCTGTCCAAGCCGGCGGCCGGGAAGGCGTACCGGAGCATCAGATCGGCCCCGCGTTCGGTGCGGACCAGCCCCAGGGTGCCGAACAGCCCCTGCCCGGCTCGGGTCGCGACCCGCTCGGCCAGCTTACCGTCGTCGGCCACGTCCCAGGCCACCACGCAGGTCAAGCTGAGCATCACCAGCCCCTCGACGAGTTCCACCGCCTGCACCGCACACGGCACCTCGGAGTGCTGGAAGGTCAGGGAGCCGTCGTCGTCCACTCTGACGTCCTGGAAGCGCTCCAACGCCGTCCGGGCGGCGTCGAGCAACTCCCGCGCGGAGGTGCGACTCGCGGCGCCCTTCTTGTGGCTCATCGAATTGTCCTCCTGGCGGAGTGGGCATTGACTGCAACGGTGTCGATGGCGCTGCCGAACCTGCGGTCGCGGTTGGCATAGGCCTCGCAGGCCCGCCACAGATCCCGGCGGTCCAAGTCGGGAAACAGGATGTCCTGGAACACCAGCTCGGCGTAGGCAGCCTGCCAGATGAGAAAGTTGGAGATCCGCTGTTCCCCCGAGGGCCGCAGGAACAGATCGACGTCGGGCATGTCGGGTTCGTCCAGGTAGCGGGCGAGCATCCGCTCGTCGATCCGCTCCGGGTCGATCTCCCCCCGGGCGGCCCGGCGGGCCAGCTCGCGCGCCGCGTCGGCGATCTCGGCACGACCGCCGTAGTTCACGCACATGGTCAGGGTCATCACATTGTTGTTCGCCGTGAGTTCTTCGGCGATCTCCAACTCCCGGATGACACTGCGCCACAACCGCGGCCGGCGCCCGGCCCAGCGCACCCGGACACCCATCTCGTGCATCTGATCGCGGCGCCGCCGGATGACGTCGCGGTTGAAGCCCATCAGGAAGCGGACCTCATCAGGGCTGCGACGCCAGTTCTCGGTGGAGAACGCGTAAGCCGACAACCACTGCACGCCCAGCTCGATGCAGCCGCACACGACATCCAGCAACACCGCCTCACCGCGGCGGTGGCCCTCCGTGCGAGGCAACCCGCGCTGCTGGGCCCACCGCCCGTTGCCGTCCATCACCAACGCCACGTGCCGCGGCACCCGCCCCGCCGGTATCCGGGGTGGCCGAGCCCCCGATGGATGCGGATCAGGCGCTCGAACCACCGGGCCATCCTGCCGCCCTCCGCTGAATGCGTTAAGCGCGGGGGCGTTCGACGAGGGGAAGGGAGCGAAGCTGGCGTTCCAGGTGCCACTGGAGGTGGGCGGCGATCAGGCCGCTGGCTTCGCGGCGGGTGGCGGCGGTGGCGTTCTGCGCTTGGGGCCAGTCGCCGTGCATGAGGGCGTCGAGCAGTTCCATGGAATGCAGCGACGGGGTGGCTGCGCCGGGCGGGCGGCATCCGCGACAGACAGCACCTCCGGCGGGGACGCTGAACGCCTGATGCGGGCCCGGCAGCCCGCACCGGGCGCATTCGGTCAACGCGGGCGCCCACCCGGCAGCGGCCATCGCGCGCAGCAGAAACGCATCGAGCACCAGCGGCGCGGGCCGCTGCCCCTCGGCCAGCGCCCGCAGCGCACCTACCACCAGCAGGTATAACCGCAGCGCCGGATCACCCTCAGCGCCGGCCAATCGCTCAGCGGTTTCTAGCACCGCGCAGCCGGTGGTGTAGCGGCCGTAGTCGCCGACCAGCCGGGAGCCGAAGCCGTCGACGGTCTCGACCTGGGTGATGACGTCCAGCGTCCGCCCGCGGTAGAACTGCACGTCGACGTGCCCGAACGGCTCCAACCGCGCGCCGAACCTCGACGAGGTGCGCCGTACACCCTTGGCCACCGCCCGCACCGGCCCGTGCCGGCGGGTCAGCAGCGTGATGATGCGATCGGCCTCACCCAACTTCTGCGCCCGCAGCACCACCCCGGTGTCGCGGTAGAGGTTCACGCAGCCATCGTCGCATCAACCGTCGTTGATCGGGTTCAGAACCCCAACCGGCGCAGCTGCTTGGGGTCGCGCTGCCAGTCTTTGGCGACCTTTACATGCAGGTCCAGGTAGACCGAGGTGCCCAGCAGGGCTTCGATGTGTGCCCGCGCGCGGGTGCCCACCTCCTTGAGCCGGCGGCCACCGCGCCCGATCACGATCGCCTTCTGGCTGTCCCGCTCGACGTAGAGGTTCACGTAGACGTCGAGCAGGTCATCCCGCCCTTCCCGCGGGTTCATCTCCTCGACCACGACGGCCAGCGAGTGCGGCAACTCGTCACGCACTCCTTCTAAAGCCGCCTCCCGCACCAGCTCGGCGACCAGCGTCTGCTCCGGTTCGTCGGTGAGCTCACCATCTGGGTACAGCGGAGGTGACTCCGGCATCCGGGCCAGTAGCAGGTCGGCGAGCAACCCCACCTGGAAGCCGTCGACCGCGGACACCGGCACCAGCTCGGCGAACTCGCCGACGCCCGCCACGCGCGCCAGCTCCGCCAGCCCGGCGAGCTGCTCGGCCACCCGCTGCGGGCTCACCAGGTCGGTCTTGGTCACGATGCCGAACACCGGGGTGCAGCGGGCCAGCGCGGCCAGCTCGCCGGCGATGAACCGATCACCAGTGCCGATCGCGGCGTCGGCAGGCACGCACAGGCCGATCACGTCCACCTCCGACCAGGTCGCGCGGACCAGGCTGTTGAGCCGCTGGCCGAGCAGGGTCCGGGGGCGGTGTAGCCCGGGCGTGTCCACCAGCACAAGCTGTCCCTGAGGTTGGTGCACGATGCCTCGGATGGTGTGCCGGGTGGTCTGCGGCCGGCTGGAGGTGATCGCCACCTTCTGACCCACAAGCGCGTTGGTCAACGTCGACTTGCCGACGTTGGGCCTGCCCACCAGGCAGGCGAAGCCGGCCCGGAACGGTTCGCCCACGCTAACCCGCCACGCGGAGCACGTCACTGACATTGCCGCGCTGGTCGACCAGCAACACCGGGGCCGTTGGCCCCAGCTCACGAACCGCTGCCAGGGAGGCAGGATCCACCCCGTCTGATACCAGCGCAGCGGCCTCCAAGCCGGTCGCCCCACTGGCCACCGCCGCTGCCACCGCGGACTGCAGCGCCGTCAGGGCCAGCGACGGCAGCGAGACGGTGACGCCGATGTAGGTACGCCCGTCGGTGTCGCGCACCGCGGCGCCCTCCAAGGAGCCGGTGCGGGCCCACGCCGAGCGCGCCAGTGTCACGATCTTGGCGTCCTCCGGGTCCAGCTCAGGCACGAGTATCGCTCGCTTCCTGCGGCGGGTCAGCCGCGACGGGATCCAGCCGCGCAGCGGGATCCGACCGGGCGGGCACCCGAGACGCCACCACCGTGGTGATCCGCAGCCGGCCACGACGATCGTTGCCGCCCTCGGCTCGCAACCGCAGGCCGGCAACCTCGGCCTCAGCGCCGGGCAGCGGCACCCGGCCCAAACGCTGCGCCAGCAACCCACCCACGGTCTCCACGTCGAAGTCGGCGAAATCCACCTCGAACAACTCACCTAAGTCGATCACCGGCAGCCGGCTGATCACCCGTACCGTACCGTCCCCGAGATGCTCGATCGGCGGCCGCTCGTCGGTATCGGACTCATCGGTGATCTCGCCGACGATTTCCTCGAGGATGTCCTCGATAGTCAGCAAGCCGGCAGTGCCCCCGTACTCGTCCACCACGACAGCCATGTGGTTACGCGAGACCTGCATCTCCTTGAGCAGGCCCGTGAGCAACTTGGAGTCCGGCACGAACGTCGCGGGCCGCATCACCGCACCGACGTTCTCACCAGCAGGGTCCTCCCGATGCTCGGCTGCCACGAGGTCCTTCAGGTGAACGACACCGACCACGTCATCGACGCTCTCCGCGATCACTGGAAGCCGGGAGAACCCGGAACGCAGGCACAGCGCCACTGCCTGGTGCACCGATTTGTTCTGCTCGATCCAGACGATCTCGGTGCGGGGCACCATGACCTCACGGGCCACGGTGTCCCCGAGCTCGAATACTGAGTGGATCATTTCGGCCTCACCGGCCTCCACCACGCCGCGCTGACCCGCCATGTCGACCAGCTCGCGGAGTTCCACCTCCGAGGTGAACGGCCCCGCCGGGAAACCTCGGCCGGGTGTGATCATATTGCCGACGAAGATGAGCAGCCGCGACAGCGGGCCCAGGATGCGGCCCAGCACGCGGACCGGCCCGGCGACCAGCAGGCCCACGGCGTAGGGATGCTGGCGCCCGATGGTCCGCGGACCCACGCCTACGACGACATAGGTCACCACGACCATCGCCAGCCCGGCGACCAGGATGGCCAGCCAGGTCGGCGACAGTCCCCGCACCGCGACCACAGTGACCAGCACTGTGGCGACCAGCTCGCAGCTCAGCCGCAGCAACAGCAGCAGGTTGATGTGCCGCGGCCGGTCGGCGACGACCAGCTCGAGTGCCCTGGCGCCGAATCGGTGCGAGCGGACCAGCTCGTCGACCCGGGCCCGGGACACGGTGCCCAGTGCGGCGTCGGCCGCGGCGAATCCCCCGGCGGCCACCACCAGAGTGGCGGCCGGTACGAGCAGCACCGCCGAGGCCATCAGCGCCTCACGACCGGGGCGCTATCGCTGGGGGCCGGAGTCCTCCGGCCCGTCCAGACCGACCACCCCCAGCAGCCGGGTGTCCGCGTCGCGCTGGGCGATCCGGCGGCGAGCCGCCCGGTCGGCGCGCCGGAAATCCTCGAGGATGCGGTCCTGTAGCGCGAACATCTCCTGCTCTTGGGCGGGGTCGGCGTGGTCGTAACCCAGCAGGTGCAGCACGCCGTGCACGGTGAGCAGCTGCAATTCGTCGAGCACGGAGTGGCCCGCTGCGGCGGCCTGCCCCGTCGCGACTTCGGGGCATAGCACGATGTCGCCGAGTAGCTCGGGCCCCCCGGGCGGGCTGTCCGGCCTGCCGCCTCCCAGCAGCCCACCTTCATCTGCTTCGTCCATTGGGAACGCCATCACGTCGGTGGGGCCCGGCAGGTCCATCCACCGCTGGTGCAGATCCGCCATCACCGGCGCACCGACCAGCAGCATGGACAGCTCAGCCAGCGGGCTGACACCCATCCGGTCCATCGCGAAACGCGCCGCTGCCGCGATCGATGCTTCGGCGACGGCAGTCCCCGACTCGTTGGCGATCTCGATACCCATCGATGCCTCACCGCCTCCGGCGACGGTCGCTGCGGTTGGGCACCGGACGCGCCCCGGTGGTGTCCGCAACGGCATCCCACCGCGCGTAGGCGTCCACGATGTCGGTGACCAGCCGGTGGCGCACCACGTCCGCACTGGACAGCTGCGCGAAGTGGACATCATCGAGACCGTCGAGGATGTGCTGCACGATCCGCAGCCCGGACACCTGGCCGCCCGGCAGGTCGATCTGCGTGACGTCTCCGGTGACCACGACCTTGGAGCCGAAGCCCAGCCGGGTCAGGAACATCTTCATCTGCTCCGGGGTGGTGTTCTGCGCCTCGTCGAGAATGATGAAGGCGTCGTTGAGGGTGCGGCCCCGCATGTAGGCCAGTGGGGCGACCTCGATGGTCCCGGCGGCCATCAGTTTGGGGATGGACTCCGGATCGAGCATGTCGTGCAGCGCGTCATAGAGCGGGCGCAGGTACGGGTCGATCTTCTCGTACAGGGTGCCGGGCAGGAAACCCAACCGCTCCCCCGCCTCGACCGCCGGCCGGGTCAGGATGATCCGGTTGACCTGCTTGGCTTGCAGCGACTGCACCGCCTTGGCCATGGCCAGGTAGGTCTTCCCGGTGCCGGCAGGCCCGATGCCGAACACAATCGTGTAGCGATCGATGGCGTCGACGTACCGCTTCTGATTCAGCGTCTTGGGTCGGATGGTGCGGCCCCGCCGGGACAGGATGTCCAGGCTGAGCACCTCCGCGGGCGACTCGGCGTGTCCTTGAGCGAGCATCGCCAGGGCCGACCGGACCGCGTCGGGACCGAGCTGCTGGCCGCGACGGGCCAAGATGACCAATTCGCCGAAGGCCCGCTCGGCGTAGGCCACATCCGCCGGGGCGCCCGAGAGAGTGACCTCGTTGCCTCGCACGTGCACATCGGCCGCGAGCAGGGTCTCGATCACCTTGAGGTTCTCATCGCGGGATCCCAGCAGGGCGAGCACGGCGGAGTCCGGGATGACTATCTTCGACTGGACCGGTACGGGCTGCATCGTCTCCGAACCGGACGGGGAGGCACCCTCCACTGGGGTAGGGGTCACGTCGGCGTTGGTCCTACTTTCTGCGCGCGCACGCATCTCGAATCAACCGGCAGGACCGATGGTAGCCGCAGACAACGGTCAACAGGGGCGGGGATTGCCACCCGAGGTCCATGCACTCACCTCAGCGGTCCACTTCTGGAGTGAACTCCGCGATCGCCGGCGCGATAGAGGTAACCGGGATCCGTCAACCGGCCGGCCACCTGCTGCCAGGCGGCTTCGGTGACTGCACCTGCCGCACCGCTGGTCCGAGAGCCACATCGCCTGGTGTTGTCGCGGCGTACTCGGCGTATCCCTCGACTAATACCTGTATAGCGGCTTTTCGCTTCAAAACTATGTCGACCGATAACGACTGCAACTCATGAGAACTGTCTTCTAAGAGTACTGAAGCGTAAAGACGTCCGACCACGTCCGCGCTGTCCACAATAATATCGTTTGATCCGCGAGTCGGGAAGCCAAACGAAGTTCGCGGCGCTTCGATCGCGCGCTGCAGCGCTGGAGCCAGCGCGGGAAAAGGGGGACTTCCTCGTCAGCTACGAGGATATTCAGATCTTCGCTCGCGTCCATCATAATACGCTCCGCGTTCGACGAATTACGATGCGCCGCCTCCCAGAAAACCCTTAGACGCTCACGGTATATTTCCTCGCTTTGGATGCGCGTGGACAGTTGGTTTGCCCTCGACGCTTTCGCGGTGGATTGGAGCTGCGCCGGCGAGCACAGGCTGGGTTCGACAACTGCGGAGAGGATGCCGCGTCGCGGCGGAAACTGGGGGCTGTCCCGCCGCGACGCAGCGCCGCCGGACCGAGGGGGGAGGTGCCCGGCGGAGCCTGGAAGGTCTTGCGAGCCCGGCACGGACGCTTACTCGATCAGGTGGTGCATCCGGCCTTGCGCACTTAATGTAAGGCTATTGGCGAGTCTTCGGTCCAAATGTCACCTGAATGACGCAGAACCCAGCGTTGCGAGAGGGCTCCAATTGCACCGAGAGCAACCGCGCCAGCACTCGAAGAACGCAATACCGTCCGGCCCAACCGCACCGGCTGGCCACCGGCCGCGGTCAACGACGCCAATTCGGCCTCGGTGAGGCCGCCCTCGGGTCCAACGACGAGCAGCAGTTCTCCCGCCACCGGCAGGGGCCCCGAGGGCAGCGACTCGGTGGCACTCTCGTGCAACACCAGGCATCCGGCCGCAGCGGCGCAGCGCTGCTCGAGTGCCGTAGTGCTCACCGGCTCGGCAACCGGTGGGAACCAGGCGCGACGAGATTGCTTTGCGGCTTCGCGAGCCGTCTGTCGCCAGCGCTCCAGCGCCTTGGCCCCGCGAGGTCCGGGATCCCAGTGGGCCACGCAGCGAGCCGCGCGCCAGGGCACTATCGCGTCCACCCCGGCCTCGACGGCCAACTCCACCGAAAGCTCCCCGCGCTGGCCCTTGATCAGCGCTTGGGCCAGAGTCACGTGCAAGACCGGAGCCGGCTCGCTGGCCCGCCGCAGCACCCGCAGCCGGAGCCGATCCCGACCGGTATCGAGCACCTCACACAGGGCCAGCCCGCCATGGCCGTCAGTCAGCGTCAGTCGCTCACCGGCGCGTAACCGCCGCACGGTTGCGGCGTGTCTGCCCTCCGAACCGGCCAACATAGTCTCGGCACCCTCGGGCGGCAGCTGCTCGACGAAAAAGACCGGGAGGCTGCTCACCAGCGCTCACCAGCGCCCATCAGCGTCCGCCGAGAGTGTCCCGCAGCCGGGAGAACAAACTGCCCGCGCGGCCGTTCGCGGTCAGCTCGGCCTGCTCCTCCCCACGCAGCATGGCGAGTTCCCGCAGCAGCTCCATCTGCCGGGTGTCCAGCCGCGTCGGTGTCACGACGTCGAGATGGACGAACAGATCACCGCGCCCCTCGGTACGGCCGGTGCTGCGCAGTCGCGGCATCCCTCTGCCCCGCAAGGTCACTACGGTCGCGCACTGGGTGCCCGGTTCGACCCGGAGCTCCTCGGTGCCGTCGAGGGTCTCCAGCCTGACGGTGGTGCCCAGCGCGGCGGCCGTCATCGGAACCCGCACGGTGCAATGCAGATCGGCGTCGTCGCGGGTGAACGTCTCGTGCGGGACTTCCTGTACCTCGACGTAGAGATCACCCGCGGGTCCGCCTCCCGGGCCGACCTCGCCCTGGCCGGCCAGGCGTACCCGCATCCCGTCGCCCACACCGGCAGGTACCTTCGCGGTGACGTTACGGCGGGCCCGGATCCGGCCGTCTCCACCGCACTGGCGGCACGGTTGCGGGATGACCTCGCCGATGCCGCGGCACACCGGGCACGGCCGCGAGGTCATCACCTGGCCGAGGAAGGTCCGCTGCACGTTCTGCACCTCGCCGGCGCCGCCGCAGGTGTCGCAGGTCTGCGGGCGGGTTCCTGGCGCACAGCCGGACCCGTTGCATTCGTTGCACAGCACCGCGGTGTCCACGGTGAGCTCGCGCGACGCGCCGCTGGCGCACTCCTCGAGGGTGAGCTGCAGCCGGATCAGCGCATCGGAGCCGCTCTGCACCCGGCTGCGCGGCCCGCGGCGGGCACCCTGCCCGGCGCCCGCGCCGAAGAAGGCGTCCATGATGTCGCCGAAACCGAACCCGCCGAAGGGGTCAGCTCCGGCACCGCGACCCCCACCCGGCTCCAGCGGATCCCCGCCGAGGTCAACGATCTGGCGTTTCTGCGGGTCGGTCAGTACCTCGTAGGCAGCAGAGACCTCCTGGAAACGTTGCGCAGCCGCCGCGTCAGGGTTGACGTCGGGGTGCAGCTCGCGCGCCAGCTTGCGGTATGCACGCTTGATCTGGTCCGCGCTGGCGTCCCGGGGCACACCCAGGATCGCGTAGTAGTCCCTGGCCACGCTGGCGTCCTCCTGCCGCAGCTTTACGCTGCGGTCCTCTTGTACATTTTCACCGTGATGTCGTTGAGCCGTACTCCGCTCAACGGGTAGTCAAGATCTCTCCCACATACCGTGCTACCGCGCGCACCGCGGCAATCGTGCCTGGGTAGTCCATCCTGGTCGGTCCCACCACGCCCATACCCCCGAGCACGGTGCCGTGCGAGGCATAGCCGATCGAGACCAACGACGTGCTGCGCATCTCCTCGGCCTCGTTCTCCTCACCGATCCGCACCGTGATGGTGCCCGGGTCACTGGCCGCGGCCAGCAGCTTGAGCACTACCACCTGCTCTTCCAACGCCTCCAGCACCTGGCGCAACGAACCCGGGAAGTCGGTGGCGTTGCGCGTGAGGTTGGCGGTCCCGCCCAGCAGCATCCGTTCCTCTGGATGCTCCACCAACGTCTCGATCAACACCGTCGAGACCCGGGTCATCGCGCCCCGGAGTTCGACGGGAACCTGCTCGGGCAGCTCGGCCACCACCGCGGAGGCATCCGCCAGCCGGCGCCCAGTCAGCGCCTGGTTGAGCAGCGTCCGCAGCTGCGCCACGTGCTCCTCGGTGATGACATCGCCCAGATCGAGCAAACGCTGGTCCACCCGACCCGAGTCGGTGATGAGGACCAGCATCAACCGAGCCGGGGTCACCGCGAGCACCTCGAGATGACGCACCGTCGACCGGCTCAGCGTGGGGTACTGGATCACCGCCACGTGCCGGGTGAGCTGGGCCAGCAACCGCACGCTGCGGCGCAACACATCGTCGAGGTCGACCGCGCCCTCCAGGAAGCTCTGCACGGCGCGACGCTCGGCCGCCGACAGCGGCTTGACCTCCGACAGCCGGTCGACGAACAAACGGTAACCCTTGTCGGTCGGCACCCGGCCGGCGCTGGTGTGCGGCTGGGCGATGTAGCCGTCCTCCTCCAACGCAACCATGTCGTTGCGGATGGTGGCGCTGGACACCCCGAACTGGTGGCGCTGCACCAGCGACCGGGACGCGACCGGCTCATGGGTGGCGACATAGTCGGTGACGATGGCGCGCAGCACCGCGAACCGGCGGTCGTCGGCGTTCACGTCATCTCCCTGGCGGCGCGTGGGTAGTGGCAGCGGCCTACCCACCGAGTCTAGTGCGCTGCGGGCGCATGCGTCGGAACGCGCCGCCACGCCCGATACCCTGGTCGCGCACACCGAGCAGGGGACGGAGGTGAGCGTCTGCTGTGATCTTCAAAGAAGTCAGGCAGGGCCGCCCCTACCCCGAGCACGGATTCTCCATGAAGGACTGGGCTCAGATCCGTCCCCAGCAGGTTCCGCTGGCCAACTTGATCACCACCACGACGACGGTCGATGTGGCCCGGCTAGTGTCCGACGATCCCACCCTACCCGGCGATCTGTTCCCGCACGCGGTGCGCTGGTGCGGCGAGCTGTTCCTGGAGGAGGGTCTGCACCGTGCCCTGCGCGCCGCCCTCCACCAACGCACCATCCTCCCCGTCCGCATCCTCGACCTGGACCTGCTGCGAAGCTGACGTCCCCTCCCCGCTGAGCCGCATTCAGCGGGCTCAGCGAGTTATCCAGCTACCATTTACCCCGCTGAGCCCGCTGAAATGCGGTTTATGCCAATCACAATCGTGAGGATGGGCGCCCTTCAGGAATGAACCGAACCTGTGTCGCGTGCGGGAACGAGAACCGGGAAGGGTGCACGTTCTGCACGCAGTGCGGAGCCACGCTGGCGCTGGTGTGCCCAGCATGTGGCGCCTCCAACGAGTCCGGCGACCGGTTCTGCGGGACGTGCGGCGGCCGGCTCAATGAGGCATCGCCCATGACTGCCCAGGGCGTATCGCCTCCTTCTGCGAGGACGGAGGTGGAGGGCGAGCGCAAGCAGCTCACGGTCCTATTCGCCGACGTGCAAGGGTCGATGGATCTTCAAGAAAAGCTGGATCCCGAGGTGTGGGCCAAAATCATGGGCCGCTTTGTGCAGATCCTGGCCGCGGGGATCCGGCGCTCCGGAGGCACGGTCGATCAGTTCACCGGTGACGGGATCATGGCTCTCTTCGGCGCCCCGGTGGCCCAGGAGGATCATACCCGCCGCGCCTGCCACGCCGCCTGGCACCTGACTAAAGCAGTGGCCACTTACGCTGAGGACCTGCGGAATTCCCTCGGGGTCGACTTCCACGTTCGTCTCGGGCTCAACTCGGGAGAAGTGGTGCTCTATCGGGTGGGTTCGAACGTCCGCTTTGATCCGACTGCGCTGGGCCACACTGTCGGTCTGGCCCAGCGCATGGAGGCGCTGGCCGAACCGGGCCGGGTCTACCTCACCGAGCACACCGCGCGCCTGGTGAAGGGCTGGTTCCGCCTCGTTGATCTCGGACCCATGACCGTGAAGGGCGCCCGGGAGCCGCTGCAGGTGTTCCTGCTCGATGGTCCGAGACCGTCACCGACCACCGTCGGCAGCGACCGGACCCCCGGAAGATCTCCACTCGTGGGGCGGCAGCGGGAGCTGGCCGCCCTTGAGGACGCTCTGGCCGTGGCCACCGAGGGCCATGCGCAGGTAGTGGGTGTCGTCGGTGAGGCCGGGGTAGGCAAGAGCCGCTTATGCGAGGAGTTTGCCCGCTCCACCACCGCCCGAGGGATCACTGTGCGGCGGACCACCGGCGTCTCCCACGGCCGGGAGGTCCCGTTGCTACCGATTCTGAGCCTGCTGCGAGACTACTTCTCGATCACCGAGGAAGACGATCCCGGCCAGGGCCGGGAGAAGATTGCCCGGCCCCTGTTAGACCTCGACCCAGCCCTCGAGGACACACTTCCGCTCCTCTATGACTTGCTGGAGGTCCCAGACCCCGCTCACCCTATCGCTGCGCTGGCACCGAAGGTGCGTATGCGGCGGATCTTCGAGGCGCTGCATCGGGTGATCCAGCAACGTAGCGATCGAGAGGTGCTTGTCCTGGTGGTGGACGACCTGGAGGGTTATTCAGAAGCCGCGAAGAAGTAGAGCCCGATGACGGCTTTGAGCATGCTTCGGTATTTTTCTATCGGTGCCCGGTACCGGCCGCCTTCCTCGCTGAGCATTCGCCATGTCTTGAGGTGGGAGATGGCGT
>DATNDR010000052.1:0-3010 GCA_035606945.1 Pseudonocardiaceae bacterium
GGACAGCCCGTACCCGAACGGGAACATCGGTGTGATGTTGTTCTGGTCATACCAGCGGTAGCCGACGAATATGCCTTCGCTGTAGTACTCCTGGTTGTTCACGCCCGGATAGCGCAATAGAGAGGTGGCGGTCGGGGCGTCAGACTCGCGCGCCGGGAAGGTGACCGGCAGCTTTCCGCCGGGAACCGCCGCGCCGGTCAGCAGGTCGGCGGTGGCGGGCCCGCCTTCCTGGCCGGGGTACCACATGTCCAGGATCGACCGGACGTCGTTCACCCAGGGCATCAGTACCGGGTATCCGCTGTTGAGCACCACCACGGTGCGCGGGTTGGCCGCAGCGACGGCCTCGATCAGCTGGTCTTGCTCGTCCGGCAGCGTGAGGGTGGGTTGGTCGACGCCCTCGGTACCTTCCATGTAGGCGAACACCACCGCGGTGCGCGCCTGTTTGGCGGCGGCCACGGCGGCGTCCAGGTTTGCCTGCCGCTGCTGCGGGGTGATCCAGGCCAGCCGGATCTGCACCGGGCCGCTGCTGGCCGGGATGAACGGCGGGAACGCCGGGACGGGCGCGGCGGTCACCTGGATGGTGTGCGGGCCGGCGGTCAAGTTCAGGTACGCGAAGGAGTTCGCCAGACCGTCGGTGGTCTTGTGCAGGGTGGTGCCGAGGGCGGCGAGGACGCTGCTGGTGATGACGGGCTGGCCATCCACGGTCAACGTGCCGCCGGTGCCATCTGTTTGCACGGCGAGCAGGTAGTTGCCGGTGGTGGACGCGGTCAGCGTGCCGGTCCAGCTGGCCTGGGTGCCCTCCGGTAGCGCGTTCGCCCCGACGAAGTCGATGTTCGGGTCAATCTGGGTAGCACCGGTCACCGTGTTCGTCCGCAGCACACCGTGCTGGTTCGGTGCCGCATTCGGCGGTGCCAACGCGCCGCTGGGCACCGGCACGCCCTGCACGTCCCGGCCCACCGCGAAGGTGATGTTCCCCTGCGGGCCGGCCGCCTGCCGCAGCGCATCCAATGGGCTGATCTCGCGGTCGGTCACACCGAGGACCCGGGAGCTGCCGCCGCCGCCCACCAGCAGCGTGCGGGCGGTCGTTCCGATCACCGCTAGCGAGCGCAGGTCCGCCTGCTCCAACGGCAACGTCTTGCCCTGGTTGCGCAGCAGCACCGCGCCTTGCTCAGCAATCGTGCGGGCCTGCTGGGCGTCGGCCAGCTCCGGGAACGGCGGCAGCGGGCGATTCACGACGGTACCGCCGGTCGGTGACGCGTGGACCAGCAGACCGAACCGGTCCATCGTGGTCAAGATGCTGCGCACCGCGTTATCCAACGCCGACACCGGCACCGCGCCGCTTTGGATCAGGGATTTCAGCTGCAAGAAGTGGGTGCCGAAGAACTCAATGTCCATACCGGCCTGCAGCGCCGGACCGGCGCTGTGGTTCGCGCCGTAGTCCGACACCACGAACCCACTAAACCCCCACTGGTTACGCAGAATGTCGGTGAGCAGCGTCGGGTTCTCGCACGAGAAATTGCCGTTGACCCCGTTGTAGGCGCACATCACCGCGCCGCTGTGGCCGTCCTTCACCGCGGCCTCAAACCCGCGCAGCTCCATCTCCCGCAGCGTCTGATCGTCCACATTGACGTTGACGCCCATCCGGTTGTTTTCCTGGTTGTTCTCCGCGAAATGCTTGGCGGTCGCGATCTCGCCCTGGCTCTGAATGCCGCGGGTCTCCGCCGCCACCAACGCAGCCATCAAAGACGGATCCTCGCCCAGCGTCTCGAAATTGCGGCCAGCCTGCGGCACCCGGACCATGTTCATCATCGGGCCGAAGATCACATCCTGGTCCCGGGACCGGCCGTCCCGGCCCAGCACCTCCCCATAGCGCTCGGCCAGATCGGCGCTGAACGTCGCCGCCAACGCCACCGGCGCCGGCATCGCCGTCGTCGGAAGGTTCATCCGCACCCCAGCCGGACCGTCGGTGAACGTCAACGCCGGAACACCCAGCCGCGGCACGCCCGGAATAAACCCAACACCGATCACGCGATCGGTCTGCGGCGGCGCTGACACGCCATTCGGCCAGCCGTTGACCATGCCCAGCTTCTCATCCAACGTCATCGCCGCCACCAGCGCCGCCACCGTGCCGGAACCCCCTTTGACAGCAGGCGATGCCGAAGGTGTTCCTGATGCCGGCTGGACTGAGACGGCCGCCACGCCGGCCGCCACCGCAGCGAGTGCCACAGCGAAGGCCAGGGACTTGATACCAACATAGCGACGCATCGCGGGCTCCCCTCGTCTTGCGAGGTAGCACCACCCGGACTGGAACCGACCCCCGTCGAGTGCCGCCTAACCACCGAAAAGGTCAAACCATCCCAGTAACCGGAAAGTCTGCCCACAAACAGTGTCATTTGGCAAGCCCTACCAGCAATTATCTATAACCGGACTCCGGTAACCATGTGTCGGCTAACGGTCGCCAGGACCGTCGGCGGAGGAACTCGACGCCGGCAGCGTTCAAGCCCGGAGATGCTTGCCAGGCAGTCGACGGACGTGAGCGGTGAGGCGGCTTCAGGCACGGTTCCCTCGATCTCAACAAGCCGGTGCTGCGCCGTCCGCTGAGCCGCAGCCGGTGCATTGACACTTCCAGCCGCGCCGACGATCAGGTGGCTGGACCCGTGGCAGCGGATATCGATGGAGCGAGAAACCCGATTGGGGCAGCCTCGTTCTAGGTTGTCGCGCCGCCGCCGTCTAGCGCTCGTCCCGCGGAAACGTCACGAACCGCGCGCACGGGGCCGCGCGTGCCAGCAGGTTCGACACTGACATATCGCGATTTGCCGTTGGAGGGGGATTACGTCACTTCAGCACGTTGACGACCCGGGCGATTATTAGTGCGGCGATGAGCAGGGCGATCGCGGATTGCAGCATCATGGTCATCTTGGACCACCGGCTGGTCGGCAGGGTGTCGGTGGGGCTGAACGCGGTGGCGTTGGTGAAGGCCAGGTAGAGGTAGTCGCCGAACTCGGCCCGC